>JAUIHW010000058.1 GCA_030431775.1 Gammaproteobacteria bacterium
CGGCGGACACGAATCCGGCGATTTCCTGTTTGTACCACAGCAGATATAAATCCATCAGCAGGTAATCGCGAAGAGGGGAACACATTTTCTTCACAGCCTCAAAAGCTGATGAGAGCGGGATGTTTGTTTGTTTCAGAAACATCTGCTCATCGTTCGCAAGGTGCGTTTTATCACATGGCGTTCGTGATTCCGCTTGTTCACTTGCCAGCTTTCTGTTAATTTCGAACGCAGGTATTCATTACCTGGCTGATTAGAAGGATTTTCATGCGCATAATAATTTCAAAAAGGAGATAGCCATGGACGCAAAGACCGAGCATCTAGTTCAGGAATTCATGCACGGGTTGATCAAGCGCAACCCTGGTCAGACTGAATTTCATCAGGCCGTCTATGAAGTTGCTGGGACGGTTCTCCCGTTCATTGAAAACAAACCAAAATACAAGGACCTGCGCATACTGGAGCGCATGACCGAGCCTGATCGCATTGTGATATTCCGGGTTTGCTGGGAAGACGATGAAGGTAATATCCGGGTAAATCGCGGCTACCGGGTGCAGAACAATAATGCGATCGGTCCATACAAGGGCGGGCTTCGGTTTCATCCCAGTGTTACCGAAAGCGTGCTGAAGTTTCTTGCCTTTGAACAGACTTTCAAAAACAGCCTTACCGGTTTGCCAATGGGTGGTGGGAAAGGCGGTTCGGATTTTAATCCCAAAGGTAAAAGTGACCGTGAAGTAATGCGTTTTTGCCAGGCATTCATGTCGGAACTGTTCCGTCATATCGGTGCTGATACCGATGTGCCGGCCGGTGATATTGGTGTGGGCGCTCGTGAAATTGGCTATATGTTCGGGCAGTACAAACGGCTGGCAAACGAATTTAAGGGCATACTGACCGGGAAAGGCCTGGAGTTTGGAGGTAGTCTGATTCGTACCGAGGCGACCGGTTATGGCACTGTCTACTTCATGGAGAATATGCTGCAGCATGCTGGCGACTCCATGGACGGCAAGGTTTGTTGTGTCTCAGGTTCCGGTAACGTTGCAACCTATGCCGTTGAGAAAATAAATCACCTGGGCGGTAAAGTAGTGACCTTGTCGGACTCCTCTGGATTTATCTATGACGAGGCCGGCATTGATGCCGAAAAGCTGCAGTACGTGATTGACTTGAAAACTAAACGGCGCGGTCGAATATCTGAATACGCCGACGAGTTTGGCTGTAAGTTTGTTGCTGACGAACGACCCTGGTCCGTGCCTTGTCACCTGGCTTTTCCCTGCGCGACCCAGAATGAAATTAATGTGCAGGATGCGCAACTGCTTGTTAAGAATGGTTGTCAGGGGGTCTCCGAGGGCGCCAATATGCCCAGTGAGCAGGATGCGATTGCAATTTTCCAGGACGCAAAAATTCTGTTTGCACCGAGTAAAGCCGCCAACGCCGGCGGGGTGGCGGTGTCTGGTCTTGAGATGAGCCAAAACAGTGCACGAATTTCCTGGAATGAAGTGGAGCTTCAGGACTTGTTGCAAAGTATCATGAAATCCATTCACGAACGTTGTGTTGAATACGGCGAGACAGATGGCAGGGTGGATTACCTGAAGGGTGCGAATGTCGCGGGCTTCGTGAAAGTGGCAGATGCGATGCTTGCCTACGGAGTGGTGTAGGAACAACTGTCACAAATAACAGAAACAATAATTAAGAACAATTTTTTGCAAGAACCAGTAGCCTCCGGAAGAAGCTACTATTACAAATATAAGGATCGCCAGCTGTGGATAAGCGTTTCCATATCGCTGTTATTGGCTCGGGGCCAGCCGGCCTAAGTGCGGCTGGTCGTGCTGCGCAGTACGACCAGGAAACTGCTCAAAGTGAACCTACCCACGTTTTGCTGGAAGGTTTCAACACCCATGCGAAAACAATTTTTCGCTATCAAAAAGGCAAGCATGTCATGGCGGAGCCAGGGTTTCTTACCTTGCGCAGCCCCATGCAGTTTGAGGCGGGTAAGCGAGAGCAGATACTCGACAGCTGGGCCGAGTCCCTGCAGGCGCTCAACATCAATATTGCGTACAACTCGGAAGTCGCCAGGATAAGTGGCGAGAAAGGTGATTTTCGCATTGCCCTGCAGAACGGTTCGGAGGTGCTTGCAGAAAATGTGGTTCTGGCGATTGGGTTTCAGGGCAATCCGAGGCGTCTCGGCGTGGAAGGTGATGCCGAATCCGATTTCGTCATGTACCAACTTGATGACCCGGAGGAATTCAAGAGTGAAACCATCGTTGTGGTTGGTGCAGGTGACGCGGCGATTGAAAATGCGCTGGGTTTATCGGCCCATAATCTTGTTTACATCGTCAATCGGAAAGCTGAGTTCAGCCGGGCAAAAGAAGGTAATTTGAATGCGGTGCTGGCGGCGATCAACGATAAAAAGAAATCCTTTTATTGCAAATATGAAACCACGGTTGCCGGTTTGGAGTTGCCGGCGCAGGCAGGTGCTACCGGCGCGATCATTCTGAATACGCCCGAAGGTGAAGAGCGAATTGAATGCCACCGTATCATTGCCCGGCTAGGCGCCATCCCTCCGCGCAGCTTTGTGGAAAGCTGTGGCGTGGAGTTCCCCAATGAGAAGCCGGATGCTATCCCTGATCTTGACCGGCACTATGAAAGCAATGTTCCCGGGCTTTATATAATCGGTGCGCTGGGCGGTTACCCCCTGATCAAGCAGGCGATGAATCAGGGGCACGATGTTGTTGAATTCATTCGCGGGAACGAAATAAAGCCCGCCGACTATCCTTTGTTGCAAAAACAGTTTCGCCTGCTGCCTTACGCGATGGATGCCGAAGATGTACTGGACCTGTACCAGAAAAGGGTGCCCATGTTCAGGCGTATGAATGCTCTGTCGTTTCGAGAGCTGATCATTGAAAGCAATATCATGATCTCTCTGGATGGAGCTGACTACGATGAAGCGGCGCGTGAACGCGATGCCGCACTTTCCGAGGAAGGTGGAAAGCTGACTAAGCTGATCAAGGCCGGGGAATACATTTATCGGGATGGTGAATACAGTAATTCCTTTTATACGCTGGTTGAGGGCACGGCGTCAGTGCAGCTTGCCAGGGGCAGCGAGCCGCAGGATTTGAAGGCGGGCCAGTTCTTCGGTGAGATGAGCCTGATTTCCGGCCGTCCGCGATCGGGAGATGCCATTGCTGGCAGCGACTGTATTTTGATTGAAACCCCGCGGCGAATAATGGTCAAGTTGATGAACTCCAATGACGATGTTCGCGAAGGCATTGATCGGGTATTCATCATGCGTGCGCTGCAATCGGCCTTTTCGCCATCCATGTCCAGCGAAGAGCTAGGGCAGCTGGCTGCAGAAGTGGAGCTCAAAACCTTCAAAGCCGGTGAGCTGCTATACGAACAAGGCAGTGAAGGGGGCTACCTGGATCTGATCCGCAGTGGCACCGTTGTCTTAGTACAGCAATCTCATGGCACGGAGTTGGTGCTTTCCCAGCTGCAGTCCGGTGATCTGGTGGGTCAGATGGCGTTGATGGGTACTCCAGTGCGCCAGGACTCGGCCAAGGCTGCGGTTCGGGTGGAAACCATTCGCCTGAATAAAGACCAGTTTTTACGCCTGGTGGGCGGTGAGCCACAAATTATCGATAGCCTGCAAGACTCGGCAAGTGCACTGTTGACCCAAAGTCGTGCGATGGCCTCTTACCCCGAAGGTGGTCGTGCCATCAACTTTCTGATGGGAGAAGGCTTGGGAGAGGCCACCAATGCGCTGATCATTGATGAAGATTTGTGTGTGGGGTGTGACAACTGCGAGAAAGCCTGCGCAGAAACCCATGCCGGTATTTCACGATTGAACCGCGCGAGCGGTGCTTCCTATGCAGGTATCCACGTACCGGTCTCCTGTCGGCACTGTGAACACCCGCATTGCATGAAGGATTGCCCGGCAGACGCGATTCACCGGTCTTCCGGAGGAGAGGTGTTCATTGATCAGTCGTGTATCGGATGCGGGAATTGCGAAACGAATTGCCCTTACGATGTGATCAAGCTCAGTTATGAAGCGCCTAAGAAGCCTGGTTTGCTGAGCTGGTTGTTCTTTGGGGCGGGCTTTGGGCCGGGGGAGCCCAACAACTTCGAACCTGATCCTCAGGCCAAAGAAAAAGGTAAAAAAGCAGTTAAGTGTGACGCCTGCATGGATCAGCCCGCAGGGCCTGCCTGTGTTCGCGCCTGCCCAACCGGGGCGGCAGTGCGATTGGGCCCTGATCAGTTTGGCGAATTGGTGGCGGGGCGGTAGGCAAATGCACCAGAATATTCTTCGTTTCTCAAACCGCCGTTACCTGTTCGTCGCTGTTGGCGTGCTGCTTTTGAGCGTTGTGCTTTATCTCTCGCAGGCTGGCGGCGCACAGCCTCCCAATGGCGGGACATGGCAAGGCTATGTGCTGGGAACCATCGGCGCTTTGCTGATTGTCTGGTTGTCTTTACTCGGGGTTCGTAAGCGTCGCTACAGCTCTTCATTGGGCACTGTGCAAGGATGGACGTCGGCTCATGTCTATTTGGGTGCCGCCTTGTTGGTTGTAGCCACTTTACATTGTGCAGCCCAGTTTGGCTGGAACGTACATACCCTGGCTTATGTGTTGATGGCTGGGGTTATTTTGTCGGGCTTTTACGGAATTTATGTATACCTGCACTACCCCGGCCGAATTGCCGGTAATCGCCTCAATCAACCCCGGCAGGCCTGGCTTAATGAGTTAGCCGATGTAGATGAGGAAGCATTGTCGGCCGCTGCCGATTGTGGTGCCGATGTCCAGAGTATGGTGGCCAGTGCGATTGAGCTGAGTCGCTACGGCGGCGGTTTTTTTGCGCAGCTTTCGGGTAAAGACTATTCCATGGTGCATCTGCCACAAGCGGAAGGGGGAGGCAAGCCCCTGCCGAATGTTGAGCAACAGGAGGTCATTAAGCGGCTAGCCAAGCGCATACCAAGAAGCAACAAGCGGTCTGAGGCAGCAGCGCTGGATGAACTTCTGACCTTGTTCAGCCGGCGCCAGACTATTCTGCGTCTGTTGCGCAATGACATCCGAATGCAGGGGCTGGTAAAAGTGTGGTTGTTTTTTCATGTTCCATTGACGGTGGCACTACTGGCGGCATTGCTGGTGCACATTCTGTCGGTCTTCATTTACTGGTAGCCCACGACGATACGCGAAATCATGCAATATTTAGTACGCAAATCAGTATCGTCCGATCAGCTCGAGTTCGAAGACCTGGATTACGATGTCAAGGAATTGAGCTTCGGCTCAGGAGACAAAAGCCTGGTACCGCTGGCGCTGCCAAATGGCAAGCAACTGCTGATTCGCGGTACCTCCAAGGGTGGTGCAAGCTATCGTGCCGGTGCTGGCCTTAATGCCGAAAAAAATGGCAAGCCAGCGCTGAAAGGCAGTCTTGCCGAGGGCGATACCCTTGTTGTTGAAGGCTTTGAATTCCGTATCATTGCCGCGCCCATGGGCTTTGATGTGGCGGTGCAGGTGCAGGCGGTTGCAGGGTCTGGCGGCGCCGTAAAGCCCCGCTATGCAATGGAACTGCAACCGTTAGGTCTGTCATTGCGGGCCTGGTCTTATCTGGGGCTGGTCGCAATCCTTTTGCTGTTTCTGCTGCTGCCGGTAATTGGTCTGTTTGACGATGATGTGGCGAAAACCTTACGTTCTGCGCCATTGGCCTCTGATAACAGCTGGTCTACCGGTCCTCTGATACCAGCGCACCGTATTCCCGCTATAGGTGATAACTGCCAGACGTGCCACGTGAAACCGTTTCAGATGGTGCAGGACGAACAGTGTCTGGCTTGCCACCGGGGCTTGACCGACCATATAGATTTGCAGGTTCATCAGATTCATGATTTTGCTGAGTTTCGCTGCGCTTCCTGTCATCGCGACCACAATGAGCCGGCACAAATCGTTCGTACCGACGACGCCTTGTGCGCAGACTGCCATGGCCGAATTGAGGAGTTTGATCTCAGCGGCCCAACCAATTCGATTGCCGTTTCAGCGTTTACCGAACAAGATCACCCTGCTTTTCGCTATTCTCTATTGCGCCCACAGGGTAGTGGTGGCGCATTCGGCTGGGAACTTGAACGGCCGCGGCTACCGCATAGCGAAATCAGCGAGACCTCCAACCTGAAATTTCCCCACGATCTCCATCTTGATCCCCAAAAGGTTCAGGAGCAGGGCAGTGGCGAGGCGCTGCAATGCAATAGCTGCCATCAGCTACAGGATGATGGAGAACACTTTGCACCAATTACCATGGATAAGGATTGTCGCAGCTGCCACAGTCTAACTTTTGACGTTTTTGAACCGGACCTGGAATTGCCGCATGGTGATCAGCGGGCGGCCATAGTCGCCATGGAAGCTCATTTTATTCGTGAATTCACGGATCCGGTGCTGCGTAAACAAAGGGCCGCGACCAAACCGCGTCGCGTTCCGGGCAAGCGTGACGCCCGTGCCAGTTGTGAAGGTACGGGTCTGGATTGCGGGCGGGCAGAGGCGATCAAAGAGGCCGAGTATCAATTTGCGAATACCGGATGTGTAACCTGTCATGTGGTGGAGGATACCGGTGCACAGGACATTAATGATCGTTGGTACATCCAACCGGTCAAGGTGAACAATGACTGGTACAGCCGGTCCAGCTTTGACCATCAGAGTCACCTTGCGTTGGCCGGAGAAAACGAGCGTGCCGTTTGCGAAAGCTGCCATCAAATTTCGCAGTCCAGTGAATCCAGTGATATTGCCATACCTGGAATTGACAATTGTCTGCAATGTCATGGAGCCGATGTAGATCATTCGGTTGATTTGAGCTGCGTAAGTTGTCATGACTACCACTATCCCGACGCAAGCCTGATGGCAGTGGGCGGACAGTCAGACCTGCTGGAAAAAACGTTACCGCCGGAAGTGCAACAGACCGAGTTAAATGACGATACAGAAATCGGGGCAAAAGATGCTAGCGACTAACAGGCGAATTCCATACAGGGTTGGCGGATATTCCATGCTACTGCAGGTTATTGTCGTTACGAGTTTATTTGCAGTTGCTGCCTGTAGCGGAGGTGGCAGTTCAACAACTCCTGGTGCTTCTAGCAGTGTCGACAACAGCAATGTGGAATGTACTGGGCAATGCACGACTGCACAGTCTTTTCTCACTGAAGACGATGTACGCCAGGTTATTGCACAGGGCGTGCTTCAGGCCCAGGACCTCGGAGAGCAGGCGACTATCGCTGTGACCGATCGGGTTGGTAATGTGCTAGCGGTATTTCGCATGGCAGGCGTGGACGATGCGCTTTCAGTAAGCACAGAGTTTCCTAATGAGAGGATGGTCAGCTCAGGTCTGGACGGAATTGAGCTACCCAGCGGTCTGAATGCCGATACGCTGGCAGCCATTGCGAAAGCCCTTACCGGCGCCTATCTTTCAAGCGAGGGCAATGCGTTTTCCACCCGCTCGGCAAACCAGATTGTGCAGCAAAATTTCAACCCGGGAGAAATCAATCAACCGGCGGGCCCATTATTTGGTGTGCAATTCAGTCAGTTTGCCTGTTCAGATTTCACGGCCAGCTTCACTCCGGGCGGTGTAAGTCCCGGGCCACATCGTTCTCCGTTGGGTTTATCGGCCGATCCCGGCGGCTTGCCACTTTATAAAGCGGGCGCTTTAGTTGGTGGAGTCGGTGTGATGGCTGATAATCGCTACAGTATTGATAAAAACCTGCTTGATACCGACAACGATCTGGACGAAATCATCGCCACAGCTGCCACAGCGGGGTTTGGTGCGCCGGATGATCGCCGTGCTGATCGCATCACGGTAGAAGGTAAAACACTTCGATTTAGTGACGTACGACTGCAAGACATATCCGCTCCGGATGCAACCGCGGATACCTTCAACAGCTTTACGGCTGCAGACGGTATTTTACTTGGAATACCTGGATACAATGATGCCCAGATTCGTGCTGGTACGCCATTTGGACAGCCCGCCTCGGGAATTCGCGCCGACACCAATACTTACCCCGGTCAGGATGCCTTCCTGTTCGTAGACGCGGCAAACAATGACCGTTTCGCTCCAAGAGCAGGTACTGATGCTGCACAAATTTCTACTGCGCCTTTAACTGCGACAGAAGTGCAGACGATTATGCAAAATGCGCTGGCTGTTGCGAATGAAGCTCGTGCGCAGATTCGTCGCCCACTCAACAGCCAGGCCAGAGTGACCATTTCAATTGTTGATACGCAGGGTCAGGTGTTAGCGATGGCTCGCACCCGGGATGCTCCAGTGTTCGGTGCTGATGTATCGCTGCAGAAGGCCCGAACAGCGGCCTTGTTCTCATCACCAAACGCCGCACAGTTTCTCAACTCGTTAACAACACCACCTAACTATTTGCAGGGGCTAACTCCAGTACCCCAAGCACCGATCTCTCAATATGTGACAAATGTACAGGCTCTGATAGGACCAACCGCTTTGAGTAACGGTATAGCGTTTACTGATCGTGCGGGCGGAAACCTATCGCGACCCTTTTTTCCGGACGGTATCCAAGGTAATGCGCCAGGACCATTCAGCAAGAACTTTGAAAATGGCGACTGGAGCGTCTTTTCAACCGGATTGCAACTGGATCTTGTGATGAACAGAGTATTGGCGCACATATTTTTTCTAGCTGGTGCCGCAGCCACGGATACGCCAAAAAACTGTGTCGAGGATACGGCTACGCTGCGAGCAGGCAACGGTATTCAGATTTTTCCCGGCAGCGTGCCGATTTACCGGGATGATGTGCTGGTCGGGGGAATCGGGGTGTCCGGTGATGGTATCGATCAGGACGATATGATCTCGTTCCTGGGTTTGCACCGTGCTGGTCAGGATCTTGGTAGTGGTATTGGCAACGCGCCTCCTGAAATTCGAGCCGATCAATTAACGCCTCAGGGTGTTCGCTTGCGATATGTGCAATGTCCACAGGCACCATTCATAGACAGTGAAGAAGAGCGAGTTTGCGATGGACTGTAGCAACAAGAAAGGGCGTTTTGTGGTGAACACCGTTCTAGGCGCAGCGGGCATGACCTTGTTGGTGGGCTGGATGGTGAGTTTCACCCCAACAGTGGATGCACAACAGGCCACCGCAGTTGAGGAAATCTGTGATGATAATGCAACCCGTGAACGTAGCAGAGCCGGGCGCAGACGTTCAGGTGCATCAAACCGCGATTGCGCCTACCAGGAAAAGGATGTCGACCCTGCGACCGGCCGGGTTGTAGAAAGACAACGCCAGCAAGCACCGCGGCGTGTTGTAAGGGCTGTTCAGGTGTCGCCAGTGCCTAGGCCCAAGATCGACGATTTTGTCGAAGCGGTACCGATTCCTGATCGCTGGCGTATTGTTGATGCGCTTGGCTATGAGCAACGTTGGTGGGACCCATATAATCAAAATGACCTGAAAGGAGATCGTCCGATTCACGATGACTGGTTTTTTAATGTCACGGCGATTTCCGACTCCGTCATTGAGCCGCGCAGCGTGCCGACACCGGTCGGCTTGCAAAGCACACTGAACCCGTCGTCGAACAACGTTTTCGGCGGCTATGATCAATATCTCTTCAATCAAAATCTGGCGGTTGAATTGGTTTACTACAAAGGTAATACCGTTTTCAAGCCACCCGACTATGAGTTTCGCTTTACTCCTGTGATCAACTATAACTACACGGAAATCGATGAGATCCTGGGGCTAAATGTGAATCCCTCCGAGGGTGATACGCGGCACGATAATCATGTAGGAATACAGGCTGCATTTTTTGACAAGCATTTGCGAAATGTTTCTGACCGCTACGACTTTGATAGCTTACGTATTGGCATCCAACCGTTTTCGAGCGATTTTAGGGGCTTTCTTTTTCAGGACGCACCATTTGGGGTCCGCCTTTTTGGTACCCGGGACAATAACCGCTTCCAATACAATCTTGCGTGGTTTCGTCGTTTTGAGAAAGATACTAACAGCGGGCTGAATGATGTGGGTGAATCTTTGCGTGATGACGATTTGTTTATCGCCAATATTTACTGGCAGGACATGCCACGGCTGGGCTTCTTTTCGCAGTTGACATTGGCTTACAACATCAACCGCGAAGATGACGAAGCGTTCTTCGACAACAATGGTTTCATAGCTAGGCCAGCGTCGCTCGGCGGAGAACGATTCAGGCAGTACGATGTCGGTTATATCGGCTACAACGGAGATGGCCACTTTGGCCGGCTTAATCTGACCACATCGCTTTATGCTGCGGTTGGTGAAGTGGATCGCGGCGTGTTCTCTAATGTTAAATCGGATATCCAGGCTTATTTTTTCGCTGCAGAGGCGTCCGTAGACTTCGACTGGATCAGACCGAAATTCTCGGTGTTATATGGTTCGGGCGATGACGACCCGTTCGATGATAAGTCAGAAGGTTTTGATGCAATATTTGAAAACCCGCAGTTTGCAGGTGCGGATACGAGTTATTGGGTGAGGCAAGGCGTTCCATTTATCGCTGGTGGGCGAGTTGCCTTGTCGCAGCGCAATGGGATTTTAAATTCAATGCGATCCAGCAAAGAGCATGGCCAATCCAACTTTACCAACCCAGGGATTTTGCTATACGGCACTGGCGTCGACTTGGAATTGATGCCGGAACTACGCTTGTCCTTTAATGTTAACAAGCTGGAATTTGACACTACAGAAGTGTTAGAAGTTTCGCGCCAGCAGGCAGACATTGATGAAGATATTGGTGTGGATGCCTCCGCAGCAATTATCTGGCGACCGTTGAACAGCCAAAACATAGTATTCAGATTATCTTATGCCAAGCTGTTTGCTGGTGATGGATTCAAATCGCTATTTGGCGATGATGACCCGGACTCCCTGTTGTTTAACCTTATTTTAACTTACTAGATGCCTGCTGAAAGGTTGATTGGAACGAGTGCAAGTGATGAATGACTGTACAAATACGACAAGATTGTCGCAGAGTGGATTCTGGGTCAGCATGGTGCTCGGGTTTTGCCTGGTTTTAACTACTGGCAGTGCGGTCTTCGCAGCTGAGGGAAGCAAACCTGTAAAACGCAATTATGTTCTAACCCCTCCTGCCCCAGTTTCGCAGACCGCGGAAGAAATGGACGCAAAAAGTGCAGGCTGCCAAAGCTGTCACATCGAAACCGATCAAAAAACCATGCATGCTACGCCAGGTGTCAAGCTGGGCTGTGTTGATTGTCATGGCGGTAACAGCAAGGTATTCCTGGCTGATGGAGTTGAACGTGGCGATAGTGAATATCAAAACATTCTCGAAAAAGCACACGTGTTACCGCGATACCCAGATGATTGGCACTTTCCCAGCAGCGCAAACCCAAAACATAGCTACACCTTGCTAAATAGGGAAGCACCTGAATTTATTCGCTTCGTGAATCCGTCGGACAGCCGGGTTGCTCGAGAGGCCTGCGGTGCTTGTCACTTACCTATCATTGAGGCCAATGAGCGAAGTCTAATGTCTACGTCGGCTATGCTCTGGGGTGGTGCAGCATACAACAATGGTATTTTGCCATTTAAGAGGTACATATTAGGTGAGGCGTACACTCGGGAAGGCGAACCGGCACAGTTGGTCGGTCCTATCAAGCCTACCCCGGAAATGATTAAGAAAGGCATACTGCCAGCACTCTATCCCTTACCAGCGTGGGAGACCGTGAAACCTTCAGACATATTTCGAGTGTTCGAACCGGGCGGTAGAAATATAACCAATCTGTTCCCGGAAGTCGGCTTGCCAAACGCCTTGGGTCAACTGCAGAGACTGGAGGAGCCGGGCAAACCGGATATTCGCCAATCCAATCGAGGGCCCGGTACGGGAGCGCGAATAGCGGTACCACTGATCAATATCACAAAGTCACGCCTGAACGACCCGCATTTAAGTTTTATAGGAACGAACGACCAACCAGGGGACTATCGTCATTCTGGTTGCGCGGCATGTCATGTTGTTTATGCCAACGATCGTGACCCCAGGCATTCCGGGCCGTATGCACAATACGGACATAAAGGGGAGACAATTACGGTAGACCCGACAATTCCCAAGAACGAGAAGGGTCACCCGCTCAAGCACCAGTTTACCAGAGCGATTCCGAACAGCCAGTGCATGTCTTGTCATATGCATCAGCCGAACATGTTTATGAACACCTACCTTGGCTACACCATGTGGGATTATGAGTCAGATGCGCCTGCGATGTGGCCTGAAGAACAGAAGTACCCGAGTCACGAAGAAATTCGCAAGGTGAACAAACGCAATCCTGAGGGAGCTGCACCACGCGGGAAGTGGGCCGATGTAGAGTTTCTAGAGAAGGTTAGCGAATTGAACCCTACGCTCAACGATACGCAATTCGCCGACTATCATGGCCATGGCTGGAATTTCCGTGCGATTTTCAAGCGTGATCGTACAGGTAATTTGCTGGATGCCGATGGCAACATCGTTTCTGATGAAGATCCGGACAAATTTCAAAAAGCGGTGCATATGTCATCCATTCATCTTGACGTGGGAATGCACTGTGTTGATTGCCATTACGCGCAGGATAATCATGGTAACGGGCATATATATGGGGAAGTGGCTGCAGCCGTGGAGATTGACTGTGTGGATTGTCATGGCACCGCAACGGAGTATCCCAATTTGCGTGCATCAGGGCCGGCTGCGCTGGATGGGGGCACAGATCTGGCTGCACTGAGAAACCCGGATGGCAAAATGCGTTTCGAATGGCAAGGCAATAAATTGATTCAGCGCTCAGTGCTTGACCCGGAAAAGGAGTGGGAAGTCAGCCTGGTTAAGGACTCGGTCAGCAAGGGTCATAGTGGTTACAACGCCAAGGCTGCCAGAGCCAAGCTCATGAGCAACAACACAGCCACCCAGGAGTGGGGGCCAGGGTTGGCGGAAGCTGACCTTGCTCACTCCTATGAAGATATGGAGTGCTACTCCTGCCACACTTCGTGGACAACTTCTTGCGGAGGCTGCCACCTACCAATTGAAGCAAACCAGAAGACTGAGCGACAACATTATGAGGGAGGTATCACACGGAATTTTGCCACCTATAACCCTCAAGTTTCTCGCGATCAGATGTTTCTGCTCGGCCGACGGGATACCGCAAAAGGTGGAAAAATTGCTCCGGTACGCTCCACATCAGCCTTAGTATTGTCTTCCACTAACGCCAATCGGGAAAAAATATACATCCAGCAGCCGCCAATATCTGCAAGCGGATACAGTTCTCAGGCGTTCAACCCGCATTTTCCTCATACAGTGCGCAAGACTGAGACCAAGCAGTGCACCGACTGTCATTTGTCTGAAGAGAACGATAACAATGCCATTATGGCGCAGTTGCTGATGTATGGCACACGGTTTATAAATTTCATCGGCTACTATGCCTGGGTCGGTGGTGAAGACCATGTTACTGGAGTTCAGGTAACCGAGTGGGAGGAGCCGCAGGCTGTGCTGGGGAGTTATCTGCATAAGTACGCGTATCCGGATTTCTTTGCAAATCATGTTGAGAATGGTCGGGTTCTAAAAACTGGCCATAGTCATTCCGCGAATGACGTCAATTGCGTTCAAATGCGGGGAGAGTATTTGTTCGCGTCATTGGGCGATAAGGGAGTGCGCGTATATGACATAGCCAACATTGCCAACAAGGGTTTTTCTCAACGGATTGTCACCGCGCCGGTCAGCCCCCTAAGCCAAGACACACATATCAAGACCAGCAATGCAACTTGTATAGTATTGCCAACCAATCAACCAATCGCGCCTAAGCAAAACACCGGTGAATTAATGCGGGTAGTGAATGAAGAGCAACCATTCCACCCGCTTTATAACTACGTGTATATCACCGATGCCATTGAGGGCCTGATTGCATTTGACTTCGAAACATTAGTAGATGGCAATCCAAGCAATAACAAGCTGAAGCGAGCTGTAACCTGGAATGAGGGTGGGGTATTGCGCGGTGCTCGCCATATGGTGCTAGGTGGCTACTACGCCTACATCGTGACCGATCGAGGCCTGGCAGTGGTCAATATCGATGATCCATTACAACCGAAACTAGAAGCTGAACTGCCACTAAATGGTGCGCATTCGGTCGCACTGCAATTTCGCTATTTATTTGTTACTGACGAGGACGGCTTAAAAGTCATTGATGTCACACAGCCTGACGACCCCAGACTAGTTGAAGACAATGTCGTGCCGTTGCGTAACGCCAAGCGAATGCACTTGGCGAGAACCTACGCCTACGTCGCTGCAGGCGAGCAGGGTCTGGCGATTGTGGATATCACCAAGCCAGAGGCCATGAAACTATTGCAGATCTACAACGCCAACGGGCAGCTTAGGGACAGTCGTGATGTAACCGTGGCGTCCACTAATGCCACCCTGTTTGCTTATGTTGCAGACGGTGTTGATGGCTTGAAGATCCTACAGCTGACATCGCCTGATTCGCAGCCGAAGTTCTATGGTTTCAGTCCAGAGCCCAGGCCTGAATTGATTGCCTCGTATCAAACCAAATCACCGGCACTTTCTTTGTCTCGAGGTTTGGAGCGTGATCGCGGCGTTGATGAAACCGGCGGCCAGGTGGCCGTCTTCGGGCGGCTGGGTTCAAGGCCGTTTAATCAGCAGGAAATGCAACGCATGTACTTGAACGACAAGGGCGAACCCTGGTACGTGAGTGATGATGTGGACGCTAATCCAAAAGAGCAGCAGTCCGTAAAAGCCACCTCAGATAAAGGTGCTTCTGGAGAGTAAACCATGCTCAGATTACTGGCGAGCTGCTTACTACTGATTACATTTCCTGGGTTTTCTCAGGAATTGCCGGAAAGTTCTGCAGATAAGCACTTGGGTGTTGCCAGTTGTTCCAACAGCGTTTGCCATGGCAAGGTTGCGCAAGATGAGACAAGCAACGTTTGGCTGAATGAATACCGTGTGTGGCTTCGGGAAGATTATCATTCCAGAGCGTACCGAACCCTGTTAAGTGACCAGTCAAAAGCCATAGCACGCAAAATGGGCCTGGAAGCTGCCCACACGGCAAAAGTATGCCTGGACTGCCATGCTGATAACGTGGCCTCGGAAAAACGAGGGCGTCGTTTTCAGATTACCGACGGAGTAGGGTGTGAAGCATGTCATGGCGGAGCAGAACGCTGGATTGAAACTCATACTGAACCCAATGTCAGTCATGCGGATAACTTAGCCCGAGGCATGTACCCAACAGAGGATGCTGCTGCTCGAGCAAAGCTTTGCTTGTCGTGCCATTTGGGCACAGACAAAAAATTCGCCACGCACGAGATCATGGGAGCTGGCCACCCTCGGCTCAGTTTTGAGTTGGAAACGTTTACCGTCAATCAGCCAGCGCATTACTCAGTTGACGCCGATTACGAAAAACGCAAAGGCGCCATTCGCAGCGTAAATATGTGGTTGGCAGGGCTTGCTCTAACCGGAAAACAAACCGCAGAGCTTCTGCAGACGCCCTTGCTGAATGCGAATGGCCTAATGCCGGAACTCTCCTTTTTTGACTGTCATGCCTGTCATCATCCCATGAGCGATATTCGCTGGAGCCCGCAGCAGGCTAGCCGTGG
The DNA here is from genome assembly GCA_030431775.1 of Gammaproteobacteria bacterium. Classification (GTDB taxonomy): domain Bacteria; phylum Pseudomonadota; class Gammaproteobacteria; order Pseudomonadales; family JAUIET01; genus JAUIET01. The sequence continues at coordinate 15,563 of JAUIHW010000058.1, forward strand.
CTTACCTCCTGGTAGCGTACGTTTGAATGACGCCAGCATCACTGTATTGATTGCCGTATTGCAAACGCTCGTCCCGACACAGGCTGATAGTTTACGAACAACTCTGCGAAAGTTACATCTTGCGAGTTTGCAAGGCCGCAGCGCTATCGTTAACGTCGCCGCTGAGGTTGTTGAGCAACTGAATACACTCGCAACAACGCTGGCAAAGAGAAGTTACAGCGCGGATGACCAAAGAAAATTAAGAAGAGCCTTACTACAGCAATCTGCAACTGGTGAGTTTCGTGACTTCACCAGCGCGGAGCAGGTTTTCCTGGCTGTTGAAACTTTGTCAATCAGTCTGAAAGACGATAAGAAATTTTCCAGCCAGCTTGATAGTCTGTTCGCCACCGTTGAAAACGAAGACAAGTACGTTCCAAAATCTTTTGCTGCAGTAGCAAATCAATTTGCCAGGAAGTTGTAGGAGGAATTCGTGTTTGAATCGGCGGGTTTCACAGACAAGGGGCAAAGAAAACACAATGAAGACTCGTATCTGATTGATGAAGAGCAGGGCTTGTTTGTTGTTGCTGATGGAGTTGGTGGTTTACAGGCGGGTGAAATTGCCAGCGAGTTGGTGTGCCAGGTTGTCAAGCAGCATATGTCCACAGGTGCTGAGTTGGAAGATGCTATTGCGCGAGCGCACTCCGAGGTCATTGAGGCGACTAAACGGGGTGAAGGCCGCTCGGGTATGGCCTCAACTATTGTCGTTGCACGCTTCGACGGTTTTGACTACAAACTTGCTTGGGTTGGAGATAGTCGAATTTACCTATGGGATGGGACTTTAAAACTGCTCACTAAAGATCATTCCTATGTGCAGTCTCTGTATGACGCAGGGCAGATAAGTCTGGCAGAGACCGATACGCATCCCAAAAAAAATGTAATCACTCAGGCTGTTGGGGGCACCGCGGATAGGGTGAAAGTGGCTGTAAATCGTGGCACCTTGGCTCCAGGAAATAGTCTGCTCTTGTGTAGCGATGGTGTGAGCGGTGAGCTCAGTGGGGCTCAACTCCTGGAGTATATGTCATCATCTGCACCCGTTCAGGAAATTGCCCAGGCTTTGGTAATGACCGCAATCAATGCTGGTGGTAAAGACAATGCGACCTGTGTATTTGTCAGAGTAAACGAAGAACTCAATGTAAGTGACGATGATGGCGGGCAGACAGCCCGGTCGTATAAGCCTGAGGTCTTCAGAGTCTATGATGCGGCAAACGATAGCTATCTGGCGAATTCAACACCCAGTTCAGCTACAGATTTACCTGCCGCGGTGCCTGAGTCGGAAGGAACAATAATTGTGCGTGCTCAAGCACGCACTGAAGAACCTGATCAGAAAAGAACCGCGCAAAACACCGTCATAGGGTCTGGTTCGCTTTTGGGCAGCAAGTGGTGGCTGCTGATGATGATGTTGGTTGGTTTAATAGGCCTGTATCTGTGGCTGGATAATTAATGGAGGGCTGATCGTGGAAGATGTCGATAAAACTGTTATAGGTGTAGCCGTGAGCGCAGAAAATGCATCGTCAAGTGCAGAGAGCATTCGCCTGATCGCCGCAGACGGTACGGAGTTCGAGCTTAGTGGCGAAATGAGCATCGGGCGTAGTGATGATTGCGACATAACTGTGAATGATTCAAGAGTGTCGAGAAAGCATGCTCGTATTGCGGTAGAGAATGGCAAAGTTGTTCTTGAAGACCTTGGTTCAGCGAATGGAACTTATATCAATGGCCAACGCTTGGAAGGCCAGCAGGAGTTAAGTAGCGGGGACGGCATAGCCTTTGACAACGCGCAATTTACCTTCCAAGTGGGAGACGCGCCAAGCGAGCCAGAAGAAGCAGCAACTGACCCAAATGCCACAATGATCGGCAGTGCGCCACCGCCTGCGGTTGAACCGCCTGCTCCGGAACCTGAAGTCGTTTCCGAAAAAAGTGTACCAGGAAGTTGGGATGATTCTCAGGGAGTGGAAGGCACACAGCTTATGCAGGCGCCTGATATGCCGGAACTGTCTGAAGCGCTGCAAAGCGCGGCGGCTACTGCTGATACGGACCTGCCGCATCTGATTATTTCCACGGCTACTGGAAACCAAATAGTTGAACTGTCGGTCAGCGCAGATGATGCCGCCAGCGTTTGGGAGATAGGCCGGGAGACCGGCTGCGACATTGTAGTGGCTGATCCAAGCGTTTCGTCAAAGCATGCGCAATTGGTGTGCAAGAATGGACGTTGGCGTATGGTAAACATGGTTTCCACCAATGGCATCTTTGTCAATGGTGAGAAAAAGCTGTCTGCTTACTTGTCTGATGGCGATGAGGTGCAGCTGGGTGCAGTCAAGCTGTTATTTAAAGCCGGTGCTAACCAGGCGGCGGTATCTTCGTCAGCTAGTAAACAAACTACCGGCAGCAGTACATCATCTGGCATGAACGTCAAAGCAATAGTCGCCGTGTTGGTGTTGGTACTTATTGGTGCCGCTGTCGCCTTTCTCAGTTGATTGTTTCTGTATGGCTGTTCCAACGAATTCCCCTTTACGAATGAAATACCATGCGTGATTTGGTTGGCGAGGAAATTGGCCCTTACAAAGTAGTCGAGAAGCTTGGCCGCGGCGGTATGGCGGACGTTTATAAGGCATTTCATGTCGACCTTGAAATAAATCGGGCCATTAAAGTTATTCGCCCTGAGTTCGTTGCCGCAGAAGATTTCAAAGTTCGATTCCAGCGCGAGGCAAAAGCTGTTGCCGCCCTGCAACATCCCAATATTGTGCAAATCCACGATTTCGGCTCGCACGATGGCAATTACTACATGGTTATGGAATTTGTAGAGGGCAAGGATCTCAAGCATCTGATCAAGAGCGAAGGGGCAATAAGACCCATAAGCCGAGCTATCCAAATTGTGCAGAAAGTGGCGACAGCCCTGCACTATGCGCATGGCAAAAGCTTGCTGCATCGGGATATCAAACCGGAAAATATCATGTTGCGCGCTGATGATTCTCCCGTATTGATGGATTTTGGAATTGCGAAACTTCTAAGTGCAGACACCCAATTAACACAGACCGGTGTTGGTATTGGTACCCCGTCCTATATGTCGCCAGAGCAGGCACAAGCGACTGAAACTCTGGGCCCGGCAAGCGATCTTTATTCGTTGACGGTGGTGCTGTATGAAATGCTTACCGGCCAGGTCCCTTACAGTGCGGATACCCCGATCGCCGTCATGCTAAAGGTGATCAGTGACCCGCTGCCACTACCACGCCAATTGTCTCCGGATATTAGTGAGCCTCTGCAGCAGCTGTTAATCAAGGGGACCGCAAAGGACCCGCAACGTCGCTACCTGAACGGTGAGGAGTTTGCGAACGCGTTACAAGGCTTGGTTGAGACATCCGAACCGGCGGGGTCGGAACAAACTGTTCTGGTAGATCCGCCTGCTCAATCCGGCCAGCAAGCGGTTCAAGCCGCTGATAATATTCAGCAACCGCGTAAACCTGGCAGGTTGATACCTGGGCTGCTTCTGGGAGTGATGCTGATAGCTGCGCTTAGCTATTTTTATGCCTCCTCGCCGGACGACTCTCTGGAGTCTGAAGAATCAAGTATTGGCCGCCGCTCCGCACCCGATGCGGCAGAGTCAATGCCTACATCCTCGCCGAATACACAAAGCAGTAACGCGCCAATCGACGAACAAGAAGGAGTTGTTGCCAGCGGTTCGGCTGTTGCAAATCACCAGGTTATCATTGAATTCCAGGGGCGTAGTACAAAGGCAAAACCCATAGTAAGAGACCTGCAGTTGAATAAGGGCGATACCTTGTATTTAAACGTGCACGATACTAGCAGCACAACAGACTTTGTGCTCCAGAACAAACAAGCGCGAAAGCCTGAGTTCTCCAGTTATTCTGATTCTGGGCCACATACTGTGGAAAAAAGTGGAGAATATCAGCTTAGCATCACTCCCAGGCGTGATGAAGCGGAAGTTGATGTTGAGCTTTGGCGATTATCACCGGCTGAATTGCACGGTGGCGTAGCGCCAAGGAATGCCTTTATCGATGGGGGCACAAAGGCCCCAGGGCAAACAGTTCGTTACCAGGTTGATTTGGAAGAAAACGAGGTGCTGTTTTTTGATGTACTTAAGACCTCTGCAACGACCGACTTCAGCATAGTTTATCCGGATGGTCGTCGCAATCTGCTGAAGCCTACTTATTCAGATAAAGGTCCGCTGAAAGTGGAGCAAAATGGCAGGTATAGTATTCTCGTTGATCCTCGCGGGGATGCTGTTGTGGATTACGAATTCAAACTACACGCTTACCAGCCCATGGTCATCGAGAAAGGGGAGCTTTCTTATGCAGAATGGCAAGAATCAGCCACTGAGTTTCCTGGTCAAAGTGTTGTTTACGCCTTGGATACGTCGAAAGCCGATACGCTTTATCTCGAGATCGGCGATGTGAGTGCGACCACAGATTTTATTATTGCGTCA
>JAUIHW010000115.1 GCA_030431775.1 Gammaproteobacteria bacterium
ACTATATGGGTCCGGGTCACTAGCGGGTACGATCAACATCATCACTGAAAGTGGTGGTGACCAACCCAGCAATCGGATACGTGCTGAAATTGGCAATAATGGTTATTACCACAGCAATATTATTACGACGGGCCCAGTCGGCAAAGGCCACTACAGTTTTAATCTTGGGCGCCTGGATGCGGGAGAGCAAACTCCCGGCAGCAAGTTCGACAACCGGTATCTTGGCGGCAAGCTCACACATGGCGTTCTTGGTGCAGACATGCTGCTTGCTTTTCGCTATGCGGATGCGTCACGTACTTCTTTTCCGGAAGACAGCGGCGGTCCACAATTTGCGGTATTGCGGGAGCTGGATACAGAAGACCTAGAGGATTTCAGTGCGACATGGCGACTGGACTGGGAGTTGGGTATGCAGGCCAGCAGCTATGCCAATATATCCTGGTTCTCCCGAGAAACCGATTTCCTATCGCCCGGAATTGTTGCACCGATTAACGGCATTCCAGCACGTGGCGACAAAACCAAATACCGTAGAACTGAGATTGATACGGGTATAGCGTGGAAACCTGGCGACCTGGAAATCGCTGCTGCTGTGAATGCCCAACTGGAAGATGGAGAAGACGACGGATTTGTTTTCTTTGAGTTCTTAGAAACCGATTTTTCCCTGAAGCGCGAAACCTTTGGCGGTGTTCTGGAAGCCAGACTCGCTTTACTTGACAACCTAGTTGTCAGTTCCGGAATTCGTTATGACCTGCCTGACAAGGGTTCTAATGAATTCAATAGTGCGCTGGGTGTTGTTTGGAATAGCAGCGAAACAGGTCCGACACTTTATGCCAGCTACAGCACCGGCTTTAAGTTGCCTTCATTTTTTGCGCTGGGGAATGCGCTAGTCGGCAACCCAGACCTGCTGCCGGAAGAAAGCAAAACCTGGCAGCTCGGGCTTCGCCAGGTCTTCATCGAAAATACTCTACAGACCACACTGGAGATCTTCTCTTCTGAGTACAAGAACCTGATCGACCTTGATGAACAGCTGTTTCTTAACGTCAACCGCGCGCTAGTGGAGTCACAAGGCGCCGACCTTAGCGTTGCTTTCAGCAGCCGGGACAAACGCATCCGCGCGCGTAGCTTTATCAGCTACCTGGACCTTGATGTGGTCTCTTCAGAAGACGTATTGCGAGGCAGGCCACAATGGCACGCCGGCGCAAGCCTCTATTACAGGTTTTCTGACCGCTTCGACGCGAATATTGACTATATATGGAACGACACAACTATAGAGGCAGCTCTACCGTTTGAATCAGTTACCAACCCCAGTGGACTGGTTGCTTTGAGTCCGTACCAGCGAGTTGACCTGAGCCTGCAATATCAGTTCAGCAAGCGTTTATCACTGCTATTTTCCATTGATAATTTGCTAGACGAGGATTATCAAGAAGCCGTTGGATTTAGCGCTCCTGGGATCGAGCCCCGTATCGGGTTCAGCTATGAACTCTTCAAGTAATATTCTGAAAACTTGACGTAATAAATACAGTTCAATTGGGGCTATCTTAAGCATTGAATCCCCTTGTTTAAGCCCTGGAAATTTGATTGCACTACCTTTTCGATAGCGAGTATCGGCATTTAGGCAATGAATAGCCAGAGCGCGACGCTTAACCCTGGTACGGTTCTGTGGCGACCAATGCCAAGCTAGCTCAGCTCACTTTTTCACCTATTTCGATCACTGAAAAAAACCCTCTATAAATACCCCGCGCACTCACCAGAATTCATAATCGCGCCAAAATCGTCAGCCGCCGCGACCAGGAAGTTGCTGTCAGCGTTGGAGAACGCCGCTTCGCCTGCGTCAACGATTGCTTGCAACTCGTTGCGATGAGCAATCAGGGTTGCCTGGTCGTCGCCAGGCAGGTCACCCCAGTCCGCCTGGCTTGTTTGCACAACCGCGAGCAGCTTTTCAGCATCGGCATAGCTGGCTGTGCCAGGAGCCGCAAACGAATAGCTGGTTGAACTTTGTAGCAAGCGGTTGACCAGTGCATCAACCATATCTATTTGCTGGTCCAGCTTGGCGAAATTCACCACAGAGGTTTCATCCTGGGCGGTGTGGTAGCAAGGGCCAGTGGCATCGGTAAAGAAGACGGCTGGAACGCCGGCGTTTACGAAGTTCTGATGATCACTTTGGTTTTCACTGAATATGGCCGAAAGGGTTTGTACATTCAGTGGCGCGCCGAGCAACGCAGAAGCCAGCTCCTGCTGCAAGGCCACACCACCGGTTTCTGCGGCAATCGCAAACGTATTGTTTGCCAGGGAAGGCCGCAGATTTGCGCCAGCAATATCTATATTGACATACACCGCGGTGTTATTCAGGGCCACGACTGGGTTATTCACATAGTGCCTGGAGCCACGCAGCCCGCTCTCTTCAGTGTCCCAGAGTGCGATGATCAGGTCTTTGGCAAAAGCAGTGCTCGAATTTGCCACGCGCCTCCCAATTTCCATCACCGCGGCCACTCCGGTCGCGTTGTCGGTGGCGCCATTGCAGATGACATCTCCGGCAACAGAGCTATTACACTGGCTACCCAGATGGTCATAGTGAGCGCCCAGCACAACCACCGAATTTGAAGCGCCCGAACCGGGCACTCGAGCCAATATGTTGGTGCCTTCAGCGAAATTTTGCTCAAAAGCAGCAACACCGCTACCAGGCAATATGCCTTGTGCAAACTCCTGCAGGCGCTGAATAATATGCTGCCTGGCATAGGCCGACCCGGAAGAATTCGGCTCTCGACCGTCGGCAAAGTCGCTGGCCAGCAGCTCAGTCACGGCTTGCACAGTAGATACGGCTGGGGGTCCCTCACCCTGGCTTATCTCCAGGAACGCCGGGTTAGCCGCTTCCCGTGTGTCAAACAGCACATGCAGTCCACCATCCGTGGTGGTTAGCACTACGCCGTAGGCCGTAGCGGGCGATGCCGCCCACTGCTGCACCAGGCCGGTCAGGTCCAGCTGTATGTAAGCACCTTCATCGCCAGTGGTGATTACGCGGCTGGCCACTGTTGCGCCTTCAGACGGCCGGTTATTCGAGGTAATGTTCTGTTCATCCCAAGGCTCCAGCGTGGGGCGCACTTGCAACTCACCGGCTGACTTCAGATCCTGCACATACAAATGCAATATGGCCGAACTGACTTCGCCAACGAGGGCTGCCGCATCAAATTGCAGATAGCCGTATTTATGGCCCCATTGCTTAACCCGCATGAAGGGCTCATCGCCATAGTTGGTGTTTGGGCTTGACGCGCGAGTCGAGGAGTCGCCGCTTACACCCAGCGTTACTGCTGAGCCACCGCCACCGTCGCCGCTGCCGGTGATCTCAAGCGCAACAGTGGCAGACCCGGTAGCGCCACTGCCGCCCTGATCGGTCACACTGGCCATTACCGTGTGTGTGCCCACGCTCAAGGCATTGGTGTTGATCTGCGCGCCACTTCCCAACGCGCCATCGCGGCTTGAACTCCAGTTAATGGAACTGCTCAGGTCCCCTTCCTGGGCGTCGTTAGCCGTACCACTGAACGCGACTACTTCCTGGTCGGTGAACA
>JAUIHW010000059.1 GCA_030431775.1 Gammaproteobacteria bacterium
GACGGCTCAACTGGAACTCCCGCGCCTCGTGCAGAAGGTGGCCGGCTGTACGCCAGTGACATGCCAGGCCTTGGCGTGGAACCAAATTACGATGCGCTGAGCCGGGTATTGGTGGCCTACACTTGATCAACCTCGCCCAAGAAAGTCGCTCTCATCCAGCTCAATGAGCGTCGGTACTCGCGCCGATTGAGCGTCGGACAGCGCACTTTTGAACACTTGAAGGTTTTGCACCTGCCTGGCCTGACAGCCATAAGCCTGAGCCAGTTGCAAGAAGTCCGGTGCAACGATATCGCAGGCGATTGGAGCCATGCCCGCATCACGAAAATTCATCGCGATCATTTCGTAGCTGCGATTATTCCAGACCACCACGGCTACCGGTAGCTGTGCTTCAACCAGCGCGGCCAACTCGTTCACCGTGAATTGCAGGCCTCCGTCACCAATCAAACAGACCACTGGGCGCTCCGGGCAGGCCAGCTTTGCGCCAGCCGCCGCAGGCAGGGCGTAACCCAGTGTGCCGAAGCCGGTGGCCGCGGACGCGAAAGAGCGCGGTCGTGGTGGATGAAATTGCGCTGCTGCAAAATACGCTGGCTGGGTAGAATCCCCGACGACATAGGCATCTGGCAGAGCATCCAGAATACTGTCCAGGAACCGCTGGTAATCCACGGGGTGATGAACCTGCAGCGCCTTGTTGGCTGCCGCCGTGTGCTCCGCACCGTCGCGTTTATTTGCCTCGCACAAAGGCAGTAGCGCTTGCAACGCAAGCGTGGCGTCAGCATGAATCGCAATGGCCGGGCGAAGGTGGCGCCCCAGCTGAGTGCTGTCAATATCAATGCGAATCAGCCTCGCCGCGCCCAGAGTAAACTGGCCGTCAAACAACAGATCGTAATCGGTTTCCGAAAATTCCGTGCCAATACCGACCAGCACATCGGCATCACGATACAGCTCGCGCACCGCCTCAAATGATGGACTGCTGGCAACATACAGGGGGTGCTCGCGCGGTAGCACACCTTTCGCGTTATGAGTCAGCGTCGTGGGCGCATCAATTTTTTCGACAAACGTTCTAACCCAATCAGCCGCATCCGCAGCACCACCACCAACAGCCACCACAGGCCGTTTACAGCTGTTCAGCAACTCACTGGCGGCCTGCACCGCTGCAGTGGTGGGCGCTGGACGATTGGGTAAGGGCCAGACTTCCACCGCTACGTGGTCAGCCGGGGCGGTAATCACGTCCTGAGGAATAATAAGCTGCACCGGGCCCGGCCGTGCGCTGGCAAAAATGGCGAACGCTCTGGCCAGCACCTGTGGTAATTCATCCGGGCGCATCAGCGTATGCACCCAGCGCGCGCATTGCCGCATGGCGGCTTGCAGGTCATCCACCTCGTGCAGCCGTCCCTCTCCCAGACCCAACTGGTGGCGGGCGTTGTTGGCCGAGATGACCAGCATTGGCACGCTGTCCTGCAGGGCCTGGCCCATGGCCGTGGCGATGTTCAAGGCCCCCGGGCCGGAAACCGTGAGACAGGCCGCCGGTCGACCGCTGGCACGCGCATAACCATCGGCCATAAAGCCCGCGCCCTGCTCATGCCGTGGTGTTACATGCCGGATAGAGGTTTGCGGCAGGCCACGGTACAGCTCGATAGTGTGGGTCCCCGGAATGCCAAAGACGGTATCAATACCGTAGGCTTCCAACAGTCTGGCCAGGACTTCTCCGCAACTTGCCATAAACACGCACAAACAATGAATTGCCGGCGCTATGCTAACCCGCTTTGCCCGGAATGGGTAGCGAGCCGGATTGACTCATTGACCATGATGCGGGCATTGGCAGGAATCGGTTCACATTTTGTGTTTGATGTATCACTCAAAAATCCCGGTTTTCCGCAATACCGATTGACCTGAATCAAACGCCTGCTGGTTCTGTCTGCCACCATGAGTTGTGCAAACTATAGTCAAACAACCACTGACAAACGGGAGGGGAACATGTCAGAATTGTTAGACCGACTGATTGATGACCATAAATACATGCAGGAAATACAAACCTGCCTGAAAAAGGAAATGCATCGGCATTTCGCCGAAGGTGCAAAAATAGACCTCGGCCTGATGCAGGACATCATGTACTATCTTCGCAATTACGCGGACTGCTTTCATCATCCGCTGGAAGATCTGATCTATGTCAGGCTGCGTGACCGAATTGAAAATCCGGTGGCATTTGAGATGCTGGAAAAAATGGAGCTTGAGCACGCAGAACTCAAACGACGAACCCGCTTGTTACAAGAGGACTTTAATGCACTGGCTAACGGTGAGACTGTGTCAGACGAGCGGCTCAAATTTGACCTGTTCGAATACATTGAAATGAGCGAAACACACATCGCATGCGAAAACCATTATCTGTTTCCGGCCATCAATGCCCACCTTCTGGACAGCGAAGGCGAAGAGATCGAGCGCGAGTGGCGCAAAGCCGCTGACCTGGCCGACCAGCGTTTGCCGGAGCTCGCCGGCTAAGCAGGCTGCGCTATATTCCGGGTTGGCGAGGGTTCATCAGTCGTTCCGCACTGAGGCAAGCTGCCCGCACAAACGTTGCGCTCCCTGCAATAGCCGCAAGGTATGGCGTTGAAGCAAGTCCGGTGGCACAAAAAAAAGGTGCCCATCACGAACCGCACGAAGCGTCGGCCACCGGTGCCACTGGTCCAGCCATTCCGGGCGCGCCTTGCTCATGCCGCTTGCGATAATGACCTGCGGATCACGTTGCAGTACGGACTCAATATTGACTTTGGGCGCCAGCACCAGGGCATCGGCAAAAACGTTTTGCCCGCCGCAGAGTTCAATCACATCATTGATAATATGTGCGCCATTAATGGTTTGCAGCGGCTCGTGCCAGATCTGATAAAACAGTTCCACCGGCGTTTGCAGTTCATAACGGGCGCGCAGTGCCGCCAATTCGCTGTGAAAGCGTTCCGCCTGGCGCAGTGCAGTTTTCTCTGTGCCGGTCAATCGCCCGATATCGCCGATTGAGCGTGCGACATCGTCCAGGGTCGCGGGCTCATCCACATACACCGGCACACCCAGCGACTCCAGCTTGCTTAACGCTTTCAAACCGTTACCAGATGCCCACATGATGATCAGGTCCGGTCGCAAACTGAGAATGGTTTCCAGGCTGAATGCTTTGTAACTGCCAACCACCGGCAATTGCTGCGCTTCGGCCGGGAAATTGCTGAAGCTGACCACGCCAACCAAAGCCTGGCCTGCGCCAGCTGAAAAAACGTTTTCAACAATGTGCGGCGCCAATGCCACAACCCGGCGCGCCGGTTCGGCAAGGCTGACCTGGCGATTCAAAAAATCCCGGACCATAATGGGTTCAGCAAACGCCCGGCTCACGGCTGCGAAAACCAGCAAAGCACAAAGAACCAGCGGCAATGGCGCTGGGCTTGCAAGGGCTGACCAGGAGTGTCGTTGCCGGCGGGTATACACTGCTTTTACTCCGTGATGCATATCATGGGGCTGTCGCTATCTGGCTGTCTGAGGACACGCGCGCTCACCGAAAACACCTCGCGCATCAGCGCTTCTGTAAATACTTCGGTCGGCGTTCCCAGTGCCAAGAGTTCCCCACTCTTGATCACAGCAACTCGGGTCGCGTATGCGGCGGCCAGATTGAAATCATGCAGTACCATCATGACCCCTGCCCCAACGGCCACACGACGGCGCAGCAACTTCATAAGCTGGTGAGAATGCGCCACGTCCAGCCACGCACAAGGTTCGTCCAGCAATAACAAATTATCCTGCTGGCCTTCGGACCCCCAAATTTGAACCAATACCCTGGCCAGCTGAACGCGCTGTTTTTCACCGCCAGAAAGCTCGGTATACAAGCGCTGAGCAAGATGTTCAATATCAAGCTCTTGCAACACCTCGGCGACTATCCGGGCATCGATTGCCGCGCCGGTAGAATGCGGAATTCGGCCCATCGCCACCACGTCACGGCAGACAAAAGGAAAGTCCAGATCAATCGACTGCGGCAGCACCGCCAACTGCTGCGCAAGTTCCTCTGCACGGTAATACGACAGCGAATTATTCTTCACCAGGATGGCGCCACGGCTCAGCGGCAGATCGCCACAGGCGGCTTTCAGCAGGCTGGACTTACCGGCCCCATTAGGGCCAATCACTGCGAGCAATTCACCACTGTTCAACACCAGGGAAATATCTTTCAACAATGCTGCAGTGTGCAACTCAACATGGATCTGCTGCAGCTTAAGCAGGCTCATTTTTTAACCACGCTGCCGGCCCTGACGTAGCAGGAACAGAAAGAAAGGCGCGCCCAGCACCGCCGTAACCATACCCACCGGAACTTCCGTTGGTGCAATGACCACCCGCGCAAGGGTGTCTGCCAGCGGCAGAAAGATAGCGCCGGCCAACGCCGATGCTGGCAATAACACGCGGTGATCCGGCCCGATGATCAGGCGCATGATGTGCGGAACAATCAGGCCGATGAAGGAAATCGTACCGGCAAGTGCCACCGAGACACCAACGGCTGCGGCCACTAACAACACCAGCATTCGCTTGACCCGGTTAACAGCAATACCCAAATGGCGCGCCTCTGATTCACCCAGCAACATCGAATTCAGCGCCACCGCATAGCGTGGCAGCAGCAGCACCACAGGAAGCCCGATGGCCCCCGCGATAGCTACGCGGGGATAACTGGCACCGTCCAAGCCGCCCATCTTCCAATAACTGATACGGCGCAGCATCTCGTTGTCAGCAATGAATTCCATAAAACTGCCGAAGCTTCCCGCCAGCGCGGTAATTGCAATACCAGCCAGCAACATCGTGGTAACCGACGTTCCGTGAGCATCCGTGGCCAGGCGGTACACCAGAATCACGGCCGCCGCACCTCCCAGAAACGCGCCTATGGACACCACGGATAAACCCATCACCAGGCTTAAGCCGGTGCCGGCAAATACGATGGCCAGGCTTGCACCCAGCACTGCACCGGCAGTGACACCAATCAAGGACGGGTCGGCCAGCGCGTTGCGAAACAGGCCCTGAGTAACGGCACCGCTGATTCCGAGCAACGCGCCAACCAAAGCAGCCAACAAAGCCCGCGGCAGACGAATATGCGTGATAATCAGGGAAGATTGCGACGCTTGTTCAGCGCCGACAACTGCGCGGCTCAGTTCCGCCAACGGTATGTTGATAGCCCCCAGACTCACAGCCAGCAGCAAAGCCAGTAGCAACAGCAATAACTGCGACCAGAATACCTTGTTAGCCGCTACATAGTGCGCCGCTTGATGCCTAATAATCAACACCTCGACGAGCTTTGACTCCGGCCTTGAAAGCATGTTTTATTTCTTTCACTTCCGACACCGTATCCATAGTCTCGCGCAGGGAAGAGCCCCCACCGCGCCCGGTCACAACCACGCTTTGCTGCAGTGGCCGTTGTTGAATGGCAGTCAGCACGGCATCTTCCGGCAGGTAATCAAAAGCCAGCATATAGGTCAGCTCATCCAGCACCACCAGGTCAAAGTTCGGGTCCGCCAACATGCGGGCAGCCTGTTCCCAGGTAGCTCTGGCAGCGGCTATATCAGCGCTACGATCCTGGGTATCCCAGGTGAAGCCGGTGCCCATCTGATAGAAATCTACCTGTGGGCACTGATCACGCAGGTAGATTTCCTCGCCCGATAACTGCTCGCCTTTAATAAACTGAACCACACCCACGGTCTGCCCGTAACCCAAGGCCCGCATGACCATACCAAAGGCAGAACTGGACTTGCCTTTACCATCGCCGGTCAGCAGCACCGCAACACCCCGCTCTTCATCGGCCTGCTCAATGGCCGCATCCACATTCGCCTTCTGTTTTTGCATGGCCGCCTTGTGTTTGGCGTCTTTACGTGTGTTGTCACTCATTTTCTTATCCTTTAAAAAGCGGGTGAGAAATGGATGCTGATGTGTGCCTCCCGGCCAATTGCCAGGAAGCGCCCCAACGAGAAGTCGCGTGCAGCAGCGTATCGACGATCGAAAACATTATCCACTCTGGCCTCAATTCGCCACTGCTCATTTAGCTGGTACCGAGTGCGCAAATTCAGGGTCGAATAACCGGCCAGCCGCTGGGTATTCGCTGCATCATCATAGCGTTCGCTCTCGGCACGCAAGGTAAGACCAGCGGCAAAACGCTGCCAGGCGTAATCCACATCCAACGTGAGCGAGCGCTCGGCGCGACGCGGCAATAACAATTCTGTTACTTTGTTCTCCGGGTCCAGAACGGTGCCGCTTAGCTCAGCCGACAGGGTCTGCCATTGCCCCAGCATGGAAAACTCCAAGCCAGAAACTTCCGCTCTCGCTGTTTGATCAGTCACAAATGTGGCGCTGTTGAACTGGATCAGATTCTCAATGTCGTTATTGAACACGGCCGCTGAAAGGCTGAACTGCTCCCACTGGGCCTTTATACCAAGCTCGACACTTTGCGATTCTTCTGGTTCAAACTCGGGGTTGCCAAAGCCTGGAAAATAAAGATCGTTGAAGGTCGGTGGCTTGAACCCTTCGCCATAGGACACATAGGCGCGCCAGTGATCATTGATTTCCCAGCCGACTAACGCAGAAACGGTTGTGGCACTGCCAAACTGTTCGTTGTCGTCGTAGCGCACACCCAGTAGCGTGTTGATGGCCTGCCAATCGGATTGGAGCTGTGCGAATGCGGCTTTGTTATCCCGCGAGTCCTCGTCGTAGTCGGTTGTACTGTCGACTTCGTCCAGCTGATAATCAAAGCCCAGTGTAAGCTGCTGGCTATCCATCAAATTAAACTGATTCAACCACGTGGCTTCAGTTTTCTCGGTATTGAATTCACCGCCGCTGAAGGTGGTGCTGAGATCGACGTAATCAGCCAGATTGCGCGATTCATCCTTACTACGCCCAAAGCGCAGGCCACCGGAGTAGAAATCCGACACCCGGTAATCCAGCGACGCAGACAGCGCTTCGACAAGGGCTTCAGAATAAATCAGGCAATCCACCGGAACGAAAGCTGTGTTGTCCAGACAAGCTGAGTCGTACTCATTTTCGCCATCATTACGACTGTAGTTCATACCCAGCTCAACCGCTTCGCCCAGTTCCTGGCGATAAAACAGCGCTAGCGAGGTGTTACGAAACGCGTCGTCATCGCCATTGACCCCGTCGGTGTTTTCGGTGTGGTCTATGCCTTCTGTGTTGAAATGGCTGGCCACTAGATTCAGGGAGCTGGAATCTGTAGCAAAACCGGCCACGGCGGTGGTTTCGCGTGTGTCATTGCTGCCAAAACTGGTAGTCAGATCAAGCCTGGCACCCTGTTCGGGCGCAGCGCGGGTGATCAGATTGACCACGCCGCCCAAGGCATCAGCGCCCCACAAAGCAGACTTCGGTCCGCGGATAATTTCAACGCGTTCCACCAAAGAGGTGCTCAGCGCCGACAGTGTGGCACTGCCCAGGGTAGCGCTGCCGATGCGCACACCATCGATTAGAAACAGGCTGTGGTCGGATTGGTGACCGCGTATCATCAGGCCGGTGGCACCGCCGCGCCCACCGTTGCGCACAAAAGATACACCGGGTGCGCGGTCCAGCAGGTCGAACACATCCACGGCCTGCAGGCGTTCAATATCCACCCGCTCATAGACGGAGATGGACTCGAACGCCTCGTTCAAGTGCAGCGGCGTGCGGGTAGCAGTAATCACGGTGGATTCGAAACGATCATCGCCAGCCTGGGCCTGCGCGAGCGTTAACGTGCTGAGCACAGTTGAGACCAATATCTTCTTCATGTCGGTTTCTCCGGCCGGTATTTCCGGGCATAGGCTCCGGGTTAAACGGGCAACCGATCAAGCGAGGGGGAAAGGCGGGACAGAGTCGATGACGGTGTCTTTTGCCTTTGATGGAAGCCCTCCGCTCCATCGTGTGCAGCGAGTCAGGGCTGGTATCGGGCTCTAGCGGTTGGCTATTACCGTTGCGGGGGCAGCGCCGGGTTCACACCGGCTTCCCATTCACCCGGCACTAAACCGGGTTGACCCTGAATCTGGCGCGGATAATAGGCCTTATCTATGATGCTGTCAATAGCAACGCTATTTAGCAACTATACTCATTGAATGCTTGGGAGGGCCTATCCGCCCCGCCAGCAACCCAAAGATTCGCAGCGTGAGAAGACCAGGATGCTCCCCGATACCATCAAGTGGCTAAAAAACCCACCCAGGGAACCATCAGAAGCTATGCGCCAGGCGGCTATGCAGCATCAGCGGCATCTGGCGAAACCATTCGGGGCATTGGGCACACTCGAGGAGCTGGCGGCTAGCTTTGCCGCGTGGCAGGACAGCAAACGCCCAAATCTTGAACGCATTTGTCAGCGCATTTACGTCGGTGACCACGGAGTAATCGATGAGGGCGTATCCGCTTTTAACCAACAGACCACCAGCGAAATGCTGGGTAATGCCGCCAATGGCCGGAGCCCGATCAGCATCCTCTCAGAAATAAACGGCATGGATGTCAGCCTGGTCTGCATGGGCACAGCCAACCCCTTGGACGCGCTGGCTAATGTGATCGACCTGGCCATTGCCCCAGGTACCAGTAATTTCTGCCGCGAGCCCGCCATGAGCGACGAGGTGTTGGCCGCCTGCATCGAAGCCGGGCGAGAGTACGGGGCAGCGGAAGACTGCCAGTTGCTGGTCGCCGGTGAAATGGGAGTTGGCAATACCGCTTCCGCGTCAGCGATCTGCAGCGCTGCGCTTACTCTACCGGTTGAACAAAGCGTAGGCCGCGGCAGTGGTATTGATGACAGCCGCTTTGAGCAAAAGCAAAAAGCAGTACGAGCGGCATTGGACAAGCATCGAACCAAATGCCGTAATCCGCTGGGTGTTCTGCAACACCTTGGTGGACTGGAAATCGCGGCACTGATGGCCGCTTACATCGACGCCGCGCAACGGGGTATTCCAAGCCTGGTGGATGGCTTTGTTAGCTCGGCGGCCGCGCTATTGGCCTGCCAGCTCAACCCGCCAGTGCGCGATTGGTTGATCTTTTCTCATATTTCGCAAGAACCGGGCCATCAACATATATTGACCAAGCTGGATGCCCGACCACTACTCAATCTGGGGCTGCGCCTTGGCGAGGCAACCGGTGCGGCGGCCTCCATTCCAATTATCCGCTCGGCATTGGCATTGCACAACGGCCTGGCCCGCTTCTCAACCCAGCCAGCCTAACAGGGCTAGCTCTTTATAGAATCAACACCGACCCGGCCTCGCCGTGCTTGCCGGGCTTTCCTTGCTTTCCGTCCTTACCGGGTTTACCCGCAGGCGCAATACCACCGCCAATACAGGGCCAGCGACCCCTCAGGCTGATGCCACCCGGCCCTCCCGGACCACCCTGACCACCTCGACCGCCCGGGCCGGGCACTCCCGGACAACTGCCGCGACAGCGATACAGCTCACCAGTGAACGGGTTGATTCTGGATTGCTCGATCTTGAAGTGATCATAGCTGCCTTCAAACTCCCGGCGTGCAATTTGCAAGGTGACCGACCCGCCGTCGCCGGCATCTCCGCCGCGACCACCTTTCTGGCCCGAGCCCCCCTGGCCGCCTCGACCAGGTGCTTGTTGGCCAGTGCATCCGCGCACTCCCTGGTTAACGCCGGGCCGACCCGGACTACCGCGCTTGCCAGGCGCACCGTCAGCGCCGGCTTGTCCGGAAAGCCCATCTTGTCCATGATTGGCGATATGCAACACATCGCCCTCAACCCGACCGGCGCGGATGCTGACCAGGCCAGCATTCCGACCGTGTTTATTTTGGCGTTCCGGTACGGCTTCGGTGAAAGACACTATCTGCGCCCCTTTGCCAATATGCAGTTCCTGCCCGGCAAGGACTATCAGGTCAAATCCGTGGCTTATCAGCCGGGTGTCGGCTTCAAAAATCACGACATCCGCTTCAATTGTGCGATTGGACTGTAGCTCTACCGTACCACTCAGCCTGACCGTAGACTGTTCAATATTGCTGCAAACCGGTTGTTCTTCGTTCAGTACATCCAGCAAACGCTCGCTCGCCTGGCGGGCTTCGCCGGTTTCATCGGGATCGGAATCTGACCGGGCGGCAGCACCTGCTCTTGCGATGCTGATGCTGTAGCGAGTCTTGTCCTCTTCCACCAGATACTGACACTGCAGCACAGCCGCTTGTGCCCACAATACGCTCGGGAATAGTATTAATAAGGTCAGCAGTAACCGCATGATCCGGGTTGACAGGCAACAAAAGTAAAGTACTAAAGTATAGAAGCGAAATGCGACGGTGAATTACAGCCGATAACTGGTTTCCGTCATCAGTTTGGAGACCAGAGTCATACCCTGCTTGACGATGCCGGGGAATTTTAGTCCGCCTTCGTGCAAAGCACGGTCAGCGTGAGCGCCTTCGTCAGCGATCATTTGCTCCAGAATTGCCCGGGTTTTGCGGTCGTTTTCGGGCACCTGATGGTAATGAGCCTGCAAGTGCCGACAAACCTGATCTTCAGTGGCTGCAACAAACCCTAAGCTGAGCCGGTCACCTATGGCTCCCGCCAAAGCCCCCATGCTGAAGGACATGCCGTACCATAGCGGGTTCAGGTAGCTGGTACTGGCACCCAGGTCCTGCAGGCGTTGTTCACACCAGTCCAGATGGTCTTCTTCCTCAGCAGCCGCCTGCCGCATAGCCTGTTGTACCCGGTCGGATTTTGCGGTCATTGACTGGCCTCGGTAGAGTGCCTGGGCGCACACTTCCCCACTGTGGTTGACCCGCATCAAGCCCGCTATATGCCGCTTTTCCGTCTGGTTAAGACTGTCCTCGACGCAATGCTGGTCAGCCGGAGAAGGCCGTTGCCCTTTCGGTCGGCCGCCGGCAAATGTCTTAAGCATGTCGTCGGTCGCCGCAATACAGCGGTCGATCAAGCCCAATTGTCGTTGCCTGGGCATACTGGCACCTTCCTGAGTTGTATTCATAACACCTGTAAGCTTCGATATTCGGGAACCCAGCGCCGCAACAAATCCTGTAGTTCGTGAATTCTTAAAGGCTTGGACACCTGGTCATCCATGCCAGCCGCATGAATGCGGTCCTGCAACTGCTCCAGTAAATGCGCCGTCAAGGCAACCACGATGGTTCGTTGCCGCCCCGATTCCTCTTCCCAGCGACGCACCAACTCGGTTGCTTCAAAGCCATCCATTACCGGCATCTCGCAATCCATCAGCACCAGGTGAAAATGCTCCCGCTGAATACTGCTGAGTGCTTCCTCGCCATTACTGACCAAGGTAGCGCTAACTCCAATGCGATGCAACATTCGCTCGATTACCCGCGAACTGATCTCATTGTCCTCGGCGAGTAAAACCCTGATGGTAGCCAACGTGTCACTGCTAACCGGCTGTTCCCGCGATGCAGACTGTTCATCTTTCTGGCCTTGCAGCTCTTCAAGCAGTATTTCCTGCAACGCTTTGGTCGACAGGGGCTTCTGCAATAATCGTCGCACGCCCAGTTGCTGCAGCTCACTCATATCCGGGGTCGAGTTCAGCCCGGACAGCATGATAATGATCAGGTTCTCATCGGCAATATTCTCATCAACCTGAATGCGTTCAAGCAACTGAACGCCGTCCATTCCCGGCATCGAGTAATCAACCAACAGTACATCAAATGGTTCTTCAATATTCTGTCTGGCGCGTAACAGAGCCAGTGCTTCGCTGCCGCTCAGGCAGGACTCCACCTGCCCGCCCCAATGCGCAACCTGACGTTCTATTACGTCACAATAAGTGCCATTGTCATCGACCAGGAGTATTTGTAGATTTTGCAGCCGCTCAATATTCAACAGAGTAACCGGTGGCCGCCTGGAGATTTTTATCGGTAGCTGAAGATGATATTTTGTCCCTTCCTTCAACAGGCTTTCCACATGGAGATCACCACCCAGGGCTTCCGCAATGTGCTTGGAAAGCGGCAAGCCAATACCTCCCTGTTGCGGCACAATCGTCAGACGGCTTTCATCAACAAACAGTTCATCCAGCTCTGCCTGGCTCAGGCCTGGCCCAGTATCCTCAACACTGACAAATAATTGTTCGCCTTCCACTGCTGCCTTGACAAACACCTCGCCATCGCGCTGCCGGGCAATACAATTGCTGATTAAATTGCTTAGTATGTGGCGGGTTCGCACTGCATCGCCTTCCACATAACCGGGCTGCCCGGGCTCAAGAAAGAACACCAGCTCTATGTTCTTTCGCTCTGCCTCCGGCCCAAACGCCAACATCAACTCATCCAGCATCTCCAGGATTCCAAAGGACTGATTCTGGATTGGCAGTGTGCCATTCTGTATGTGGGCAAACGCAGTGACATCGTCAATAATATGCAGCAGCTCCTGCGCTGACCGATCAATATTGTCAGCAAATTCTGATTGCGAATCACTTAACCGCGAACCCCTAAGCAGCTCCGTCATTCCTAACACACCCGCCATGGGCGTGCGTATCTCGTGAGTTAGCTTACTCAGCAGAGAGGCCTGATTGTCCACGATGTCCTGATGAAACTCTTCACTAAGCTCTTGCGCAATGCGCTGCTCTCGATGATCATTAAAGAACAGGCACATGGCGATCAGGTTCACCAGGGCAACAAGTGCTGTCACAGCCCCCAGCATCTGCTCGCCCAAAAGCAGGGTTGACAGATCGCTCGCCAAAGACAGTGTGTTCACCGTTATCAGCAGTACCTGCACGGCATTACTGAGTAATAGCAACAACAAATAGTTTTTGTGTCCCGCCGCATAGGCCGGCATAACCGCTGCGAGACTGGTGAGCAGACCAATCGAACTGGCGGCGAAAAACAGATAAAAGCTAAGCTGGGCGTTAACGAAAAACTGGGCCAGAAGAATCAGTATCAGTATACTTACTATCACCCACAAGGCTGGCTGAAAACTCTTCAGTGTTTGGGTGCCTTTCAGAACACGAAAGGTAACCGCCAGAGTAGTCAGTGCAGTGAGCACGCCATAAACATAGACACTGCGCCCGTGATAATGCAACTCATCGAAGATCAGAAGCGCGGGGTAACCCCAGGCACTGCGCAAATAACCAATTGCACTTAGTGCGTGCCCAGCCCCCCAGGCAAACACCCTTTCATGGGAATACAAAACACAGGCGATGGATAGCAACGCCACGGACAGCAGCACACCAAATATCAGTGTATTGAAGCCATTTTCCGCTGGCATCTGCCGGCCCAGCGACAACACTGAGTAGAGCTTTCCTTCGATATTTAACGGGTATGCAGATTGAACCTCCAGATAGAAGGTTTTCTGCTCTCCCGGCTCCAGTCGTCCCAGAGAAATAAGCAGACCGGGTGACAGCTCTAAGGGGCTATGGGCTCGGGAATCAGCGAAATTATAAAGAGGTTCTGCCAGGCGGGATGAATCGTAAACATGCAATCGTTCAATGCTGATTGGCTTGAACAGTAAGGTATAACGATCCGCAAAAGAGTTGTCATTACGGACTGACATCCGCAGCCATACGGTACCCTCAACAAAACCGAACAGCGCTTTCTCCATGGTCAGCGGTGCGAACTGACGGCTCAGCTCATGCTGCTGGATATCCTCTATCGTCTTCTGGCTGCTACTGTCAATGTAGGCATCCAGATAGTGCGCAATATCGGTGGTGAAATACTCGTCTTGAATCTTGACGACAGGGGCAGCAATGCCCGAACCGCTTAGCAGCAACAGAAACAGCGCGCAAAGCAGAGTAAAGCAAGGCCGGCAACCGTGCGAGTTCACTATTCGCCTTTAGCTGATCATTGCCATTTCGCGCCCCACAGCACGATAAGCGATATCGCTTCGATAAGCGACACCGTCCCATTGTATTCGCCTGACATTATCATAACACAATTCTTTGGCTGCGCTGACCGATGCGGCCTTCGCGGTAACGCACAACACCCGCCCACCACTGGTTTGTACCTGCTCGTCATCACCCAGACGAGTTCCCGCATGAAACACTTTGACGTCGGGATCCACATTCGCTAGACCATTGATAGTGTCACCCTTGCGATAACTGCCGGGGTAGCCACCGGCAGCCATGACCACACCAATTGCCACCTGTGGGTCCCATTCAAGTCGTTGGCCGGCCAGCGTGCCGTCTAATGCAGCATCAATCAGCACGGCAAGATCGGATTGCAATCGCAGCAGAACCGGCTGGGTTTCCGGGTCGCCAAAGCGGCAATTAAATTCGACAACCCGAGCCTGACCGGAAGCATCAATCATTAAACCCGCGTACAGGAAACCGGTATATGGCGTACCCTCGGCCGCCAGTGCATCCACCGTTGGCTGCATAATATCGCGCATAATGTGCTCATGAACGCTGGGGGTCACCACTGGCGCCGGCGAATAGGCGCCCATGCCGCCGGTGTTCGGGCCGGTGTCCCCATCGTAGGCCGCTTTATGGTCCTGAGAACTGGCAAATGGCAGCACGGTTTGCCCGGCCACCAAGGCTATGAAACTGGCTTCCTCTCCTTGCATGAACTCCTCAATAACCACGCGGCTGCCGGCTTCGCCAAAAGCCTCGCCAGCCAGCATATCGTTTACTGTTTGCCGGGCTTCCTCCAGGCTGTGGGCGATCACGACTCCCTTGCCAGCCGCCAAGCCATCCGCCTTGATAACAATGGGCAAATTCTGGGTAGCCAGGTAGGCAAGCGCAGGCTCAGGTTCTGAAAAACTCTGGTAAGCCGCTGTCGGAATAGAATGGCGACTCAAAAATTCTTTGGTGAACGTTTTAGAGCCTTCTAACTGCGCTGCCGCTGCCGTTGGACCAAAGCAACGATGACCCCGCGCGGTGTAATAGTCCACGATGCCATCAACCAGCGGTTGCTCCGGCCCAACGACTGTGAGATCAATGCCTTCAGCTTTAACAAAATCAAGCTGTGTTGCAAAGTCATCGCCAGGCAGGTCAATGTTTTCAACACCCGGCTCCAACGCCGTGCCGGCATTACCTGGGGCAACAAACACTTTCTCCACTCGTTCGGATTGCGCGAGCTTCCAGGCAAGCGCATGTTCGCGTCCGCCACCTCCAATCACCAGAACTTTCATGACCTGCCTTATATTTCTTAATGCCTGAAATGCCGCATACCGGTAAACACCATCGCCATATCGGCTTCATCAGCCGCGGCAATTACTTCCTCATCGCGTACCGACCCACCCGGCTGGATAACGGCCGAAATACCAGCTTTCGCGGCGGCGTCTATTCCATCGCGAAACGGGAAAAAAGCATCCGAGGCCATCACCGAGCCTGCCACCTGTAGATTTTCATCCTCTGCCTTGATTGCTGCAATTCGGGCACTGTAAACGCGGCTCATCTGGCCGGCTCCGACACCTATGGTCTGACCGTCTTTGGCATAAACAATCGCGTTGGATTTGACAAATTTGGCTACTTTCCAGCAAAACAGCAAGTCCCGCAACTCCTGCTGATCAGGCTGCCGGCGACTGACGACTTGCAAGTCTTCGGAACCCACCATGCCAGTATCCTGCTGTTGCAGCAGCAGACCACCGTTGACCCGCTTGTAGTCATAGGACGTAAGAGCCGCGCTATCAAACGCCATACAGCTCAACACCCTGACATTCTCCTTGGCACTGAGCACCTCCATGGCGTCCGACGCCACCCCGGGTGCAATAATCACCTCCACAAACTGGCGCTCTAGAATTGCCCGGGCAGTCGGTGCATCGAGCAGTCGATTGAACGCAATAATGCCGCCAAAAGCAGAGGTAGGGTCTGTCGCATAGGCTTTGTTATAGGCCGCCAGCTGGTCGTCCGCAATGGCTACGCCGCAAGGGTTTGCATGCTTGACGATCACACAGGCGGGCTGACCGAACTGTTTAACACACTCCAGCGCTGCGTCAGTATCCGCCACATTGTTATAAGACAGGGCCTTACCCTGGAGCTGCCTGGCAGCCGAAATGCTCGCCGGATGAGCCCCCCGTTCTACATAAAAGGCTGCGCTTTGGTGCGGATTTTCGCCATAGCGCATATTCTGCGCTTTGAGAAACTGTGCGCTGAAGGTGCGTGGGTATTCAGTGTCGTCCGCACTGACTTTGGTCCCCAGATAATTGGCAATGGCGGCGTCATAAGCGGCGGTGTGCTCGAATGTTTTGACCGCCAAATCAAAACGGGTGGCCGCACTCAGGGCGCCATCATTGTCCGCCAGCTCCTGCAGCACATCCGGGTAATCTTCCGGGTTGATCAGGGTCGCTACAAAGTTGTGGTTTTTGGCTGCAGCCCTAAGCATGGTTGGCCCGCCAATATCAATATTTTCGATGGCCAGTGGCAGAGTACAATCCGGCTTGGCAATGGTCTCGGTAAATGGATACAGATTCACCACCACCAGATCAATCTCCCCTATATCGTGCGCCTGCATCACATCACGATCCTGGTCACGACGGCCAAGCAGGCCTCCATGAATCTTGGGGTGCAGGGTTTTCACCCGCCCGTCCATCATTTCCGGAAAGCCCGTGTAATCAGACACTTCCGACACTTCAACGCCATTGTCCAGCAATTGCCGGTAGGTACCGCCCGTGGACAGAAGATCCACTCCGAAGGCACGCAATGCCTGGGCAAGCTCTACAATGCCGGTTTTATTGGAAACACTGAGTAAAGCGCGTTTTATCCGTACAGGTTGGGTGTCGGTCATAGGAAAAGCTGTTCCGCCAAAAGGCCGCTATCATAACGTAATTCATGATCAGCGGGCAGCGCAGAGCAGCTCGACTGCCAAAAGAAAGAAGGGCGCTACTGCACGCTGCAGTAACGCCCTACCGACAATTTTCAGAAAGCTTGTTGACGCTTACAACAGGCCGTATTGCTTAAGTTTTTTGCGCAAAGTGCCGCGATTAAGGCCCAGTAAAACCGATGCCTTGGTTTGATTGTTGCGCGTGTACTTCATGACGGTTTCCAGAAGCGGGGCTTCCACTTCCGAGAGCACCATTTGGTAGACGTCGGTCACCTGCTGGCCGTCCAGGTGAGAAAAGTAGTTATTCATCGCAACTTCAACGCTGTCTCGCAGGGTGGGTGCGTGCTCGACCGGCGCTTTGGTCAGAAACTGCTTGATGCGTTCCGCATCACTGAGTTCAGCAATATTGTCATCGTTTGCCGTCGGAACCGTCGGCTGGCTTTGGAAATAATCGGTACTCATGCGGCTAAGCCCTCTGTATGAATCGTCGTATCTAGGTCTTCAAAGAACTCCGCAATCCGTGAAAGCTGTTCGGTTGCCGAGTCTATTTGATTAAACTGCTTTCTGAAGTCGTCGGAGTTCGGTATGTACTGCAAATACCAGCCAACGTGTTTTCGCGCTATCCGAGTGCCCAGAAATTGGTCATAGAATGCATGAAGACTGGCCAGGTGTTCAAGTAACAAATTGCGTACATCCTGCACATTTGGCTTTGGTAATTGTAACCCTTTGTGCAAATACTGTGCGATATGCCCTGGCAGCCAGGGTCTCCCCAGGGCTGCACGACCCAGCATCACGCCATCGGCGCCGGTACTGTTCAATACACGTTCAGCCGTTAAAGCATCGGTGATGTCGCCATTGGCGATTACCGGGATGCTTACCGCCCTTTTGACCGCCGCAATGGCCGAGTAGTCAACCGGGCCGACGAATCGGCAGGCCCGGGTGCGGCCATGCACCGTCAATGCCGACACCCCAGCGCGCTGGGCAATTTCCGCGATTCGCACCGCATTGACCGAATCCGGTGACCAGCCGGTACGTATTTTTAAAGTGACCGGCACATCAACGCTGGCAATCACGGCGTGCAACAGCTCAGCAACCAACGGCTCATCACGCAACAAGGCCGACCCGGCGGCTTTATTACAGACCTTTTTGGCCGGGCAACCCATATTGATGTCGATAATCTCGGCGCCAAGCTGTTGAACCTGACTGGCGGCGTCGGCAAGCATCTCGGCGTCGCCACCGGCAATCTGAACCACCTTAGGGGAGCAGATATTGCCCAGCTGCAGGCGCAGCCGGGATTTGCGGCTGTTCCACAGTTTTTTGTCAGAGGTCAGCATCTCCGCCACCACCATTCCTGCCCCAAAGCGATGGGCCAACTCCCGAAATGGCAAGTCGGTAACGCCGGCCATAGGGGCCAGCACAACACAGTTTGGCAAGTTGTACTGGCCGATTGTCAGTGCTGGGCGAATCACAGGCTGGGTAGTTTGATCAATTGACGATTCACGGCATCCGGCCCGGGATCCATGATCTCAAGCGACACCCGAATCGGGCTGCCGCTGGGCATGGCGGACAGGCCGCGCAACTCGCCATCCACGTATTCATTGGGGAAGAACTTTCGGCCCGCCACCGCCTGACCACGCAAATCAGAAAACACCAGCTGAAGTACCGGGAACGGTTGAGCGAGTTCGGCGGTATTGGTAAGAATGATGTCAGCCACCAGCGCATTGTCGATATCAGGATGGGTCCTCACCGTCAGGTGGTCAGTTCGGATGCTGCGCAGATCGCGGAATGTGGCGAGCTTGCAGCTTGGCACCACAGAACACAGTTTTTCCATGGCCGGCCTGGTGCTTGCCTGGGTGGTCAAATGCTGCCAGTCGAAGTACAGGTATTGCACAAATAGCCCGAGCACCAATGCAACGGCTGCGGCAACCCATCGCCACTCAACACCGTCATTAACGGGCTCAACAGCGGTTGGTGACGTCTGTTGGTCCAGGTCGATAAACTGCGGTAAGAAATCGTTTGGCTGGCGCCCAGCCAGGTCTTCATCTGTGTTCGCATCCGACAGCGGTGTGTCGTTAACGGGCAACACAGAGTCCGGGGCGACAGTCTCTTCCATGGTGGTTGAGTCCGGGGCGACAGCCTCTTCCACGGTGGCTGATGAACCGCTTTCAGCGATCTCCTCATCGGCACTGCTGTCAGCGAAATACGCTGCCGGGTCTTCGTAAAGACTGCTGTCGGCAGACTCGTCGCCGGCATGCTCAGCAACAGCCGTGTCCGAGGCAGTGCTTTCTGGCGCAGACTCCGCATCATCCTCGGTATTTTGCAGCGGAATCGCATCAACGATTATTTCCTCAAAGCCCAGCCCCGGCTTGCTGGCTTTGCTTTTTTCGGAGAACGCTTCTCCCGTACCTTCTTCAGCACCCTCCAGATCCAAGAGACCCCAGTCGGCGGTGTCGCCCGCGGGCGGCGGCGCTGTGTCAGCAGGCTCGCTGTCATCAGCGGACGACGCAGGCTCCAATTCAACCTCCACGGCTTGCTTGCTGGTGTCGGTTCCGCCTTCCAATTCAGCCAGCAGGGCCAGCGCCCAGTCTTCATCTGACGAGGCGCGTAAGTCATCCTCGTCAAACTTGAGGTTTTCCTCGAGCAAATGAAGGTCTGGCTCCAACTGAGCGTTCGCGACGATATCCTCTTCATCGGACGGCTCCGACAATACAGTGTCCGAATCGGTCGCAGCCAGCAGCTCAAAGTCTTCCGCGCTCAGAGACTCAGCAGCTTCCCCGGACGACGCCTCTCGATGCGGCGCTGACGGCAAATCTTCGATACTGGCGGTTGCCGCAATGGGGTCGCTGTGATCGGCCGCATCAGTATCTGTAAAGTCTGCTTCCAGCAAACTCCGCAATACCCCCTCATCCACCTGGCCGTCAGAGTCTTCACCTCCGCTAATCAGGTACTCATTACCCATGAACACATTCATGCAGTAACCACAGCGGACCTTGCCGGCGG
>JAUIHW010000060.1 GCA_030431775.1 Gammaproteobacteria bacterium
CCTGAGGCACATCCTCTGGGGCTACGTACTGGCTGTTCATGGCGGCAACATGCATGGCAATGTCCTTGGCCAACTCCTGATCTCCGCCTTCCAACGCCACCAGCACACCAATCCGACGGTTGCCGTGAACGTAACTGCCCACGGTGGCCTTGTCTGCGTTGATTCGATGCAACCTCCTGACCGAGATGTTCTCGCCAATTTTCTGCACCAGCGACTCACGCTTGCTTTCCAGCTCCTCAGACATCAGGCTTTCCACATCGCTTGCCTCACCCGTAGCGGCCGCTACAAGCACCTCGTTCACGAAGGCCAGAAAATTGTCGTCCCGCGCCACAAAGTCAGTTTCACTGTTCACTTCCAGCATGACCGCCTGTTGCCCCGACTCATCAACCTGGATGGCGATGACGCCGTCTGCGGCGGTACGACCAGCCTTTTTGGCCGCTTTCATACCACTACTTTTGCGCAGATTCTCAATAGCAACGTCAATATCACCGTCCGCTTCGGTCAGTGCCTTTTTGCAATCCATCATGGGCAGACCGGTACGGTCTCGTAATTCTTTAACCAATGCGGCTGTAACTGCAGCCATGTTTGCCTCCATTAAACTTTGTCGTTGACGATACCAGCTTGCGCTGGCCAATGCGTCACCCCCGAGCAGGGGTGACCCTTATGCTGAACGAATCAGTCAGCGGCTCCCTGCTCGGCGCCTTCCACTTCGACAAACTCGTCTTTAGCGGTGGCGCCACTGGCTTCCGCCTTTCCTTCAGCCACTGCGTCTGCCATGCTGGAAACGAACAGTTTCACCGAACGAATAGCATCGTCGTTGCCAGGTATGACGTAATCCACGCCTTCGGGGTCGCTGTTGGTATCAACGATGCCAATGACCGGGATACCCAGCTTATTGGCTTCGGTTACCGCAATTCGCTCATAGTCGACGTCAATCACAAACAGTGCGTCCGGCAAACCACCCATGTCCTTGATACCGCCGATGCTGCGCTCCAGCTTCTCTTTGGCACGGCGGCGCATCAACGCTTCCTTCTTGGTCAGCTTGTCGAAAGTGCCGTCCTGTTCTTCTGACTCAAGTTCGCGCAGCCGCTTGATCGATGCTCGAATGGTCTTGTAATTGGTCAACATCCCACCCAGCCAACGATGGCTTACATAGGGCATGCCGACTCGTTCGGCCTCTTCTTTGATAATTCGGCCGGCAGCACGTTTGGTACCTACAAACAACAACTTATTGTTGTTCCTTGCCAGGTCCTTAACCAACTGCAGGGCTTCATTGGCCGCCGGAACAGACTGCTCCAGATTGATGATGTGGATTTTATTGCGGGCCCCGAAGATGAACGGAGCCATCTTGGGATTCCAATAGCGGGTCTGGTGGCCAAAATGAACGCCAGCCGCCAACATTTCACGCATAGTGATGCTAGACATATATGATTACCTTGTTGGGTTAAGCCTCCACATACCCCATAAGCCCACCGTTGCCGCTTTCGCCGCTTCAGCACCCAGGCTTACGTGCCGGTATGTGTGTGTATTTATGGCGCAATGCGCCGTTTTACCATGGCCATGTTTCAGGCCGCGCGCTTTATACCATATACGGCCCTCGACATAAAGTATGCAGCTCCTGATGGGAGCAATAATTGCATTCAGAGGTTATAATGGGCGGTTTAATCTACACTAAAGCCGATGAGCGTACACATCAAAACACCGGCAGAGATCGAAAAGATGCGGGTTGCCGGCCGTCTTGCCGCCGAAGTGCTTGAAATGATTGGCGAGCACGTTGTGCCCGGCGTGACGACCGGTGAACTTGATCGCCTCTGTCACGAGCATATTGTCGATAAACAGCGGGCTATTCCGGCGTGTCTCAACTACAAAGGCTTTCCACGCTCCATTTGCACGTCCGTCAATCAGGTAGTTTGCCACGGCATTCCCAATGACAACAAGGCTCTGAAAGCTGGCGACATCATCAATATTGATGTCACGGTCATCAAAGATGGCTTCCATGGCGATACCAGCAAGATGTACCGGGTCGGCAAGGTTGCACAGCACGCAGACCGTTTGATAAAAGTTACCCAGGACAGCCTTTACAAGGCCATTGAGATTGTTCGCCCAGGTACCCGGCTGGGCGACATAGGCCATGTCATTCAGACATTCGCCGAAAGCCATTACTACTCAGTCGTGCGCGAATACTGCGGCCACGGTATTGGCAAGGTCTTTCATGAAGAGCCCCAGGTACTGCACTATGGGCGAGCCGGCAGTGGGCTGGAGCTAAAGGAAGGCATGACCTTTACCATTGAACCCATGCTGAACGCTGGGAGACGTCACACCAAGTTGTCCAAGAAAGACGGCTGGACAGTGGAAACCCGCGATGGTCGCCTCTCTGCGCAATGGGAACATACAATCGCCGTCACGGCGAGCGGCTGCGAGGTTCTCACCGCGCGCAGCGAAGAATCGTTCAGCTGATTAATGCTTACCCATGCGCTTGATCAATGCCAGGCGCTGACCGGCAGCACTGATATAAAACACTACAAAGCTGTTCTGGCGCAGCATCGAAAAGCGTCCGATGCCGCATTCCGGGACAACGCCGATATACGAACCCTGATTGCCAGTCGGGCGGCGCTCGTAGACAGGGTTTTACAGGCCGTCTGGCCCCAGTTTATGGCCTCGGATCAACAGGACGCATGCCTGGTTGCGGTGGGTGGCTACGGGCGGCATGAACTGCACCCCTTTTCCGATATTGACTTGCTCGTTTTGCTGGAAGAATCCGCCAGTGAGGCCGAGCACCATGACGTTGCCGGACTGGTCACTTTTCTCTGGGACATCGGGCTGCAGGTTGGCCACAGTGTACGCACCGTCCAGGAATGCCGGGCTGCGGCAACTGATGACATTACGGTTGCCACGAACCTGCTGGAGTCTCGACTGGTAGCCGGTACTGCAGAGCTTTTTAACAGGCTGCGCGACAAGGTGGGCCCACAGGCAATCTGGCCGGCACCGGAGTTTTTTCAAGCCAAACGCGCGGAACAGGAAGAACGGCACGAACGCTTTGCCAACATGGAGTACAACCTTGAGCCCAATATAAAAAGCTCTCCCGGTGGGCTAAGAGATATTCAAACCATTGCCTGGATCACCAAGCGTCATTACCAGGCCGACGACATCAGCATGCTGGTACCGCGGGGAGTGCTGACCGCTGAAGAATTTGCCCAGCTGCGCAATGGAGAATCCTTCCTCTGGCAGGTGCGTTATGGGCTGCACATGCTGAGCAATCGCCCCGAAGACCGACTGCTGTTCGACCACCAGCGTGAGCTGGCCAGAATTTTTGGATTCACCGATACCAATAAGTCTCTTGCGGTTGAGCAGTTCATGAAAATTTACTACCGCTGGACGATGATTCTTCACTCTCTCAACGACATGCTTATCCAGCAGTTTGACGACGCCATCATTCGAGCGTGCGAGCCGGAGAAAATTCTCGATATCAATAACCGCTTTCGTGTTCGCAATGGTTATATTGAGGCCAAGAACGCTCGAATTTTCGAAAAATATCCATCAGCGTTGATTGAAGTTTTTCAGATTCTGGCGCGCCGAACCTCTATTGAAGGTATCCATGCCAATACCCAGCGATTGATACGACACAATCTGCATCTGATTGATGATGATTTCCGTCAGAACCCGAAAATTCAGCAGCGATTTATCGAGCTGTTGCGTTCTCAAAACAAGGTTGCCCGACAACTTCGGCGCATGAATCGCTATGGCGTGCTTGGTCGGTTCATTCCGGCCTTTGGTGAAATAGTTGGCCAGATGCAACACGACCTGTTTCATGTCTACACAGTGGACGCCCACACCCTGGAACTGATCCGTTTTCTGCGACGGTTCTGGTATGAAGAAGAGTCCAAGCTGTTTCCAATCGCTGCGCAAATTGTCAAACAGCTACCTAAAATCGAACTGTTGTATATTGCCGGGCTATTCCACGATATCGCCAAAGGGCGCGGTGGTGACCACTCCGAGCTGGGCGCAGAAGACGCCAGGAAATTCTGTCAGCTGTTTCGCTTCGACGATGCCGATACCTCCTTAGTCTGCTGGCTGGTAAGAAACCACCTGTTGATGTCTGCAGTTGCTCAGCGGCAAGACATTCAGGACCCCACGGTAATTCATAAATTCGCCAGCGAAGTGAACAGCCCTGAATATCTGGATTATCTGTATGTACTGACGGCAGCGGACATCAACGCCACCAACCCAACGCTGTGGAATTCATGGCGCGCCTCGCTATTGCGCCAGCTTTATTTTGAGACAAAACGGGCGCTCAATGTCGGCCTGGACAAGCCTACCGATCGGCAGCAGGCGATAGCAAAAAAACAGGAAGCAGTGTTTGCCAAGCTGGCGAGCATGGGAATCGGTCGGGAAGCGGCGCAGGCAATTTGGGGGCAGTCCAGTGAAGACTATTTTCTTCGAGAATCGGCCAACGATATTGTCTGGCATGCTGAGAACATAATTTCTCACGGCGCTGCCGTTGAACCCCTGATCGCAATTAAGGCAACCGAGGCATTCAGCCAGGACAGCGCGACTGAAATTTTTATCTACCTGCCGGACAGTGATTTGCTGTTTGCCGTAATCGCAGCGGCCCTGGAGCAACTGGATCTCAACGTGCAGGACGCCCGAATTTTTACATCAAGTACCGACTACGCGATGGATACCTTTGTTGTGCTGGAGCAAAACGGTGAGCCGATTGGAAACGACCCACAACGGATCGCGCACATTCGCGAAACACTGATCAGCGTACTCAGTGACAGCCGCTCATTCCCGGAGACAGTCAGCCGGCGCACGCCGCGGCAGATGAAGTTGTTTGCGATAGCGACCAAAGTGCAGATTTCAACTGACGATGAGAACCGGCTCACGGTCATCGAGGTTGTCACCGCAGACCGACCCGGCTTGCTCGCTGTGCTTGGGCGGATATTTGCGGAGTTTCGCCTTAAACTGATCAGCGCTAAGATCGTGACGCTGGGCGAACGCGTAGAAGACATTTTTTATGTCACTGACCCGCAGGGTAACCCAATCACAGAACCTGCCACCTGTGACGCAATCAAACTATCGATCATCAAACAACTGGACGAGGTAGTCCAGAGCAGTCAATGATGAAAACCGCCCTGGCCCGTCTTCATGAATACCCCTTTCAGCGCCTGGCCTCCCTAATGGCAGGAATTCAAGCGCCAGCTCATTTGTCGCCTGTGTCGCTGTCAATCGGCGAACCCAGGCATCCACCACCCGAGTTCGTTCTGCAGGTGTTGCAGGAGACCAGTCAGGAGTTCAGCCGCTACCCAGCCACCAAAGGCCTTCCTGAACTGCGTTTGGCCATTGCTCATTGGCTGGAAAATCGCTTCAACCTGCCCGAACTGGATCCTGAGCAACAGATACTTCCTCTTGCAGGCACGCGGGAAGGCCTGTTCTCCATTGCTCAATGCCTGCTCGACCCGCAATCAAATGCGCTGGTAATGTTGCCTAATCCATTCTACCAGATTTATGAAGGGGCGAGCCTGCTGGCCGGTGGAGAGCCACGCTTCCTGAATTGCAGCGAACAACAGGGTTTCCTGCCTGTACTCGACGACATTACTCCGGCCGAGTGGCAGCGCTGCAAACTGTTTTATGTCTGCTCCCCAGGCAATCCTACTGGTGCAGTCTGTCCGCTGGAGTATTTTAAAAAGCTGATTAATCTTGCCGAACGCCATGACTTTGTGTTGGTTTCGGACGAATGCTATTCGGAAATCTACTTTGGCAACGAGAAACCTCCCGGGCTTTTGCAGGCTTGTCTGGAACTGGGCAATACCAGTTACCGACGCTGTCTGGTAATGAACAGCCTGTCGAAACGCTCCAACCTGGCCGGATTACGCTCCGGGTTTGTGGCTGGTGACGCGAGCCTGCTGGAAAGTTATCTGCTGTATCGCACCTACCACGGCAGCACGCTGCCGATTCCAATTCAGCATGCCAGCGTGGCGGCCTGGCAGGATGAGGCTCATGTGGCTGTCAATCGTGAACTGTATCAGAAAAAATTTGCGACTTTCCGTGAAACCTTGCAACCTTTCTGGTCTCTCAAACAACCAGAGGCCGGCTTCTTTTTTTGGGCCGAGACGCCAATCGACGACCAGCAGTTTGCGCGCGAGCTGTATGAACAGCAAAACATAAAAGTATTACCGGGCAGTTTCCTCGGACGCGACCACAATGGTATAAACCCGGGCCAGGAGCATGTGCGCATGGCGCTGGTCGCCAGACCAGAGGAATGTGAGGAAGCCGCGCGCCGGCTCGTGAGCTTCCTACAGAAATTCTGACGCCGGTCATATGCTATTCTGCGCCCCCTGCAAGACGAGGTCGACATGCTGACGCTGTATGGAATAAAGAACTGCGACACCGTGCGCAAAGCGCGCAAATGGTTAGAAGCGCGCGGTATTGAATACCAGTTTCATGATTTCCGCACGGACGGGCTTGATAGGGCTCAACTGCAGGCGTGGTTGCAAACGACCAGCCCAGACCTGCTGGTCAATCGCCGCAGCACGACCTGGAAGCAACTTGAGCAGGACCAGCGAGACCTGGCTGATCAGGGCGATGTGATCGAACTATTACTGGCGCATCCCACGCTGATTAAACGCCCCGTACTGAACACGAATAAGCAAGTTCTTGTTGGTTTTAAGCCAGAGGATTACCAATCGCAGTTACCCAATTTCGCAAAGGAGTAAACATGAACCATTTATGTCTGGCCATCGGAGTCGCTACCCAAAACAGCAATGGTGACCTACTGGAAACTTTCTTTCCCGCCCCGCTATTCCAGCCGGATAACAGCTGCTTCAGGGCAAGCTGCGAGGTCGTTGACGCCAGCCCTGACAGCAATAATTCGGTTGTACTGGATAGCGCGCAACTGGCCACGTTAGCCGAGCAATGGTCAGAAAGCTGGTCTAATGGCGCGTCAACGGCACGCAGTATTTTGCAACAGGGTCTGCCGCCGCATACAACGGCGGTACTGGTGCTTTTACACGAAGATCTGGCACCGCAATCAGTACCGGAGGCCTACCTGAAGCTGCACTTGTTATCTCTGAGACATTGCCGTCCGCACCAGCTGAATCTGGATGGAATTTTTGCCTTGTTACCGAACAATGTCTGGACCAGCGAAGGTGCCATCGACCCCGCAGAGCTGGAACAACGACAGCTTGCCGCTCGGCTGGCAGGTCGGCAGCTAAGTGTAGACTCAGTGGACAAGTTTCCCAGAATGGCCAATTATGTTGCGCCAGCAGGTGTGCGTATAGCAGACACATCGCGAGTGCGTCTGGGAGCTTACCTTGGTGCCGGAACCACTGTAATGCATGAGGGTTTTGTCAACTTTAATGCTGGTACAGAGGGGCCGGGAATGATTGAAGGTCGCATTTCAGCTGGCGTATTTGTGGGCCGCGGCAGTGACCTTGGTGGCGGATGCTCGACTATGGGCACACTTTCTGGCGGCAATTCAGTGATCATATCGGTTGGAGAGGAATGCCTGATTGGGGCAAATGCCGGGCTTGGAATTCCGTTGGGAGACCGCTGTACAATCGAGGCCGGCCTGTATGTCACCGGTGGCAGCGTGGTGACTCTGCTCGATGAGAACGGTTCTGAAGTCCGAACATGCAAGGCGCGTGAGCTCGCGGGCCATTCCGATTTACTGTTCCGTCGCAATTCGATGACTGGCCGCATGGAATGCAAAACCAACCGCGCTGCAATTGCACTGAATGAGGAATTGCATGCCAACAACTGATGCTGGCGAGGCCGTTCTGGCGCTCTGCAAAGAGCTGGTGCGCCGCCCTTCAATTACACCGGAGGACGCGGGCTGCCAGCAATTGCTTGCCGATCGACTGAACGCGTTGGGCTTTGCTTGTGAGTCTATGCGTTTTGGAAACGTTGATAATCTGTGGGCATTGACGGGCGAGTCCGGCCCCTTTGTGGTGTTCGCCGGGCACACTGATGTGGTTCCCACAGGCCCTGAAAGCGAGTGGGACACACCACCTTTCGAACCAACTGTACGAGAAGCTTATCTGTACGGGCGCGGTACAGCCGACATGAAGGCCAGTCTGGCCGCAATGTTGGTAGCGGTTGAACGGTTCATGGAAACGCCCGAACACAAGCAGCTGAAGATTGGCTTCCTGCTCACCAGCGATGAAGAAGGGCCGGCGACCGACGGGACAGTCCGGGTCATGGAAGTGTTGAAAAAGCGCGCGCACCTGCCAGACTTCTGCATCGTCGGGGAACCCAGCAGCAGTCACCAGCTGGGCGATGTCATTAAAAATGGTCGCCGCGGCTCACTGAATGCCAGGCTGCGAGTACATGGGCATCAAGGCCATATTGCCTACCCCCATCTGGCCAGCAACCCCATACACCTGGCGTTGCCAGCACTGACGCAGTTGAGCACAGAGCAATGGGACCAGGGTAATGAATATTTCCAGCCCACCAGCTTTCAGATCTCGAACCTCTCGGCAGGAACTGGGGCCAGCAACGTCATTCCGGGGGTGCTGGTTTGCGATTTCAATATTCGCTATTCACCGGAGCTTTCCGAAACCCAGCTTCGTCAGCGCGTCGAGCACATCCTCAATGAGCACGACCTGAATTACGAGATTCAGTGGCAATTATCCGGTGAACCCTTCCTTACACCTCGCGGCACGCTGGTATCGGCATGCGAGTCAGCAATCTCTCAGGTGACCGGACTCACACCGCAATTATCTACGGGTGGTGGCACCTCAGATGGTCGCTTCATAGCGCCGTACGGTATAGAGGTTGTCGAGCTGGGCCCGGTCAATGCCAGCATTCATAAGATCAATGAGCGAGTCGCCGTCGAGGCGCTGCCTCAGCTGGCTGACATCTACTACAGAGTGCTCTTGGAGCTCGCGCGGTCTGCGAATTCATCAGGCTAGCTTGCGCAACGCATAGCAATCGTAGCGTATCAGCTTACCGCTGTAGCTGAAGCTGGGTGGTCGTCCCGGCAAAGCTGGCGCCTTACGTGCCCGCTTTACCACGACCCGCGCCCTGGCGGCTTCCAGCGCAGCCGCCAGCAAAGCGCCCTCATCGTTTGGCGGTGCGGGCAACTCACGCAATGCCTGCAAGCCTTTATGAGTCAGTGCAGACTTGTTTTTTACAGGAAACATGGGGTCGAGATAAATCACATCGGGTCTAGCCCCATGCGGCCTGAGCAGTTCAACCCCGGCATCAGCGTTGCAAACGCTCGCCCGACCCACCGGAAGCCCGGCACGTAACAGCGCGTCACTGAGCAGTGCCGCAATGATCGGGGATCGCTCAATCATGCTTACCCGGTGACCGGCAGCAAGCAGTAATGCACTGTCGTTGGCCAAGCCAGCTGTTGCGTCCACCACCCAGAGTTCCGGAGGCGCCAAACCACCCACGGCTTTAAGCAGAAGCTCATGGGCCAGTCGCGCGGGCGCAAGGCGCGGACTCTGCGATACCAGGTCTACAAATATATTCTGTAGGTGTGGCTTATCAACCGATGATAAGGCCAATGCACCGCGATACCGGTGCAGCAACCATTTTCCAGAAAACGCTGCGCCTTCATCGAGCAGCGGGACTGCCAGCTCTTCAGCGAGGGCGAGCAGGCGAGTATCTGAGTCATCGGCCACAATAGCGACACCAGTTTCGAGCGTGTCATAATTCATCGTTTAACGAAGCCCTGCCCTTGTATAAACGCATTATCGCATTTCCGCTCATTCGGACCCTGATCTCAGCTGTGGCGGGGCTATGCGCCTATGGCGCCTGGGCTTATCTGGCCAATATTGGGCACGGCGAAAGCCTGGCCTGGCGTGCCGCAGTAACCCAGGGTAGCTACAGCTTTGTGATAACCCTGCTATTGACCAGCTTGATTGAATATCTGTTTTCTCGCTTGCAGGACACATCCAGGAGACGGCGATTTCTTCTGTCCACATTGCCTATCTGTGCGCTACTGTATGTTTCTTCATGGCTGGTAAACTACTTCGCCGGAACACCGAATATTCTACTAACCATACTGCCCGGCCTGATTATGAGCACAGTGTTTATCATGTCCTACGTCGGTTCACTGCTTCGAATGGAGGTTTAACATGCCAATACTGATTTGTGTGGTGTTGCTGATGCTAGGACCACTCACCTTCGCTGACGATGGCAACGAATCCGTGCATCGACAATATGACCAAAGTTGGGAGGTGTTTATCGATGGGCTGCAGCAGGCGCGCCAGGCATTAATTGCTGAGCAGGCATTCGCACCGCGCGATCAGAACTCCCGCATCAGTGCCGAAGGCTATCGTTACCTGCTCGGTCATCTGGAACGAATGCTGGAAATGCACTTAAGACTGGACCCACTATACCCCGAATTTCACGCCTCCATGAACATGCTGCGCAAATGGACTATTGAAAATCCGGATGCCATGTATCTGAAGGCTCCGATTCGGGCGGACGGTTATTACAAAGTACGTGGCAAAGCTGCGAATACCGCCCAATGGCAAACTTCTGAGCGTACTGCCTCCGGCCCTAAAGCGCCTCGTCTGGTAACCTTCCAAACCATCACTGCCGTCCCTGGCGACAGTGGCAACCTTCAGGAGATGGCGAACTGCAGCAACCAGACCCTGGACTTCCTCAATAGCTTCAATCTCGAGCTTGACGCAAATGGTCAATTCGAATTATTGATTGGCCCAACTCGCCCGGCCGGCCACCAAGGCAATTTTCTGCTGTCTAAAAAATCCATGGACTGCCCAGGAGATACGGAAACGCGTGTACGACAAGCCAGTTGGCTGGCCGTGCGGGAAATTTTTTCTGACTGGGCCAACGAACAGGCTTTACAACTGGATATCACCCGACTGGACCACGTTGGGCATTCACGGCCACCACTGACGACAAGCGACCTGAATACAGCGCTGGAGGAAATAGGCCGAGTACTGCCAAGGCAGATTCGTTTCTGGAACATGCTGCACGAAATTCCGCTTGAGGTCTATGAAGACCACAATAAGGATGGGCGTCGCAATATGCCCGTTAATGACCTCAATCCACCGGCGCCACCGTTTACTGCCGGTGGCGTCGCTGGCTCACAACAGATTTATTCAGGAGGGCTCTACGAGCTGGCCGATGACGAAGTGTTGTTGATTAAGGTCGAGTTCCCACAAGAGCCACACTATGTCGGCTTCCAGTTGGGGACTCCTTGGGGGGAAGGGCCCGATCAGCAGAATTTCACCAGCAGTCTCAGCGGCCATCAGAACCCGCTGAACGCGCAGGGCAGTCGATACTATCTGGTCAGCAAACTGGATCCCGGGCTGCAGGGCTGGGTCGCAACAACCGGCCTGCAGCAAGGCACGATGTCGATGCGCTTCGTTTTTCGTGAGCCACCCGAAACTGCCAAACTGCCGCGCATCCAGAGTAAATTACTGAAACGCGATCAGCTGAAATACCATCTACCAGAAAAACACCCTAGAATCAGTGCAGAACAACGCAATGAGCAGATAGCGGTACGCCAGGCTCATATCAAACGACGATGGCGCGCCTATTGAAATGAAGATACAGTGTCACTTAATACGGAGGAATACACTATGAATCTACGGCTTATATTGTTGCTTGTTTTGCTTAGCCCGCTGTCTGCAACAGCGGAAACCCTCACCCTGAGTAATGCGCTGGTAGTGCGCATGGACAACGATGGTTCCGTGTCAGAAAGCATTTTCAAGGGCAACTCGATGTATGTCATTGAAGACGGAAGAGTTGCCATGCAAATGCAGTCCGGGGGCAACTGTGCGATGTATGTCTACGATCAAGGGGTCAAGATTGTGGAGAAGTGTTCCGAGCTGGGCAACAAAATAGACGCGATGGTCAACCGCATGAAGTCACAGATGGGTGTCAGTGATGAGCAAATGGCGATGCTGCGCCAGTTCAATGGCAGCAATCGCCCACAGGAGCCTATGAAAGCGCTCGGTACGCGCCAAATTGCTGGCGTTACAGCCGAATGCCACAGCAATAGCTCTCGAGAATTCTGCTATTCCACGGAGCTGGAGCAGCGTATCAAACGCGAGGGGTTCAATGCTCGTCAGCTGGCAAGCGAGTTCGCTAAAATCAATGATCGTTTGGGCATGGCTGGCAACGACAATGACCCCGTCGACCCACTGCGCATGAAAGGCTTTCCAGTATTAGATATGAAAACGGCCAGCAGCGGCAACCCGGGGATACCCGGTTGGGAGATGATTCCGCAAGCACAGCGCGACCAGATTCTGGCTCAAATGGGGCGATCTGGTGGCGGTGGCGCCCCCAGCGGCTCCAAACTGCACTCGGTTAACCGGGAGTCAGTGAATCTGAGCCTGCCCCAGCTGCGACAGGTTGGCCTCGAAGAGTTCTACTCAGAAATGATGCAGAAAGCCATGAGTGGTATGCCGCGCTAGGCAGGTCGCTGGCCGCCGCACAAAATCTCGGTGACCAACTCAGTGTCCAGATACTCCTTGAGTTCCAGTAGTTTTCCGTCGCGGAAACGAAACAGGAAATGGTAGTGCTGATGGTAGTCAGCGCCGGATACGTGTCGACCTTTGGCCTCACACTCCACCGCAACCCGGTCATCTTCGGCGGTCATGCTCTGAATAGTAAATAGCAGGCCGCCTGGAAAGGCATCCAATACCCCACTGGAAAACTGCCGAATCTCCTGTACACCGCGGGTGCCGGATATCAATGTATTACCCATTGTCGTGACTCGTCCATCAGGATGATAACTGCTGGTAATTGCTTCCGCGTCACCGGCGGCGATCCATTCGAGGAACTGCTTTACAAAGTGTTTGTTTTCTTCAATGCTCATAATACCGGCTCTCTAATTGGGAAAAGTGGTGGCTTGCGACTAGGGGTTCACACCAACAGTCGCGACCGGCTCCAGTCGTTGTTGCTGTCGGTCCGTGCTTAGTTCAAGACCACGCAATAGTGAATTACGCAACTCACGTGGGTCAATGATCTCATCATAGGCCATGGTATCACCGGTAGCCCAGGCTCCACTTTGCTCAGCCAGTTCGAGCAACGCGGCAGTGTCCTGGTCGGCCTTGCTGGCTGCCGCTCCACCAAGCGCAGGAATCCCGCCGAGCCGAATACCAGGGAAAGCCAGCGTCAATGTTTGCCGGTCAAAGGGATTCATTGCCATCAAAGAACTGCCAAAGCCAAACGCTTTGCGAACAGTGACATGGAGCTTCGGAACCTGCAATGCCGCCTGTGCTGCATACATTCGGGCTGCCGCTCGAAGCGTACCGCTCTGCTCAGCCGCACTGCCTGACATGACACCAGGATTATCCGCCAGAAACAGTACTGGCAAGTGATAAGCATTACAGATATTGAGGAAATGCGCTGCTTTCTCAGCCGCATCAGCGGTAATAGAACCCGCAAGATAATTGGGCTGGTTGGCAACAACCCCAATTGAGCGCCCTCCGAGATGCATCAGCGCGGTTACCATCGACCGGCCGTAGGCCGGCTGAAATTCGAGCACATCATCTGCATCGTCAGCCAAACAGCTCAGCAGCTTGCGCATATCGTACGCCACCCGATCATCGGCGGGAACAAGATCGAGTACTTCAGTCAATACACGGGGCTCTGTTTGCGGCCCAGTGAGTCTCGGTGCCGCAGACCACGCACTTTGCGGCAGGAATGCCAGATAGCGACGCGCCAGCGCAAACGCCGAGACGCAGTCACTCACCATATTATGAGCCACCCCACTGCGAGAAGTGTGCATTGCCGCACCACCCAGCTGCTCTTTAGTGACCTTCTCACCCGTCGCCGCCTCCACCAGTGGCGGTCCGGCTGTGAACAGACAGGCATCCTCCGTCATAATAATAAAATCAGTCAGCATGCCGGTCAGTGCTCCGTGACCAGCCGACGGCCCGGTGATAATCGCCAAACTCGGAACATAACCACTCAGGCGCGAGGAAACCTGCAGATCGCCCGGCGCATAAGCCCGGCGAGCAAGCGCGTTACTGGTGCGTTCACCAGAACCTTCAAGAATCGCCAGGTAGGGAACTCTTTCCTGCAAGGCAAGACTGGCGAGTCGCAACTTTTTCGCCGCAGTTCCATGGCCGATAGAGCCGCCCATCACCGTGAAATCTTCACCGGCCAAAACCACTTCACGGCCATTGATCCGTGCCAGTCCTCCAACCAGGGCATCAGCCGGCGCAGTGGCCTCGCCATGGTAGCTGACGCCTCCAACCAAACTGCCCAGCTCCATAAAACTGCCAGGATCCGCAAACCCGGCGATCATTTCACGAATATTAGGTTTGCCGGATTGGGCGCGCCGCTCAAGTTTTTCCTTACCTCCCATCGAGAGGGCTATTTCCTGGCGCCGTCGAAACTCGGCCAGCAATACCTGCCAGCCTTCAGGAATACTGTCTTCGTTCATCTGAGATTTTTACTGCCTGCCAATCAGCCAGAGCATTGTGCGAACTACTCTACCCGGCCTTTACCGCGTTTTCCATGCCGACGCTGCTCAATATTTCCCTTCAATAAATCAATCGTTTCTTCATCGATCTCATAAAAGGAGCCAAGCCCGCAACGCGCACCGCGCATGAATCGGCCACCAATATCGTCCAGAACGGTGACCTGGTCAAGATGGCACAGGCGACTGGAGCGAGTTTCGAACATAATCGTATCGTGCCGGGACAAGCCTGGGCAGCGATAGCGCAGGCGGTTTACATAGGCTTTCCTGCCCTGCATATGAAATACGATAGACTGGTTACTCAGCACTTCTGTACGGTCTACGCGACGCAGATAAATACATTTGGTAACGGTATCCTCGTCGATAAATTCGGCGAGAATAGTCTCTTCGTTCAGCTCCGGTTCAGTTTCTTTTTCAGCCGTTACAGTTGCCGAGACCAGACTTGCCAGCAGCAACGCGCACAGCTTATTGGCGCTGCGCGCCACAGGAGATAAAGAATTTAACATCACTTTAAAAGTGTACCAGCAATCCCAGCTTGTTACTAATTAGTAACCCGAAATAAGCAATAGCGTCAGTCCCAGGTGACAGTGCGCGCTGCGCAATCAGCACTTAACCGTTAAAATTGGCGACCTAACCAGCGGCTAGACATCATGGGAGAATATTCATGGCATTTGCAGCAGACTACAAACTCGGCCCGGCAATTTTTCCGAGAGGTTGGTTTATTGTGGCTGAGAGCAAAGAGCTGGACGATGGCCCACTACCCGTTCGGTTTTTTGGCCAGGATTTCGCTCTGTACCGTGGTGAGTCAGGCAAACCGGTTATGCTGGACGCGTACTGCGCGCACATGGGAACCCACCTGGCTGCCAGTAAGAGCCCTATGATTGTACAAACCGGAAAGCAGATCGAGGGCGACTCGATTCGCTGCCCTTACCATGCCTGGCGGTATGGCCCGGATGGCCAGGTTGATGACATTCCCTACCATGACGGCCCTTGCCCTAAATCTGCGGCAATCAAGTCCTATGAAGTGCGCGATGTGATGGGCTGCGTCATGATGTGGTTCGACCCTGAAGACGGTGAACCTGACTACGATCCGCCCTATCTGTATGAGTGGGAGGACTCTCAGTGGGTCCATTGGGAGCTGGACCATCTCGGTGAGCTGGCAATCCATGGCCAGGAAATTCTCGACAATATGGCCGATGCACAGCACCTTGGCCCAACGCACGGCGCGCCTTGCGAGTACTTTGAGAATGACATTCGCGGCCCGCTCTATATTCAGCGACAGGGCGGGTTTCATCATGGCTATGGCTGCATGCTGGTTACCGCGACCTGGTACACCGGTCCCGGCATTCTGCTGTCAAAGCAGAATTTTGGTGGCACCGAAGCCTTTGAACTCATTGCCAACACCCCAGTGGACGACGGTGTTTCAAAAGTATGGCACGCCGCGCTCGCGAAGGCGGCCAACAAAGAGCCGACTGACGCGGATATTGCTGCAGCACGCGAAGTGCAGGCTGGAGCGCTTGAGGCATTCGCCGCCGATTTCGATGTTTGGCGGCACAAAAGGCCGGCCAAAAACATCATGCAATTGCCAAACGATGGGCCATTTCGAACAGGCCGTAAATGGTATCAACAATTTTATGATTTGAGAGAAAAAGCGCCCGAGTACCACGCAGCAGTCAACGGGGTATATCACATCGATAACTTAGAGAAACCGCCTGAGAAGGAGGCCAGTGAACTGGAGCGTGGCCTTCAATGGAACCGTTAGCTCATTGAAGAAATCGACTTCAGGCCTTGCTGCGAGCTGCCAGATGCGCTGCATCCTCGCTTGGAATCTCGACTGGATTCAGCAACGGCGCGCTACGATAGTTATGCGCACCGGGAACGTAGCTCGCGACTAACGGTATAGGTTGCAGGTACATACAGATATCGGCAAGATCTGCCTGCTCTGCGTCTCTGCGAACCCGATCAGAAATCTGCTTGGCCTGGGCCGGGTCTCTGACAGCCCGAAAGATGGCGTATTCCTTGTTTATTTTTGCACCTCCCAATTCGCAGCCTTCTTCGTTCGCTGCAAAACGTGCGTAGCTTATCTGCATGCCTGTTGCGCCAGCCGCCAACATCATGTCAGTTAATTGCTGGGTGGAACCCCGCTCGACAACCGCACAGACCATGCACTGGTCAGCCCGAAAGGTTCCGACAAACCGGCGCT
This sequence comes from Gammaproteobacteria bacterium, assembly GCA_030431775.1. Classification (GTDB taxonomy): domain Bacteria; phylum Pseudomonadota; class Gammaproteobacteria; order Pseudomonadales; family JAUIET01; genus JAUIET01. The sequence continues at coordinate 16,614 of JAUIHW010000060.1, forward strand.
TGGCGGCCGCGGTCTTTTTGACTCCCTTGGTGTAAGCACTTTGATCTCGCCAATGAGTATGGCCATTCAGACTATCGATAGCCGAGATTATCTGCTGCATACTCGCGTCATAGGCATGAGTACTAACCAGGCTTGGCAGGTTGAACATGCCGTATTTCTGCGGGATCATAAACATAAAGCCACGACCAGGCAGATGCATCTCAGCGGCGTTTGCAATCGCACTAAAAATATCTTTGGCATTACGCTCCTCAACCACCAGCATCATCACCTCTTTGTCAACCTGCTTGGTGATTCGCAACCAACCCAGCTTGTCACGCAAGCCGTGCCCTTCACCAAGAAAGACAATTGGGCCATGGGCGCCTGCGTTAATGGCAACCTTGCTGAGCACACTGGTCTGATCGCGCTCCACCACAGCATAGATGACGCTGAGGTTCTTTTTGAGTTCGAGCAGGCCGGGGTGATTTTCGATACTGGAGTCAGTCAATGCATCAACTGGCCAGTCATGAAAAGCTGAGCCTGCCCAGAAGTGATCGCAATGACTCGCGAATACAGCACCCGACCCCTGCAGGTGTAACTTCCCATGTTCTATAACGATCGCCAGTGCGGCGTCAAGCTGCGAACTGGGTATCCATAACTGCAGCATAACCTTCGCGGGGCTTATGGTTGGCAGCATGCGCCGGTACCATTTGTCCTGTAGTAAGGTGCCTCGGGCATGCATAATCAACACACTCGACCCATGCACTTCCGTGAGTGCAGAAATCACCTGGTCTGCATAAATCTGTGGCAGCACCGCCGTCAGTGCCGATAGGGCCTCGTCATAATGCGCTTTCATATTGACACCGCTTCATTAGCCGAGTTTTCTTCGACGTCATCGGCAACGCCGACACCAGAATCAAGCTCACTGGTTTTTCGAGTTAGCAGCCCAACAGCCAGTACGGTCATTATCGGGCCCACCGAGGCCAGGGCAAGAATGCCAAAACCGTCACTGACTCCTGGAATATTACCGCCAATTCCAAGCCCCATCGCCAGTACCAGCGGAACCGTGATTGGTCCGGTGGTTACCCCGGCGCTGTCCCAACCGAAGTTCACGAAGTCTTCCGGAGAAAACCAGGTCAGAACAAGCACCACTGTGTAGGGCGGGATTAGTAGCCAGATTAACGGCAAGTCATAGGCAATTTTGCAAATACCGGCGGCAATACCAAAACCAACACCGATAGCAACACATTGCATCAGGAGTGACTTACGAAATGCGCCGACGGTAATCTTCTCTACGGTATCACCGAGCGCATTTAGGGCCGGCTCTGCCAAGGTCGCGCCATAACCCAGGAAAAATGCAAACAGAATCGCCACCAGCTTACCTGAATGACCGTCACCAAACAGTGGCCCTTCCGCATACTCCATGCCCCAGGGTACTATCGCGGTGAAACTGGCTGGCACGTTGCTGCCCAACTGACCGCCCAGCGGGGTCAAACCGAGAGCTATGCCCAAGCCGAAAAGACTCATTCCAATTACCGCAAACAGCACGCCTACCTGCACTTCTTCACTGCGCTGCAAGCTTTGTTTTAACAAAAACTTCTGGACAAACAAGAGAAATAAACAGAGCGGTATGATTGCCCGAACAGCCTCGAATACCGCCGTTTCAAACTTAGCAACTAACGATACTTCTTTGTCCCAGGTTTTGTCATCAAACAGCTGAATTCCCCTAGAGGAATTTTTGGTAATTGTGATTTCCGGTTGCTGTAAAACCAGCGTTCCATCAACCAATTCAGCGTCAGAAGGATTGAAGGCTATTTGAAAGTTCTCTGCCAATTGCCCGGTTTCCAGAAAACGCGTGTATTCTTCGGCACTAATAGCCGCAGGTGGACGTTGAGGCAATGCGCGTTTTTCCGGAACAGTCGAGTCCTCCACACTGCTTCGCATTTCACCGCGGTAATTGCTCGCCCCATAATAATCTTCCGCCTGGTAGTGGTATAAACCAAGCAGTAACACCGCCAGGATGGGGAATAATGAAGCCAAGGTGACAATCCCAAACCCGGCATTATGCTCAGAACCTGAGTTGACGATTCGACAAACCCCTATCCCAAGTGCAAGCACAAGAGGCACGGTCACAGGGCCGGTGGTTACCGCTCCACAATCCCAGGCAAGGCCGAGAATGTCATTGAGCAGGCTGGTCTGGCTAAAATAGAAAGAAAGTGCAAGCAATAGACCGACGGCTGGTATCGCGAGCAGCTTCAAAGACCAGGCGTAAAAAAAGCGCAACACGCCTAACAGAACAGCCAGCCCAACACCAACGCCAACCGCTGTCACCAATTCGCCAGAGAAATCATTAAGCAGGCTGTACAGCAACGGGGCTTCTTCGGGCTTAACCCCGGCACCTGCGCTTTTCAGTACGGATATTGCCGGTTCAGCGAAAGTCGCGCCCAGTCCAAGCAAGAACGCAAAACCAAGTATCAACGCCATGTTGCCACTGCGGGGCAACACCACTCCAATCGACTCACCCAGGGGCATCAACCCCACCCTAAGGCCCTCCATAAAAAACATCAGGCCAATTGCTACAACGGCGATACCCACAGCAATCATCACAGAAAAAACGATGGGTAACTGCAACACCAGTAGTTGGAAAACAATCAGGTAGGCAACAATGAACCAGATACTTTTGATCTGATCAACCAGATTACGTCGTGCATAGGGAATCAGCAGGCGAGTTGTATCCCGCCAACCCAGATCAAGGCGGTGAGTCTTGGTTGAATATTCCATGAGCAGACACAGTTCCTTTGCGGGCCATACGACCTCTCCTGCCTGCTGTATCGGCTTGTTAGCGGGTTTCTTGAGCCGCCTGAATAAATTTCAGCCGGGCCAGTAACAGTGCCTCACCATGTCTGGGGAGATACTTCACTGAACGAATGTAGTCTCCGGCCATATCAAAGGCTACTTTTAGTTTTTCCGGCGACGTACGGGTTACGAAACCCAGCTCGGCATTGCTGATCAGGCGCGAAGCTTCCTGAAACGCCTCTAGCGCCATCAGTCGCC
>JAUIHW010000061.1 GCA_030431775.1 Gammaproteobacteria bacterium
TTTGCAGCCGCCTTGACATGGCCGTTCAACTGCCGGATGGCACGGGCGATTTCTCCAATTCGACTGATATAAGCATCCATATCCGATGCGTCATCAACCCGGTGAAAGTTCAACAGAAATTGTGGCAATTGGGCCTGCGCCCCGCCCATTTGCTCGAACACGTAGTCATGGTAGCGGTACTGCCAGTCACGCTTTGCTTCTTCGTACTGGTACTTCCAGACATCATAGGATTGCTGTGCTTCCGCACTCAAAGCCGCATAGTCGAACTGTTTCTCCATTTGTTCCACACTGCGCCGCTGCCACTCCAGCTGAGCCTTCTGAGCCTGCTCGCTGAAATCATCAATCCGATCGTACTGGTCCTTGCGGCCCAGAAAAGTGAGCTGAATTGGGCTGAACTGCAACTGCTCTTCGTAACGATCGGCAAACCAGGCATTCAGGCGATCGGACTCACTGGCCAGCCCTGCTGCCGTCTGCGCCGTGTCGCTGACCGGTGCGCAGGCAAGCAAAAGCGCACTCAGAAATAATGTAATAGCCGGAATGGTTCGCATAATGTCCTCTCAATTTATCTTGTCGGGGGCACAGTCTCGCTTCGCTCAGCGCCGCCGGTTGGCAATCTTTTGCAAGCGCTCGGTGATGTCTTGGCGACTCAGCCAATGACCACCGCGCATGATTCCCCGTTGCTGACGCATACGGCGGATATCTTCAAGCGGGTTGTCGACCACCAGCACCAGGTCAGCAACTGCGCCTTCGGTTATCGTGCCAAATTGTCCCTTGGCCCCAAAATACCGGGCCGGTTCCCGGGTACCACTGAGTAAGACGAACGGCTCGCTGAATCCCGCAGCAATCATGGCCTCCATTTCGTGAAAAATAGAAAAACCGGGGACATTGAATACCTGCGGCGCATCAGACCCTAACAAAATAGGCACTCCGGCCTGCTTCAGCTCGCGCAGCAAGCGATTCCTGAGTTCAATAAATTGCCGGTGCTTTTGCGCACTGTAGCCGTCGGTGGCCAACAATTCCTCTTTGCGCGCCTGCCAGCGACCCACGACAGACTTTGGCATAAACTGCATTTCGGGCTCAGCCGCCAGGTCGCCAGCCGGAATCGGTGAGGCCCAGCGGGTAAACAGTGTTTGTGTGGGCACAATGGCTGTGCCGCTGTCCCGTGTCATCGCCACCAGCTCCGCCAGCTTCGCGTCACTGGCCATGCCAGCGAAGGCAAAACCAAAGAAACCGCCCTGATCGGCGTTGACCGCTTCTGAGGCAATGCCAGTCACATAACCGTCCAGGTGGTCGATGGTGCCGTATCCATAAGAGAGCGCTCGACGAAGCCCCACTGCGGCCGGTACGTGGCCGGAGACCTCCATGCCAAGTTCTTTCGCGGTTGTCACTAATGTGTCCATTGCCGACAGGCCGATGCCCGGGTGAATTTTCAGAAAATCGTAGCCTGCGGCATGATATTCCCGTACTTTGGCCTGTGCCTCCGCCGCGGAGGATACTGTGCGGCCATTCAGTGACGGGCTGGACGTATAGAGACGCGGTGCGAGCAACTGGCCACTGGCAATGCGGTCGCGCAGCTCAAGATGGGAAGGGTCGCCCAACATGCCGCGGACAGTGGTTACTCCCTGGCTCAAATACAAAAATAATGTGTCGTAAAGATATTGCTCTCCGTCACGGCTCGCAACTGGTATGTGCGCGTGCATTTCGGTCAGACCGGGCAACAAATACGCCTGCTTACCGTCAATCACCCTGGCGTCCTGCGGTGGCACCAGCTGTCGCTGCGGCGCAATCCGGCTAATCACGCCGTCTTCCACCAGTACCGATTGGTTCGCCAACACCAGACCCGGCGTTGTCATCGGCAGCACGTTGACAGCACGAATCAGGGTCACCTCAGCCGCTAGCTGGGGCGCAAACAGCACGACGGCTGTGATCAGAAAACGACTCAATACCGTTCGAAGTTCATTCATTCAAGCCCTCCCACCGTACTTGCCGGGGATCATCCCAGTTGCTATGTTGCGGCCATTGTCTCACAGAGCCCGAAACCATGACGTCGTATTCCCTGAAGGAATTGTTAAAGCACATACCGGATGATTTGAATCAGCCTGAAGACGATGTTGCCACAACCCGCGCCAAGATGAAGCCGTTTCACGGTCAGCCTCTGGCGGCCACTACCAAGGTGACAGAAACCCACTATAACGGTGTACCGGCCGCCTGGTTGACGGCCGATGGGCAGGCCGAGCAGCGCCTAGCCCACCAGCCCCTGACCACCATCCAGCGAGATACTCTGGCCATTCACATAACCACAATCTTCGGTACAAAGCATTGCCACAAATCGACCTATGTCTTTTTCGCAGTCGCCAACCCTGCGCATCGGCAAGGTCTCAACGAATTCCGCCGCTTCTTCAGGGTTATTGTCTATCCACCACTGCATGCCGGGCGACATGGCATGCGGCAGGATGACGTTGGTCCGAATATTGTCCGCGCCCCATTCGCAGGCAGCAGCACGGGTCAGGCAGCGTATGGCTTCCTTGACCGCCGCATAAGCCCCGTAGTTCGCCATGTCCCAACGGCGCCCCGCCATGCTGGCCAAATTGATAATATTGCCATCACCTTTCAGATAAGGGTAACAGAGCTTCATCAAACGGTGGGTCGCCAATGGGCCTGATGTAAAGCCACGGGTAAACGCCTCATCAGTGACATCATGAAGGCTGCCGAGCGGCACTTCCTGAGCGTTGTTCACCAGTATGTGAACCCCGCCGAATGACTTGACCGTCTGCTCGACCAGCGCTTGCAAACTGGCCAGTTCGTTCACATCACACTCAAGCGCAATGCCTGTACCACCCCTGCGCTGTATCTCCTCCAGACTGTTCTCGACCTTGGCCAGCGTACGGCCACTGAGTACCACGCTGGCACCGGCATCCGCCAATGCAAATGCGATGCCCTGGCCAACCCCTTGACCGGCGCCGGTTACGATGGCCACTTTGTCTTTAAGCTTACTCATATTCATGCTCCTGTATTTGCTTTGCCGGGACGGGAAAGAAAAAGAGTATCGCCCACATCGCAGCGCAGCGCACCCTTAGCGGCGTTACCGTGCGCAATTGTAATTTTACTGACGTGGCCATTCTGCCAACAGCGTGTATCGTTTACCCCGCCATTGGCTTTGCCCGGCCAAAGCGCTAAGCTAAAAGTACTGCCAAAACAGAGGGTATTCGTCAATGCTGGAAAATCGCGTGTACATTGTGACTGGCGGATCGCAAGGCTTCGGTCTGGCGATCGCTGAGGAACTGGTCAAGGCCGGCGGCCAGGTCGGTTTGTTCGCGCGCAGCGAGAATAAATTGCGGGAAGCCGTTCAGGATCTGGGCGATGACAGAGCATTTGGCGTTGTGGGCGATGTGCGCGACAGCGCCGATATCGCAGCCGGTTTTGCTGCGATTAAGGCCCATTTCGGCCAGCTAGATGGTTTGATCAATAACGCAGGAGTCGCCCGCCCCGGCACCATTGCCGAAATCCCAGAAGACGAACTGCGCCTGCAATTCGATGTAAACGTCATCGGTCTTGTGCTGTGCTGCCAGGCAGTCGTGCCGCTGCTGGCGGGCAGCAGTAATCCACGCATAGTCAATATAGGCTCTGCCAGTGCCGTGTATCGCGAAGAAATGCGTCACCTGGGCATTTACTCGGCCAGCAAAATGGCCGTCGACCGCTTGACCGCTGAAATGCGCGACGAACTGCAAGCCCAGGGCATCGGAGTCAGCCTGATCATCCCTGGCAACTCCCCCACCGATTTTGCCGCCGGCTGGAACGAGGAACGCCTTGTCAAAGCAACCAAGGCCTGGGCTGATCATGGCAAGTTCTCCAACACCGGTATGGAAACCAGTGATGTTGGCGAAGCGGTTGTCCACTGCGTTTCGCGTCGACCGGGCGTTGGGGTTGACAGCCTGACGGTACGGCCAAATATTCAGACCGAGAAGTTTACCTGGTGAGAATCTCGCAGATTGCGGATTGAGCCGCTGAATGCAATCTTCTCAAATCGAGTCGATGATATACTGCCCGGCCATTTTAATAGAACCGTAACCCGTGGAACAAAGCGTAAAGACGCCCAAAGAAACTTCTGCCTACGGCGTTCATGCCCTGGGTAAAAAGCATAAACTCATCAAAAGAGTTCGCAAGAACAATCCGTTCCCGGAAATCCACGGCACCAAGGTTTGGGGTTCGTCCTATTTGCTAATGGATTACCTGGAAAACCACCCAATTGCAAAAGGCAGCCGGGTGATGGACCTTGGCTGTGGTTGGGGTGCTTTATCCATTTATTGTGCCAAACGGTTTAAAGCTCGGGTAACCGCGGTGGACGCCGATAAGCATGTATTTGCCTACCTGGCCGCACAGGCCAGCTATAACCGGGTGGAACTGAAAACCAAACGAAAGCGTTTTGAAGATCTGAAAACCGGAACCCTGGCCAAACAGAGTCTTATCATCGGCAGTGACATCTGCTTCTGGGACGAGCTCACCGACGCCCTGTACCAAACCATAAAACGTGCTCGCAAAAGTGGCGGCGCCAAAATCATTATCGCCGACCCAGGGCGTTCTCCGTTTATGAAGCTGGCGAAAAAGTGCCGCAAGCGACTGGGTGGCGAACTGATCGAATATTCTCTGGAGGAGCCTGTGGTTGCGGACGGCTATCTGCTGGTGATTGGCTAGGGCGTTTCTTTACCGGCTTTCTCCAGTTTCTTCTGCCAGTAACGGTAGGTTTCGGTCTGGGAGCGCACTTTACGCTTGCCGCCACGCGGACGATAGTGGTTCATGTGTTCACGAGTTAACAATCGTGCTTTTACCCGGTCGGCCCACTGAATTTCCATGAGCTCAATAATCTGCTGTTTAATAAGCTCAGAGTAGATCGGACAGGTGACTTCCACTCGATAGTCCAGGTTTCTGGTCATCATATCGGCCGATGCAATGAATACCCGAGGGTCACCGCCATTACCAAAAATGTACACGCGGCTGTGTTCCAGAAACCGGTCAACAATGGAAATGGCCTTGATATTGTCACTGACGCCGGACACCCCGGGCACCAGTGAGCACATACCACGCACAATCAGGCGAATCTTGACACCAGCCTGACTGGCTTCATAGAGCCTCTGGACAATCTGCGTATCAACCAGGTTGTTGCACTTCATGAAAATGCTGGCGCTTTCGCCCTGACTGGCCGCCTCAATTTCTGCAGAGATATACTCAAGAATGCTGCTGCGGGTGGTGTACGGCGATACCAGCAGGTGCTCATAGTCAAAATGCTTGTGCGTTTTACTGATGAACTCCAGCACCTGCGCGGCCTCAGCACCGATATTCTGGTTGTAAGTCAGCAGGCTCAGATCCGTATATACCCGCGCCGTGCTCTCATTAAAATTGCCAGTGCCGATGTGCGTATAGTATTTAAGCCGGCTGCCCTCCTGTCGGCTTACCAGTATCAGTTTGGAGTGAACTTTCAGACCGGGAATACCAAAAATAACGTTAACCCCGGCTTCGGTCAGCCGGCGCGCCCACTCGATGTTTGCTTCTTCATCAAAACGGGCCTGCAGCTCAACAATCGCCGTCACGTCTTTGTTATTACTGACTGCATTAATCAGACTGTTGGCAATTGTCGATCGGCCGGCAATACGGTACAAGGTAATGGTTATCGATTTGACGGCCGGGTCGATAGCCGCTGATTGGACAAACTGCTCCACTGTTCTGAAGCTGTGAAACGGATAGTTAATCAGCAAGTCACGCTCGCGAAGCAGGGCCAGAATATTGGTGTGATCATCCACCCCCTCCAGCGCGACCGGCGGCATTGGTTTGAACTCGAGGTATTTGGGCCCAAGATTCGGGAACTTCATGAAGTCTTTAGAGTTGTGATAACGCCCCCCGGCAATCAGGCTGTCGTACTGGCCCATGCCAAGATTACGGGTAAGTTCCGTCAACAGATCTTCTGGCATTTCCCGGTCGTAGACGAAGCGCACCGGGTCGGCCTTACGGCGGCGGCGCAAACTGCTGGACACCCGTTCGATCAGGCTTTCGCTGATTGCCTCATCCAACTCAAGATCGGCGTCCCGCGTCAACTTAAAGGTGTACGCGCTGGCCGACTCGATTTCCAGCGTATTGCGAAACACGTCAACCAAACAGTGACGAATGATGTTTTCCAGCACAATCAGAACCTTGCGCCGTTTTTTTACGCCCGCGGGAATACGTACAAAGCGCGGTAACCGGTCCGTTGGAACTTTAAGAATCGCATAGCGGTTGCCTTTCTCCAGTTGCAACTTGATTGCCAGATAAATCGATGCTTCATCTACGTGTGGCTCAACTGAGCCAGAGCCCAGGAAAATAGGACTCACAGCTGAGAGAACGGCGGAATAAAAATAATGTTTAACGAAGGCACTTTGCTCATCCGTTAGCTGATTTTCATTAATCAGATAGATTTTGCGCTGTGCCAGCTCATCCATAAGCAGGCTGTTGGTCTGGTCAAACAAAGTTTGTATTTTGACAACTTCATCAACAATATCCTCCAGCAACGCAGACTGCTCTTCGGCAAGTTTGCCTTCGCCAAACGAAGCCAGGCGGCGCACATCAGCAACCCGTACCCGAAAGAACTCATCAAGGTTGTTGGAAAATATGCCAAGAAAACGAACCCGTTCGATTAATGGCACGGTTGGATCCTGAGCCTCCTGCAAAACCCGGCGATTAAAACCAAGCCAGCTTAGCTCTTTCTCAAAGAATGGTAGTTGCTTCTTTTTACTCATGTCAGACATATAACACGCTTGTGTTGCAGCTCAATGTCAGTCATTGTCGGTCTTGGGTCAGCGACCCTGTTCAAGCCTCCTGAATTCGCTTTGTAACTCTTCAAACAGGTTGCGATAGGCCACGGACGGTGGTGAAGACCAGGCATAATCCGTCAGTGGACGTTTGGCAACGCCCATCCGTTCGACCTGAGCCGAGTACGGTACCACAGATTGCAACATATCTTCCGTATGTACACCCAGATAATAGTCCCGAATATTTTTGTGGGTTGAGCGTCGGCCATCAAACATAGTAAAAAACGGCCAGACTGTGGCCTTGCAGTCCAGTTCACGAACGTAGCGCCGAAGTTGCCGCAATGTGCGCACCGACAAGGGGGTTGGAATAGTCGGAACCAAAACAACATCGGAGGCGTGCAGGGCATTGGCCGCCACATTGGACACGCCTGGCGGACAATCCAGCACAATCAGGTCATACTGAAGCTGCAATGGAAACAGGATCTTCTTCAGGCGCTTGTCCGATCCGCTGCCTTGTGACAGCAGGTCTTCCAAGCGCCTGTTACTGAACCGCGTTGGGATCACTTCGAGTCGCTTGTAGGCCGTTGGCACGATGTATCGACTGAGTCGCTTGATATTTTTATCCATGGACTTGGCGAACTTTTCGCCCGGTGTTGCCCGCAGGTAGAACGACGCGGCGCCCTGGGGATCCAGATCCCAGACCAGTGTTCGCATGCCAAGCTGTGCCGCAATGTGCGAAAGCGTCACTGCGGTTGTCGTCTTACCGACGCCACCTTTTATACTGAAACAGGCAAGCACAGCCATTATTGCAAGATCATCCCCGGCGCTGGTTGACGCAACTGTTCGAATAATACTCTATAGCCTTACTGGGCGGAGCACGTCAACCGGACCAGCGGTCAAGAAAAATGCCCACTCATCGAATTGCATTACATAAAGTCAATGCTAAGAGATTGCCAAGGCACATCAATTGCCGCACAATCAGCCCAGCATCAAGCTACCAATAAACCTAATTCGAAGGAGTCTTGCTATGCGTACTGTGCCTAAAGCTATTGCGCGCCCAGCTTTATTAACCCAGGCTTTTGCACTTGCCAGTCTGTCCGCTGCCGTTGCTTATCACCCTGCCAGCCATGCTCAGTTGGTGTTAGAGGAGATCATAGTGACCGCCCAGAAGCGAGAGGAAGCCGCGATCGACGTGCCGATCTCCATGGCTATCGAAACCGGTGAGAGCCTGGAAAAGAAGGGTATTTTCGACTTACAAACCCTGGCGCTCAGCACCCCCAGCCTGTATGTACAAGACGGTGGCCGAACCTCACAGGTGACCATGCGCGGCCTGGGCAGCCCCGGGCTGGACTCGGTTGAAAGCTCAGTCGGTATCTACATTGATGGCGTTTACTTCAGCCGCAGCCGCCTAAGCCGTAACCCGATGTTTGATATGGAGCGGGTGGAGGTATTGCGTGGCCCTCAAGGCACGCTGTATGGGCGCAACACCATCGCCGGTGCAATCAACCAGATCACCGCCAAGCCCACGCAGGAATTTGAAGGCCGGGTTATTTTGGAAGGCGGCACGAACATTGATAACCACCGTGGCGAGCTTATGTTATCGGGCCCTCTGGGTGGTGGCTTCTCGGGTCGAATCGCGGTCATGAATTCGCGCCGCGACGCTTACCTGAACAATGAATCCGGCCCGATCGACGGTGGCGGCCAGGATACCGAAGGTTATCGTGGCAGCCTGCGCTTTCAAAATGATGCCTTTGACGCGACCTTCAAGTACGAGCACATGAACCACAAAAACCGTGGCTCCTACGCTCAGCTGGTCACCAACCCGTTTGATGCACCCGCCTTGCAGGGCATTCCCGGCCTGGACCTGACCGTTGACCGCAACCAGCAGGTTTCTGGGCAAGGAATCTCAGCGATGACCGAGTTGGGCGGCTATTTTACCTCTGATATTGCCTCGCTGAATGCCCACTGGGACATCAGCGACAATCTGCGCATCACATCGGTGACGGGCTGGTACGACTTCGAAGCAAGTTCCTGGGACCACATCACAGCGTCGCCCGTGGACACCCTCGCGATTCAGGGCATGACGGATAACTACGAATTCTGGAGCCAGGAGATCCGCTTGCAGAGCACGGGTGACGGCCCGTTCAATTTCTCCGTGGGCGCATCGGTGGACAACTTTCAGTTAACCACCCTGCCGCAGGCCGGCCGCCAGGCAATTATCGATGTCGGCGGCCCGGTGCTGGCTCCGACTGCGGCTGGAATTTTTGATGGGCTGGTGGGCATATTCGGCCCTGATATCGCCCAGGCCATGACCGACGGTGCAATTACTGCGCTGAGCCCGGCGTTTATACTGCAAACCCCAGCCGGAGACCCGGCAACCGGCACACCCAACCTGCACCAGGACATTAGCACCTGGTCGGTTTATTTTGAGGGCACCTACGAGTTCAACGAGAAGTGGCACCTGACTGCGGGCATTCGCTATACCGACGAGGAAAACGATTCGGAGTTTGCCAAAGGCACTTTTTATCTGAACGGCAATGGCGACCCCTGGGGCACGGTACCCAATGGTCAGGAAGTTACCGACATCGCGGTTGCTAACGACCCTTCACTGGCGCCATTCGCCGGCTTTCTGCCTCTGGTATACGGGCCGACAGCTGACGCGCTGGCGCCGGTGCCAGGCTTTATTGCCGCGCTGGGCGGAACCCCACTGGCAAGACCGGAGCCGTTGAAAGATGACTCTATTACGCCTTCTGCAAAACTGCAGTACTTCGCCAATGACAACGCCATGTATTACTTCAGCGTTGTGACTGGCTTTAAGGCGGGCGGTTTTAACAGCTCCAATATTCTGCCGTTTACGCTAGAAGGCGATAGCTTCGAAAGCGAGGATTCGCTGGCTTTTGAACTGGGCGGTAAATTCACGTTGGCCGATGGTGCAGCAAATTTGTCAGTGTCCATCTTCCATACAGACTTTGACGAACTGCAGGTGGGCAGCATCACTCCGCAAGGTGCGTCAACCGTGCTTAATGCCGCGTCAGCGCGCACTCAGGGAATCGAGATTGATGGCGCCTGGCGGCTGACCGAGGGGCTGACCATTGGTGGTGCATACGCCTTCCTAAATGCTGAGTACACCGATTCGGACACGTTGATCTGTAATGGCTACCTGCGCGCGGTACGCCAAATTGCCGGCGAAACCTTCCCCACCAATGCCGATTGCACCTTCCGCCTGGACGATCAGTTCTCCGGCAACAATGATCTGCAACGTGCACCGGAAAACACGGTCACCTTATGGGCTGAGCACATTGCCAGCGTTGGCAATGGTCTGGAATTGCAGACCTTTGTTGGAGTGAACTACCGGGATGAGGCCAATACCAGCATTGAGAACTTTCTGCGCAGTGACTCAACCACCATCGTCAACGGTCGGATTGCATTGACCAGTGAGCAAGGCAACTGGACGCTGGCATTGAAAGGTAACAACCTGTTCGACGAGGACGGCTTGCTGCTGCACCAGGACAACAGCGGCGGTGCCACCAAGGGTATTATCACCACACCGAGAATGTGGTCCCTGCAATGGACTAAGGGCTTTTAACCCACAGTCCTAGTCCTGAGGTAAGGTCCGTGATAAAAAGCACGCCGCATGAATACATGCGGCGTGCTTTTTTTTAGAAGCCTGTTTTTTTGCCAGTAAAGTTCGGAACCGGTCAGCTCAACATATCAATGAGCTTCTGTTTCATTGGCAGCACCCAGTTCTCCTTCAGCTCAGAAGACAGCAAGCCGGCCGCTTCCAGTTCGTCACACAAATGCATCTGATGCGCCAGGTCAAAAAGATCATGCTGTTTGCTGATCTGCCCCTTGTCTGTGAAATCCAGGAATGAAACACCCGGGGTTTCAAAGTAATTGCCATCGGCTCTTTTGCCAGGGCCGCGGTTTAACCAGTGAGTTATTCCCTGGCCGCGATCGTTAACATAGGTACCCATGTAAGGAAAGGTCCAACCTTCCCAACCGTGAGCCATATCGCGTCCGTAATGAGTCGCTTTGATCTCATCAATACCATTGGCCGCCACCAGCATCGTACCGGCGTATTCGCAGGTGTACACGCACTCGGGTGCGTACATTTCATCCACAAAAAAATGCCAGTCCCCGGACTCGCTGGCCTCAGCGTGATAGCGCATCAGTTTTTGCATGCTGTCGCTGGCAAGTTGGTAATGCTCAGTGCTCATGGTCGTGCTGCCCCGTCAGATTCTATTTACCCAACAGATCGTAATAGACCTCAGCTGCCGCTGCCACTTACACTGCAGCAATATTGCCAAACAGGGTCATCATGCCAGCAGAAACCGAATGCGAAGAAGTCGACGTGCTTATTGTAGGCAGTGGCGCCGGCGGATTGACCGCCGCCTGCTGCGCCGCTGATTTTGGCGCCAGCGTGCTGGTGCTGGAAAAAGCCCCTTACTATGGCGGCACTTCGGCCAGTTCGGGTGGCGGCCTATGGATACCGAATAATCACCTGATGCGTGCTGCCGGCATGGAGGACAGCAGAGAACAGGCGTTGGCGTATCTGGAAGCCTTGACCAGCGACGCCGTTGACCGCTCGTTGATTGAGGCTTTTGTAGATAACGGCCCGGAAATGCTCGAGTACCTGGAGCAACACACCCGGGTCGCCAATGAGGCCATGGTGCAATATGCCGATTATTATCAGAGCATCCCCGGTGCAGCACCCGGTGGGCGTTCAACCGATCCGAAACCCTACCACGCCAAACACCTTGGCGCCGCATTCAAAGCCCTCGGGCACTCGCATGTGCAAACCAAAGTATTTGGCCTGATTGGCTACAGTAATCTGGAAGGCGCGGTGCTGCTGAGCAAAGCACCCGGGTGGTTGAAAGTAGTCACCAAGCTGGTGTTGGAATATGCGGCGGATGTGATCGGCCGGCTGCAATCCAGGCGCTCCCGCCGGCTGGTAATGGGCAATGCACTGGTGGGTCGCTTACGACACTCGCTACTTGACCGCAACGTGGAGGTGCGCACCAACAGCCCGGTCAGCGAGTTATTGCAGGATTCTGACGGCCGAGTGTGTGCGGTGCAATGCGCAGGCCGGCGCATCAATGCCCGCAAAGCCGTGATCCTTGCCAGCGGTGGCTTCGAGCATAATCAGGCGTTGCGCGAGCGGTTTCTGCCCAGCCCCAGTCGCAGCGACTGGTCGGCGGCCTACCCATACAATACCGGCGACCTGCTGCTTGCCGGGGAACGCATAGGCGCACAATTGCACTTAACGGAAGAAGCCTGGTGGGGGCCAACTATCAAGCTTGCAAAGGAAGACCGGGCGCGCATGTTGTTTACCGAGCGATCCATGCCTGGCTGCATCATGGTGAACCAACGCGGACAGCGCTTCGTGAACGAATCCGTGGCGTACACCGCTGCCACGCAGGCGATGTACCAGCGCAACGAAGACGGCTCCAACCTGCCCTGCTACGCCATCTTCGACGCCCGCTACCGTCGTGAATACCCCTTTGGACCATTACTGCCGAAGGCCATGCATTTGGACTGGCTGCAGGCTGCGCACATCAAGCGTGACTTTCTGCACCGCGCACCTTCCCTAAATGCCCTTGCACAGAAACTGAATATCGACGCCGACGAACTCTGTGCAACGGTTGAACGTTTCAACACCTTCGCCACGCATGGCGTGGATGAAGACTTTCATCGCGGCGAAAACAGCTATGACCAGATGTATGGCGATGTGCGTCTTGCTCCCAACCCCTGCCTGGCGCCATTGCAGGAACCTCCGTTTTATGGAGTGGAGATTTACCCCGGGGATATCGGCACCAAAGGCGGGCTGAAAACCGATGCGCTGGCGCGGGTATTACAGCAAGACGGCTCTGTAATAGAAGGCTTGTACGCGATCGGTAACTGCGCAGCCTCGCCCATGGGCCGGTCCTACCCGGGTGCTGGCGCCACGCTGGGTCCGGCCATGACTTTCGCTTATATTGCTGCTAAACACATTTGCGGGCGTTAGTACGGCGCAAGTGCGGGCATGCTCCAGCCACCTGGGCCGATTGCAGCCGTCGGGGAATACACTCTTAACTGGAGCACAAATTCGTCTTCGGGTATTGGCAACCAGTTGCTGATAGTCGGGCTGTGTTCACCGTGCGGATTGCTTGCAGAAAGATAAAGGCTCAGACTGCCATCCGCAGCGAACTGCAGCTTGCTTCGCGAATCGATTACATGGCGGTTAATGGGATTGTCCACCGGCCGGCCACTGCGGTCATAAGCGGTGATGGACCAAACCCCATTCGTCGGCGGCAACCCGTTCTCAGCAAAGTGTATCTGGTAGCGCCTTCCGCGCTTGCCGGATAAGGAATTGCCTTCCAGCCCGGCAAACGCCACTGCCATCGCGGTGGATCCCAAGGCCTGTGAACGCAGCGCCCTAATTCGCGGCTCGCTGGCTGTCTTGTCCAATGCCTGAGCATACAGCCAACCGTTGTGTAAGCGCTTACTGGCCGCTTGCGATTCTGCGCGCACCTCATGGACGGATTCTGTGGCCGCCTGCAAGGCAAGGCGTTGCCGGTCGGTCAAGCCACTCCAGATCAGGCGAGCATCGCTGTGAATACCCAGGCGCTGAAATGGTTCGTGAAGCTCTGCTGGTAGACTGGCCCGCATACTCTGCTGCAGTTCAATCGCGTAGCTGAAAAAGCTCTGAGCATCCAAACGCGCTATCGTGTCCGCGGGGGGCTCGCCATTCGCCAGCCCTTCCAGCATTTCCTCCGGCATCGCGGGATACTCAGTAGTGTGTCGCGAAGATTTTCGAATCCAAGGCAGCTGAGACCTGCGCAAGCTGATGGTCTGACGGAATTGCTTTGCCGGACCTGGCGTTATTTCCGTCAGCAGGCGCACTCTGAGCAGGTCAGTGGGCGATTTAATCAGCTTGACATCTTCCGGCCAGCGCCGCAGCTCTTCCTGCACACGCTTCACATCAGCCTCAGGTACAAACACGTATCGAGCTGCGCTGTGTTGGCGGTTTTCCGCTAACTCAGTCGCCAGCGTGTTTGACCAGTAATCCTCCACATGCAGCAGGAAGAAGTGCTGTTCATCGGGAGGAACCATGAGTTCCACGGGCGCGTGGGTCACATCAACCCACGCCTCAGACAGCAAAAAGTCCAGGTTCGGAAATTCATCGCTGTGCGTCGCACCGCGCTCAAAGTGCTGCCAGGAATTGGCTTTCAGCTTGTGCACTGAGCGACGCGCCCAATCCATTTGCAACAGCGGAAAATAGTGGTTCCACGCCTGCGTTGCAATCGCCTTGAGTTCAGCTTCAGCCTTTGTTGTGTCGCTCAGCTGCACCGGTTCCTGCAGCCCGGATTCCCTGTGTTCGTCGACCGCGCTACATGCCGTTATTGCCAGCACGGTCAGACAGGCGAGGATAGCTACTGGGGCCAGAATTGTTTGTGGACTCGTCATTTGCGCATGCTTGCATACCGTATTCGGCCAAAGCAAGCGAAGTATTACACGGTATCGCTTCCACTACAGGTTTAGCGCGGCGTACTCAGCCAGCAATGAGCGGGGCACTCCTTGCAGTTGTATATGCCCGCCATGTGGAAAGTTCTTGAAACGCTCCGCCAGATAGGTCAGGCCAGAACTGGTGGCACCCAGATACGGCGTATCTATCTGTGCGAGGTTACCCAGGCATATCACTTTAGAACCACTGCCGGCTCGCGTCACAATGGTTTTGATCTGATGCGGTGTGAGGTTCTGCGCCTCATCAATAATAATCAGACTGTGTTGAAAACTGCGCCCACGAATGTAGTTTAGAGATTTGAAATGCAGTGGCACTTTGTTCAGGACATAGTCAACGCTACCTTCGCAATCCTCGTCGCCCATATGCAGCGCCTCAAGATTATCGGTAATAGCACCCAACCAGGGCTCCATTTTTTCCCTTTCTGTGCCTGGCAAAAAGCCAATGTCTTCATCCAGACCTTGCGTGCTGCGGGTGGCAATGATTCGCCGGTACTGTTTCCCGACGACCGTCATTTCCATCGCCGTTACCAGTGCCAGAATGGTCTTGCCGGAACCCGCTGCACCGGTCAGGTTAACCAGGTGAACATTCGGGTCCATCAACAGATCCAGCGCCATGGCCTGGTAAATATCACGCGGCTGCAGGCCCCAGTATTCCGCATCCATCAAGTGCTCCCGATCAAGATGCACAACGGATACCCAGGAATCGTTTACCTCGGTCACCCGGCCGATAAAACCCTGATCATCCAGGAAAAACTGATTCGGGCATACCGCACCAAAAATTGGTAATCGCGGCATACGGTGCCAGGTCTGGCCTTCTTCGTGGTAGGTCTCTACCTCACCGATCAGGTTCCAGAAACTCCCGGAAAACTCCATATAACCACGATGCAGCAATTCAATATCGCTGACCAGCTGGTCGTTCTGATAGTCCTGCGAATCAATACCACAGCCTCTAGCCTTGAGGCGCATATTGATGTCTTTGGTGACTAACACACATTCTTGTTCCGGATATTGCTGTTTGAGATAACCCACCTCATTGATGATGCGGTTGTCATTGTTGTCAAACTGCAAGGGCACAATCTTGTGGTCATCACGGTGGGCGTTCATCGAAATAGACAACTTACCCAAAGTTTCCTGCTCGGCTTCACGCTTAATCGGCACGCCTTTCTCAATTTCAGCCGGAGTGGCATGACCAAGAATCGCGTCGATGCTGCGAATGGCCTGCCGGCAATCTGCAGCCTGAGCATTATTGCCACGCTTCAGTTTGTCGAGCTCTTCAAGCACCGTAATCGGTATGACAACGTGGTGCTCTTCAAAATTAAATACGGCGGTGGGGTCGTGAATAAGAACGTTGGTATCAAGTACGTAGTGAATGCATTGGCTGGTTTCCAAACTCTCAACACTGGAAGCCGATTGCATAGGCGGGCCCTTCTTCTAGCAACTTTCCTAAACACTAGAACGACTGCATGACATTTCCATGACCATGAGATGCCAATCTATTGGTATTTCTGTTGCCTGCTTTTCGGTTATGTCGTTTGAAGTCTATCTTTGGCCAAGAACAGTTCGTTGAGCTGCAGGAAAGTCTGGCGGAGTCAATCGCAATGTTGACACGGCGCATAACTCGTATGAGTTATGCACTGGCGCGCAATCGCTCGCGGATCGGTACCACGGGCGCTGTCTCACGCTGATCGGACCAGCGAATGATACTGAACTCGCCTTTTTCATCCTCAACCAAAGCGGTACAGGACTCCACCCAGTCACCGCAGTTCATGTAGCGAATACCGTCATAATCTGTTATTCCGGCGTGGTGAATGTGTCCACAGATAGCGCCATCGTATCCCTGGTTTCGGCACTGGTGAGCAATTGCCTGTTCGAACTCGCTAATGAAGTTAACGGCTTTTTTCACTTTATATTTCGCGTACGCACTTAGCGACCAGTAGCCGTACCCAAAATTCCGACGGAAGAAATTTACCACACGGTTCAGTTTCAACAGAATGGTGTAGCCCCACTCCCCCAGGAATGCTAGCCAGCTGTGGTAACGAGTAATGACATCAAACTCATCACCGTGGATAACCATTAGCTTTTTGCCGTCTACGGTCTCGTGAATAAAGCGATCAACCAACTGTATATTGCCGAGTTCCATGTCGGAGTATTTACGCAGAAATTCATCGTGATTGCCGGTGATATACACCACTTCTGTGCCACGCTTGGCAGCGGTCAGGAAGCGGCGCATCACATTACTGTGTTCCTGTGGCCAGTAGATACCGGAGGACTTTAGGCGCCAACCATCGATGATGTCGCCGACCAGATACAGGCGATCACAACTGTGCACTTTTAAAAACGCGGTCAGTTGATCTGCCTGACACCCGCGGGTACCAAGGTGAATATCAGAAAGGAAAATACTGCGGTAGTGTTGTTTTTCGGATTCCATGCGCGCTGCTCCCGGCTCGATTGCATGGATGCGGAAGCTTAGGTGACAATTGTAAAGCTTCGATGACGTTCCGGTGACAACACAGTGACACGCACCTGAAAGGTAATATTATGGCCTGATTGTGTGATCTACTGCTCAGCCCTGGAAATCAGCTGCAGTGTGTCGAGCCATCTCCTCTAAAAACCAGTCGGGAAACTGCGACACAAATTTTTGCAAATCCCAGTAATCGCTCCAGCGATAAACCTTGCCATCCTTCATTTCATGCAGAGTTGCAAAGGTGTGTTCGGCGGTCTCGCCAGTATTGAACGTCCACTTTTCTGTATGGTCCAGAAACACAACATCGCCTTCCGCGACAATATGGTGGGTTATCTGCTCCTGCTTGCTGAGGTGGTTAAAGGCAATAGCCAGGCGTCTAATGGTATTTTCGGGCCCGTGCGCCCCCGGGTCATCGGATGGCACATCCTGGTAATGAATGTCAGCGTGCATGCAGGCCTTCATGGCCTCCCAATCCATTTCGCTTAAGGCTTGCCACATTGCTTGCACTGTTTTTTTGTTTTCTGCTGCGGACATTCTCTGCACCCTTTAGAAAGCGAGCAGGCATTATAGGTGTATAGCCCTGAACTGCCGCAAATTCTCAGTAATTACGGATTGGACACCCTGACCAAGCCACACAAACTCAAGCATTTCCACTTTTTTAGCGTAAAATAGGGCGATGCTTGTCCGCCGCTCCCCGTCCACCTTGAAAGCCCTGGCCATTGGCCTGGGCACAGTGCTGTTCCTGCGCTTCGGTCTGGAACCCGCATCCTGGCTGTTTTACGAGGCCAGTCACGGCCTGGGTATCGATTGGTTGTATTGGGGCTACGCGGCGCTGCGCGCTGGTGGGCATTTCTTCTCCTTGATGCCACTGCAAACGCTGATCTGCGTCGCCATAGGTGTGCTGGTCACGGCGCTACTACTCTGGCGCTCACGGGAAAAAACATGAAACGACGCGAGTTTCTGCAATGCGCTGCTCTGCTGACGGCCGGCACGGGCTTTGTGCCGCCGAGTTGGGGGCTGAGTACCGAGCAGCAACAGTTTATTGCCGGTCAGAATGAGTACATAGCCAGGGCTGAGCCTAAGCTGTTCAATACTCGCGAGCGCGAGCTGGTGAGCGTGATTGCTGAGCAGATTATCCCGCGTACAAACACTCCGGGAGCTATTGACGCCGGTGTTCCCCGCTTCATCGAAGCCATGGTTGCAGACTGGTTTACTGAACCGGAGCAACAGTTTTTTATGCAGGAGTTGCAAGCTCTGAATAAACGTTGGCCGGATTTTCTGCAGCTGTCGCCGCAAGCACAGCTTAACAAGCTGGAAGCCTTGGAAGATGATGCAAAAGACGCCCCATGGTTCAACTTCGGTAATACGTTTCGGGTTTGGGATTCCGACGCGCCGTTTATTTGCCAGCTCAAGGAACTGACGGTACTGGGTTTTATGTTGTCCAAGGTTGGCCACGAACAGTTTTTACGGCCCAATCCGATGGGTGCATTCAATGGAGATGTTGCCCTTGACGCGGGGCAACCGGCTTATGCCAGCGATCGCACCATGCGCTCGGTTAAACCACCTATCAGCGCACTGGAAGACTGATGACGAGCACCACCAACTTTGACGCCATCGTAATCGGTTCCGGTATCTCCGGCGGCTGGGCGGCCAAGGAACTCACCGAGAAAGGCCTGCGTGTATTGGTTCTGGAACGTGGCAAACCGCTGGAACATGGCGCCTACTACGGGGAACACGCCAGAAGCTGGCAGCAGAACTTTTACAGCCTGCCGGATCGGGAGTTGATTGCCAGTGATTACCCCGTTCAAGGCCAGAACTATGCCTTCAGCCAAACCAACAGTAAGTACTGGAACAATGACCGACTAAACCCTTACTTGCAAACCGAGGGCAAACCTTTTAACTGGTTCCGAGCCGATATTGTCGGCGGCCGGTCAGTACTGTGGGGCCGGCAAACCTACCGCTGGAGCGAACAGGACTTCCAAGCCAATAAACGCGAAGGTAATGGCCTGGCCTGGCCAGTGGAATACGCTGATATTGCCCCCTGGTACAGCTACGTCGAGCGATTCGCGGGAATCAGCGGAGCTGCTGAAGCCTGGCCGGAATTGCCCGATGGTGAGTTTCTACCGCCCATGGAATACTACGCTCTGGAGAAGGTCATCAAACGGCGAATCAATCGCCAATTGCCAGACGTCAAAGTAACCATGGGACGCTGCGCCGTACTGACCCAGGCGCATAATGGTCGCGCTCCCTGTCATTACTGTGGCCCCTGCCACGACGGTTGCTCAAGTGGCAGCTACTTCAGCTCACAAAGCGCCACCCTGCCCGCGGCCCATGCCACTGGCCGGCTCACTTTGTTGCCAAACCAGGTAGTAACGCGCTTATTGCACAACGAAGAAGGTGACCGGGTTAACGCCGTGCAATGCGTAGACGCCGAAACCGGCGACAAACGCAGTTTTCAAG
>JAUIHW010000116.1 GCA_030431775.1 Gammaproteobacteria bacterium
ATCAGGTTGCGGGGGCTGGTTGCCCAGACCGCTATCGTAAATTCTACCCAGGTTGAACAGTGCATTGCGATCTCCCTGCGCACCCGCCAGCTCCAGTAGACGTAGACTTTTGGGCTCATCACGTCCTGTTAAGCGTCCTTCAAACAAGTAATTTGCCAGCACGGTTTGGGCCAGAAAGAAACCTTGCTGAGCGGCTTGCTCCAGCATTTGCAATCCATCGCGCTTTTGAGCATCGGACCCGCTATCTGCCAGCAACAGCATCGCGTAGTGGTATTGTGAGAAGGGTGACTGGGAGGTCGCGGATTGAGATGCCAGGGCCAGGGCGCGGGCTTTGTCTTGCTCAACGACCCAGCCAGTATCATACAGCTCACTCAGGACGAACTGCGCGCGAGCATCACCGTCTTGAGCTCTGGTTATCAGGCCGGCAACCGATTCACTGTCTCCGGATACCTTCGTTCTCACGATGTCGGCAAGAACGCCCTGTGGAAAACGCTCTATAAACCTCAATTCATCGTTCGAATCGGGTGATGTCACTGCCTCGGTAAACGCAAAAAATTCATCGGCACGTGGCGGGCTCACACTATCGACCACAGCCAGGTCAGATGTAGTAGTTTCGATGTCTGGCGTGTTCCCGGTCTGACCAGAGCTGTCGCGATCTCCAGGTGCAGTTTCTGCCTCTGTCACTCGCTGGCTGGGCTGTGGCTCAGCAGCGCCTGTAGCTGCCACATCGGGTTGAACGATGACAGGTTCAGGGTCCTCGGGGTTGATAAATTTGTCTTTGGCCAGGTAAACCGCAGTGCCGACAAGTAGGAAAATGGCCGCGATAGCAGCGGGCCGGTAGCGATTTCGTGGTGTAGAGATTGCCTGAGTCGTTGCCGCCGTAGTGGCCGGAGCTGCCAGCGTCGCATTGGGGTCAAAAGCACTATTGCTGTACTCGCCCTCCCTTGATGTGAGGGTGGCTATGAATTCCAAAACTTCATCGCAGGAACTTACCCGATTGCTTCTGTCATACGCCAGCATACGTGACACGAAGTCCTGTAGTGGGCGAAGCTCAGGGGGCAAACTCGGCACACTGTCCTGCGCATGCTGCAACGAAATTTCGGCAACATTGTTGCCGTTGAACGGCAGATTGCCTGTGAGCATCTCGTACAGGAGAATGCCCAAACTGAATATGTCGGATCTTGCATCAAGCGGTTTGCCCAGGGCCTGTTCCGGGCTCATATAGGCCGGCGAACCGATAACCGAGCTTACCTGTGTGATTTGCGTGTGGTTTGCGTTGTCATCTGTTGTCCGGGCAATACCAAAATCTGTTAGAACGGCCGTATTGCTATCCCGGAAGAGCACATTGTCTGGCTTGACATCTCGATGGATAAAGCCGCTCGCGTGGGCGTATTTTAGCGCCTGGGCTAGCTGCGAGATGATGTCTATCGCGGTTTTGTGGTTGAGCCCCGCGTCGATTCTGGCTCGCAGATCGCCACCGCTGAGCAGCTCCATCGCAAGGTAGTAGACGCCGTCGTGCTCGCCTACATCGTAAACTGGCACGATATGCGCGTTGGACAACCCACCGACTATTTTCGCCTCGCGAATAAATCGCTGTCCGAATTCCTTTTCGGCAGCCAGTGTGGAAGAGATGATTTTGAGCGCAACGGGTCGATCGAATCCGCGCTGAATTGCGCGGTAGACACGCGCCATGCCACCTTCGCCAAGCAACCCTTCTATTCGGTAACCTGGTATGTCAGGCGGCGCGTCGAAAACTTCTGTTTTGATGGTGTCAGGGCTCTATTAGTTTACAAAAATCTCCAGGCGCCGGTTCAACCTGTGATCTTCTTCACTCAGGTCTTCGCCCCGATACATCGGTTTTGCCTCTCCTGAACCCTTTACGGTAAGTCTGCCATCCAGCGAGGGAAATTTCCCAACTAACTCGGCTCGGGCCGCTTCTGCTCTCTGCTCGGACAAGTTCAGATTATACTCCCACGTACCTCTGACATCGGTGTGGCCTACCAGAGTAAAGGATCGGCCTTCGTAACTGTCGTCTGCCAGAACAGCCCCCAGGGTGTCCACATTTTGCTGAGTTAGTGGGTCCAGCTCTACGCTGTTGTATTGGTAGTTGATTGGTATGCGAATTTTGGAGGCCGTGGATGTCTTGATGCCGAGTTTTTTCCCTGCAGCGCTATCGGGAGACAGTAAGCCGAAAACCTGTGTTGCCAGGCTGCGCTTGATGGCTTCACCGGAGATGGGTTTGTCCATCAGGCTGTGATCTAACTGCCTGGCATTGTCCAGCATCCAGGACGGCGGACTGGAGTGACTTTCGATCGCATGATCAAGCATATTCAATGCTTCAAAACGCTGGCCATTCAATGCCAGCACCTGTCCGTAGCGAGCAAGTGAAATAGCCGCCTTATCACTGGTGGATGCCTGTTCAATGGCCTTCTCGTAGGCCTGCAACGATTCATCGAGCTTTCGCTGGCCCTTATAGGCAGCACCCATCAAGTGCCATGCCTCATAGGATTCGCAGGCCTGTACAGACTTGTCTAACCACTGCACCGCTTTGTCAAAATCCTGTTGCGCCCCGGCTTGCCGCCCAAGGTCGTAGTAGCGCTTGCCCTCTGCGCAGGAGATGTCGCTTGCAGCAGTGGCTGCCTGCGCGCAGAAAAGCAAATAACTCACAGCTGAAAGTAAAAGTCGGTGACCTTGTTTCATCGTAATTTCTCCTTGCTGGAACTGCCACTGATGCAGCTTACAGCAATCTGGGGACTAGTAAGGCAAAGAAAGTGCCATAACGCACCGTGTCGGAATCTTATAAAGGACAGGCTGCGGAGGAAGTTGGAGCATAGAAGCGAGCGTTCTGCTTCAGCGTGATTGGGGCGAAGAGTTTGAGTCTGATGCAAAGCCAGTAAACGGATCGCCCACGTCGACAAAAGACAAACGTAAAGCTCAAGGACGCGCCGGGCTTGGATGCCCGCGCGCGCTGAGCAATCGGTCAGTGTGGCATCAATATTTTTCGCTGTAGTGCCCATCACCCTGGGGTACCAGCGCATCCAGTGCAGCCAGCTTGCTCCCGTCGTTTGCTTTGGTAAACGCCGCTACGGCGCTTTGAATTTTATCCGCAGCTGCGGAGATCTTGCCTGCGTCAGGCGCTGCTGCCGGATCAATGCTGCCTGCGGCTGAAATGACGGATGCCAGCTCCGGTGAGTTGATTTTTGCATTGATGTTTTTCACCTCAGCCATAGCATTCTTCACGCGGTCCGCCATCGCCGACCTGAACGTCCCTGATTCAGTCGATTTTGCAAGCGCACGCAGGCTGAACTCCAGATCAGTGGCATGACCCACAACAAAGAGGAGGCGCTTGCGTTCAGGTGTTATTTCCTTGTTTGTTTCTCCATTGCTCCAAAACAGATTGTGCCTTACCTCGCCTTGAGACCAGGACACAAG
>JAUIHW010000009.1 GCA_030431775.1 Gammaproteobacteria bacterium
TCAGTGAGGCGGAATTGAGCGACACCCTGCTGAGGGCAAAAGCCAGTCGCGAGCGCATTGTTATGACCAACGGTTGTTTCGATATTTTACACGCCGGCCACGTGGCCTATCTGTCCAGCGCTGCCGAGCTGGGTGATCGGCTGATTGTTGCGGTCAATGATGACGAATCAGTACGCCGCCTCAAGGGCGATGGTCGGCCGGTCAATAGTGTCGGACAACGCATGGCTGTGCTGTCGGGCCTGGAAAGTGTGGACTGGGTTGTTCCGTTCAGTGAGGACACGCCGGAGCGTTTGATTTCAGCCCTGTTGCCGGACGTGCTGGTCAAAGGCGGAGACTACACGGTAGAACAAATTGCCGGTGCCGAAGCGGTGTTGGCCAATGGCGGTGACGTAAAGGTTCTTGAATTTATTGATGGTCTTTCAACCTCGGCAATCATCGCCGCCATTCGTAAAAAGGTTTGAAGCATGCTGGATTCCACAAACATGATTGTCGTTACCGGCGGTGCCGGGTTTATTGGAAGCAATCTCGTGCAGGCCCTTAACCAGCAGGGCCGCGACGACATCATTGTCGTTGATGACCTGCGCGACGGTCACAAGTTCATCAATATTGCCGATTGCAGCATTGCTGACTATCTCGATTTCGCAGAATTTCGAGAGCAGCTGGCGCTCGGCGCCTACCGTGGCCTGCAGGCGGTTTTTCACCAGGGCGCCTGCTCTACTACGACCGAGTGGGACGGTCGCTATATGATGGACAACAACTACAGCTATTCCAAAGCACTGCTGCATCATTGCCTGCACAATAGTATTCCTCTGATTTACGCATCTTCCGCAGCGGTTTATGGGGCCAATGAACAGTTCGTCGAGCAGCCTGCCTGCGAACAACCGCTTAATGTGTATGGTTACTCCAAATTGCTGTTTGATCAGTACGTCAGGCGGGTTGCCAAGCTTGAGCGCCCCTACAGCCAGGTAGCCGGTTTGCGATATTTCAATGTCTATGGCCCGCGCGAGCAACATAAAGGGAGCATGGCCAGCGTCGCATTTCACCTGCATGGTCAGTTGGCCAAGGGCGATAGAGTTCGCCTGTTTGAAGGCAGCGACGGCTATGCAGCGGGTGAACAACGGCGGGATTTTATCTTTGTCGGCGACGCAGTTGCAGTGAACCTGTGGTTACTGGAATCCGGTGTTAGTGGAATTTTCAATGTGGGTACCGGACGCAGTCAGACGTTCAACGATGTGGCCAGTGCGGTTATCGCTCACCATGGCCGCGGGCAGATCGACTACATTCCGTTTCCCGAAGGCCTCAAAGAGGCCTATCAAAGCTATACCCAGGCTGACATGCAGAAACTTAAGGCCGCAGGTTACAGCCAGGAATTCAAAACGGTCGAACAGGGCGTTGCGGAATATCTGGCTACTCTTGAAGCGCCAGTTTGACCTTGTCGAGCACATCGGCCGGCTGAATTAGCTTCATAACCTCACGGTGGCGAACCCGCTGGCCCCATTTCAGTTGCTCAGCCGGCTTTTCCAGATAAGTCACTGCTGCTTCGTGGTATTTATTGACACTGTATTCGGGGGAGCGATACGGGCCGGTACGTAACGGGTTGCTGCTGGCGTACAAACCGACTGCAGGCACGTTCAACAGGTTGGCTATGTGCAGTGGGCCGGTATCCGGTGCAATGACCAACCGAGCACCCTGAATAATGGCCGCCAGCTCATCCAGACTGGTCTGCCCGACCAGATCGAGCACGTCTGTGGCGCTGGCGGAAGCAAGCTCGCGGGCCAGTGCTTTCTCTTCTTCAGAGGGCCCGCCGGTGACGACGCATTGCAAACCCTGTTCCGCCAGGAATTCGATCACCGGTGCATAACAGTGCATCGGCCAGTTTCGCCAGTTATTCCGGCGCACACTACTGCAGGGATTTAACACGGCGTAGGGTGCCTGGGGTAGCCGTTGTCGGGCCTGATCAAGCAGTTCTGCGGGAAGCTCAAAACGCCAATCCAGTGCTTGTTGAGCAACGCCCAGTGCCTCCAGAAAGCCGAGAAAACCTTCTAACACATGTTGCTGTGGCTTACCCTGAATGCGGTGAGAGCTGAACAACCACTGCCCGTCGATTGCGCGCTCGCGATCAAAACCCAGCTTGATTGGCGCCCTGATCGAACTGGCCAGCAAGCTGGCCCTGAGGGCTGCCTGCATATGCAACAATACGTCGAAAGAGTGCTGGCGCATTGCCTTGCGAAATTTTCGCACTGCTGACCACCCGCCGTTTTTGTCAAAGGTGATAAAATCAACCCCGTCAAGATGGCGTAGCAATTGATATTCCAACTTGCCAATAACCCAGCTTATCCGGCAGTCAGGCCAGTGCCGTTGTAAGGCACGTACCACCGGAACCATGTGCGTCGTATCTCCAATCGCGGAGAGGCGCAAAATGCACACCGAGCGAGGCGGTTGTGACAGAGGTAATCCAGACATACGATTGTGAGGGAATCAGGGTAAGTCGGTTGGGGAGCGGGCTATTCGGCTCTGAATGCTACATGCTATCCAGTTCAGAGTGCACTGTCGAGCCACTCGAGCTGCATCAGTTGTTTCTGGCCAATCAACCTGAAGAGCACACCGGCCAGGCTGTACAAAGTGGACGTGGCCACGTGCGCGTATTCGAACACAACGCCAAGTCAATGGTTCTGCGGCGTTACCGTCGCGGCGGCCTTATCAGTCGCTGGCTGAAAAGCCACTATTTATGGACCGGTCTGCGTAACAGCCGGCCATTTCGCGAGCTGAGTCTGCTCAATTACTTACAGTCACAGGCCGTGCCGGCCTGCAAACCCTTCGCGGCCATGGTGCAACGGCGGTTTGCGGTGTATTCCGCCAGTCTGATCACCTTTGAGGTGGCGGAGTCGGAAACGCTTGGCAATTTGCTGCGCGAAGGCAGGGTGGAAGACCGGCATTGGCAGCCGGTCGGTGAAGCGATCCGAAAAATGCATGATCTGGGGGTCTGGCATGCGGATTTGAATGCACACAATATTCTGCTCAGTGGTGATCGCGCGGTGCTGATTGACTTTGATCGTGGCCAGCTAAAGGCAAAACACTTAAGCAACTGGAAGCAGGCAAATCTGTACCGCCTGGCGCGTTCATTTGAGAAACTAAAAAATCGGTACGGGTTCGAATTCGGTCAGCAACAGTGGGAGGCATTGAAAGCGGCCTATGCCAACAGAAAAGGCGCTTAACGGTTTTTGAAACTCAGTACATTGCTACCATTCTGAGCCAGATACCACTGAGCAAAATCGTTTGCTCCCTGGGGTTTGGCGAAATAATAACCCTGGACATAATCGCAGCCTTCTGCGCGTAGAAAGGCGAGCTGCTCGTCATTTTCTACGCCCTCGGCAACCGCCCTGAGGCGCAGAGAGCGGGCCATACTGATGATGGTGCGTGCAATAGCGGCGTCCGCATGGTTATGGGGCAGGTCGTCAACAAAGCTCTTGTCGAT
The DNA here is from genome assembly GCA_030431775.1 of Gammaproteobacteria bacterium. Taxonomy (GTDB): domain Bacteria; phylum Pseudomonadota; class Gammaproteobacteria; order Pseudomonadales; family JAUIET01; genus JAUIET01. The sequence goes on from JAUIHW010000009.1 coordinate 3,476, forward strand.
TTTCAACACGTGCACTGGAAAATGCTTCAGATAGGCCAGTGATGAATACCCGGTTCCGAAATCATCAATCGCCAGGGTAATTCCGAAATCATTCAGCTCTTTCAGCAGCTCGATCACCGTGTCACCCTTGTCCATAATCCCGGTTTCAGTTATTTCCAGGGCCAGTTTGCCAGGCGACATGCCGCTGTCGCAGACCACTTGTTTAATGTTTGCCACAAGCTCAGGGTTTTGAAACTGGATGGATGACAAGTTGATGCCGACGCGCAGATCAGCCAAGCCGGTATCACGCCAGGCAACTTGCTGCCGGCAGGCATGGCGCAACACCCAATCACCCAGTTCGTCCATCAAGCCGGCTTCCTCGGCAAGCGGGATAAATTCATTGGGCGGAACCTGACCGCGAATGGGATGATTCCAGCGCAGCAACGCTTCGACGCCGCGCACGCCGCTAGTTTCCAGATCAATAAGCGGTTGATAATGCAGTTCAAACTGATCTTCTTGTAGGCCCTGTAGCAGGTCATCCTGAACCCGTTTTCTTGATTGGACCTGATCTTCAAGGCGCTGATCGAACAGGCGATAGGTGCTTCGCCCAGCGGACTTTGCTTGGTATAAAGCGAAATCGGCTTTCTGCATCAGGCTTTCCACATCGTCGGCATCATCCGGATAAAGGGCAACGCCCACGCTGTGCCCGGTGCCAATCTGTTTGTTATCAAACTCGAATCGCTCCAGTGCATCATGCACCACGTCATTGGCCAGAGTATTAACATCCATGGGATTGTTGATCTGTGTGGCGACAATGGCAAACTCGTCACCGCCCAGGCGGGCCACCGTATCGGTGCTTCGCGCACGCGCTTTTAGTCGCGTTGCCACAGTTTTCAGCAGTTCATCGCCTGCCATATGGCCATGGGTGTCATTGATGTCCTTGAATTTGTCGACATCGATAATGATCAGCGCCAGCGATATTCCAGTGCGATCCGAATTTGCCACTGCCTCGGCAAGGCGCTGGTTAAAAAGGGTTCGGTTCGCCACGCCGGTTAAGTTGTCATAGTGCGCCAATTCGGTCAGCTCGGTATTGCTATCCACCATATGGCGGCGCCAGCGTGCTGCAAAACTCAGCACAATTGCCCACAGTGAAGCCAATAGAATTACGGCCGCCAGGCTCAGGCGCTGCGACTGCCGTCGTGTTTGCTCGCCGGCACTGCGATTGGCGAGCGCACTGGCGTTCAGCAGATTTTGAAGTTTGTTATGCGTAGCGATATAGGTTTGCTTGCGTTCGGCATAAGTCGCGGAATTGAGCAATGAGATAGCCTTGCTGCGTGCGCCGCTATTCAGAGCGGCAAACACCAGGTCTTCAATGGCGAGCAATTCGCGGTTGGCTGAACGCAGTTTGCTGAGCGTATCTCTGGCCACATAGGTTTCTGCCCGACGCAGCGCATTATTGATCAGCTTTGATGTGAAGGCGTGTCGTTGCCGCCAGACTCCCTGCAAGTCACCACTGTGCGCAGCAACCTGTGCTGTCATAGTCAGTACTTCGTCGTAGTAACGAATATCATTGTGCAGGTTGGCGAGTTTAAGGCTTTGATCGATACTGTGCTGCATCGAATCCTGCAACGCCGATAGCCGGTAATGTACGCCGATAAAAACGGCTACTGACAGCAATATGGCGGCAAAAATCGCCAGTTCCGATTTGCGCGAGCTATCCATGCCTGCTGTGTTGTGTCCTTGTCCGGGCGGTTCACAACAAAGTGTAGATTATTTGCACAAACCCTGTCGGCTCGCCTGCTAAACGGTATGGGCATTACTCAAGCGCATGAACAGTCAGCGGTTCAGGCGGCGTCGTGCAAAGGCTTGCTGATTTCCGCCCAGTCAATATCGTAGTCGTCAGGCAAATGTTCGTATTCAAGAATACCCAGCTCCTCGAATTTTGGTCGCACCGCATCGGTCAACAAGCCGATCCGGCGCAGGTTTGGCATGATGCGGGTAAACAGCAGGTCGCGAAACTTGTTGACCAGCGGGCCACGCAGGTAAATCTCGCGCGCTTGTGCAACATCCCAGCCAAAATGTTGAAACACACCCGTGGGAATCAGACGTTCGCGCGCAACCACGCAGGCCTCGTAGGCAAACATAGCGCGAGCTTCTTTATCCTCTTCGCTCAATGTCTGTACATAGGCTTCCAGGTAATTCACTCCAAAGGTGACGTGACGGGCCTCGTCGCGAATGATGTAATGGAGCAGTTCACCAACGATGCTGTCCTCTGCAATGCTCTTCATCGTGGTAAACGCTGACAGCGCAAAGCCCTCTATAACCAACTGCATACCAATAAATTTCAGGTCCCAACGTGGATCTGTCAGAATTTTGTCTAGCAAAGACTTCAGGCTTGGATCTACCGGGTAACTCAGTCCGACCCGGGTTTGAATAAGCTTGTTAAAGGCCTCAACATGGCGGGCTTCATCGAAGGTCTGTGACGCGGCATACAGTTTGGCATTGTAAGTCGGGGCACAACTGGCCAATTGTGAAGCAACCAAAAGTGCCCCTTGCTCCCCGTGCAGAAATTGCGACAGAGTCCAGGCATTAAGGTGCTGATTCACCTCGCGCTGGCCATCTTCATCAAGCCGGGCGTAAGGCTCGTAGTCCAGGAATGCATTCAAATCCGGTGCGAGGTGGTGGAACATTGGCAGATCCCAGTTAATGTCCACCTCCGCGTTCCAGTTCAGCTTCTTGCCCAGCTCGTAGAGCTTGCGAATGCGGTCATCCTGAATGCTGTAGTCCCAGTTATAGCTGCCGGTCAATGGTGTATTGAAAATTTCAACCACATGCTCCACATCGGCCGGGCCAAGCTCAATGTCGTCCGCGTCGGCTTGCGGGTAATGAATGACCTCGTCCGGAGTTTTGGAAACCGTCTTAATGTCCATGAGCGACTCCTGTTCGACAATATACAAAGAATACCCTTGCCTTAGGCGGTGACAAGGTGATTCAATACCTGTTTTTAGTCATTTCGGGCCAGAACAATCCGAGCGCCGATGTACCAAACAAACCAACTGAAACTGCCCGGCTTCAATGCCTCGTCCAGGCTGGTATTGCTGCGAATGCTTGAGAAATTTGGCATTGGCACCCGGCGGCTCTGTCAGGAAACCCATCTTCGGGCGGAAGATGTCGATAATCTGAATTTTGAGCTGCCGATGGAGGACTTCGAGGCCCTACTGCTGCGCAGCCTGCGCTTATCGGGTCGACCGGACCTGCTATTGCGCTACGGACAGGAGTTCAGTCTCGCCAGCCTGGGTGTGCTTGGCTACGCATTCATGTGCTGTGAGAAGTTGGCCGATGTTCTCGAGCTGTTGATTCGTTATCACCGTTTGCTGTCGCCCGAATGCGAAGTCCGCCTTTCCATGGAAACGGAGCAGGTGCGACTCTCTCTGAACAAAGGCCTGCTTGGCAGGAAGGTAAAGTCGATCGACAGCGAAATTTTCTTTTCGGCGGCGGTGACCGTGTTTCAAAGCCTGGTACCAGTGGCCGAAGGTACGTTCAGCCTCGAGTTTTCCTATCCGCCGCCCGCGTACGGGGACACCTACCGGGAGCTGTTTGGGGAGGAAATCACCTTCCAGAGCGATGCCAACTGCATGCGCTTTCCGGCGAGCCTGTTGGACGAGCCTCTGCAATTTGCCAATCCGGTTATGAAGCAGTTGTATCTGCAACAGTGCGAGACTCTGCTGCAACGGGTGGATCACGGCCGCTTCAGCCACCGTGTTCAACAAGTACTGCTGGAGCAGCCCGGAGTTTTCCCGGGTATTGAACAGGCAGCCGCTCGCTTGCGCGTCGGCTCCAGAACATTGCGGCGGCGGCTTGCTGCTGAGCACACCAGCTACAAAAAGCTCGTGCAGCAGGTGCGCTGTCAGCTGGCCGAGGAATATTTGCGGGAAAGCCCCCTGTCCATTCAGGAAATTGCCGACATGCTGGGTTACTCCGATGTGGCCAATTTCCGGCGCGCTTTCATTGCATGGAAGGGTATCTCGCCGGCGCAATATCGGCGCCTGTAAACCGGCTTTGGCAGAGTCGGTGAGGCATGCTAATTTATCAAACGCTGCGGACTGGAGACTGGCTTTGCCATCAATGAAAAAACTGACCATGATGCTTGTGGTGCCCGTGTTGGCGCTGTTACCGATTTCCACCCAGGCCGCCTGGCCACTGACCGATGGCTCAGGCAAAGCGCTGCCATCTCTGGCCCCATTGATAGAACGTGCCAACCCGGCGGTAGTGAACATTGCCACGGCTACTACCCAGCGTAGTTATAACCCCTTACTGAATGACCCCTTCTTCCGGCGATTTTTTGATATACCCCGCCAGCCCAGCCGCACTCGCAAAGTGCGCAGTGCGGGCTCAGGCGTAATTGTTGATGCGGCCAAGGGGGTGGTTGTGACCAACCATCACGTTATCAAAAATGCGGATGAAGTGCGGGTGATCCTGCACGATGGCCGGATAATGGACGCCGAGGTAATAGGCGGTGACCCGGAGGTTGATATTGCCGTGTTGCGTATCCAGGCTGATAAGCTGACCGAAATTCAGGTGGCTGATTCTGATCTTGCAAGAGTCGGAGACTTTGTTATTGCCATAGGCAATCCGTTCGGGCTGAACCAGACGGTGACCACCGGCATTGTTTCAGCGCTGGGCCGAACCGGTCTGGGGATAGAGGGCCTGGAAAACTTCATCCAGACGGACGCCTCGATCAACCCAGGTAATTCCGGCGGTGCACTGCTAAACCTAAAGGGCGAATTAATCGGCATAAACACGGCCATTCTGGCGCCCAGCGGCGGCAACGTCGGCATCGGCTTTGCCATACCATCCAATATGGCCATGGCCAGCGTGACGCAAATTGTTGAGCACGGCAAAATTTCACGCGGTGAAATCGGTATCGATACGCAGGACATAGACGCCGAGCTGGCACAAGCTTTTGATCTGGACTCGCGGTCGGGCGCACTTATCACCAGCGTTGAGCCAGGCTCACCCGCTGATGAAGCTGGCCTGCAGTCCGGCGATGTCATAATCAAGGCAGATCGCAAAACAATCAAAAACTCCAGCGCGTTGCGCAATGCCATTGCCCTGCACCGCATTGGCGAAAAACTTAAACTGCAGGTGATTCGCAACGGCGAGCAAAAGTCTTACCGGGTAGACATCGCTGACCCCGCAGACTATCAGAGCAGCCAGCTGCAAAGCCCAATGGCGGTGTTTCTGGAGGGAGCGCGTTTCGAAGAACAGCCCAATCTTGGCCTCAAAGTCGTCGCGCTGGAAAAAGGCTCAAACGCATGGCAGGCCGGGCTACGCCTGAACGATGTGATAGCCAGTGTGAACCGCCGCAAGGTGCAAAAAATTGAGCACATGGACTATGCCTTGCAGTTAAATCGGCGGCAAATTTTGCTGCGGGTGATTCGCGGCAACGCATCGCTATATCTGGTTATTCGTTAGGAACAGACATGACAGACACACGATTGGCGTTCATAGGTCTTGGAGTAATGGGATACCCAATGGCCGGTCATCTTGCCGCAGCGGGGTACCCGGTGACGGTGTACAACCGTAATCCGGAGAAATCCAGACGTTGGCTGGAACAGCATCCGGGCAGCGTCGCCGACACCCCGGCTGCTGCTGCAGAGCGGGCCGATATCGTGTTGTGCTGTGTAGGTAATGACGCTGATGTTCGGGAGGTGACCACCGGCGAAGATGGCGCCCTGTACACCATGCATGCCGGAGCTTTGTTAGTGGATCACACCACTACATCAGCCGAACTGGCTCGTGAATTGGCATTTTGCGCTGCAGAATCGGAAGTGGCTTTTCTTGATGCACCAGTCTCCGGTGGCCAGGCTGGCGCAGAGAACGGCACACTGACAATTATGGTAGGTGGCGAACCTGAGTTATACCAGCGGGCCGAGCCGGTGCTGCTGAGTTATGCGCGCAAGCTTGCACTAATGGGCCCGGCAGGCAGTGGCCAACTGACCAAAATGGTCAACCAGATTTGTATTGCCGGCTTGGTTCAGGCTCTCGCAGAAGGGCTCAATTTTGCCGAGCTGGCCGGCTTGGATGGCAGAAAAGTGATAGACGTCATCTCCAAAGGCGCGGCCCAATCTTGGCAAATGGAGAACCGTTACGAAACCATGCTGGATGGCTTTTACGAGCATGGATTTGCTGTTGAATGGATGCGCAAAGACCTGGACTACGCCATTGCCGAGGCCGGGCGCTGCGCCGCTGAAGTGCCGGTTACCGAATTGGTCAACACCTACTATCAGGATATTCTGGGCCTGGGCGGCGCGCGTTGGGATACTTCTTCTCTGCTCGAACGTCTGAAACAACGCCGCCGCTAGCTATCCTAAAACCAATTCATACTGGCTCGTATGCCGTACAGAGTAGGTGGGCCCGGAATAAAAGTAGGGATACCAAAAGAGGCGCCGGTATTGCCGCCGTCAATAATGTACTCTTCGTCGGTAACATTGTTAGCGTATATTGATATGGCCCAGGACTCGTCTGCGTTGTCGTAACGCAGCTCCAGGTCGAGTCGGCCATACGCGCCCTGCCGAATGTCTGCTTGGTTTTCATCTTCAAAAAACACATCGGATTGCCAGGCATACACCGGAATAAAGCTGGCCCGGCCACCGCCCAGGGGCATGCTCAACTCCGCGCCGATGGACGCCGAATGGTCAGGCGAAAGTCGAAAGCGATTACCGCCAAACTCCTGCGGATTGCCAGCATCATCGGTTTCATCAAAGCGTGAATGGTTGTAGCCGTAGCTGGCAAACAGGCGGAAATGGTCACTGGCGCTATACATCAGCTGCGTTTCGAAGCCGTCCGTGGTTGCATTTCCGGCGTTGATGATTTCAGTCAGGCCACTGGTCAGGTCAGTGATGTTGGTCTGGAAATTCGAGTACTCGTAGTAGTACACGCTGCTCTCCAGGCTTAGCCGACCCTCAAGCAGTGACAGTTTAGCGCCCAGCTCAATGGCGTCCACTTCCTCGGCTGGAATATTGGTAAAGCGTTGTTCGCCAATGCCGGGGTTCGGGGCGATTACTTCCGGGCGCCGGCCGCGGGCGTAGGACAGAAACAAATTGGCCCAGTCTTGCGGCGCATAAGCGGCCACCAGCCGCCAGCCACCGCCATCGAAGTTGTCCGAGGAATTCACCCGTTCTTCATTCGGCGTCACATCCACAAACAAGGTACCGTTGGTACTCCCCAGGAAGGCGCCGAGGACACTGGGGCCGTTCTGGGTGACCACCTGCAGGCCGGAGGTTTTATCGTCGAAGGTCCAGCGCAGACCGGCTGATAAGCTAAACTCATCTGTTAGCTGCCAGGTGAAATCACCGTACACATCAAAGGCCTTATTGTCTGCAAAATTGGTGAATTGCTCGCGGTGAAACTCCTTGAAGGTGGGAAGATTAGGTAACAACTCGCGGGCAGGCGCATCCGGTGCAAATTGCAGGATGGACCCGGTGGCAACGGCCAGGGCAGCCCCTTCATCGAACTGCAGCGGTACGCGTTGAAAGCCCTCTTCCTGGAAATAGCTAACGCCTGCAAACCCGGTAATAGTCCCGCCACTGTCAAAGTTCAAGCGAAGGTCTTGCGCAAATTGTTCGGATTCAGCATTTTCGCCAAACAGCAAAGCGGCCAGCCCAAACCCGTCCGGGTCGAAAATTTCCAGCGAATCAAACTCCCGGTAGGCCGTAATCGACGATAGGCTCCAGCTGTCACTAAAGGCCCAGTCAGCCAGTACGGTAACTCCCCAGACATCGCGCTCTACGCCGAGGTCACGGCCACCTTCAAAGCCGGCAAAGGTGTTCAGTTCGGCTGCGCTGTTTGGGTTCAGGTCACCACCGGTAGGGCGAAACACACCGGATTTGAACGAGGTTCCCTGCGAATCGTCCTGTTGGTAGTTGGCAATAACATCTATGCTCAGTTGTTCGTTCGGCTCAAAACGTATCGTGGCGCGTAAAGCCTGGGTATTCGGGCCCATAAGATCATCATTGCCCGGCGAAACATTCTCAATAAAGCCGTCACGGCGATGATGATAAGCGGCCAGGCGTCCGTAAATGCCTTCAGCCAACTGGCCATTAACGTGGCCAGTGAAATAGCTTTCAGAATAGCGACCCAGACCGACCTCGGCGCGGGCAGAGAAATCTGGCTGTGCCTTGTTTTGCACAATGTTAATGGCACCGATCAACGACGAGCGGCCAAACAAAGTGGGCTGAGGCCCACGCGCTACGGTTACCCGTTCCAGATCATACAGGGCCACATAAGAGCCACGTGAACGTGAGATCGATACGCCGTCCTGATAGATAGACACTCTGGGTTCTACCGTTGCATCACCGGAGTCCGACGTAATACCGCGAATCGAAAACCCGGGGTTATTAACGCTTTGCTCCTGGACCTCCAGGCCCGGAATAAAATCGCTCAGGCGCTCAAACTGGTCTACTCGCAAAGTGTCAAGAAAGTCGCCGCTGAAAGCAGACAGCGCAATCGGTACGTCTTGTGCGCTTTGTGCGCGCTTTTGCACGGTAACAATAATTTCCTCCAGCACCATCACAGGGCCAATGGTATCCTCTTTCAACGCATCCGTAGGAGGGTTCTGTGCATTAACAGGCTTGTTCAGCCCGAGAGTAATGGCCAGTAAGGACAGTACTTTTAAGGAGAGTATTTTGAGTCGCATCGCTACGCCTCCTTTCTTTGCTTGGGCGTCGGTGTTGCAAGCTTACTCAGGCCGGGTATTCACTGTCCAGCGTGTAAGAAAAACTTCATGCAACGCGATATAATGCCCCGACAGCATTCTTGGAATAGCATTATGAGCTACCCGGCCAACGCAGAACCCAGCCCGAATATGGTCACTCTGACCTATGTTATTTACGGTTTACACTTGTTTGGTGTCATCACTGGCCTGACCACGGCGGCCTTGGTGGTAACAGCCTTTCTGACCGGCTGGCCATCCATTATTGCCGTCATTTTGAACTACGTGAAGCGTGGCGAAGCACGCGGCACCTATCTTGAGTCGCACTTCCGCTGGCAGATTCGTACTTTTTGGTTCACCCTGCTGTGGATGCTTATCGCCGGGCTGCTGGCAATTACCCTGATTGGTATCCCGATCGCGCTTGGCCTGGTGGTGTTCATCGGCTTGTGGGTGTTTTATCGTATGGTGCGTGGTATTTTGCGTCTCTTAAATGAGCAGCCAATGCCAATTTAAAACTCACACCGAGTAAGGGGGGGTGAACCCCTCCTCGCTTACTTTGCCAGTTTGATGTTTTCGTTCAAACCTTCACGCAAAATGGTCAGGGCTTCATCTTCCCGGCCGGTATCTTTCAGATTGTCCGCCAGCATTGCATAGGCTGCATTGCGGATGGTGCGGTTTTGGCTGTTGTTCAGCACCTCGCGGAAAACCGCCGCGGCTTTAGCTTTTTGCCCCAGTTGCTCATAAACCTCCTGCAGTTTGGCCATTTTCAAAATGGCAGCCTTTTCTTCGTTCTCGGCTACATCATAGGTGGATTCCATAATGTCAAAGTAGCTGTCCATAATGTTCAGAAAGCTCTGCATTTGCCCGAGCTGCTCGGCCGAAGGCTCCTGTGCGAATGTGCCTAGTGACAGTCCAAGGCACAATCCGGCGATGACGATGGTGTGTTTAATAGACATGAGGGTCTCCTTCAAAGTATCGAACGTTTAGGTGTTTTCGGCGCTACTGGTGTTGGCAGCTCGCTGAAACTCGGGGTTGCAACCGTCGGCCGCGATAGCGGAAGGCTGGCCAGAGTGCTTAAACTGGGTACTGGAGGACGTTGTGCAAGCGCTGCCTGCTGCGGATCATCGAAAGGCCACACCGCTAAGATAAGCGCTGCCAGCAGGAGGCTGGCGAATGCAGGCTTGCCCAGTGCAGAGAAAAACCCGTGCCAAATCGATGTTGGCTCGCGTTCAGGAACTGCAATGCACAGCTCATCCGGCACCTTAATCTGGCGATAATCATCGACCAACCGGTCCAGTGGGTTGCTGTTATTCATCAATCGATTCCAGTTTGCTTTTTAAACTTGCCATGGCCTTGTGCAAAAGCGCTTTCACCGTGCCCTCCCGGCAGCCCATGATGTGTGCTGTGTCCTTCACACTGAGGCCTTCAAACTGCCTAAGTAACAACGCGTCGCGCTGGCGTTCCGGCAGTTGTCTGACCAGACTACGCACTTTGGCGACAGTTTGCTGGCGATGGAGGTCGGCTGTTGGCCCCGGTATTTGCAGCAAGTCCTCATCGAAGGGTTCATGGCGGCGCTTGCGATTGTGCTCATTGCAGACATGGCGGGTCGTGCGGTACAACCAGGTGAACACGGCAGCGCGAAAGCGAAAACTCTGCAAGCCTTTGTGCGCTCGCAGAAATACCTCCTGGGCCACATCGGCAGCCTGCTGTGGGTCATACAACCACACAGCGGCCAACCGGTAAACTCGGTCCTGATGGCGCCTGATAATACAGCCGAAGGCACGATCGTCGCCGGCTCGAAACTGCCGCACCAGGTCTTCATCGCTGCACTCATCATCAGTCATTTTTCAAATAGGTAAAAACCCGAGCGGAGCGCTGCTCGATTCCGGCGAATAAAAGCGGCGTACATTCGGCAGCACCTGGTCTAGATCAGAGCGGGCGACACCAAACCAAAGGGCCAGCTCGGCGAAGTATTCATCAGTGGCAGTGGTCGGCGCATACACGCCGCGGCCAATGTCCAGGGGGTTGCCGACTGAAATTTCAGGATATTGGCCAAACAGCTGTGCACCATTGACCGCACCACCCATGACGACATGGTGGCCCCCCCAGCCGTGGTCAGACCCTTTGCCATTCGAGGTTAAGGTACGCCCAAAGTCGGAGATGGTGAAGGTGGTTACCTGGTCAAACACCGCAAGCTCCACCAGCGCATCGCGAAATTCCCGCAGCGCTACGCTGACAGCCGGTAGCATCTCGGCCTGATTGTCCAGTACGTCATCGTGATGGTCCCAGCCACCCACGGTAATAAAAAAGGTTTGCCGATTGGCGCCCAATGCATTGCGGGCGCCAATCACCCGGGCAATCTGGCGCAGGCTTTGCGACAGTTGACCAGGCGAGAACCCGGTCGTCAACTGTGGTGAAGTCTGCATCGCGTCCACGAACACTTCCTGCGCAGCGATCGCATCAGTCAGTCTTTGCTGATACTCACGGCGAAACAGGTGTTCATGTTGTACGCTCAGCAAATCATCCACCATGCGCTTTCGAAAGTCGCCGAACTCGCTGCCGTCAGCGTAGGCATTAATCCCAATGGCGCCGTCTCCTGTTGTGCTGATACTGTATTCCGAGGTATTACTGCCGCTCTGGAACACATTGGTGCCCGATAGGGAGATATTCATTGATACGCCATTGGCCAGGTTAACGCCCTGCAGCAAATCGGCGACGCGTCCACCCCAGCCCTGTGCCGAGCGTTGGTCGGGCATGGCGGTTTGCCACTGGGCAATCTGGTCGCTGTGTGAGGCCAGGCCCAGTGGCAGGCTGGCGGTCCCATTTTGAAAAGCCGCCGCATCGTAGGCTTCCAGTAGCGTGCCCACATTGGCAATAAATGCGGCGTCTCCACTATTGTACAGCTCTCGCAGCTCAGGCATGCCGGGGTGTACGGCGTACTGACGCCCAGTCTCAGTGGTACCGTTTAAGGGAAGCAGCTCTGCCTGCGGTAATGCCAGGTCAGCGCGAATGGCTGCGTACTCGGCATACTGGTCGTTGTCAGCAGGTACCAGCATATTATAGGAGTCGTTTCCACCGGCCAGCAGAATGCAGACCAGGGCACGATATTCGTCACTGGTTTGCGCGGCGGCCTGGCGTGCCAGGCCAAGTTGCAGAAGGCTGCTGCTTGCAGTAAGGCTGGCAGCGCCCAGTGAGCAACTGTGTGACAGGAATTTTCTTCGGCTGATCATTACGTTGCCTCTTTGCGTAACTGTTAGCTTTCGACCACATAGTCCGGCGACATCATCACCAGATAAATCGCAATCCGCGAGCGGAAACCAGTTTCACTGGCCGGTATGTCTGCAAGCACAGATCGAATCGCAGCGCGTGAGTCCTCACTGAGCGTGCCGTAAGTCAATACCAGGTCCAAGCGATCCAGCAGCGCGTCTACATTGGCCGCCAGTTCGTCCCATTCGTCCAGAGACAGGGTGACATTGGCAAAAGGTGGCGGTACCTCGGTTACCAGATCACCGAACAGCACCACGTCGAGCAGGTTCACCATGTCAACCACCGTTGTAGTATTCACGATCTCAAATTCCGGTGCGACCAGTCCGGCGTCGGCAATGTCGCCACTGGGCGAGTGCGATGGCAGATAGAAGTTGAATACGCTGGGTGCCGACAACGGATGCTGGCGGCTGAAGGTTTGCAGAGCGTAACCGGCATTGGCAATAAAGCCATCATCGCTTTGCGCTTCAAACACCCGTAGCATGTTGAGATAACGCAGCACGGGCTCGCGCAGCTTGCCGAAGTGTGCATCCTGCGAGTTGTCTGCGCTGGCTTCCGGGTCCAGCAGAACAGCGCTGACTACCGCCTGCAGATTGCCGCGCACGCCATTGCTGTCAGTGGCAAATACATTCGCTACCCGCTCCACATAGGCCGGACTGGGGTTGGAGGTCACCAGCCGTTGGATTAACTGGCGGCTGATGAATGGCCCGGTGTTAGGGTGGTTGAATAAATTATCAATGGCCGCTTCAATGTCTTGCATACCTGTCTGTCCGGCAGGCACCACAGTGCCGCGCAGCAGGCGCTTTTCTCCCGGCTCGTGATTGGCGGCAAACATTTGCATCGGTGCGCGAAAATAGCCGAATTCCTTACCAAAGTAGGCGTCTGGTCCGCCAAAGGACAAGCCGGTAAAAATTTTTGCAAATTCGCGGATATCGTCGTTATCGTAGCTGGGAATCGGGCGGCCTTCAGAATCCAGTTGCAGCGTGCCATCCGGGTTCAGTTCATGCAGGCCGATGGAAAACAGCTGCATCACTTCGCGGGCGTAGTTTTCATCCGGAAAGGTGTTCGCGATTGGGTCCGAGCGGTTATTGTTCACGTGGCTGAGAAAAACGCCCATGGCAGGGTGCAGGGTCACATCCAGTAACAGCTCACGAAAATTGCCGAAGGCGTGCTCCAGCAGGGTATCAAAGTAGGTGCTCAGTGCGAACGGGTTGATCATCAGCTCATCCACGTTGTCGGATACCACCAGAATCTGGCTTAGGGCGAAGGCCACGCGTTGGCGCAGCTGGTCATCGCAGGTCACCGCGCAGTGCCACCAGGCCAGGCGGCGGGCCAGAATCAGATACTCGATGTCTTCTTCAAATTCGGCAAACTCACCCGCTTCCCGCCGACGCACTAAATCCTCCACAATGGGTTCATGGAAGTTTGCTGGTGTGTTGAACTGCGTCTGCAGCCAGCTGTCATTGCCCTGGCTGGCCAGTGCCTGTACCTCGGCATGGCTCAATCCAAAGCTGGCCCGCGCGCCCAGACGAGCTGCTTCCTGCAGGGCCTCAGCGCTGGGCGGGCTTGGCGCAGGGACAGGGACTGGGGTGGGACTGGCGTCACTTCCGCCACCGCCACTGCATGCCAGTAGACAATTGATCAGAAGCGCAGCGCCGAGACCGCGCAGAATCGAGTTCGCCATCGAACCCCCCAAGGCTGTTGTCGCTGTCTCTTTAGTGCAGCACAGCCTGGAGCGGTTTACCCCGAAGACAGACTATTTTGCCACCGTTTATCCGATTACCCGGACTTCGGTAGGGTTGGGTCGGTATTTCTTGCCATCAAGTTCGGAGGTCGCCAAAAGCTCAATAAAACCAGTGCCTTCGCGCAAACCCTCAACCTGAACGGTCACCCGACCGGTGTCAGTGCTGGCCTGCGCGGGGGGCTGATGACTGAAGTACTGGCTGGTCTGGCTGATACTGAGCTCACAGCTTTCAGCAACGGGCCGCATTCGCAGGGCGCCGCGTTTTTTTTTGTGCAGAGCAAACTCCACGCTTGCCAGCTCGCCGACATTCACATATAACACCTTCGGTTTACCAACACTGTACCGGCCATCCCGTAACAGTGCCACTGCCAGCACGAAGCCCAAAAACACGAGTAAGCCGAAAAGAAAGGACGACACGGTAGACGCCTCCAGCAAAGACAAACTGGGAACTTAGCCTGCTATGCAAAGCACCACCATTACGAATTATCAAACTGGCCTTCGATGGTTTGCCCTGCTGACCAGTACAGTGTTACTAATTTCGGCCTGCACCGGGGGTACGGATAAACAGTTCGAAGAGTACCAACCGGTAGCACCGTCGTCATTAACGGTATTTCCGGTGGCCGCACCCGAGGGTGGCCCTGGGGAAATGAACGGTCTGCAATTCACGGCGGCACTGGTCAGCCCGCAGCCCGAGGCGGTTGTGCTGAGTTACACAACCGAAGCTGTTAGCGCCTCCGAAGGAGAAGATTATTTTGCCACTTCCGGCGAAGTCAGTATTCCGCCTGGGGAATTGGAGGCGCAATTTACGGTGGACATGCTGGGCGATGCTGAAGAAGAGCCCGCAGAAACCTTACTGGTAACACTGGGCAGCAGTGCCAATGCCATACTTACCGAGCGCCAGGTGATCGGCACAATCGCCAATGATGACAGCCGTTGTGATACACCCTATGAGAAAGCCGAACCGAATCGCTGGCGCATTATCGACGGTGATCCGCTCAATTATGCCCATCGCGGAGGCGTCATCGACTTTCCTGAAAACACCTTGTATGCCTATGCGGAAGTGGCTAAAGCGGGCGCAGACGTGCTGGAAATGGATGTCTACCAGACGGCGGATAACGAGTTAGTGATTTTGCACGACCTGGACGTTGACCGGACCACGAATGGTTCTGGCAATGTGGTTGACCTCACCCTGGAGGAATTGCGAACCCTGGATGCTGCCTACTGGTTTGTGCCGGGGCTTGGCACCCCGCATGATCGCCCGGAAGAGGACTATGTATTCCGAGGTATTGCCACTGGGGACCGGCCCCCGCCACCGGGTTATCGTGCAGAAGATTTCCAGATACCCACGCTGGAGGAGGCTTTGCAACGCTTTGCCGGCCACCTGATCAATCTGGAGTTGAAACCCGACCTCGATGGCGATGGCAACTATGAGCAACAAATGGCCGAACTGCTGCAGCGCTATGGACGTTTTGATGATCTGATAGCGGCATCTTTTGTTGACGAGGCGGCAAACAATTTCAAGGCGGTCGCGCCCTGTGTGCACACCTCGGTACCGCTGAACCAGGGCACGGGGCTGGTGCTGGGTTCACGCGGCGCCAGCCCGATGCCGGCTGTGCCCGAACACGTCGCGTTTCAGGTACCACCGGATACCAGCCAAATTGGCCAGGTTACGATTGATCTTGAAATAGTGACCGCAGATTTTGTTGCTGATGCACATGCGGCCAATCTGGCGGTTCAGGTCTGGACCATCAACAGCTGTGAAGAAATGCTGCGCATGATGGACCTGGGGGTGGACGCCATCATGACCGACCGGCCTCTGCTATTGGAAGAACTGCTGAATACGCCGCCGGCCGAGCGCAGTTGCGACTGACAAATGCCTAGACGCCCATTCGCACCAGTGTGTCCAGCAGCTCCCGAATAACCCGCTCAGCCGTGGGGTGCTCAGCGGCGAACTGGGCTTCCAGCGCTTTGGCTGTTCGAAACATAGGGCTTTCTGATTCCTGTTTGGCCTCGTCCAGCGTGTGGTCAATATGAGACCGCAACTCGGTTAACATCTGTTCCGTTTCGTCGTTCAGCTCGGCGGTTTCCAGTTGTTCTTCCAGGCGAGCCAGTATCTCCCTAAGTTCGTGCGCACTCATCGGCAAGGTCTCTACAAACTGACAGAGACTGGATAATACTCGGTATTACAGGGCCGCCTCAATGGCGCTGCGCAGCTTCTTGCTCTGCGGCTTTACCCGGCTGCCAAAATGGCCCAGTACCTCGCCTTCGGCATTGATGAGGTATTTGTTGAAATTCCAGCTGGGCGCCTTGCTTTGTGCCGCCAGCGCTTTGAAAATCGGGTTGGCCTGGTCACCGCGCACCGGACTGGGGGCAATCATTGTGAACGTGACGCCATTATTGACGAAGCAGATTTTGGCGGCCTTTTCTTCATCGGCCGCTTCCTGGCGGAAATCATTGCTGGCGAAGCCCACCACTGCGAGACCACGGCTCTGATATTCCTGGTGGATTGCCTCAAGCCCTTTAAACTGTGGGGTAAAGCCGCAGTGGCTGGCCGTGTTAACCAGCAGCATGGCTTTGCCGCTGAACTGCTCGCAGAAGTTAACTGATTCCTGCGAATGCAATTTACGCATGCTATGGTTGAGATAGTCCGGGCAGGCGAGGCCGGCTTGGCTTACCAGAAGAAGAACAAGCGATGTGGCTGACAACAAGAGTTTTTTCATGACAGATCCTGTTTAGGCTGAATTGCAGTGTACGCGGTAAACGCGGTGGCAGTTTACTTTTCTGCTGGTAAACACAGTATTTTACTCGCCGCTTAAATCGAGGTCCTTCGCCACTGTGCATCCCAGTCCTCCAGTTCAAAGCGGTCGGTACTGGGAAAGCCCGGTGGGCGCAACGCCTGCAGGCGTTCATCGAATCGCAAACGCGTGACATAGCGTGGCTCAGTGGCAGTAACAGTACCTGCGCTTAAACTGCCATACACCTCCAACACATTATCACCGTTGTGTTGGTAGCGGCTCACTGCAAAACGCCGCTTGGCATACAGTGCCGCGTGAATGGTCAGGTCGCCGTCACCAGTAACCGAGGGTTTTGCCACGCGGATTGAACGGTCGCTGACCAGACCGAGAAAATCATCCGATTGCGGATTTTCGGCTGGGTGGCTGGCGTAGCGCAAAGGACCGGTGATCAGAATCTGTTTGGGCGAATACACCAGTACCTTGCCGTTTACGGTTCCGCGCACCTGCAGTGTTACGCCCTGGTCAGCCATCAAGTAGACACTGCTGCCGCTGAAGCGCTTTTGCTGCCGGGCTTCGGGCTTGTCAACAGGGTGCCAAGTAAAACTACCGTCGGCAATAAACTGTATTGCTGCATCCTCCGCAAACCTGGTTACCTGGGCGTTGTTGAGGTCAGCTGCTTCAAGGTTCGGACGGTAGCGGGCCGGCAGGTGGATCTTACGCACCCCTGTGTGTAACCCGGCGCGAAAGATGTTCGCGCGTCGGCTTGCGCCGACAGCGCGATTTATCTTCACGCGCGGTGCTGCAACCGTTACCTCGCCATGAAATACTGGCTGTACTTGGCGCCCATAAGAAATATTGAATACCGTATTGCAATGGAATCGCCCCTCGAGCACATCGTTATACATCTCTACATTTGGGTCCCAACGGTCAATGAGCTGAGCATAATTGGAAAACGCCAGGTTTTTAAGCTGCAATCGGGTAGACAGCCTTTGGCCATTCAGGTCGGTGCTTATATCCACAACAACACGGTTCAGCTCAGTTGCGTCTTGTGCCGGTTGCATGGTCACTTCCGCACGGTACTCCCGACCTTGCTCGCGCCATGTGGTTTCAACCCCATCTGATGCCTGCTTGGCCAACTGCTGCGCCCAGTCTATAGCCCGCTTGGTAAGCATATTTTGCTGCCATTGCGTTACAGCCACTGCCTGGTCAGGCCAATCCGGCAATGGAGCAGGCAGTTGTGGTGGTGTCACAATTGCTGGGAGATTAGGCTTTGAAAGTTCAAAATCCGCGTCGCTGAGTGTGCTTACGGCCTCCGCCAAGACGGCCTGCGGCAAACTTTGGCTCTGGGTGGCAGGCTCTGGCATAAGCGGCGCAGCCAGAGATTCTGTACTCAGTGGGATAGGCGCTGGCGGGGTGGACAAGGCAGCCGATTCCACTACAGGCTGCTGTGCCTGTTTCACACTAACCAGCAAGGTCGGGTCGGGCAGGCGAATCTCAAAGCGCTCACTTACCAGCAGCATCACAGACCCCAACCCCACGGCGTGCACAAGTGCTGACAGCAGCAATGCCACCAAGATCGAAGTTTTGATCAGGCCAAACGGGTTCATCGAGTCTTAAACTTGAGATATTTGAGGATTGCCCGTGAGTTAAATCATCCTCCCATGGTCAGGAATGTGTCAATACGTTTATGCTAGCCTGCCTGCACCCACCTTACGGTAGCGCCAGTTATGATCAAGCTATATTCCTTCAGCCCAAGCATGGGCGTACCCTGTCCGAGCCCGTTTCCAATCAAGCTTGCGGTTTTCATGCAACTGGCCGGTATCGACTACGAAGTGGTCTATGAAAACAATCCGGGTAAAGGGCCAAAGGGCAAAATTCCTTTCATTGAGGATCAGGGCCAGCTGATTGCCGATTCGCATTTGATCATTCGCCACCTCAGAGATACCCATATCGCTGCCGGAAAAGCGCA
This sequence comes from Gammaproteobacteria bacterium, assembly GCA_030431775.1. Lineage (GTDB taxonomy): Bacteria > Pseudomonadota > Gammaproteobacteria > Pseudomonadales > JAUIET01 > JAUIET01. The sequence goes on from JAUIHW010000009.1 coordinate 21,880, forward strand.
CGATCCGGATGCGGGCTTGAGTGAGCAACGAAAAGCGCAAACCCTGCTTATGCAGAAAATGCTGGATGAGCACCTGTACTGGGCGATTGTGTACGCCCGTTGGGTAGACCCGCGCTTCAAAGCCGATACCGGCAAGCTGTTGTTCGCTTCCATGCCGCCGCTGGTGCGCAATATTGTGTTTGCGCTGGCCAGCCGTGGTATCGCCAAAAGCCTGCAGGCACAGGGCACTGGTCGCCACGAGCAGAATGAGATTTACCGCATGGGCTGTGAGGATATTGATGCCCTGGCTACCCTGCTTGGTGAGCAGGACTATCTATTTGGTGAGCAGCCGCACAGCATCGACGCGGTGGCGTTTTCCTACGTAATCAATCTGTTGGATACGCCGCAGGACGTCGAGCTGAATCGCCATGCCCAGGCCAAAGAGAACCTACAGGCGTACAATCGTCGTATGAAAGAACGCTTCTACCCGGATTTTCTCTAGGGCCCCTCGGCCGGCTTCACAAACTTCAGCAGAAAGCGGTCGGATTCGCCAATCGCCTGGTACTTGGCTTTGTCCTTATCGCCCAGCGCTAATGAAGGCGGCAGTGTCCAGACCCCTTCCGGATGATCGTGCGTGTCTTTCGGATTGGCCAGCAAGTCTGACTGATCAACCAGCTTGAAGCCAGCGGCCTTGGCCATACTCACGGTTCGCTCCACGGATATGTAACCATTGGCGGCCAACGGGTCTTCCGTGGCTGGGTCGGGCCAGCGGTGGTCAATAATGCCCAGAATACCGCCGGGCTTGAGTGCGTCGTACATCACCTGAAACCCCAGGTCGGCCCAGCGCCCCCCGCCGTAATACTCCGCCACCAGATTGTGCACATTGCGAATGCTCAACACCATATCGGCCTGGCCGCGCGGGGCGATATCAATCTTGTACGGCAGTTCGTACTCGGTCACGGTTACCCCACGGTACAGGTCCGGCTTTTCACCCATGGTGGTCAGCAATGCGCCCAATGAGCGGCGCATATAGCCCCAGGGCCCATTGGGGGAATAGGCGGCCGCGTATAACTTTCCATCCTTGCGTAGCGCAGGGCCCAGGATCTGGGTGTACCAACCGCTGCCGGGCCAGATTTCCAGCACGGTCATGTCGGAACGAAAGCCCAGAAACTCCAGCGCCTGCAGGGGTTTGCGGTACTTGTCTCGCGCTTTCGCATCGGCACTGCGATGCTCGCCGTCTATGGCGGCCTGCAGCGCTTTCTCGGTGGCCGGGTCAAGTTCGCCCAGTGCAGGGCCGCTCAACAGCAACGCCGCCAATAGGAAATGAGTAAAACGGTAGCGGTTAAAGAATGCTGAAATCATAGCCCTGCCTGAGAAACAACATGAGTATTTATACTCCCACGCAGGCGTTATTTGTCAATAGACCCGCCTGCAATGACCGTTGGTCGCTGTTGTTGAACAATTTTTGAACATGTGCGCTGGCGCACAGCGCTGTGTCAATAATTTGACTGTAATTTGAACAGCAATAAGCAGGTTGCCACGCAGCCGTCATAAGAGCAAACACCATGGAACAAATAAAAGTCTCAGCGCTGATGACCAGTGCCTTTCGAAGTGTGAGCCGCCAGGCCAGCTTACGCGAGGTGGCCGAGTCGATGGCACAGTACAAAATTTCCTGCCAACTGGTTACCGACAACGGTCGACCAGTGGGTATTGTGACCGAGCGTGACATGGCCGGGCTGATGCTGGAGGTGGCCAGTGACCCCGCGGCTCTATCCCGCCCGGTGTCTACGCTAATGTCATCGCCGGTGGTTGCCGTGAGCGAGGACAACAGTATTTACGATGCGATTAATACTTGCGACAACCATGCGGTCCGTCATTTGGCGGTAATCGATGATTCTGGACGGCTCACCGGTCTGGTAACTCAGTCCGACATTGCCCACGCTCACTTTAAAATTGTTGAACAGCGTGCCGAACTGATCGAAAGAATAGTTAATGAACACACCAGTGTGCTGCGTGAAGAGCACGATAAGCTGCGCAGCCGCTCTCTGCAGGACCCGCTCATGCAGATAGGTAACCGCGCTGCAATGCAACAGGACCTGGAAAGTACTCATGCCAATGCCATGCGTACCGGGCGCCAGTACTGTCTGGCGCTGATCGATGTGGATTTCTTTAAACAGTACAACGACCACTATGGGCACAGTGCCGGCGATGAGGTGTTGCGTAAGGTTGCCGAGTTGCTGCAGGAAGCCATGCGTTCAACCGACCGCCTTTATCGCTATGGTGGTGAAGAAATAGTGATCGTGTTAGCCGATGCGGATTCGCGGGGTGCGTATACGTTCATGACTCGCGCCATCAAGTCCTTGCATGAGTACGGCATACCACACTGTGGCAGCCCTTTAGGGGTGTTAACCGGCAGCGCAGGCGTCGCCGCCGCCATTGACAATGGTGTTTGCAAAAAAACCTGGCAGCAAGTGCTCAATGAGGCCGACCAAGCCATGTATAACGCCAAACGTTCAGCGCGAAACAGTGTGGCTATTGCGGCGTAAGCGAGCTGTCCAGGAGTGCAGCCAGTTCAGCCAGGCTTGCCGGGTCATCAATGGTCGACGGCACGCTGTATTGCTGGCCATTCACAATTTGTTTGATGGTCTTGCGCAAGGTTTTACCCGATCGCGTTTTCGGCAGGCGCGCGCAAACATGTACTTCCTTGAAGCTGGCGATCGCGCCAATTTGTGAACGTACCAGCGCAACCAGCTCATCCTGCAGCTGCGCCTCCGGCACGTCGACACCGGACTTCAATACGACGAAACCCAATGGAACATGCCCCTTAAGCGCGTCTTCTCGCGCCACCACTGCGGCTTCCGCCACGGCCGGATGGCTGCCGACCACTTCCTCCATCTCACCGGTGGACAGGCGGTGCCCGGCCACGTTAATGACATCGTCCAGGCGTCCCATCACAAACAGGTAACCGTCTTTGTCGAGATAGCCGCCATCGCCGCTGCTGTAATAGCCGGGGAAGTTGCTCAGGTAGGCTTGGACAAAGCGTTCATCATCCTTCCACAGTGAATTCAGGCAGGAAGGTGGTAATGGCAGTTTGATTGCGATGCTGCCCTGGGTGCCAGCCGGCAAAGGCTTGCCTTCATCGTCCAGAATTTCGATGTGATAGCCCGGTACCGGAACAGTGGCTGAACCCGCTTTACAGGGAAGTTCCTCCACTCCGGTCATGTTCGCGGCTATTGCCCAGCCGGTTTCCGTTTGCCACCAGTGGTCGATTACTGGCCGTTGCAATACCTCGCTCATCCATTCATAAGTGGGTGGGTCCAGCCGCTCGCCCGCCGAGAATACCCGCTGCAGACAGGACAAATCATAGGCTTGTACCAGCTTGCCTTCCGGGTCTTCTTTCTTGATCGCGCGAAAAGCCGTTGGCGCGCTGAACATGGCCTTGACTCCATAGTCGGCGATCACCCGCCAGAATGCCCCGGCGTCTGGTGTACCAACCGGTTTGCCCTCGTAAAGGACAGACGTGCAGCCGCGCAACAGAGGTGCGTACACAATGTAGGAATGGCCAACCACCCAGCCCACATCAGAAGCCGCCCAGTAAACATCGCCGGCATCCACGTCATAAATGGCTTGCATGCTGTAGTGCAAGGCAACGGCGTGGCCGCCGTTTTCCCGCACCACACCTTTGGGCTTGCCGGTGGTGCCCGAGGTATACAGTATGTACAGCGGGTCGCAGCCTGATACCGGAACGCAGTCGGCCGGTTTGGCCATGCGGACGCGCTCCGACCAGTCCACATCACGTCCGGGCTGCAGCTCCGCCTGGCATTGCTCGCGCTGCAGAATGACGACCGACTCAGGTTGGTGGCTGGCCAGTTGCAAGGCCTCGTCCAGCAGTGGTTTGTAGCCAATAACCCGGCTGCCCTCGATACCGCAGGACGCGGACAGCACCACAACAGGTTGGGCATCATCAATGCGCACTGCCAACTCACGCGGTGCGAAGCCACCGAACACCACCGAATGAATGGCGCCCAGGCGGGCGCAGGCCAGCATCGCAAACACCGCCTCGGGCACCATGGGCATGTACAACACTACCCGGTCGCCCTTCTGTACGCCCAGTTCGGCAAGCATACCGGCGGTGGCCTGCACCTGCTCCAGAAGCTGTTGGTAGCTGTAGCGCGCCTTGGTCTGGCTAACCGGAGAATCGTAAATTATCGCGGTTTGTTCGCCCCGGCCGGAATTTACGTGGTGATCTACTGCCATATAGCAGGTGTTCATGACTCCATCCGGAAACCACGACTGCTGGCCAGGAGGGCCATCAGACAGAATGGTTTTGGGGGCTTCAAACCACGGTAGACGGCGGGCTTTGTCGGCCCAGAACTCCACAGGGTCATCCTTTGAATATTGATATTCTTGCTGATAAGTCATAGCGGTTTTACGAAATGCTACCCGTCGCTTCAATCACCGGCATCTTGCCTGATAAACTGCGCGCAGGGAAATTAGGAAAATCAAATGAAAAATAATAATGCCTACTGGCGAGCCAATATACGGCTTATGGTGAAGCTCTTGATAGTCTGGTTTTTGGTGTCATTTGGTTGTGGCATCTTATTAGTGGACCTACTAAACCATGTGCAAATCGGTGGCTACAAGCTGGGCTTCTGGTTTGCCCAGCAGGGTTCAATCTATGTGTTTGTAGTGTTGATTTTCGTCTACGCCAAAAAAATGGCCAGGCTCGATCGTGACTTCGGTGTTGAAGAGTAAGGCCGGTAACGATGGAACTGCAAACTCTAACCTATATTGTAGTCGGGCTGACCTTTGCGCTGTACATTGGCATTGCCATCTGGGCGCGAGCGGGTAGCACCAAAGAATTTTATGTTGCCGGCGGTGGTGTTCATCCGGTGGCCAATGGTATGGCCACAGCCGCCGACTGGATGTCGGCCGCATCCTTCATCAGTATGGCGGGCCTGATCGCATTTTACGGGTATGGCGGCTCGGTTTTTCTAATGGGGTGGACCGGCGGATTCGTATTGCTGGCGCTGCTGCTGGCACCTTATCTGCGAAAGTTCGGTAAGTTCACGGTGCCGGAATTCATCGGTGACCGCTACTACTCGCGAACCGCGCGCATCGTCGCGGTTATTTGTCTGATCGTGGCTTCGGTGACCTATGTCATCGGTCAGATGAAGGGTATTGGCGTGGCCTTTTCCCGCTTCCTGGAAGTTTCTTATGATCTTGGGCTGCTGATCGGCATGGTCATAGTGTTCTTCTATGCAGTGTTGGGCGGCATGAAAGGCATTACCTACACACAGATTGCCCAGTATTGTGTGCTGATTCTGGCCTATACCATTCCAGCGATCTTTATTTCGCTGAATCTGACCGGCAACCCGGTTCCGCAGCTGGGACTCGGCAGCACGCTGGCGGGCAGCGATACCTACCTGTTAGACCGCCTGGACCAAGTGGTTACCGAGCTGGGCTGGCATGAGTATTCCACACAGGCCCGGTTGAGTCTGACCAATATGTTTGCCTATACGATGTCGCTGATGATTGGTACGGCTGGTTTGCCGCATGTGATCATTCGCTTCTTCACTGTACCTAAAGTGGCCGATGCGCGAACCTCTGCCGGCTGGGCTCTGGTGTTCATCGCCATTTTATACACCACAGCGCCGGCTGTGGCCGGAATGGCGCGCTTGAATCTGATAGACACTATCTATCCGGAAAGCGGAGGAAACCTGGCTTACGAAGAACGTCCTTCCTGGTTTCGCAACTGGGAGAAAACCGGCCTGCTGCAATTTGACGACAAAAACGGCGACGGGCTGATTCAATACACCGCGAACGCTGAAACCAATGAAATGGTCAAGGTTGATAATGACATCATGGTGCTGGCCAACCCGGAGATTGCCAGGCTGCCGAACTGGGTGATTGCACTGGTCGCCGCCGGGGGCCTGGCGGCCGCGCTGTCCACGGCAGCAGGGCTGTTGCTTGCCATTTCGTCCGCAATCTCACATGACCTGCTAAAAGGTGTATTCATGCCGTCTATTTCTGAAAAGCAGGAGTTGTTGGCCAGTCGCCTGGCCATGGCGCTTGCAGTGATTGCGGCCGGTTACCTGGGTTTCAACCCGCCAGACTTTGCGGCAGGCACAGTGGCGCTGGCTTTTGGCCTCGCAGCTTCGTCGATTTTTCCAGCACTGATGATGGGTATATTCTCGACGCGCGTTACCCGGGAAGGTGCCATCGCCGGCATGATGGCGGGTCTTAGTGTGACCCTGCTGTATGTGTTTCAGCACAAAGGGGTTATGTTTGTGGCCTCTACAGCGTTTCTCGGCGACCTGCAGCCGAATTGGTTTCTCGGCATTGAGCCTAACGCTTTTGGCGTTGTGGGTGCTGTGCTGAACTTTGCGGTTGCTCTGACGGTTTCCCGGTTTACCGCCATGCCGCCGGCCGATGTCAGGGAAATGGTGGAAAGCATTCGCGTTCCTGCCCGGACAATCTGATGTGAGTGTGTTCACCAACAGGCATGTGCTGGTAGCGTTATTGGTGGCCCCACTATTAGCCCTGATTGCCTATTTTGCTGTCGATCTGGTAGTTGCTGAGAAGCCGCGGCAAGCCCAGGCCGGTGCCAGCTATCCCTTGGCTGCCAAATCGAATTGTCGCTACCACAGCGGGCGATGCAGGCTGGTCAATGGCGACGTAAGTATTGAATTAACAGTGCAGGGGCAGCGTCTGGTACTGAGCCCCAATCACGCCGCAAGCGGTATCCGCCTGGCGATCGTCGCTAATGGGCAGGAGCAGCATCTTCCAGTCGCTGCTGTGGTGGGCCAACAACAGTGGCAAGCAGACCTGCCGACAACTTTTTTTGAGCGCAGCCTGCTACGCGTCGCCGCTCGGATAGGCGCGGCTAAATATTTTGCCGAGACCTCTGCAATCTTTATGCAGCCGGAAGGTGAGTAATGGTCGCAACTGGCCTGTCGCCGGAACTCGCTGCGATTGCTGATTTCCTGAGTGCCTGCGCCCCCTTCGACTGCCTGACTGAAGCCCAGTTGGAGCAGTGCGTTAGAAACATCGAAATCAGCTACCATCGCGAAGGCAGCCGTATCAATCCCGATACCGGTGGTTCGCTGTTACGCATCGTGAAGTCCGGTGCCCTGGATGTACTGGACGGCGACAATCTGCTGGACCGGTTGGGCGAGCGCGAAAGCGTTAATTTACCCAATTTACAGCAGCAGAACCCGCGGGTGTTTGCCAGGGTTATTGAAGATACGCTGCTGTATCAGCTGGACAACACGCTGCTTAATGAGCTGCGGGCTGACAATCGCGATTTTGATCGTTATTACCATTCACAACGGGCGCGTCGCCTGCGCCGTGCTGCCCGGTATCTGCCCGGCGTGTCAAAAATGATGACGCCACTGAACGACCTCAGCCGACGCGATGTGGTGGCGGCTTCGGCATCCACGTCGGTTGCCGAAGCCGCCGGAATCATGACTGAACAAAGGGTATCATCGATTTTGATCATGGATGGCGACCAGCTCAGTGGGGTAGTAACCGACCGCGACCTGCGCAGCCGTGTGGTGGCCAGGCAGCTCAGTTACGCAACGCCTTTGGCTGAGGTTATGAGCCGCTCGCCGCTCACTATTGATGCCGGTGCAACGCTGTTTGATGCGCTGTTGTTGATGAGCCAGCACAACATTCACCATCTGCCTCTGGTGGAAGGCCACACGCCGGTTGGCGTGGTCACCGCCAGTGACATTGTGCGAAACCGTGAAGCCGACCCGGTATACCTGATTCAGCGCATTGCTCATCAGCGCTCGGTTGCAGAGCTGGCGCAAGTAGCCGTTGAATTACCGGCTGTGCTAAAGGCGCTGGTGCCGCAGGGCGCCCAGGCACACCAGGTAACGCGAATCGTATCCACCGTGGCTGACCACATTGGGTTACGGCTGTTGGCGCTGGCCGAGCAGAGTCTGGGCGCGCCACCGGTACCGTACTGCTGGCTGTTGTTCGGTTCGCAAGCGCGCCATGAGATGATTCTTGGGGGTGACCAGGACAATGCCATGGTCATAGACGATGCCGCCACCGAGCAAGACCTGGAATACTTTGCTCGGCTCGCCGATTTCGTCTGTGATGGGCTGGATCAGTGCGGTTTCGACTATTGCCGCGGCGGCATCATGGCGAAAAATCCAGATTGGCGGCTGCCTCTGACCAGCTGGCGCCAGACGGTCAGCAATTGGGTGCGTGAACCCACTGAAGATGCCGTCATGCGGGTCAGCATATTCTTTGATATTCGCGGTTTGCATGGCCAATTCGGCCTCGCGCAGGCCCTGCAGCAGCATATGTTGGCAAGCGCCAGCGCGAACAGCATTTTCATGGCCATGCTGGCGCGTAACGCCGTTTCCAACACCCCGCCTCTAGGTATTTTTCGCCGCTTTGTATTGGAAACTGACGGCGAGCACAAAAACAGCCTGGACCTGAAACACCGGGGCATCGTACCCATTGTTGACCTGGCCCGGGTGGAAGCCCTGCGCTACCAGGTAAGTGATGTTAATACCCGAGCAAGGCTGCAAAGTCTGATGCACAACGGAAAGCTTGCCATCAAGGATGGCCGTAATCTGATAGACGCCGCTCAGTTTTTGCAGGAAGTGCGTCTGGACAGCCAGTATCGGCAACTGAGCAGCGGCCAGGCTCCGGACAACTACGTGATGCCAGCGGATTTGTCCGACATTGACAGTAAGCATTTAAAAGATGTGTTTTCCGTTATCCGTGACGCACAGACGGCCATAGTAAACCGTTATACCCATGGAGTGGTTTAGTGCTCGGCAAAGCACTTCGGCGAGCCTGGTATAAACGCCATGCGCACAGCGAGTTGAGCCGGCTATGCCTTGCGAGCGGAAGCCCTGGTAAAGAACGGCTGGAAGAGTCACAACTGGTTGCGATCGACATTGAAACCACCGGGCTGGACCCGGCCAGCGCCGAAATTGCCAGCATAGGCTGGGTGGAAATCCGTAATGCGCGCATCCGGCTGGGCAGCTTGCGTCATGTGCTGGTTCAAGTGCAGCGTGGTGTGCAGCACAGTGCCACCATTCACGAAATTACCGACAGCGAGCTGCAATCGGCGCTCAGCCTGGAGCAGGCGATACTCGAGCTGATGCGGGTGTGCAGTGGGAAAGTGTTGGTGTTCCACTATACCGCTCTGGACGTCACGATGCTCAGCTCGGCGGCCCGTGCACTATGCGGGGTGCCGTTATTAGCAGACTGTATCGATACCTTGAAACTCGAACAAAACAGGCTGCAGCGCCACAACATACCTCTGCAATCCGATTCGCTGCGCCTGCACAGCTGCCGCGATCGCTACCATTTACCACCTGCCAGGGTGCATAATGCCGCGCTGGATGCCCTGGCTACGGCCGAGCTGCTGCTGGCTATTGTTGAGCACAGAGGCGGTGCTTCGCGGGTGCGTACCAAAGACTTACTGACCGGCTGACAAGCATGCTGCTGCACCACTGCACTCACTGGATCTTCGATATGGACGGCACGCTGACCCTGCCGGTGCACGACTTCGACGACATTCGTCGGCAATTGAGCTTGCCGGAGAATACGCCCATCCTCGAGGCGATCGAGCAGATGCCAGCAGAGCAGGCCAGCGCCACCAAGCGCCAGCTGCATGCCATTGAAATGGAATTGGCCGGGCAGGCCGAAGCACAGCCGGGCGCGGCTGAATTGTTGCATTGTGTTCGTGGCAACGGTTGCGAGCTGGGTATTCTCACCCGCAACGACGAAGACATCGCACTCGCCACTTTGCAAGCCTGCGGTTTGCTTGAGTTCTTCCGGCCGGAATACGTCATAGGCCGCGAAACCTGCGCCCCCAAGCCAGAGCCAGACGGTGTGCACTACTTATTGAACGCCTGGAAGGCCAGCCCGCATGCCACCGTTATGGTTGGTGACTTCCTCTATGACATTGAGGCCGGCCGACGCGGCGGTGTAAATACCGTACACTTCGACGCCAGTGGCAAATTTCCATGGCCTGAGCTGGCCGACCATAAAGTAACGCAACTGCAAGACATCGCGGCGTTGACACGAAAGTAGCTTAGGCACATGGCCATATCCCGATTCCAGTTGAATGTCGCAGCTGCGTATCGCGAGCTGTGTCGGGAAAAGAATCTCGTTGATTTTACATTCTACGCTTGGTAGATTCGTGCTCTATTGCCGCTGAATGGCTCTTGAAAGGGGAGCGATTTTGTGAACGACATTTTGTTCTGGGCTCGGCCCACGGCTTATCTCTGGTTCCTGTTTGTTCTAGCGGGCTGCGCGAGTTCTGGGGGCGGTTATCTGAGGCCAGACACTGCGGCACCGGAACCAGAGGCGATAACGCGCATCGACTTACCCAAAGCTAAGCTGGGTAGGCAAAAAGAAGGAGATGAATACTACGACCCGAATCGAGAGCGCGTTGGCCTGTTCGACACCCATAATCTGGGCACCAACAAACTGGGGCCATATTTCATGGTGTCCGATTTTGCCAAATCCGGAGACCAGCATTTTCGCTATGCTCGCATAGACCCCAAGCTGGTCACCTGCCTGAACAAAGTGCGTGCCGCGCTCAATCGGCCGATAGCAGTCAATTCGTCTTATCGAACCTGGGGCCACAATGAAAAGTTGCGCCAGTCCGGTAAGCAAGCATCCAGCAAGAGTTACCATCTTAGCGGCCGGGCAGCTGATGTATCGACCAATGCCGGAGTTTCCTTGTTTGCCAAAACGGTATACGGCGAATGTGGCTGCAAAGTAGGCCTTGGGGTTGCCAATTCCTTTTACCATGTGGACGTTCGTGGATCCCAGATAAAACCATGGGGATATGGCCGAGGTATCGCGGATATTCGCTTGGCCGCCGCCCGCTCTGCGCGGAGCAGCGTTTGCGGGGGTGGCGGTGCCATTGATACCAACGAATTGTCCGCCACATTTTTAGATAACGCCAGCAAAGCCAAAGACGCTTCAATTTCGATATTTGACAAAACCAAAAAGAAGGTCAAAGAGATGATCGACAACATCAGCAATTAGACTCATGGTAAGCCGCAGCCTGATAGCCAGTGTCGGTTTTCTGCTGATTGTATTGTTACTACTACTTTATCGTTTTAGCGCGTCAGTCATTGTTGATGATGTGCGCGAACTGTTGCAGTCCGCAGGAGCTCGCAACATCGTCTTTACGGCGCCCATAAGCACTCAAACCAGCTTTTCCGCGCTGCAAATCCGGGCACCGGACATTCGCTATGAGCTTGGGGGCAGGTCCTGGCATGTGGAGCAGCTTACGGCACGACTGCCGTGGTATGTGATGGTGCAGGGGTTTCGCAGTGGCAGTATTCGCCTGGACTTCAACGCACTCGAATACACGTCGTTGGATTCCGCTGCCAGCCAGGCAAATTTGCGTTCAAGTATGCAAGGTCTGACCAGTGGTTTGGCAAATTTTCTGGCGGCGATAGAAGGCCTGGAAATCAGGGCGCATATCAAGCAGTTTAAGCGTGCTGCAGTTGACGGGCGGCAACGGCCAGCAACAATACACGGCCTGCATGGCCGCCTGAGTCGGCATGGATTGCAGCTGCAGGCTGACAGTTTTCGGCAAACTAAGCTGATAGCAAACCTTACTTACGATGCGCCCGACCGGGATGCAGTTTATTCCGGAACAATTGAAATTCAGGCACAGGCCAATGTTGGCAGAAGCAGGCAGTCTTTGGCTGGGCGCTGGCGTATATCACCCAAAGCATTTCAGCTAGAACGCATCACGGGCCGGCAAAGTGGCCGCCAGGTGCTTGCGGGCGCAGCGGCAATGGATTGGGGACAAAAGCCGGCTTTACTTGGCGCAAAACTTACTGCGAAGCAGCTTGATCTGGGGCTACTGTACAGCCTCGTCGGCCAAGAAGACGGCGATTCCGCTACAGCTACATCGCCGCCAAGTCAGTTGTTTTCGCGACAAGAGTTGCCGTACGAATTACTTGCGGATACCGCCATCCAGGTTGAGCTTGATGTTAGTGATGCACACATTGATGGCCAGCCGGTATTAAGCACAAGGGCTGAATTCAGAGCGGCCAATGACTCAATGTATTTGCGCGCAACGCCTATGGTGCTTGCCACGGGTCACGCAAAGCTGGAATTAGAAGGTCTAGGCCTGGCCACCGAACCACGGTTTACCCTGGTCTTCGAGGCTGATGGTGTGGACTGGTCAGCGTTTCATCCTGAACTGCTCATCAGCGATGGCTTACAACTTGGCATAATGGACGCCAATATCGCCCTGCGTTGGTCAGGGCTAACCCCACACGAACACGCCAGTTCACTGGCAGGTACGTTCGACGTGGCGCTTGGCCCATCAGTATTGTCCAATCGATATTATGCTGTGATGGACAAAGCGCTGGTTTCATGGCTTGGCACACAGGTAAGTGCTTTGTGGAGCAGGGCCACTGACAGTGGCCCCGGGGCCAGGAAAGCTGAAAACTATCGCGACCTGGAAATTGAGTGTATCAACATTAACTCTGTATTGGATCAGGGTTATGCCGCATTCTACGAAGGCCTACTGCTGGAATCTAAAAACAACCTACTGATCAGCTCAGGTTATATTGATTTTCACACTGAACTTTTGGGTTTTCAGTTCCGCACTCGCCGTAAACGTTTGCTGGACTGGAGTCCGGCCAGTGCGGCGAAGTTTTTTGAAGTTTCCGGAAGTCTGTCCAATTGGTCTTACAATACCAATCCAATTGAAGCCGCTAAGCAAGGTGCGATTGCAGCCGCTGGCCTGGTGTGGGGTCCGGTCACGCCGACCGCGGTAGTGGCCATCACTGAAATGGCACGTGCCAGTCGGAAAAAAAAGCCCAAGTGCGTGCCTGAATTACCGCAGCGACAAGTACCTTCTGTTATACACTAAGCGTTTCTCAAGGGGCTGAAGCCTGGCTTAATGAAGATTGCAAGCCGTTGCTTTGCGGCAATCCTTGCAGCAATCTTAATGCTGTATCCACTACTGGTTTATTGCGGGCTTGAGTCGCTTGGTCCAGGAGCACTGGCCTTTTTGCTGCTGCTGGCCAGCGTGGCGCGTGCACTGTTCGCTAAGCAGGGTGCTTTGCAATGGGTCGGGATACTGGTGGCCGCCGCACTCTGCGGGGCTGTTATCTGGACGGACAGTATTGACTATTTATTGGTATACCCGGTGTTAATCAGTCTGCTGGTGTCCTTTGCCTTTCTGTTGTCTCTGCGCGGGCCGGTAACACTCATTGAAAAAGTTGCCCGCCTGGCTGGCCAGCAAGTGCCTCAGTATGCGAAATCTTACCTCCGAAAACTCACCCTGATATGGGGTATCCTATTGCTTGTAAATGCCGTTGTCGCTGGCTATACCGCTTGTTGCATGTCACTGCAATTCTGGGCCCTCTACAATGGCTTACTCTCCTATTTACTGTTTGTCGGGTTCTTTGTATTAGAACTGGGCTTTCGCCAATGGTATAAACGCAGTATCGAAGCCAGAGTAAAACAATGAACCCAGTCCAAGCAATGCTTGCGCCGAACAATAATCTGTGTGGCTGGCCGCCAATAGTACAGTCCAGCACACAAAGTGATGAGCTAACGGCGCAGCTGGAAATAGGCGCAGAGCTGCCTTATTTCGACGGCCATTTTGATGGTCGACCTGTTCTTCCAGGTGTGGTGCAAACTCACTGGGCTGCACAGTTGGCACAAACCTGGTGCGCTACCAAGAGCGCCCGTTGTGAGCTGCGGGCAGTAAAGTTCTACCATCTGGTCGTGCCTGGTACAGTGCTGGAACTGCATTTGCATCGATCGGCTGGTAACGGTGTTCCCGGCAGAGAAACGGTGCAGTTTCACTACCGGGCCCTATGCTCTGAAAAACACGGCCCTGCTGGCCAGGCCGTATCGCAAGGGAAACTGATATTTCACTCATGAACGCCTGTCTGTTGGTGCCGCATTACAATCACCTGGCACAGTTTCGAGAATTTTTACCCGCTCTTGAGGCGACCGGTCTGCCGCTTATCGTTGTTGATGATGGCAGCACAGCCGTACAGCGTACCGGCTTGCGCGAGCTGCTGGCGCAACGCCCGGCAGCCAGCCTGATCGAAATGCCAGCCAATGTCGGTAAGGGCTGTGCAGTGATTCAGGGTATGCACGGCGCCCTTGCACAGGGCTTTACGCATGCGGTGCAGATCGACGCTGACGGTCAACATGATTGCCGCAGCGTGCCAGCAATGCTGGAAATGAGCCAGCAGTACCCCACAGCGATAGTGTCTGCCCTACCGCAGTTCGATGAGAGTATTCCACCGGTTCGCTACTGGGGGCGCAAGATTACCTTGTATCTGAGCCAGTTCGAATCCATGTCCCGGCAAATCGAAGACGCCATGTGCGGCTTTCGGGTTTACCCGTTGCGGGAAATGGTGGCTGTGGAAGGACAGCACAGTCTCGGCAAGGGCATGGATTTCGATGCAGAAATTCTGGTTAAGTCAGTGTGGGCAGGAGTCGATATCAAATACGTAGCGTCGCCGGTTGTTTATATTGCCAACGGGGTGTCGCACTTTCGCTATCTGCAGGATAACTGGCTGATGGTTCTTATGCATACACGTTTGATCGTTGGCGCGCTGCTACGTTATCCGGGGCGATTGTTGGGTTTCGCCCGAGCGGCTGTCGCCCGGTGAATACGCAGGCCACGCACTGGTCTCGCATCAGTGAGGCGGGCAGCGTCAATGGTATGCGTCTGTTGTTCTGGCTGCATCGGCTGTTGGGGCGTGCCCTGTTCAGCGCAACCCTGCGCCCGGTGATGCTGTACTTCATGTTGCGCCGTGGTGAAGCCAGGCGAGCCTCCCTACAGTACCTGCGTCAAGTGCATCAGCAGCAAGCAGCTGCGTTAGAACAACTGCAAAAGCCGGGTTATTTCGCCGTATTCCAGCATTTTATTCAGTTTGGCGAGGCCATTCTCGACAAGGTGCTGGCTTGGAGCGAAGACATCAAGGAATCGAACTTCAATGTCCTCAATCGGCCTGCACTTGACACCCTGTTAGCCGATCCGCGCGGCCAACTGATTATTGGCTCGCATTTTGGCAACATCGAATACAGTCGTGGTTTCATGCACCGCAACCGTGACACCGCCGTCAATGCACTTGTGTACGACCAGCACGCGTCGCGTTTTGCAGAAATAATGGAGCAAATCAATCCAGAGTCGCGTATCAATCTGTTTCAGGTTGATGAGCTTAGCATACCGGTAGTGTTAGAGCTGAAGCGCCGCATCGACCAGGGCGAATGGCTGGTTATTGCTGGCGACCGGGTTCCCCTGAGCGGTGAAACCCGCACTGTGGAAGTGGAGTTTCTTGGCCGCAAGGCTTTGTTGCCAGTGGGCCCTTATATACTTGCGCAATCTCTGCAATGTCCTGTTCACCTGCTCTTTTCCTATCGCAACGGGAGCAAGGTGGACATTGAATTTGTGCCCTTTGCTGAGCAGCTGTCCCTGCCACGCAAAGAACGTGAGACGCGAATAGCCAGTTATGCGCAGCAGTTTGCCGACCTTCTGCAGCAGCATGTTCTGAAGCATCCCCTGCAGTGGTTCAACTTCTACGACTTCTGGCAGGCCGGGCGTTCCCAGTGAGCCGGAAACATTCCATCGAAGCGTTGATTCCGCATCGTCGGCAAATGTGTCTGATTGACCGAATTATCAGCCTGGATGCCGGCAGCGCTCGGTGTGAAGTGGACATCAAACCCGGTGGCTTGTTTGTCGATGAGGCCGGCTGCGTGCCGGTGTGGGTAGGGCTTGAGTATATGGGCCAGACCGCAGCTCTGATCGGTGGTTACCAGGCAAGTCAGGCTGTGGAATGTGGGTCTGCGGTGGATGAGAAAGCCGGCTACCTGGCGGCTTGTCGACAGTACCGTAGTTATGTCTGTGAATTTCTGCCGGGCGTGCTGACCACACGCTGCGTTGAAAACGGTTTGCTCGGTGATACCATGGCGCAGTACATCTGCACCATCCATGACCAGCAAGATCAGCTGCTGGCCGAAGCAACCTTGACTGTGGTTCGAATGTAAATGGCAAAAAATGAGCAAGGTAATGAGCTGGAACGCATACTGGTAACCGGCTCCAGCCGCGGCATTGGGCGGGCAATAGCGCTTTTCCTGGGCCAGCGGAGCGCCACCGAAGTGGTGGTGCACTGCGTTAACAAGGTCGCTGAGGCTGAGGCCTGTTGCGAAGAAATCCGCAACTCAGGTGGGCAGGCAAGCTGTCTGCAGTTTGACGTGTCAAACCGGGAGCAGGCTGCCGAGGTGTTGACGGCAGACATTGCCAGTAACGGTGCCTACTACGGCGTGGTGTTGAATGCCGGTATTACCGACGATGCCATCTTTCCCGCTATGTCGGGTGTCGCCTGGGATAAGGTCATCGCCACGAACCTGGGTGGCTTCTACAATGTGTTATCGCCCTTGATCATGCCCATGATCCGTCGTCGCAAGCCTGGTCGCATCGTAACCATCAGTTCGGCTTCTGGCGAAATGGGTAATCCCGGTCAGGCGAACTATAGCGCGGCCAAAGCCGGCATTATTGGGGCCAGTAAAGCACTGGCACTGGAGTTAGCCAGCCGCAAAATTACGGTGAATTGCGTCACACCGGGCTTTATCGAAACCGAGATGACCGCTGACCTGCCCATGGAGCAGCTGCTGCAAGGCGTGCCGCTGGGCAGAGCCGGGTCGGCCGAAGAAGTGGCCTCGCTGGTGAACTACCTGATGTCGGCGGACTCCGCCTACATCACCCGCCAGGTGATAGCCGTGAACGGAGGGTTGTATTGACCCGGCGGGTTGTGGTCAGCGGGGCCAGCGGCGTCACCGCGCTGGGCAGCTCCTGGGAAGCGTGTCGGCAATCACTGCTGCAGTTGCGCAACCGCGTACGTCTGATGGAAGAGTGGGCCATCTACCCGGATCTGAACAGTCGGCTGGGTGCGCCCATCGATGCGTTCAAACCACCGGCGCATTACGGCCGTAAACAGCTTCGCAGCCAGGGACGGGTTGCCCAGCTGGCGGTATGTGCCACGGAACAGGCTCTGCAGTCAGCCGAATTGCTCGGCAGCGACATCATCAGCAGTCCTGCCACCGGTGTGGCATATGGCTCAGCAACTGGCAGTTCCGACGCTGCACTGGAGTTTTTCAGCCTGCTTGAAGAGCAGTCCATGCGGCGCATCAATGGCACCACATACGTGCGAATGATGAGCCATACTGCGGCGGTCAACATCAGCGTGTTTTTTGCTACCGGTGGCCGCCTGATCACCAGCAACACCGCTTGCACCGCGGGCAGCCAGGGCATTGGTTTTGCCTATGAGTCCATCAAGGATGGTAGACAAACGGTGATGCTCGCTGGCGGAGCAGAAGAGCTGTGCCCCACACAGACCGCTGTATTCGATGTGTTATACGCCGCCAGTACCGCAAACGACAAACCGCACTGGGTGCCGCGGCCATTTGACCAGGCCCGCGATGGTCTTGTCATCGGCGAAGGTGCGGCCACTCTGGTTCTGGAAGAACGCGAACATGCTTTGGCACGGGGTGCGCCGATGCTGGCGGAAGTGGTTGGTTTTGCAACGAATACCGATGGCGTTCACCTTACCCAGCCTGAACAGCACACCATGGCGGCCGTAATGCGAGCGGCGCTGGATGATGCCGGTCTCGCGGCCGACGACATCGGCTTTGTCAGTGGCCACGGTACCGCAACGCAACGCGGTGACATTGCCGAAAGTCAGGCGACCCGCGATGTGTTTCAGCGCGCCGTACCTTTCAGCTCGCTGAAAAGTTATATCGGTCATTCGCTGGGTGCCTGCGGCGCAATAGAAGCCTGGTTAGGCATCATGATGCTGCGGGAAGGCTGGGTGGCGCCCACAATCAATTTGGACACTATCGATCCACAATGCGCCGATCTGGATTACATTCGCGAGTCCAGCCGGCCGCTGAGCTGCGAATACTTCATGTCGAACAATTTCGCCTTTGGTGGCGTCAACACATCACTGATTTTCCGGCTCTGCTAGGGCCTGTTCAATTGCCGCGATGGTTCTTGGGTGTGTCAATATACCCACGTGGTCTTCATCTACCCCAACCAGGCGCTGCGCCCGGTCCTGCATTAAAGGGTCGAGTTGTGAGCGCAGTGCCACTACCCCGTCGTTAGGTTCACCCTGCAACAGGCTATTGCCCTCATGACTGAACAACATGGTGTAATCGATAGGCGCCGGCAGCTCAAAGGTGCGCAACAAACGGATAAAGCGGCTGCTGGGTGCAATATCCTGCCAGACCGGAACCTCAACCGGTGAGTATTCAAGCCCGGTTTCGGCGACTTTATGTCCCAGCCAGGGCACCGAGATTGATATGAAGTGCTGCAAAGCATCGCTGTTGCCGGCGCGGTGTTGCATGTGGATAAACCGCTTGGCCACCAGGCCGCCCATGCTGTGTGCCAGCACTGAGTATTGTTGCCCGGGCACCCGAATTAACAGCTCGTCCACTATTTGCGACAGCACATAAGCATTGTCGTCGATACTCATGGCCGACGGATAATGGTATAGCGCGATGCGATACGGTGCGGTCTCCAACTTCTCCAGCAGCTGTTCAAACACTTTGGGAGAGCCATTTATGCCGTGAACCATAATCAATAAAGGCCGGTCATTCGAGCCGTCAGCCCAGCTCTCGGTCAGGTAGAAACCGTAACCCACCTCCAGCGCCCAGCGTGAGGGTTCCCACATACCGCTGGCGATTGCTTCGGCGCTGAATCGTGGGTCGTTGAAATCCACCGGAACGCCCATGTTACGCACTGTTCGGTCAAACTGTTGCAGGCCGCCTACCGACACATCTGCATTGAATGGCAGGCGCTCGGCAGTGCTTTGCGTGGTGAATTGCAGGCGGTTGATTTGCCATGCATCGCTGTCAGTTCCAAGACGGTTTTGCCGCAGCGGTTCATTCGCCCTGGCAACCGGTTCACCTGTTTGATAAACAAAATCGCCGTTTTGATCGAGGAATGCAAAAAGCTGGTAATGCCCCTGCACCTGCTGGAAGTTAAAGCGTCCGGAGCGGTCTGGAAAGCGATAGTCCAGCGCAGTCAGGGTGCCGTCGCTTGCCGACTGGCTTGCCAGCAGCGCAATGGCCTGCCCTTTCAGTTCCGACTCAACCTGGCCGCTGATAATGCTAACACTGTCGTACAGCTGTTCCAGGTCGTCGCGTAACTTCAACAGCTCGCACGCCGACAGGCTGGCGAGTACGCTGGCCAGGACTAGCCAGCGCATAACGGTCATTTAAAGGCTTTCAGACTGAGAGCATTCTGTACATCGGTATCAAGCGTTTTAACCCATTTGTTGTACGCCCGATGAATCTTGCCCTCTTTGTACTTCAGGTTATTGCTGTCCTTGTACAGCAGGCTGTAGGACTTGGCGCTGAAACGCACATCAATTTTTGCCATATGGCTGCGCACGTGCAGTAAGCCTTCCATATGCCCGTCAGCCACTTTTCTGAATTTCCAGCCGCGTTTGCCGCCCACTTCAATGATGGTTGCGGCAACATCTTGTGCGGAGAATCCATCGGGCACCACCGAGTCTTCAATATTCATGACCTTGGCGGCTTGTGATTGCGCTGAAAAAAGCAGCAGGAAGGCAAGCAGCAAGCCGTTTGAAAAAGCAATAGAGTTGTTCATGTTCTGGGCCTCCTTGTCGGTGATTCTGACCACATTATACCGTCCAACTCAACCAGGAGGTTGGCCCGGCAAATATCGGCTGAGTAAATCTGCGCAGCGGCAAGCTCGGGCATTACCATTGGAAACTGTTCAATGATAGCGTCTTGCTTGTCCCCTGGCCGCACGTATAGGCGCATGCAATGGCCATTCTGATGCGCGCTTGCGGCGAATTCGCTTAGCTCTGGCAGGCCGGCATTGTGCAGCATCGCGTCCAGGTTTTTGCGAATTTCCTGTAATTGCGCCAAGCTGTCGCATTCGTGGAGCGACTCATGGCCTTTTATTGCAGCCGTGCCGGATAAAAACATAATCCGTCGACTGGCGTTTTCCAGAACGGTAGCACGGGAAAACGACGGGCTCCTCGGCCCGTACTGCCGTGGGTACTGGTAGGCGCTGATCTGTCGCGGGTTCTCAATCGCTGTCGGCTGCTGCCGGCCAAGCAGGGCGCATACGGTAAGGCCATAAGCCTGTTCGCAACCCACACCGGTACCGGCCGGGACATACTCATCGAGCACGCCCATGCTCTGCATGGCTTCGGCCCGGCCCACACAAAACTGTTTGTAGGTTTCCTGGTCACCAGCACCCTGGTTGATGGCCGGTACGTAGTTCCAGAACTTCACGAAAAAGGGGTAGTCCAGCTCCTGGCAAACAGCCAGTAAATCCTGGTAACACTGTCGGGTAATGGCCCGCATGTTGTGCAGAGGGCCTGACCTCTGCACCTGAAGACAGGCGTAATCCTGCCCCAGAGACGCGTGAATATCTGCAAGCTTTTTGTACTCCAGACACTGGTCTATTGCCCAGGTTTCGGCCTGCCCGGTGCTGAATTGCGCGGCTAATGGGATGCTAAAGCAGGCCTCTCGCTGGCTGCGCTGAAACGCCTGCGGGAGAAACGTGGCCAGCTGAAGACGCTCTTCGCTGGCGATTACCGGCTTGATGGTGGCCTGACTGAATGGCATTTGGGTGGAATTTCTACACCGCGTCTACAACTGACTGAATGTATGTTATACACTTTGCTCGCCCCAAAAAAGGTCAAAAATACTAAGGAGTTGTATGTCCGAGCAGTCGCCACAAGAAAAGGAACTTGCCGAGCTGATCGTGTCTTGTCTGGATCTGGACGAAGATGTTTCGGCCGATGAAATTGACCCGCAGGAAGCCTTGTTTGGCGAAGGGCTGGGGCTGGACTCCATTGATGCTCTGGAAATAGCGCTTGCAGTCTCGCAAAAATACGGTGTTGAAATGCAGGCTGAAGACGACGGTGTAAAAGAGGCTTTTGCATCTCTGCGAACCCTGTGTGAGTTCATTCACCAAAGTAAAGCAGCCTAACCTGCAGGCCATGCCAGCCGCTGGCAACAACTACCCGTTGCTGCAGCGTGACCCTGCCTCACCGATTGTATTGGCAGCCGATGGCTCAGTCGTAACGACAGCTGAATTTTTGTGTCAGCTGTCCAGCCTGGCCAAACAGCTGCCAGATGCGGACTACGTGCTGAATCTCTGCGCCAGCCGCTATCATTTTCTGTTGTGCTTCTGTGCAGCCCTGTTGCGCGGGCAAAGTAATCTACTGCCGCCGGGGCGTGGCGAAGGCCTGCAGCGCGAGCTCTGTGCCAGCTACCCGGGGGCTTATATTGTTCACGACGGCGCGCCGGTTATTGCCGATGTTCGGTCACAGGATATCCGGCCGTTATTGGCAGTTGCCGCCGGGCCGAACAGGCCTCAAGTCAACGACGTTCCCGTGTTGCCGGGCGACCAGCTGGCCGCAATTGTGTTTACATCGGGGTCTACGGGTACGCCCAGTGCAATCAAAAAAAGCTGGCATACCTTTTATGCCAGCACTCAGTTGAACGCCAGCTACATGTTGGGTGAGAAGCCGCATTACTCGATGTTGGCCACCGTGCCCGGTCAGCATATGTACGGTCTGGAAACTTCTATTCTGCTGCCACTGTTGAACAGTCTGACTGTATTTGACGGGCAGCCGCTTTTCCCACGCGACGTGCAGCAGGCGCTGCAGTTATTACCGCCACCACGGGTGTTGGTATCCTCGCCGGTGCATTTGCGCGCGCTGCTTAGCAGTGGGCTGAATTTTCCCAAGGCCGACATTGTGCTGAGCGCTACCGCACCTCTGGACCCGGCGCTGGGCAAACAGGTTGAGGACCAGTTCGCTGCGAGTATGTGCGAGATTTACGGTTGCAGTGAAGCGGGCTCGTTAGCGTATCGTAACCCGGCTGTGGACGAAGACTGGCAATTGTTTTCGGCGTTTAATTTCTCCGCCGATGACAATCTTCTGCATGCTGCGCACCTCGCCGAGCCGGTGGCCCTGCAGGACCGGCTGGAGTTTACTGCAGGAAAGCGCTTCCGCCTGGCCGGGCGGGCCAGCGACATGGTGAACATTGCCGGCAAACGCGGATCACTGCAGCAGTTGAATCAGGTTCTGCTGCAAGCTGACGGAGTGCTGGATGCCGCTGTTTTTATTGTGCCACCAGAGCTTGCCGGCGCACGCCATGACGCTGCCCGCGGTGATTGTCTGGCGGCACTTGTGGTCGGCGAACCGGCTGATCGACGTGCCATCGCGGCGCATCTGCGCCGGTTTGTTGACCCGGCGCTGGTCCCCAGGCACATTAACTTCGTACACGCGCTGCCCCGTTCGGAAACCGGCAAACTGCCGCGCGATCGCCTGTTGGCAGAGTTTGTTCGCCAGCGAAAAGGTGGCTGAATGTGAACCGCTGCAGTCTGACCATAAGCCTACTTTCTCTTGCCCTGTTCTCAGCCAAGGCCGCGATGGCCTTGCCCGGTGAGCCCATCGCGTGCGAGCGCTTGCCGGTTTTGTCGCTTGAATCAATAAGGGCTGAGCAAGACTTGCAGCTGCGTTACACAGAAACCCGCTATAGCACCCTGTTGGCCAAGCCGGCCGAATCATCGGGCTTGCTGGAATACCGGCATCACGACGGCAGTATGATCAAGCAGGAACAGCAACCCAGGCAGCGGCAATTTATTCTGAGTGGTAAGCAGGCAGAGGTTCACGCCAGGGGAAAGGTTCGTACCATCAAACTTCCCCAAGGGCATACTCTCGGCTGGTTGCATACGCTTATGGCGGCCGTTGCCAGGCGGGACCCCGGTTTGCTTGCCGGCATACAAAATGTCAGCTGTTATCAGAGCAGTGAAGGCTGGGCAATTCGTCTGTATCAGGAAACGGCACAGCCCGGAGCAGATTCGCGGCGCCCCAGCAAGCAGGGGACGAAAACCGAGCAACTGATCTTAAGCGGCCGGCAGTTGACCTTGCTGGCCCTGGAACGGCAGGTAAACAAACGCACAACAAGCAGCATGCGGTTTGCGGCCGCAGAGTCTCCGTGAGCCTGCAGGCCGGGCGCTTGGCTCTGGCCCTGTTCGTGGCTGCCCTGCTGGGGCTGTTCATTGCATCACAAATAAGTATCAGTTATTCGCTGGCTGATTTTCTGCCGGCTGCGCAAACCCCCGCGCAAAAACTGCTGCTGCAACAACTGGAACAACCCGCGGCGGCCAATCTAACGGTTCTGGCCGTACGTGGCCCGGATTCACAAGCGCCAACGGAGGCCCAGTTATCCAATGTCATTGAATCGCTGCGTGAAAGCGGCCTATACAGTACCGTGCGCTCCTCACTGAGCGACATTGATCTTGCCAAGGCCTGGCAACAGTTGGCCGATGTCCGTTTTCTGCTAGTCGCCAGCGATTACAGCGTGGCCGGTCTGCAGGCGGCGTTTGCCGGGCTCAGGGACGAGTTGGAATTGTTGCAGGACCCGGAGCTTCTCGAGATTGCCGCACGCGATCCGTATTTGAGTTTACGTGAACTGTTTGAAGCTTTGCCAACCGTAGGTGGTGCTGCCACGGGTGGGCAGTGGACGACCCCTGATGGCCACAGTTTGTTGCTGGCCGAATCATCCGCCGCCGCGTTTGATGTCGCCGCGCAGCAAACGCTGTACGCGGCCACAAGCGAGTGGTTTGCGCAACAATTTGCAGCCGCTGGCTTGCAGTTGGAGCTTGGTGGCATGGGGGCAATTTCCGCGCAAATGGCAACTCATATACAACAGGAGGCACGCTGGCGCAGTATTCTGGCCAGTAGCTTATTGCTGCTTTTGTTGCTGGTGTTTCTGCGCGACGCCCGATTGGTGTTGCTGGGCGCGGTGCCATTACTGTTCGCCGCTCTGGCCGGCCTGTTGACGCTGGTGTTAGGCTTCGAGCGGGTACACGGTATTACCCTCGCTTTCGGCTTCACTCTGCTGGGAGTGGCTATCGATTACCCACTGCACTTATTCCACCACGCCAGGGGGCGCACTCTGCAACAGGCCGCCAGGCAGGTATGGCCCACTATACGGCTGGGTGTGCTAAGCACTATTGCCGTTTACCTGGCCATGGCCATGGCGGGTTCACAGGGTTTGGCGCAGTTGGGTGTGTTTACAGCGTCCGGCCTGCTGGTGGCTGCCCTTTGCACCCGATACGTAGTGCCGGCTATGATGCCGGGCGAGCTGCACGCAACAGTCCAACAGGCTTCCACAGCGGTGGGCCGCACTGCAACGCTCAGGTTCTGGCCAGCGCTGCTTGTGGTCGGGCTTGGATTGGGCCTGGCCTGGCCGCTTACTTCCGAGCGGTCAATCTGGAGCCATGATCTGTCGGACCTGAGCCCAGTGCCCGCCAGCTTGCTTAAGCGAGAAGCGAGCTACGCCAGCAGTATTGGTATGCCGGACCCGCGCTACAGTCTGGTTCTGGAGCACGCTGAACTGCAGCCCCTGTTACAAGCCAGCGAGCGGCTGAGTGCGCGGCTACGCCAGGCACAGCGGCGCCTGGAGCTGGGTGCTTACAGCAGTATCAGCCAGGTGCTGCCGTCTGAGCAACGGCAGCTGCAGCGCCGGGCCAGCATCCCGCATTCCGCAGAGCTGGCCGCCCGCCTTGAACAAGCGGCCGCTGCCGAAGGAATGGCAACACCGGCCTTCGGCGCATTTCTTGAAGATGCTGAGCGTGCCAGAACCCAACCACTGCTCAGTGATTCGCAACTTCTAAAGACGCCGTTACGGGAATTTGTTGGCAGCCATCTGGAACAGACCGCCAATGGCTGGCGTGCCCATGTCCGGCTGTATGACTTGCGAAACCCGGCCGAGCTAACAGCCATGTTCAGCCAGGACCCATCCGTAATCATGCTGGATCAGAAAGCGGCATCCAATGAGCTGGTTATGCAATACCGCAGTCAAGTCATCGACTTGCTGGCGATTGCCGGCCTGCTGGTTGCTGTTGGTCTAATCATCAGGCTGGGTGTAAGACGCGGGTTATGGTGTTTGTGCAGTGTTGGAGGCGCTTTGCTGACAACTGCACTGTTGCTGCTGCAGTTCAGCGGGCCGTTAACCATATACCACCTGGTTGCTCTGTTGCTGGTGTTGGGTATTGGCCTGGACTATGCCTTGTTTCGCTGCCGTGAAGAACAAGACGTGTTTGGGCGCCTGGCAAGTGCACGGGCAATTATGGTGTGCGCCCTGTCAACCATGGTGGTGTTTGTTACGCTTGGCCTGTCAGCACTACCGGCCTTGTCGGCCCTGGGCATCAGCGTCAGCCTTGGTGCGGCGCTGTCGTATGGCATCACTCGTGCCGGCAGTTGGCCTTAGCCCAGGGCAGCGCGTAATTGCTCGGTCAGGCCTTGCGGCTGTTCCTGTGGCGCCTCATCAAGTAGAGCCAAAATGGCCTCGGCCAGATCACTCAGCAGGGCAATATTAGTTTCCAGCCGTTCCAGGCTGCGGTTTGCCTCGCTGCCATCCAACAGCTGGGAATTCAGCTGCAGAAAACCGGGCGCATTGTAGATGTCGGTAAATCGAGACTGCGGCTCCAGCACACATTTCTGCCCGGCACGCTGCTGAAATGCGGCCTGTACCCGATCATTGATTTCGCGGATTCGAAACAGGCACTGATTGGCCTTCTGCATAAAACGAATGTCCAGATACCGCTCGGTAAAATACAGCCAGGCCAGCACCCCCCAGTAGTAGGGCTGGTCCCAGAGTAATTTCAGGCTCATCATGCGGAAATCACCAAAGCCTCCGTACTGTTGTTTGAACAGTGTCAGTGTGCTGCGGTAGTAGGAGTCATACAGTTTCTGGTACACGAGGCTTCGTACCTGGATGTCTTCACCCAGACAGTCACGTCGTATCAGGTCGCATGTATAACCGTTGGCAATAGCAATGAAGTCGGAGCCCGGTGAGTAGAATGGGTCAAGGAACAGGCCGGCTTCACCCACCAGGGCCCAGCGTTGATTGGAAAAAACCTGTTGGCAGTCGTAGGAATACTGGCTTAAAAAGCGAAAGTCCAGCGGTTCCACTCCCTGCAGTTCCTGAGCCAGCCGAGGTTGATGCTCGGCCAGCCAGGCCAGTGCGCGTGGGTAGTCTTTGAGCGCCTCCAGCTGATGAATGTCTGGATCAAATACAATGCCAACACTGGTGATTCCACCCTTCAGCGGTATCAACCACACCCAGTAGCCCACGCCGGTTAGATGCACCGTGCTCAGATATCGCTGCTGGTGGCGCTGCTCGCAACAGCGTTGCTGCCAGCTTTGATCGTCACTCCATTGGTCCACCTGAATACTGTTGGCCACTCTGAACCAGACCGAGCTGCCACGATGTTCGCTGTCACGGTGCAGATCAAGTTGCTTTTTGAGCAGCCCACGACGGCCGGCCGCGTCCACCAGCCAGCGGCAGCGGATCACTTCATCAGCCAGTTGCACCCTATGACCGGCTTCGTCGGCATTCAGCTCGATTGCACTGGCCACGCACTGGTCGCGCAGCTCAATACTCTGCTGCTCAAGTTTTTCGGCCAGGTGATTTTCCAATATTCCGCGGTCTATCTGGTAAGTGGGTACCGGCAATACATCGCTCGGGCCGATCTCGTCCTGCTGCGCAAAATCGTCTTGATTCGGGCCAAAAAAACAGCGCAGCCCAAACTTGGGTAATTGCGAATTTTGCAGATGGTGTTTCAGGCCGAGCACGGTGTCGAGATAATGCGCACCAATTTCCACCGTGGATTCACCCACCTTGGCGGTCGCCGCCGGCAGCGGGAAACGGTTGCGTTCAACCACCAGAATACGCAGCTCCGGCAAACAGCTGCGCAACTGCAGAGCAAGCCCCTGACCCGCCAGCCCGCCGCCGAGAATGCATACATCGAACGTTGATGCTGGTTCACTAGTCATCATGCACAAACAAACTCTTTAGTTACTAATGTTAATTGACAGACTGACGGTGCTGCTCAATGGCATGGTCAGTTCGCTTACGTCGGGCGGGCCGAGGACTGGCGCAATTGCCTGCAGTAGCGGTAACACCCGGGCGGCAGGGTTGTTATTGTACAGCGCACTAAGCCTTTTCTCCGGCCATGTGGGCCAGCCCGCCTGGGCCTCCATGTGAGTGGTATGCAGTTCCAGAGCTGGATTGGTGGCCTGCGAAGGTTCTGGCGCCAGCACTAGGGCGGCTGCAAACGGGGCGTCGCAATTAAACGGCATCCGCAGGATGGGCTCCGGCGCATCGTCGTACATCACCAGTAACACCGGCCGTTGCTCCACTTCCACCTGGCTGGCTGCCTCGAGCAGGGCGACCGGCACGGTTTTGTCGAAAGCTGATACCGCATTGGCGGTTTCCATACACCGGGTGCTGATGGTCCAGTAGCCAGCGGCTGCGTTATGCACCGAATTGTGAAACTTGGTAGGAGAAATCAATTGCTCAGGCGTGCACAAAGCGCGGCACAGGTTGGCGGTTATGGCGGTATCACCCAGGCCGCAGGCAAATACAGTGGCCAGGCCACTGGCATCCAGGCCGGCATCGGCAACAGCCTGGCTGGCCACTTCAACCGCCAAACGCACACACAAGGGCGCACGGCGGCGCTCGTTTTTGGGAATCAATTCGGGCTTCGGTGTTGTGCTGCTGGCTTCTGGCAGCTGGTCGCTTTGCATCACCGCGGTGAACTCGGTGTGGTTGGCAAACCACGGGCTCCAAATGCCAAGGCCGGTGACAAATACTTTCATGCAGAGGCCACACTGAAAATCAGGCTGCTGTTGTTGCCGCCGAAACCGAAGGAATTGGACATAACCGTTTGTGCCTGCTGTTCAGAGTTGTCGTTCATTACCTTAAACGGTATGTCCGGGTCGTGCTGCTCCAGGTGCAGAGTACCGGGTATGACTCCTCCCAATAGTGTTTCGCAGGCAAGAATGGCCTCAACGATGCCAGCGGCCCCCAATGTATGCCCGGTCCAACCCTTGGTGGAGGAGGCCAATGTATGCTCTGGAAAAACCCGTGCCATCACCTGGCCTTCAATCAGGTCGTTGGCCTGGCTGGCCGTGCCGTGCAGGCTGACGTAGTCGATGGCGTTGCTGTCCATGCCGGCTCGCTGCAGCGCCTGGCGAATGGCGAGCTCCGCACCCAGGCCTTCCGGGTGGGGGTGAGACATGTGGTGCGCATCCGAGCTCTCCCCATAGGCTCGCAGCCGAACGCTTTCCTTGGGCGCATTTTTGGCATGGCCGACAATGGCGAAGCCGGCGGCTTCGCCCAGGTTAATACCGTCGCGACCGGCATCATAAGGCCTGCACGGGGTATTGCTGACCAGTTGCAAAGAATGAAAACCGTGCAGCACACTGAGGCACAGTGAATCCACCCCGCCAACAATCACCGCATCCACAAGGTCACTGTGCAGCCAGCGGCTGGCCGTGGCAAATACCTTGGCCGACGACGAACAGGCGGTGCTGACGGTGATGGCGGGGCCACTGATTCCCAGAGTGTGAGCGGTGAACATGGCCGGTGCATGCGGATTATGAATCCAGGGCTGTCGATACTCTTCGTCGAAGCGCTCGGCGTCGGCCGCGGTTTGCCGAAAGGCGGCTTCCGTGCGATCAATACTGGAGGTGCTGCTGCCCACTACAATACCGATGCGATCGGCCCCGTGGGCTTTAATCAAAGCCTGGCAACTGTCGGCGAAGCGTTCCTGGCGCAGGCATAACAAGGCCAGGGCATTGTTACGACTTTGCCATTGCTGCAACACGTCGCTGGTGTTGAGCTCATCAAGCGCGCTTACCCGGCCAATTGGCGTGTCCAGCGAGGAATGCGCCAGTGTATTGGGTGACAGGCCACTACGGCGTTCCCGCAGGGCGGTTTGAATTGCCTCGCGATTGACGCCCGCCGCACAGCTCAGCTCGAAGTCGATCAATCGCAGGTCTTGCACTTGCTAGCTCGGATCACAGGTTTTGGTTACACTGCATTTTAGGAGTTGCCACCCTGGCAAACAAGCTTAAGAATTTCCCCTTGAATATCCTGGCCGTTGTATCTCCCATAGCACCGAACCGGCTCTGGCGTGGGCTAGCCACCGCGCTGGCGTTTTTCGTGTTTGGCGCCGGTGGCCTGGTGCTGGGCCTGCTTGCCTACCCGGCAATTGCCTTGTTCAGGCGTGACCTTGACCGTCGGCGGAGCGCCGCGCGGGCGCTAACCGGTGGGGCCTGTGGCTTCTTCATTGGGCTGATGCGCACGCTTGGTTTGCTGCAATATCGCTATCTGGGCGAGCCGGCCAGTGCGGCGCAGGGCGCCCTGATTATTGCCAACCACCCGAGCCTGATCGATGTGCTGTTTCTGATTTACCGCTTTCCACAAGCGGATTGCGTGGTGAAAAGCCGGATCTGGCACCACCCGGCTACCCGTTGGGCCGTTCGGTGCTCGGATTACATCCCAAACACAGATACCGCGGCTATGCTGGCAGCCTGCGAACAACGCCTGCGCGCAGGGCGCCAGGTAATTATGTTTCCAGAGGGCACGCGTACGGCACCCGGGGCTGGCCTGGCTTTCAGGCGCGGCCCGGCACTGGTTGCGCTGAAAGCGGGTGCCCGAATTGTTCCGGTTGCCATTCGCTGCCACCCAAGCACCCTGACCCGGGGCGAGCCGTGGTACCGCATACCGCCCACCCGCGTGGACTATCGTTTTACGCAGTTACCCGCTGTTGCGCCTTCTGCGGCGTGCAGCGACTCGCGTCAACAACGCGAACATTCCCAGGCCGTCACCCGGCAGCTGGAAACGCTGATCGCGACAGCGCAGTGATTGAGCGCTTTCCCGGCTGCGACTATACTGGGCGTTGATTTACAGGGGCATTACAGCGGTTTCGACAATGAGTAAGAATGACTTAACCGAGCGATTACGAGGCATACTCATTAGCGACTTTGACATTCAACCGGAGCAGATTCACCCAGAGGCACACCTGTATGATGATCTGGGCATGGACAGCATTGACGCAGTAGACATTATGCAGCAAATCGGGGAACTCAGTGACAAGCGCCTGTCACCCGACCAGTTCAGCAGCATCGCCACAGTGGGCGATTTTCTGGATTTGCTGTCCGCCCGAATGGACTAGACGATGAGCACAACACCTCAAACCCCCTACCAAATTCTTGGTGAAGACGGCATTCGCACGCTGGTGAACACCTTTTATGATTTGATGGAGTCAGCCCCGGAGCACGCAGCCTTGCGCCGCATGCACGCCAAAGACCTGACCCCAATGCGCGAAAAGCTCGCCGAATACCTGATTGGCTGGATGGGCGGCCCGCCGCTGTACGCCGACAAATACGGCACCGTGTGCATGACCGAGCCGCACGAGCCCTACTGGATTGGCCCGGAAGAACGCGACCAGTGGCTGCGGTGCATGTACCAGGCCCTGGAACAAAGTAACACCCCGCCCGAGGCGATCGATATGCTGCGCGAGCCGCTGTACCGGGTGGCCGAAGCCGTGCGCAACCGGCCTAACTCACGCACCCAGTCGGATGATGTAATAGCGTCGGGCTAAGCATCAGCCAGCCTATTACAGTATCGGCTCCAGGCGATGAAACAATGGGTTGCTCTCATCCGGGTCGGTACCGGCGATCAACATGGAAAAGCGCACCAGGCGGCGGTGCATCAGTTGCACCCAGGCTTCATCCAGCGCGGCATTGTCATCGGCGATATGCTCCATGGCTACCGCTTCAGCTTGCGCCAGGTCGCGGCATTCTTCACCCGTTAGTTCACTAATATCGCGCACGGTTTCGCGCTCGAACCAGTCGCGGTAGCGCGCGTGGTTGCGCAGAAACTTCGGAATTGAGTGCATCAAATCACGTTCCCACGGGGCAAACGCGGTTGTGGTTTGCAGGTGCTCGATATCTGTCATTAGTTTGCTCAGGCCGGAGTCTTCCCAGCGTTTGATGTCGGGCTCGGGCAAGTGCAGCTCGTAGTCCAGGGTAGTGCCCTGCAGCTCGGCAATGGCCTCGTAGGCGCGGCGGGTAATACTGGCGTACTCCAGAACGCCTTCAATCCAGTTCGCGCCGTGCGCGGTCGGGTTCATGAAAAACGTGGCACCAATGGCCGACAGCTGCAGAAAGTTCACCGTGTGGTAGGCCACTACCGGCAAATCCACCGGTTCACCGGTGATCTCCCCATAGCGGCGGTACAGCTCCGGTATGTTGCCCATGTTCTCCAGCGGGTGGCGGCCACGAAAACAGGCCAGGTCCCAGTGTGTGTCCCCGAAGGCGGCGATCTCAAAGTCGAGCAACGCCAGTACCTCGCTACCGGCCGACATAAACTGACCGGCGTCACCACTGATAAAGCTGGCCTCCTTGCGGTGCTCCGGCACATTACGGCGCAACCAGTGCTGCAAAAATTCCAGTGGCGGGTCAATGTGGCCCATGTGCTGGCCTGCTGAGTACATGCGTTCAGTGGTGTGCAGGGCAATCTGCTTCGGCCCTTGAGGCACATGGCTTAGCCGTTTGATGTGGGTAAACTGATCCAGCGGCACGGCATGCACTGCGGCCAGATGCTCCATATAGTTCAACAGTGCCTGCCAGCGCTCGTCACTCAACGAGGTGGGGTTGGCAATGGCGGTGTGCAGCATACCCGGGTCGCGGTCTTCGGTGTCCACCCAGTCCATCACGAAAGCCTTGGGTGAATCCGACCAACCGTGAATGGCCGGCACCTGGATGCCATTGGCACCCAGTGCCAGCATCACATCCATCTCAAACTTCAGGTCGCTGTTGCCGGCCACTGGGCGGTTGCCACGAAACAGCACAGCCTGGGACTGCCCACCACTTTCGTACACTACCTTCCACTGCGGCCGCCAGCGCTCCAGCCGGGTAATTTCCTGTACTTCACCGCCCAGGTTGCCGGCTACCCAGTCACGGATGCCAGCCAGTTGTTGAGCTTCTGTATCTACTGCGGATTCTATTTCTACGGTCATTTGCGGCCCACCGGTTGTTGTTATGCGCCTATTTTAGGGCGAGCCTGTCAGCCGGGCATTGCACGCTGGTAAGAAAGCCCAAGTATAATAGGCTCTGAATAATCCAGGCTGGCCCGGTAAGCACAATGTCGATCATGGACAAGAACAACGACCCACTCGCCGATGAAGCGGCATTGCAGGCCCACATCAGTGCGGCGTTGGCGGCCCAGCCGCCGTATGGCTGGCAACTGGAGTTGATCCACGCTGTGGTGACGCGTTCTTTCAACCCGCTGGTGATCGGCGAGCAAAACCTCGCCAAAAAGCCCTGCCTGTTTGTGGCTAACCACTCTTTGTTTGCGTTGGATGGCTACATTCTGGCGCCATTAATGCTGTCTCGCTACGAGCGTTGGTTGCGCGGCCTGGGCGACCGCTTCCTGTTCGCTAATGAATCCATGGCGAAGAACATCCTGAAATTCGGTGGTGTAATGGGCCACCCGGAAGTGTGCAGTGCGCTGATGGAGGCAGGTCAGGACCTGATGGTGTTCCCGGGCGGCGCGCACGAGGCAGTGAAGCCGGCCGACCAGATTTATACCCTGCAATGGAAAGACCGCCACGGCTTTGTGCGCCTGGCCGCCAAGCACGGCTACACCATTCAACCCTTCGGCATGATCGGCCCGGACGAATTCTACGGCCACCTGCTGGAAGGCAAAGACCTGCCGCAAAGCCCGGTGGGCAAACTGCTGAAAAGCCTGGGCGTACTGAACGACGACACCCGCGCAGACATGCTGCCGCCCATTCCCATTGGCTCGCTGGGTACACTGTGGCCCAAGCCCGAACGCGTCTACCTGGGCTTTGCCGAACCAATCGATCTTAATGAATACAAGGGCAAGGCGCTAAGCAAAACCGAACTGCACGGCATTCGCGAACAAGTGGCCGATGCCATCGAAGAGCAAATCAATGAGCTGCTGCTAACCCGCGAGCGTACCAAGCATGAAGACGGCCTGCTGCGCAGAATTCTGACGATTTAGATTAGCTCTCAGCCTGTTTGCGGGAGTTTGCCCGCTCTCGCCGCAGCGCCAACACCTCCACCGCATGGCCGTAGTCCATGCGCCCACCTTTCCAGTACCACTTGCTAGCCGGTACCGCCGGTAATTCAACGTCGGGCGCATTCAATTCAGGCGCCTCGGGCACTCGCCGCCCATCCGGCCGATGAAACACCAGCTCCCCGCTTGACGCCCGAACCACCGAAAACCCACCCTCATGCACCATCCGGTGATGATGCCTGCACAACAGCACCAGGTTCTCAAGGCTGGTTTCCCCGCCTTCTGACCAGTGCTGTATATGGTGCCCGTCCACAAAGCGCGCACTGCAACACCCGGGAAACCGGCAACCGCCATCGCGCAGCTGTAATGCACGGCGCATTGGAGGCGGAATAGTGCGCGACTTACGCCCGATCGAAACCGGCTCACCATCACGAGACACCACATGACTCACACTGGCATCACAACACACGCGCTTTACCGCTTCCTCCGCCAGGGACGGCCCGTCATCCAGGCCATAGCGGGGTAAACCCCTGGAAACATCGGCATGAATCAACACCTGGTAACGATCAGCCGTCTTGCATGCCTCACCCGAATGCGCAAGCTGGTCCTCCGCCATCATCGCCAGTGCATCAGCGCGCAACCGCTTTTTCCTGATCGGTAACGTTTCCGCGGAAACGGTTTTGCCCGCTTTCGTTGCTTCCTGCTCCGTCTTCCACTCGTCTTCTTCCAGCCGGGTAACAGTAAGATCCAAAGCCTTCAGAAAAACAGCACCTTGCTCAGCGCTCAAGGTTGCCTGCACCACCAGCTTACCCTCATCGTCCCAGTAATACTTCAGCGAACGCTTGTCATGTTCGGCTTGCGCCTTCTCTTTGGTAACGCGCCTGAAATGGCGCACCGTCTTCTCAATATGGCTCGCCGAGCCATGCTCGGCAATCATTAGCAAAGTGTCTTCGTTTTCAGAACTGCCGATGCGCGTAATCGCCCGCGCTTTGGAATAACTCAACTGTCCACTGGCAAACGCCGCGGCCACCTTCGGCAAGCCCGCTAGCGCATGCGCCACGCGAACCTTCTCACGAGCTGCACCCAAAGCAATACCACACTTCCAGTTCAACCAGTGTGCGCACGATTTGCAGCCCCAGCTTGCCCAGCCGCGCTGATTGTCGAATTCGGCGATTAGCACCAGTAAGCGATAGTTAGCGGCATTAATATTGGCCGCCAGCTGCGTAATCTGTTGTTCCAGAATTTCGATGCTAGTGGCGTGAGAAGAAGGCGGAGGAAGTTTTACAATGGCGTTCATGGGCTGCTTTCCTTGTCATGGAGAGCGCCATTATACTGTATATACATACAGCATTAAAGTTAAAGTATTTTACTTAGAGCAATATTACTCAACACTACCCAGTTCGTTATCCCTTGCAATACGCCGGGCTTCATCTTCAATGCGAGCACGAAGCTCATCCAGCCTGCTCATAACCCTCTCCTGGCCCATTTCAGTAGTTTGGCGCAGAATAATTGGCTGCGCGGTCATAAGCTTCTGACCAACTGGGGATTCATGAAATTCGATCAATTTATGAATCTCTGCTTCTGAAAAATGGTCCATATAAACATATGCATACTCATCACGAAGGCTTTCATAGCTTAATACTTCAGCGTAGTACTCTCGTAACACCTTGCGATAAGGCAACAATGTAGGATTGTTTTGCAGCTCCAGTTCCGCCATCTGTTCTATTGATTGCTCAAGAACCTCTTCTGATCGGCTTACCTCAAGCAATTTGTAAGCGGCTTGCATGTGGGAGCTGAGCTCGGCGGAGGCATTGAACGCCAATAAAATAGCTAGAGTACCGACAAGGTGTCTCATATGAATTCCCCTTTAACTGTGCGGCCGTAATGGGTTTACCATATTCACAGCTTAGTTCAGGTTCGGCTACCAACAGCTTAAAAGTGGTAAGTTACTGCTGAACGGTATAATTAAACCGTTATGACGCGCGCCCTACGATCTGCACCAGGGTATCTACGCGGGCATAATACCTATTCACCCAG
The DNA here is from genome assembly GCA_030431775.1 of Gammaproteobacteria bacterium. Lineage (GTDB taxonomy): Bacteria > Pseudomonadota > Gammaproteobacteria > Pseudomonadales > JAUIET01 > JAUIET01. The sequence goes on from JAUIHW010000009.1 coordinate 56,827, forward strand.
TCTTCCTCTGACGTGAAGCGATAACGTAGAGCTAGCTGCTAAAATCCAGCAAGATCGCTTAAGATAGAGATATCCAAACTGGACAGTACAGCTAGCGAAACTGGTGACAGTTAACCTAATTATTCAACCCCTAGAGAGCCGCTTTCTCAGCCGACCCACTGGTCAAACAATTCATAAAATGGCACGGAGAAATAGGTATCTGTCCCCGGAACTCAATAAGTATGCGGTGGCGAACAGCAAAGACGCGGTTGAAATTCGTGATGCCGAACTCAATGAACGTGCGTTGATTCATGTTGCTAGTAGCCGCGCGATTGAACGATTGATAGTGACTTATCATGGTAAGCCAAGCTAATATCTCGGGGTTTTAGGCTGAAGTTACATTGGCTCACTGCTTAGGGTGGATAATGGCAATACAACACTGCAGCTGGAAAATTAGTGAACCGCGTTGCCTGGTCGATGAATTCATACAGCCTGACATGAAGTTGTCGGGGGACCACAAGCGCGCCGCCCAGGATGGGTTGGATGCGGCTGGGAATTGATGTATTCATAAGCGATGAATAGCGAAGAGCAGCAACTACCTCTATTTGATACCGATCCCGACAGTCAGTTTCCAAGTGCAGAGGAGTTGCCTACTGCAGTCTCAGTAGGCTCTGAATTTAGTAAGTACATCGTGTATGTTGATGAGAGCGGGGATCATGGCCTAAAAAGCATTGATGAGCACTACCCCGTGTTCGTTCTGGCATTCTGCATTTTTCATAAGCGCCACTACAGTGAGGCCATAGTCCCTGCATTGGAGAAGTTCAAATTCAATTGGTTTGGTCATGACCAGATAATTTTGCATGAGAACGAAATTCGAAAGGAATCTGGCGCTTTCAATATCTTTAAAAGCAAGGAGGAAAACCTCGAGTTTCTTGATCAATTGACGGGGATAATAGAGCGAAGCAACTTTGTGCTGGTTAGTTGCACTATTGATAAGCGTGCACTCAGAAATCGGGGAGAGTCAGGTTCTAACCCGTATCACATAGCGCTTGCTTCTTGCATGGAATCATTGCACGGCTTCCTTGAGGAAAAAAGTCAGGGTGAGAGAAAAACACACGTAGTGTTCGAATGCCGCGGCAAGAAAGAGGATCAGAAACTTGAGTTGGAATTTCGGCGTATCTGTGATGGCAACAACAGTTTAGGTATCAACCTACCTTTTGAGATCCAATTCTCCGATAAAAAAGCCATGTCTTCCGGCTTGCAACTGGCGGATCTTGTCGCTCGGCCAATTGGGCTGAGTACGCTGAAACCCGATCAACACAATCGAGCGTTTGAGGTTCTAAAATGCAAATTCTACTGCGAAGGTGGAAGAGAAAGTGTCGGTGAGGGTTACGAGGGAGTGGGCATGAAGATTTACCCTGCCCCAGAAAGCGAAAAGTCCCGGTGAACCCACCGAGACTATAGCGCCGACCGGGCACCCCCAATCCACTTACCGTACAGTATATATCAAAATGATTCACCAGAATGCCATTGGGTCGGCTAGGTTTGTCAACTTTTGTTCATTCTGGAATCTGGGGACAGTTAACTTAATTATTCAACCCCTAGAGAGCTGCTTTCTCAGCCGACTCACTGGTCAAACAATTCATAAAATAGCACGGAGAAATAGGTAAACTTGTATCCGGAATTCAACCAACCACCAACTAAGGAATCACTTCCATGGCCAACTCCATGTATAAATCGAGCGTTCAGGTTTACACCCACAACCTGAAGAATTTAGCCGCGATGTTGAAAACCGCTGAGAAAGACGCGAAAGCACGAGGTATAGACTCGTCGGTCATGGTGAACGCACGGCTCGCGCCGGACATGTTGCCGTTGGTGTCACAGGTGCAGATGGTGAGCGACAACGCCAAGGGCGCTTGTGCGCGGCTGGCTGGTGTTGAACCACCCGCATTCAAAGACAATGAAACGACCTTTGCCGAGCTGCAAGACCGCATCAAGCGCACGCTGGCGTTTATCCGCACATTGAAAGCCAAACAGTTCGAAGGGGCTGAAAGCCGTGAAGTAGTGATGACGCTTCCTGTCGGCAAGCTAACGTTCAACGGCGCTGATTACCTGAATGGTTTTGCGCTGCCAAACTTTTACTTCCACATTACTACGGCGTACAACATTCTGCGCCACAATGGCGTGGGCCTGGGCAAAATGGATTTTCTTGGCAATGTGCCTGGCATGCAAGCCAGCGGAAAGTTAGCCAAGATGATGGGCAAGCAGCCTAAGAAGAAAGCAAAGGCAAAATAATCGCTACTCAGTTGTTGCCGGGTCTGGCCGTACGGCCAGACCTTCTGCCACTGCCCCCAGGGCCTTAACGTTAATCGCAAAGCCCATATGGCTGGAGTCCACCTGCACATACTCGATGTTCTCTGCGTCGGCTAAGCGGGCTATTGCGGTACCTACAATGCCATCGCGCCGGCTGTAGATAACGCGCGTGGGCACGGGGGGTGCGGCGGCTTTGTTGAGCCAGCTGGAGAAGTCCTGCTGGTCGATCGGTACGGTGCTGCCGCTCAGGCGGCGCATTATCTTGAACAGGCTGGTGCCGCGCGGGTCGCCGAAGGGCGAGCCGAGGGTGATGACCTGGCGGATGCGTTCGGGAATTTCCCGGGCGCTGTCAAGGGCGTACAGGCCGCCCATGCTCCAGCCCACCAGGCTAACGGCCTGGCCGGTTTGGTCGTGAATGTCTTTTACGCGTTCAATAATGGGAGTGACCATGCTTTCGCGAAAACGGGTGGCGTCGTCAATGCTTTTAATACGGTCGGCTTCGGCTTCTACGTTGCGGCCCATGCCAAGGGCGTGGGCCTGGTAGCCGATGCGCTTCAGGAAATGTCTGAGGGCGAATGTGGAGCCGTCGGCGGCGCCGTAGCCTGGCAGCACCAGCACCGGGTGGCCATCACCGCGCGGGGTGTTTCGAATCAGGCGCTCGAGGCCAGTGATCAGGTTCACGCTTTCCAGAGTGGCTCTGGGCAGTTCGGTGAGCGTGTGGTTCAGCGGCGGTGGGGCGGCGGCTGGTAGTGCGGTCATGGTCGGGTCCTGATCTGCGTTAGTGTGGTAACTAACGCAGTGCTAGGCTGGCCGGATCATTCTAGTGGGCTGAATTGGCTTACATTCTGGAAGGGTGCGGCCATTAATTTGTTTATGACGGTGCCACCAGGCACCCAAGCGCTACCACATCAAATCATCGGGAATTTGATAGTCTGCATACGGGTCATCTTCATCCACTTCTTGCGTACCCGCAACATTCTGCAGCAACACAACGCTGTCATCGCGCTGCTTTATTTTGTCGGCCACCTGCGTGGGCACTAATTCGTAGTTGCCGCCATTTACCACAATCGCGATCTGGCCGTGGCTGAGCTGATTTTGCAGTAGGGGCGTGACGTACAGTTTTTTGATCTTTTTGCCGTGCGTGAATTGGTAGGCGATGTCGCCGTTCTTGCGGTCAATTCGATTGGTATCGATGAGTTGCTTAATCTGCGCGGCTATCGCTTTTTCGTTGGCTGCTTGCTGGCGTTGGCGGTTGGCTTCCTTGTCCCGGGCGATGCGTTCGGCCCTGGCCTCGCGTGCCCGCAGTTGGGCTTCAGTTTCCTGAGCGGCCTGGCCCTTGGGCTGCTGCCTGGCTTCCTTCCGTTGCTGCTTCTGAATCTGTTTGGCTTTCTTCTCGTCAACCATGCCGGCCTTGAGAAGTTGGTCTTGTAGTGACTTCATGGAGTCAGCCGCTAAGTGGTGCCAGGGGCTCTACCGCATACATAAGCCAAGACATTGTTTTGTTACAATAAATTTCCGTCAGGATAAAATAGATGCCATCAGATATACCATCTGCTCACCCAGAACAGGCGTTCATTTTATACCATGCATGGGATGTTCGGGTGCTCAATATTCTCTGCTAATGCTACAAATTGGGTTGGCGAAGGTATGCAGGCATCGAGGGATCTACCCAGAACCACCAGATGGTGTCATAAGGCTGGCTTTATCGTCCAACTCAGTTTCAAGCATCTGTTTTCCTTTCTGTTAATTGGCCGATTGATTATATTCACTCGTCTCTTTCTCTTTTTTCTCAGCTTCATCAAGCAAACCTTGGTAGATAGTGAAATACTCAGAGGTTTCAAAGCTGTTTTTGTACACATCTTCGTAGACAAGTTGAAGTTTTAGAGGAATGATCGCTCGCCACATGTCATTGCGGTTATCCTGAAATTCGAGACTCGGTTTTTCGCTAGTTTGAAATAGCAATAGGTCAAATTTTTTGCCTGGTTGAAGCGCAACATTTTTCAAACCTTTCTTGTAATCATTCCACTTCATATCGTGTTTAAGTGGGTCAGGCATAAGCTCAATAAGCGACGTTGCTTCTCGAGTAGGATTGGTAGTATCGATAACAGTGACTGACTGAACAATCATTGGACCTGCACCCCGATTCTCCAGCTCTACTCCAAATTTGTTCTGATAAGTTAGCCGGTTAACACTATGAATAGGCAAAAGAGATTTGTGATTGTGTTCTCGCTGTACGCTTAGGGCTTCCCGTGCCTGCCAGATTGCTATGCAGGATACGAGAAGCGCCAACACGGCAACTAGTGCTTCTGGGTGATTTCTTAGATATTCCATCACGTGTATAGATCTCCTGAATTGCAGTACTCCCAATGTAAAATAGGTGCATGCATGTTATCCAAACAACCCGGCGCGTTCAGTGCGAACACCACTTAGGTGGTTCATTTTAATCCAGAGATTTGTTCTTAAGGAGTGATGCTCAGGCTGCACCAACTCTATAAGATAGTCGCAAAAACTTGCTTCAAGCGCTTTGTGGAATCTGCGCACGTCAAGTGTGTAACCCTCGCGGTCGTCGCTAGATACTTTGCGAAGCATCGTACTTTGATTGCGGCGAACAAGCCACATATTCTTTGCTTCCGCTTGATGTAACAATCCGCAGCGAATATCTTCATAGAATTTGGTACGAGCTTCCTCATCGAAATCCGGTTGGAACTTACTCCCAGTTAAATATGTTGTTACTAGCGCGCGAGATCGTCTAGTTCCATCAGTGCACCCTTCGCGAAATTGCTGAAGCGCCTCTATCAGCAGGCAATCAATTGCTAGAACCGTAAACCCTGAATTTTCATCCTCCAAGCATCGCCGGGCAAACTTTAGAAATCGCCCATCAAGTCTATCTTGCACAATATCTACAGCCCTTCGCCAGTCGGCTTCTGAATCTTCACGCAAATGTCCCCATTGTTCGCAATTGTAGTTCGGCGAAATTCTCAACGGTCCGTCATCATAGTAACCCACAGTATTTCTCCCTCCAATCTGATATTCGTGCCAGCTTGGATAATTATACGTTTGGGCAAATCTATGCGAAATGGTAGAACCGCAAGCCAGTATGGCGGCGAGAAATGAAATGAATGTTTAGATATTTGAAATAGATAACGTTATCGACTTAATGATATTTCAAATGTAGCTACCAGTGTGACAATATTGCCTTCTCAGAAAAATGTGTTTCCGCAAAGTGTTGGTTTGGCTGGCGTCTACTATGACGTCATACCTTCAGGACTTTATTTACTCTTTCTGGTGAGTTTCCAGATAGCCGCGCAATTTGCTTGCAAATGCGCTCCAAACGATTTTTGTGTTTCGATTTTTTCTTTCTATATTGAACAGCACTTTCCACAAGTACGAATAGCAGATGCCTCTGCGCTTCACGATATCGCAAGGCCTCATCGTTATTAAGTCTCAGCAATTCAACGGCAAGCAAACCCATTGAGCTACGAGACTTGATAAAGTGTGAATCAAAAACTAGATGCTCAGACATATTAGTATCACATGGGTTAGGCACCTGCTTACTCGGGCTGTCTGACCAATAATTCTTTTTGAATCTATTGCAGCTAGCGCACGAGTAGAATAAATTGGTGTAGCGGCTTTCCAATTCAGGAAATAAGGATTTTGGCCGGTAATGCTCCACATGAAAGGAGCTTGTATCTTGATCGAGGTCATGCGCTCTACAGTACACACAGTGGTTCGCAAACTCTGCTTTAAGGTAAGGCTTGTATTTTCGGTAGTCGTTGTAGCTTGGGGGAGTTAACGTTCTCTTGTGAATTGCTGTGGGGTACTTAAAAGGGTCTATTTTTGAAAAGCACTTCCACTCTGCGCTCATTGATCACTTTTCCGGCTGCTCTAAAAGCTCATTGACTAACTCATAAGATTCTTTCAATAGACTCCAATGATCTTCAGAGTATCGAAAATATTTCAAGTCAGCTATTTGATTTAGAATCTGGAGGCGAGCGTCATCCTCGCGGTTTAGCTCAAGACTGTCTGTAGCATACTTTTTGGCAATAAGAGCGATTCTGTCGCTAAGGTCTTGGTCAGTTTCCAGCTCGATATCCACAGAACGATCGAAGTAGTTTGAGCCCAAAGATATTTGCGGGCTCCAATCCATTGCGTCTTCGTCATACAAAGATACTGTTGCATCGCTTCGATATGAACCAACTATGCTTGTAGAACTTACAGCTGGCCACCACTCGCTTCTGCCAGAAATAAAAGGCGAATCTTCTAAATACTCAGCTATTTGCAACGCCACTTCTCAATGCCTCCTTTGCTTTCTCGCCTAATGACCACCAAAAAAAGGGAAAATGAAGCTTGTGATAGTCATCTAACAAATCTATACAAGCATCAGCTTCAACATCTTCATTAAAATAGTCATAATCCAGAATAAAGTGCCTACTTTTCACTTCAGGTGGTGCTAAACCATATCTAAAACCGTACCTCCCCCCGCATTCAAGAGGCCCGGTAATCTCATTCTTCATGGTGAAAACAGACCCGATCTCCGTTCCAATCGGACGAACCAAATCACTGTTGATCCAGTCGGCAAGGTCATTGCCGTCTGCACTTATGTCTTTGATATTGTTAATGAAGCGAAGTCCAATGCGGGTGAAAAATGGTGCTTTAAGGCTAGGGATACAATTATCAAGCACGTACTTAAAGTTATTCAAAAAATTCTCGAAAGACTGGTAGTCATGTGTGGAAAGCACAACCCGTGAGGATGTAACTTCTATCTTGAAATTATTTTGTCGATTGGAAAAAGAGAAAACTGCCTCCGGTTCAGTTACGCCTGCTGGAGTAACTTGGCGAGTTTCACCTGCTTCATATCTGGGGAAGTCTTTACGCAATTTGTCGGAGATTTCCGGTATTGCTGTTTCTTTCAAGTGCAGGTAGGTTGGATAGCGTATCTCGACAATGACCTGGTCGAGGTAGTTCTTATCAAATACCTCGCGGGGCACTTCAGGAAACTGAAAATACTGGTTGGAGTTGACGGGTTTTCTCATCTCGCTCATCAGTGAGTTGCCAGATTGTATCTGGAAGCTTGAATAAGCATTTCTATGCAAGGATATCAGGATAGCATACCTAGCGATTCTTGTTGGTGATTAGAGGCGCGTTGTATCGGTAAGCCGCCAGCGCGATAATCTAAATATTGCTACCAAAAACGATTATATTTCAGCTACTTATGATCTGCACAAATGAGAAGCGTAAAGACTGACGGGTACTTTCTCATAAACTTGGCACATTACTTTCACCCTCTCAGGTTGTAGTAGGGACCTAGAAACCAATATTCAGCACCGCCCTTGGCCGTTCCAGACCGGCTTCTATCCAGGATGCCCATCGTCTTATCCGTGGCCCAGCCGAGCTTCTGAACGGTACCCATGGAGCCCTTGCCAAGCACCCTATAGGCCGAGCTGGTCCCTTCATGGCTGGCGTCTTGGAACGCGCTTTCTAGATGATTGGTCGTTGTCACGATCTCTTGCAAGATCTCCTGTAGGGCCACCATTTCTGCCGGCGTACAGGTTCGTGGTGTGCTGCTCATGATTCCCCCTCCATTCCGGCCAGCATTGGCGCGTTGTCGGGTAAAGAATTTATTCATCGTTCAGTCCGCAATCGTGGTAAGCAAGCAATCTGTTTCATGGTTAAAGCAATAGATATGCAATGACTCCTCGCCTGTAAATCGCTTGTATTAACAGAGAATTTTGTACAAATTTTCATCGATCTCAATAAGTGCCTGTTGTTGTCGTCTGAGCACCCTGGACAGTTCTGATAGTTGCTCACGTTGTCCACCTTTGTACGCGTTCTGTGAGACAGTCTTCTTGCCCTGCTCAGTCTTGGGCCCGGTGCTGGACAGCCATGGCTTCCATTGCTGAATCGCCTCTCGCTGCCTCTCCCGGCGCTCCAAAGTCCAACCGTTCGCCATGTTGTTCCTCCAAAACTTTGTTTTGCTCATTTTCGATATCTTTCACGCGCGCGTCTTGCCCCCCGTTGTTTACCTGCTGATGTCCCCGGGCCACATTCTGTTGCCGCACAAACGTGGCGCCACGTGGATTTTTAATGTCCGAGATCGTCTGCAGAGTGGTTCGGCATTGGTTCTGCGCTCTCAAAGCAGTTTTCATAAACAACTCGAGTTGATAACCCGACACACCTTGGGCAGTTGCTCTCTGTACCAGTTTATTGAACAACGCGTCGAGCGTATGTGCCTGACAGATCAGCATCGCTTCCGCGTTGTTCATATCATTATTGTTGACGGCCTCTACTTGCTCGCGTAGCACTTCCGTTAGCCCCTCGACAAACAGAGATTTATTCTTATGAACCGCTGTCAATGTATGGTTGGCTTGAACGGCCGCGTCTACTTGGGCACGCGCTGCTAAGCCGGGCCATTCGAAGTTCTCTGGGACTTCAATATCCTCTAGCTCATCATCATCCGTCATCCTATCGATCCTAGTTCTTGTAATACGCCTTGGCGCAAATCCTGTTCTGCTTCCAATACCGTTTGATAGGTCGGCCAGTCGATACGAGCGGTGATCGCCTCCTCAACCAGCTGTAAAAGAATGTCCGGTGGTAACGCCTCACACTGAACGGTAGCGTCATCATCGAAGCGGCGCCGGTCTGTTTTCTTCGGGGGTGCGGTTGGCAGGTCGAATTGTTCCCGCTGCTCAGGTGTTACAGCCAATCGAGTAAACTCAACCTGGCCATCAAACCCCACCGTAAATGCCGCGATGTCTTCATGCAGTGAGCTGAACATGTGCACCCCCGATGGGTCGTAATCTCCCAGATGCAACACCTCACAGTGGCCCAGGCTCGCCAGCTCTCTTGCGATCCTTTGCTTGGTCGTCAGTGAGTCAAAGCCACCACTAGAGACCACTGGGACACCGTATTCCAGGCAAACGCTCTCCAACATAGGTTGCATGCCACGGGCTTCACACCACGCCATCAAGCGCTTGTGCTGACCTGCTTGCCTATCCATTCGCACGGACTGAGCATGGCGCTGGTATCGGGTCAGCACATCGTCAACATCGGTGAAACAGTCCAATTCTGACTCATAGAAACCATCGTCACGAATGTGTTCCATTTGGATCAGCTTGGCGCGTCTCGCGAGATTGGTGACATCACACAGTCGCTTGTAGCCTTTCTCGGTCTTCTCGATCTCCTGTTTCACGACTAGTCGGTAAAATATTTGCCGCAACGTCAACGGGAGTTGTTGTCGGTACTCTGCCAACACCGCGCTGATAGCCGCCACCATATCCCTGGTCTTTGGTTGCGGGTTCCAATCGGTTATAAATCCGCGTGGCCTTGTGCTCATCTCTCGCTACTCAATTTATCATCAGGGTATGGTTATATATAAGACTCACCAATATGGAATTACAAAAAGGGCGAAAATCGCGAGTTACTACCCCTATATGGAATAGGTAGAGCCAAAATCAGTGATTTGTAATTCCATATTGGGATAGGTAAGCCAATACCTATTCCTATATGGTCATGGAAAAATCGAAATGTAAACTGGTTACGCTGCATTTGTTATCACTCGAAGCTTGGGTTTGACCGGTTTCTCGGGTGGTTTGCACCACAAGTTCAATGGGGTTGAACTGGGCTTGACGCCGACATCGTATTCAATATTGGTCTCATCGATTCCATGCCACGTGACCGCCACCAAAGTAGGTTTTCCTCTCTGTTTCCAGCCCTGGCGTGTAACGACGATGAAACCTTTTTTCAGCAAGCCTGCCTTAGCTCTCCAAAGCGATGTGCTGGACCAACCATGTTTTTCAAGGAGAGTGATAGTTGGTGACAATGTTCCGTTATTGCGGCCGTTGAACTGGTATAGAAGATCGACCAGCAGTTTCACTTCTGGGCCAGTGAGCGTAGCATACTGCTCGGTGCGAATAACACTGAATGGTATGCCGGCGAATCGAGCTTTTGATTTTCGCGGCATCACGCAACCCTGCGAAGTGCTCGCTCAAGCTCATGCAAGTACTGCCTGCTACCGTCCTCGCGTTCACATTGGTAAACTCTTTGAAGAATGCCGACATCAGGCTCATAGCACGCGCAAATAAGCTTCGGAGGTTTCAGCCGTCCGCTGTAGTGGCTTTGCCGTAGGACGCCGTGAAGGCCAGCACAGATGCGACGGGAGCCGTTTTCATATTCAGCCAAAACCTTATGCAGCTTGTGCAGTGAGCGACTCGACCATGCTGATGCTGATCTGAGAGGCTTTTTGATTTTGCGAGTAAAATTGCCCATGCAAATGTTCTCCGATATTTGTGAATTGATAAAACGGCATCTTCAGCTTTGGTGCGCGGGATGCCGTTTTTCGTTCAGGCGGCCTTTTTCTCTGCCCACTTACCTTTGGTTAGGACATACTGCGCGCATCTGTGCTTGTTCCGCTGCGCGTCTTCATCTACCGTCCAAAGCAGCTGGATGTTAAAACCAAAATTGTGGCGTAGTTCGTGCACCCTGGCGGCTGGCATCATGACATCCAGTCGTTCGCGCGCCTGGATTGTAGTCACACCTTTTCCTCCTGCTTCGCGCAGTGCTTTTAATAATCTTTGGCGCTGGGCTTGGGTTGAAGTAGGATAGAGCCGCGATTGAGAGCCGCCTTCCGGGGCGTTTTTTTCGTTTTTCATCAGTGCCTCCTCATGCAGCTTCGCTAGCAGATTTGGCAATGCGTTCGGATATCCATTGATCAACAGCGCGCTCATCCCATCCGCTGGCATGCCGGGTCAACTTGATCTGCCTGGGGAATTTACCCTCTGATATCAAGCGATATATAAGACTTTGGCTTAGGCCGGTGCGAGATTTGACATCGCGCATGCGTAGTATCTTCTTCATGTTCCATCCTGCTTGTGTATTGCCATAGCCGGAATGCTGTGGCCCGCAGGATCTAAATATATAGAGGTGTGGAGTGCTTTATCACTAGGTCACCCATGGGGTGTCTTAGTCAGAGGTAATTTGAATTGTATTCATTCGCATCGTAGTCGATCAGCGCTGCATTGAGGCTGTCTTCCACTTCTTGCTTAGTTTCCGGATCAGCAATAAAGTGAGTAGCTTCAATTTCCTCTGAAATAAGCCATGCGTTTTCTTTATCGATAAGATTCTTGGTACTTCTCGAGCGCGTTGGCGTAAAGGTAGAACAAAACTCCAATACACCTTTGGCGGCAGCCAATAACTCATTACGGTATTCATTTAGAATGCCTACGACGGCTTCGGGACGAAGGTCAGTCTCTGCCGCCAACGAAGGCGGCATCAACCTTAGAGCAGCCCATATATGAGATACAGAACGATATGAATTAAGACATTCACGAATTTTAGGTTTGCTTGTGTTTAGTTTTTTGCCGTCAGGGTGACTTCTACCCTCGGCAAATTTCTTGCTCACATGTAAGGCTTTATTTAGACTTGGTTCATGGAACCCTATCTGGTTCATCAGGTACATTAAAGCAATTAGATCACCGGCAATTACAGCTTTTTGCACATTCTTGATGGCAGTTTCCTTCATGCGCTCTATCGGCGGTGCATTGATTAAGAAGTGAAGGTCATTCTTACTAATTGCATACTTCTCTTCTTCTTTTAACGCGTACTGAACGAAGTCAGCACAGTGCAGCTCAAACCACTGTTCTCTTTCTTGGGCTTTCTCAGGGAAGGCCATGATTGATAGTAAACGTAAAGTATCAGTCGCATCTCCATCAAGTACAATGCAACGAGTCTCTTTCGCCATAAATGCACCCCTGCATACCCAAGAAGGAACCAGGCCAGGGCAGTGGGTAGCTGCCTTTTCGCGCCGTCGCGCTAGGCCTGGGGCTTATAGTTTAGCGCCAAATATAGGTTAGTCATTCATCCGCTGATACTAATCTTCAGCACTTCATCCTCAGCCTTTTCGTATGTAACATTGAATACTTCCTGATTCTCTGGGTATATGTCATACATAAAAAAGGTGTCGCGCGCCTTTTCAAAGGTTTTGAGGTTGGTGTCAAGAATTTGCTGCTGAATATTCTCCAAACTATCTGGTTCAATATCTAGGTTGGTTCTTGATATCTGTATATCGCGAGCTCTTGACTCTAGCCTTTCAGGAGAGCACTGAATTAGCCGATAGTTTGCCCAAACGTTGTAGAAAAATATCTCAGCGGTTGTGGCGAAATAGGAGCTTTTTTTAACGTTAGCATTGAGAGCCTCAATGGGGGACAGTTTCCTGGTCTCGTCAAAAAATGCATCGTAAAAAGCTTTAAATCCGTCTAGTACTGCACCGACATCAATGCTACCTGTTGGGCCAATTAGGCCCCATACTGGCGCTGGGTCGCCAAGTCGAATTGAGTTAGCAAAGCTACCTCCATAACAGGAAGCAAACATCACCATTAGATTCAATCCGGAAGACACGTTTAATGGTGTTAGCAGTTCTTTCAATTGCGTCCAGGAGCAAAACTCCTGTTGTGCAATGATGAGACCTTTTTCGTCTGCGGTTCCGTGTGCCTCAAAATGTAGAGAAGGTAGAAATTCTGAAGATTTCGTTCGCTCATCTAATGCAGATAGCGTATGAATTAAGTCTTCATTGGTTTCTATTCTGAAGATTTCGACTTCGAGCAACTCCGAGCGATAAGTAGCGATGTCGGTTAGTGCTTGCAAGAGGTTTCTTGAGCTGTAACGCTGGTCTTCGGGGAGACAGTCAAGAATCACTATAGTATTGAACTTTCCAGTAGCCATTTTTGCGCCTACCTATAAACTAATCTCACCCTTAGGTTCTAGTATGATGACATTATCTGACTTGGCCAATCCCCGTAGATTGTCCAAGTAATCAGCCCATTTCTGCATCATCTCTATTCGTTCAGGCAGATGCTTAGTCCGGTTATATGCACGCCCAAGAGGGTCTCGAACATCGTGTGCCAGCTGGTGTTCAATAATGTGAGGCGGGAACCCGAGCTGCTCATCAAGCAGAGTTCTGGCCATTGCTCTGAAACCATGGGCTGTCATTTCTTCCTTAGCGATCCCCATTCGACGCAGAGCTGCATTTAGTGCGTTCTCGCTCATCGCACGTTTTTTGGATCGTTCGCTAGGGAACACATATTGCCAGCGGCCAGAGAGCTCATGTTGATCCTGCAGAATTTCAATTGCTTGATTGGATAACGGCACAATGTGCGCCTGCTTCATCTTCATTTTCTCGGCCGGCAGTCGCCATTGTCGCTCTTCGAAATCGACTTCCGACCACTCCATATACCGAAGTTCACCAGGTCGTACAAAGACCAACGGAGCAAGCAGCAGCGCGTTTCTCACGGTCGCTGTGCCGGAATAGCCATCGATCATCGTCAATAGCTTACCTACGTCAGCAGGCTCTGTAATGGCCGCATAGTGGACGGTCTGAGGCGTTTGCAGCGCCCCCTTAAGGTCAGCACTTGGGTCACGTTCACAACGGCCGGTGGCGACGGCGTACCTGAATATCTGGCCCGCTACCTGTTTTACACGCCTGGTCGTCTCCAGGGCGCCGCGGCTTTCAGTCTTGCGGAGTGCAGCCAATAGGGTAGGGGGCGTAATCTCGCTGATTGGATGTCGGCCTATGTACGGGAAGAGGTTTTTCTCAAGGAGCCAATACTGTTTCTTCGCATGGGCAGGCGACCAACTATCCTGCTCTTTGGCGAGCCACTCTCGGCCTATCGCCTCAAAGCTATTCTCTGCCGCATCCTTTCTGGCATCTCGCATTGATCGTTTTAGAGTCGATGGGTCGACGTTGTTTCGGATCAGCTTCCTGGCTTCGTCGCGCTCGTCTCTGGCTTCCCTGAGACTGATCTCTGGGTACACACCGAGAGCAAGGGTCTTCTGTTTATCACCCCAACGATAGTTCATTCGCCAGTACTTGCCCCCGTTCTTCTTAACCAGCAAGTACAGCGACTTCTCATCGCTGGCTTTGTAGTCTTTATCTTTGGGTTTGAAATTCTCGATCTGCTTAACAGTAAGTGCCATCGTTTTGTCCCGTTTGATGGTACATGGGTTGTGGTACCAGCAAGATACCCTCATTGGTACCATCAAATACCATGGATGTGATGGTACCGCTATGGACGGGTATGGACAATAGGGGGTGAAAAAAGCCTTAATTTACAGGGCTTTCTGGACGTCTATGGAAGTTGGTGGACTTGTTGATGGTGCCCAGGGGCGGAATCGAACCACCGACACGAGGATTTTCAATCCACTGCTCTACCGACTGAGCTACCTGGGCAATAGGCTTCTGGGCGAGCGCCCAAAAAAGAGCGCGTATTAAACCGTTTAGGGGGGTTTGAGTCAAGCTAGTCAGTGGCGGCAATCAGTGGTAATCCACCGCGGTTATGGCACTCGGCCGGGCTGGCGACAATGCGCTCGCGTGGGGCCAGGAATGTGGCTTTACCCATTTTTCGTGCCTGGCTGGGCAGTTCGCAATTGGGGCGCTGATAATGCTGGGCTGTGTCGCTGTTGCCGGTGGTGCTGCAGGCGCTTAGCGTGGCGCCAAGCAGGCTGGTGGCCAGCACAGTGGCCAGAGTTTTGGTCTTCATGTGCGTCAGGTCCTGTTGGGCTGTGATTGCCTTGGGCTATTGAGTAAAAAATAGCCTTTGAGCGGTTTTTAACCAGGTGATTCGGTCAGGACTGTGCGCTGGGTCGCGTTGCTTGTGTTCAGTCGGTCTCAGGCGGCACGTAGCCTTCGGCCTGTTCCACGGCTTCGTTGCTGAAGAATTTGTCGCGTTGTTCGCTGAGGAAGGCCCGGGTGCCGGGTTCCATCATGTTCAGGCGGCGTTCGTTCACCAACATGGTCTGGTGGGCGGTCCAGGCTTCCCAGGCTTTGGCGGAAATGCTCTCGAACAGCTCCTGGCCCTTGGGGCCAGGGAAGGGGGGCTTGTCCAGCCCCGGCAGTTCCTGTTGGTACTTTTTGCAGAATACGGTGCGGCTCATGCCGGCATTGTAGCAGAGTGCGCCGGGGTCACTGAGCTGTTACTGCGCCAGGCCCAGAGCCTCGGCAATGCGGGCCCAGGGCACCAGGGTGAAGTTCTGGTTGGCCTTGGGGGCGGTGTTTTTACCGTCCTGTACCACCAGCAGGCCCTGGCTGTATTCGCCGCCCAGGTTGGCGCTGGTAACGGCCAGGCCGTCGGTTTCCTGGGCGCCATCGATTACCGGCTCAATGCCTTCCGGGGTGTCGCCAATGCGGAATGAGCCAACGTGCTTCAGGTCGCGGTCTGCCAACAGTTGGTACACGGCAAAGCTGTTGTTGCCCTGGCTGGAAACCACCAGGTAGCTGTGGTTTTTGCCGTGGTAGATGTCCATGCCTTCTACATCGGCCTTCAGATAAGGGCTGGCTTTTACGTCATCCACCAGAATGCGGCTGATATCGAGCTTCAGGTTGGCGGGCATGGCCCACAGGCCCTTGTTCTCCTCGCCGATGTACAGAATGCCTTTGCGGTCGGCGGCAGCGCAGCCTTCGGGCTGGCTGTCCAGTTGCATGCGGGCGATCAGTTTGGGTTTCAGCTCGCCGCTGGGGTTCAGCCGCCACTGCTGGTACTCGCCGTTTTTGCCGTTTACGTACACCATGGCCTGCTTGCTGCCGGTGCGCAGCATGCAGATGCCGTATGGGTCTTCCAGGTCCAGTTTTTGCTCAAACACGAATTCAATCTGGCCATCGGGGCTGATAGTGAATACATCAAAGCTTTTGTGGGTGCGGTTGCT
Source organism: Gammaproteobacteria bacterium (assembly GCA_030431775.1). Taxonomy (GTDB): domain Bacteria; phylum Pseudomonadota; class Gammaproteobacteria; order Pseudomonadales; family JAUIET01; genus JAUIET01. Next base: position 72,811 of record JAUIHW010000009.1, read on the forward strand.
GGCCACGGCCACGGTAGTCAGTTGGTCGCCCAGGCCAATGCCGTCGCGCAGGTCAACGTTGTTGAGGCGGCCGCGGTCGATGAACGCCACCTGTTCGCCCTGAAGGTTATAGGCCAGCAGGCCGGCGCGCTTGTTGGTGCCCAGAATCAGGCTCTTTGCCGGTTCAGTGGGGTGCACCCAGATGGCCGGGTCATCGGCAGCGTCGTCGGCATCGGCAACCGGCACGGTTTCCGCGCTGGGGTATACCGTCTTGAAGTCATAGTCGGGAATAGAAGCACAAGCGCCCAGGGCCAGGCCCAGGGCGCTTGCAAACAGTCCGTTCTTATATGTTTTCATGGTTGGTCAGCTTTAAAAATTGCGATAAGTAACACCCAGTGCAAACGAGCGGCCAATTTCATCGTACTGGCCGTTAAACCGCCGCTCACCGAAGTAACGGTAGTTTGACTCTTCGTTTATATTAATCGCATTGAAGAACACCTGGAAGTTTTCGTTGATGTCGTACTTCGCGGTGAAGTCAATCTGGTGGTGGGCGTCTTCCAACAGGTCATTACTCTCATCTTCCAGGTTAATCTCGGCAATGCGCTCGCTGATGTAGGCCGATGACAGACGCAGGCTCAAGCCGTACTTCTCATAGCCCAGCACCACATTGGCGATGCTATCGGCCTGCAGTGGCAGTTCGCTTTCGTTAGAGCGCTCGGCATCAGCCGGCAGGCCCAGGTCGGCGTCGCTGTCGGTGAAGGTGGCGTTTACCATGAACAGGAAGCCGTCCAGTGCGCCGCTAAATTGCCGGGACCAGGAAAGTTCCAGGCCGTACAGCTCGGCCGTTGCGCCGTTCAGCGGCTGGAACACTTCGATGTCGGTTACCGGAATGTTGCCGGAAAATTGCGCCGGGTCAACCACGGAGCTGACGTCAGCGTTAAAAATAAAGTTGTCGATGTCCTTGTAGAACACACCGGCCGAGAACACACCCAGCGCTTCGTCGTAGTATTCCACGGCGAAGTCCAGGTTTTGTGATTCGTAGGGCTCCAGGTTTGGGTTGCCGGCTTCCACGGCCAGTTCGATGTCGCCGTCGTTGTCTTCAATTTCAATGGCGTCAGCGGTAGGGGTGATCTGGCCAAAAGAGGGCCGTGCAATGGACTGTGTATAGGCCGCACGAACAATCAGATTGTCGGTGGGCTTAACCCGAATATTCACGCTGGGCAGCACATGGCTGTAGTCGTCTTTGAAGCGGACCGGCTCAATCTGCACGTCGTCCTGGCCGTCCACGTCCACTTCGCGCACCAGAAAGCCATTGGATTCCACGTCGGTCTGCTCCCAGCGCAGGCCAAACACCACACGCCAGGTGTCGAAGTCCAGGCGGCTCATGGCGTACAGAGCGGTTACGTCCTCTTCGACCGTGTAGTCGCGGGCGGAATCCAGCCGGGTGCCGTCTTCGTCCATGATGAACGGGCAGGCGTCTTCGTCGTAGGTGGCCAGCTGGCAGGCCGCATTGCCGGCAATGTTGCTGTTCACAAAATTGCGCTGCAAATCAGAGCTGATGAACGGGCCGTAATTGCCCAGGGTGAAATCGGTATTGCCGCTAACGAAATCGCTTAGCAGCACGTCGTCACCAAAGGCGTCGCCGAAGTCTTCGAAGATTCGGGCGTTAACATCGTTGGTTTTTTCCCGCGTGCGAAATTTACCACCGAACTTGACATAACCATTGTTGCCGTCGTTAAAGGTGAACTCGCGCTTTATGTCCAGTTTGAAGGCGGTTTCCTCATCCTCGGTGCGGTTGTCTTCGGTAACAATCTCTTCCAGGGTGAAGTTGCTGGGGTCTGCGCCATCTGGCGAGAACACCAGGGCCGGCTGCTCGCCAATCGAGTTGTAACCGGCGCTGGCCACCTCATCGTAGGCGAATTCGCTGTCGATGCGGCCCGGCTCTTCTTCGGAGGCTTCCGAATAGCCCACGCTGTATTCCAGCGTCCACAGGTTGATGTGGTTTTCACCACCAATCATCACGCTGGAAATTTCCTGTTCTTCATAACGGTCTTTCAGCTCACGCTGCAATTCGGTGCCGGTCGCTGTCAGGGAGGTATCGGTGAATGCCACGTCGCCTTCGTCCAGCTTGAATTCAATGCGGTTACGGAATTCCTGGTCGCTGAATTTGCTGTACAGGCTGCGCAGGTAATAGCTGTGGTCTTCGTTGGCGCGGTAGTCCAAGTTAAGCGCATAGCCCTCGCGCTCACGGGTGACTATGTAGTCGCGCAGTTCCATTTCTTCCTGGAAGCGCACGCCGTCTTCCTCGCTCCAGCCGCCATCGGATTCCACATTGTCGGTACCGAAGTTGCGCTCGTTGGTGGACGCGCTGAAGGCCACGCCCAGCTCACCTTCGCCCAGGTCGAACACATTGGTGAAGCTGGCCGACACTTTATGGCCGTTGTCGTCTTCCAGGTCGTTGTAGTAGCCGTGCGCGTTGATCTTGAAGCTCATGTCTTCGCGGTCGAAGGCGGTCAGGCTCTTGATGTTGATGGTGCCGCCAATGGAGTCGCCGTCCTGGTCAGGCGTTAAGGTTTTGGTGACCTCGAGGCTTTCCACGAGATCCGATGGAATCACATCCAGCGCCACATTGCGGCGGTCGCTTTCCGGTGCCGGCACGTTCAGGCCATTAATCTGTGCCACGTTCAGGTTGGGGTCGATGCCGCGCACGCCCACAAAGCGCCCTTCGCCCTGGTCGCGCTCAATGAACACACCGGTCACCCGCTGCAGCGCTTCGGACACGTTCTCGTCCGGAAACTGGCCGATGGAGTCGGCAGTCACCACAGAAATCAGGTTGTCCGCCGCGCGCATCTGGTTCAGTGCACGGAAGGCACCGGCGCGCTGGCCGATCACAATCACGTTTTCAATCTGACGAATCTCGTCACCGATGCCGATGGTCTCGCGCGCGGTCTGGCCGTCCACCACGGTAACCTGGGTGGAGACCGGCTCGGTGCCAATGTAGGACACGGTTAAAGTATGCGTGCCCGCGGGTACGCTCTTGAAGCGAAAACGGCCGCCGTCGTCGCTGCGGGTTTCCAGCGGGGTGCCGTTGATGCTAACGATTGCGCCGTCGAAAAATACCTTGCCGCTTTGGTCGCTGATGCGGCCTTCAATAGCGCCGTCGGCCAGAGCAAGCGGGCTGATAATACCCATGGCGACCAGGGTGGCCAGTGAAGATACTGTACAAGTGCGATGTTTCGGGGCGGTTTTGCGCATGGGAACCTCTGCGTTTTGAAGGAGCGCAGAGCGTACTCAGGCTTTATGACAGCCCTTTGTAAGTTCTGTTAAAGGTTGATGACGCAAGTCGCTGAGTCGGCAGGGCTTTGCAAAGGTGATCTCGGCATGGGTTTGGAACGTATACCAGTAAAACCATCGCAGAATGACTTATGGCAAAGTTTTATCCCCTGCTGCTCGGCTGTGTTGCCCTGCTGTCTGTAGCCTGCTCCAATGTCACGGTTGAGCAATACAGTGAATTCGAGCCGACGTTAACACTGGAAGCATTCTTTTCCGGCCCGCTAACAGCCCATGGTGTGGTGAAAAACCGCGGCGGCAAAGTGATTCGAACCTTCAATGCCGACATCCAGGCTTCCTGGCACAAGGGTGTGGGCACTTTGGTTGAAGATTTCGTGTTTGACGACGGTGAACAGCAGCAACGCATCTGGACTCTGACCCCCAACGGTGATGGTCGCTACATTGGCCGCGCCGGCGATGTGGTGGGTGATGGCCAGCTGACCGTGGCCGGCAACAGCATGTTCCTGGACTATGTGCTGCGCATTCCCTACAAAGGGTCTACGGTGGACGTGCGCGTGGACGACCGCATGTACCTGGTGGAGCCGAACGTGCTGATCAACGAGTCGGTGATGAGCAAGTTCGGGTTTCGGGTGGGCAGCCTGGCGCTGGTGATTATTCGCCAGTCAGGTCCAGCAGGCGTTTAACCGGCGCGGCCAGGCCGAGCCTGGACGGAGCTGCCGGGTTATACCATTGCCCGCCAGCTTCCTTAACCATTGTGGTCGCTTGAGCCACGCTCACCAACAGAGGCTGGATGTCCAGATGGTAGTGACTGAAAGTGTGCCGGTAAGCGGGCAGGGCCTGGCTGCCCTCAGCATGCAAGCCCAGCGCGTTACAAATGACGTTCACGTCGGCCTGGCTTGCCGTTTCCGGCAGGCTCCACAGGCCACCCCAGATTCCGCTGGGCGGACGCTTTTCCAGCCAGATTTCCCCGGCCGGGTTTTGCAGAAGAAGCATGCAGGTTTGTTTAACAGGCTTCTCCTTTCGCGGCCTGCCCTGTGGGTAAGTGCTCACTTCGCCGCGGGCGTAAGCCTGACATTGCTCAAGGAGCGGGCACTGCTGGCAGTTAGGCCGGCTGCGGGTGCACACGGTGGCGCCCAGGTCCATGATGGCCTGGGTGTAGTCGGCCGGGCGTTCTTGCGGGGTTAGTTCGTCGGCCAGTTGCCATAAGCGTTTGGCAACCGCGCTCTGGCCGTACCAGCCTTCCACACAGTGCAGCCGGCTGAGTACGCGCTTGACGTTGCCATCCAGAATCAGCGCACGCTGCTGGCGTGAGATGGCATGAATGGCGCCGGCCGTGCTGCGGCCTATGCCCGGCAGTTGCTCCAGCTCTTCCACGCTGTTTGGAAATTCACCACCCAGTTCGTCGCTCACTATTTGCGCACAGCGGTGCAGGTTACGGGCGCGAGCGTAGTAGCCCAGCCCGGTCCAGTGATGCAACACCTCGTCTTCGTGCGCAGCGGCCAGTGCCTGCACACTCGGGAAACTCGCCATGAAACGCTGGTAATACGGGATAACCGTGGACACCTGGGTTTGCTGCAGCATGATCTCGCTGACCCACACCCGGTAGGGGGTGGTGTTGTGCTGCCAGGGCAGGTCTTTGCGACCGTGCCGGTCAAACCAGGCCAGAATGAGCTGGCCCGGGTGTTGGGCTGAGGGCGCGTCCCCGGTCAGAACAGCTTCTCTAACAGCTTGCGTTTCAATGCGTCTTCCGGGTCTTCCTCTTCACCTTCCTTGGGCGCGTCGCCAAGGAATTTCTCCGTTAACTTCTTCTTGGCTTCGGCCTTCAGCAGCTGTTTGGCTACCTTGCCGAGGCCGGAGGTGTCGATGCCACAAAGATCACCCGGGTCATCGCTAAGCGCCCCCTTACAGCGAATCGGCCAGCCGATGTCGCGGTATTTTTCGTTAATCGCACAGGCCGACTCAGTGCCGTCTTCGCCCGGCTCGCTGAGGTCCCCGGTAATGTGCAGGGCCACGCGGTAGTCCACAGTTTCCGCGTTCAGGTCCAACACACCGCCGCCTTTCACCTGCATATTGTCCAGCGTTGCGGCCAGGTCATCGTTTTTGCCCACACCATCGACGAACTGGAAGGTGCCGCCAAGCTTCCGAAACTCGGTGGTGGCTGGCCACTGCTTGGCAGGGTCGAGAGGCTTTTGGCGTACCTGGGCAATCGCCTGGCAGGCCAGCTTGTCGACGTTCAGGTTATTGAGTTTGGCCTCTTCAATACCAAACTTCACCGGCCCGTTCAGGCTGCTCTGGAAGGCTGCGGTACTGTTGCCGCGGGTGCGCAGGTTCGCGTCAAAAAAAGCGGTGCCGCTTACCGTGGAAAGGTCGGCAAAGTCGACCATCAGGGGTCTCAGCTGTACGCTGTTCAACTTGGCGTTCATCTGAATACTTGGGTTGTCACTGCGTCCGTCCACGGTGGCGGTCATGCTCATGGTGCCCTCATACATATTGGCGCCCAGCTTGGTCAGCTTGATCAGGCCTTTGTTGCCAATGGCGGTCATGGCCAGGTCGCTGATGGTAAGGCCGCCGGCAATTACCTCCTGCAGACCGAATTCAGCGCGGAACAGCAGGTCACGCAGCGCCGCCAGAGGCAGCAGGGCCGCACTAGGGTCGCTTTCGTCGGCCACTTCTTCATCGCTGGCCGGTGAGGAGTAATCGTCGATATTGATACGATCGCCCTTGAGCACAAATACATAGGCGTTTTTGTCCAGATTGCTAATGCCCATGCGGCCTTGCAAGTTGGTGTCATCCAGCTTCAAGGTCACCGGGTTCAGCAGGAAGCTGTTGGCAGGGCCAGCCAGGGTACCGTCAAAGCTGATTGAACTCATGGCATCGGCCCGCTTGAACTCGGGTGCCTCCATGCCAAGGGCCTGCAGCAGCTTGGGCAGGCTGAACGACGGCACGCTAACCTTGCCTTTAAAGGTGGGTTTGTCGTCAAGCCCGGTCGCCTGCAGTTGCATATTGGCGTTCAGCTCGCCGGCCAACGCAACACTAAGCTCCTCAAGATTGGCCGCGCTGTTGGCGCCGTCAAACTGGCCGCGGCTGCTCAGGCTCAGGCTGACTTTCTCGTTGGCGAAGGGCTCACCGCTGAGAAGAAAGTCGGCGTTCAGCTGCTCGAAGCTGAACAGCTGTTCGCGCATGTCGGCGGCAAGCAGTGCCTTGACTTGCGCCTGGGTCTGCAGGGCGGGTTCGCTCAGTGCCACGTTAAAGCTCATATCCAGCGGGAACTGGTCGCCATTGGCGCTGATATTGGTGCTTTCGAAGTTAAAGTTGTTCAGCACAGTTTCGCTGCCGTCCTGCGCGTTGCTCATGTGCACGGCCGAATCAACGATGGCTATTTTGGCAATGTCTACGGCCAGTGGGCCAGCGGCAACGCCGTTGCCGTCGTCGCTGCTGTTGCCGTCTGCAGAAGCACTTCCGCCCTCAGGGAAGATACGCTCCCAATTGGCCACGCCGTTTTTGTCAGTGTGCAGGTTCAGCTTCAGACCGCGCACAGTCAAACCGTCGGCCTCCACGGCCAGGCCCAGCAGGGGCAGCAGTTTTACGCTCAGCTCCACTCCGTCCAGTGCGGCAAATGCTTGTTCACGGTCTTCCGGCAGCGAATAGCGCACTTCATTCAGCTCTACGCCAATGCTTGGGAATATCGACCAGTTCAGCTCGCCGTCGATGGCCAGCGAACCGCGGGTGTTCTTTTCCACCACCTCAATGATTTGCGGTTTGAAATCGTTGGGATCGATGATGATGCTGGCCACCAGGCCGATCAACACCGGTACCAGCAGTACCGCCAATACGGCAATGGCCACCCATTTGAACAGTGCTTTCATTATCATTCCATGGCGCTTAAACGACGGCAAAAATAGCATAAATAGCCGCCTGCCGTCGCGTCGGTAAAAGTTAAATGCTGTGTCAGGGCTTTTTCTTTATAATCCGCGCTCTTTTCAGGCACAAATCGGGAATGCTATGGCCGCGCGCACCGCATCAGTCAGCCGCGACACGCTGGAAACCCAGATCAGCGTGGAGCTGAACCTGGACGGCACCGGAAAAGGTGAATTCAAAACCGGTGTACCTTTTCTGGAACACATGCTGGATCAGGTGGCCCGTCACGGCATGCTGGACCTGAAGGTGACGGCTACCGGCGACACTGAAATTGATGACCACCACACGGTGGAAGACATTGGGATCACTATCGGCCAGGCGCTGGCGCTGGCGGTGGGCGACAAAAAAGGCCTGACCCGTTACGGCCATGCCTATGTGCCGCTGGATGAAGCGCTGTCGCGCGTGGTGGTGGATTTTTCCGGCCGGCCCGGCCTGGAGTATTACGTGCAGTACACGCGGGCCCGGATTGGCGAGTTTGACGTGGACTTGTTTCAGGAATTTTTTCAGGGTCTGGTCAACCACGCCCTGCTGACTCTGCACATTGACAACCTGCGCGGCCACAACAGCCACCACCAGGCGGAAACCATTTTCAAAGCCTTTGGCCGTGCCCTGCGTATGGCCCTGACCATGGACGAGCGCGCTGCCGGCCAGATGCCATCCACCAAAGGCACACTCTGATGGCGGACATTGCCGTTATGGATTACGGCATGGGTAATCTGCGCTCGGTAGCCAATGCGGTGCGCAAGGTCGCTCCGCACGCCGAGGTTGTGATCAGCCAGAATGCCGAGGAGATTCTCCGGGCAGAACGGGTGATATTCCCAGGTGTTGGAGCAATCCGTGATTGTATGGCCGAAATCCGTGCGGCGGGCTTCGACAAGGTTATTGCCGAAATTCACAATGCCAAACCTTTGCTGGCTATCTGTGTTGGTATGCAGGCATTGATGAGTTACAGCGAGGAAAACAACGGGGTTGAATGCCTGAACTTGTTTGCCGGTGAGGTAAAACGTTTTCCCGGTGGCCGGGCGGCCGATGGCAGCCAGCTAAAAGTACCGCTAATGGGTTGGAATAGCGTTCGCCAGAGCAGGCCTCATCCATTGTGGCAGGGCATCGCCGACGATGCGCGTTTTTACTTCGTGCACAGTTACTATGTGCAAGCCGAGGATGAGGGGCTGGTTGCGGGTATTTCCGACTACGGCCTGAGCTTTCCTGCGGCACTGGCCAGCGGCAAAACTTTCGCGACGCAGTTTCATCCTGAGAAAAGTCATACTAACGGTTTGAAGCTGCTGCACAACTTTGTGAATTGGAGTGGTGAATGCTGATCATCCCGGCGATTGATCTGAAAGATGGCGAATGTGTGCGCCTGCGTCAGGGCCGTATGGAAGACTCCACGGTATTTTCCAAAGACCCGGTAGGCATGGCCCAGCACTGGGTGGATTCCGGCTGCCGGCGCCTGCACCTGGTGGATTTAAACGGCGCCTTTGCCGGTGAGCCGGTGAATAAGGAAGTGATCAAACTGATTGCTGCCGGCAACCCGACTTTGCCCATTCAGATTGGCGGTGGCATCCGCAGTGTCAGCAATGCAGAAACCTATCTTGCAGCCGGTGTGGACTATGTAATTCTGGGCACTATTGCGGTCAAAGATCCGGGCCTGACACTTGAAATATGCCGCGAATTTCCCGGCCAGGTCATTATTGGTCTGGACGCAAAAGACGGCATGGTGGCCACCGAAGGCTGGGCGGAAGCCTCCGACCGCCCGGTTGTTGAGCTGGCACAGGAGTACGAGGCGGCCGGGGTTTCGGCCATTGTGTATACCGACATAGAACGCGACGGCATGATGCAGGGCCTAAACCTGCAGGCCACTGCGAGCCTTGCGCAAGCTATTGATATACCGGTAATCGCATCCGGCGGTATCAGCAATCTGGAAGACGTACAAATGCTGTATCGACAGGCCCACCATGGCATTCTCGGTGCAATTACCGGGCGGGCTATTTACGAAGGCACGCTCGACCTGGCCGAAGCGCAGGCCTGGTGCGACCACCAGGAGGCTCGCTGAATGAGCCTGGCGAAGCGGATTATTCCCTGCCTGGACGTGGACCAGGGGCGGGTGGTCAAAGGGGTACGATTCGTTGATATTCGCGACGCCGGCGACCCGGTGGAAGTAGCCCGCCGCTATAACGAACAGGGCGCCGACGAAATTACTTTTCTCGACATTACCGCCAGCCATGAAGAGCGCGATACCACCTATCGCACCGTGGAGCGCATGGCCGAGCAAGTGTTTATTCCGCTGACGGTTGGGGGCGGGGTGCGTACGCTGGATGATATTCGCAGGCTGCTGAATGCCGGGGCCGATAAGGTGAGTATCAATACCACGGCCATTCATAATCCGCAATTTGTGCGCGAGGCGTCTGAACGATTTGGCTCGCAGTGCACTGTGGTGGCCATAGATGCGAAAAGTGTTGCCACCGAAGACGGCAGCGACCGCTGGGAAATTTTTACTCACGGCGGCCGCCGGCCAACCGGCATTGATGCAGTTGAATGGGCGGTGCGTATGGCCGACTACGGTGCCGGTGAGCTGTTGTTAACCAGTATGGACCGTGACGGTACGAAAGACGGGTTTAACATTCCGCTCACCAGGGCTGTTAGCGACGCGGTGTCGGTGCCGGTGATAGCATCCGGTGGGGTCGGAGAATTACAGCACCTGGCCGACGGAATTCTTGAAGGTCATGCGGATGCGGTACTGGCTGCCAGTATTTTCCATTTCGGGGAATACACAGTGCAGCAGGCCAAGCAGCACCTGGCCAGCTGCGGGATTACGGTGCGGCTTTAGCCAGTGACTGGAAAAAGCGGGCCAGCACTCGTGGCTTGGCCAGCGCCAGAAACTCCAGGAAGTCTCGCAAGCCCTGGCTGGCATGGGTTTTGTCATTGAAAGGGCCGACGGCAGCCCCCTCACGCGTGGCAAAATACCACTGGGCATCGGCACTGAAAAAACGGTCCGAGCGCATCGGGATGATTCCCTGCTCGCCTTCGCGGTTTAGGTTCATTGGGCAGCACCTTTTCTATAACTGTTATGCTTGTGCTTATGTTGTGCGGCTAAAAGTTGATTTTGGGTGTTGCCATTGCCAGGAACTCCAGGAAATCGCCCAGCGCTTTGCTGGCCTGGTTGCGGCTGGCGTACGGCCCTTCCACAGCACCTTCACGGGTCTGGAAATACCACTGGTCGTTGTCGGCAAGAAAACGCTCGCTGCGACCCGGGACATTACCCAGCTCGCCAGCGCGGTTTTGCTTCGCACCTTGGGAATACGTGTTCAAACTATTAGCCTCAGTTAGCAACTCGCAGCACCTATACTATCCAAAGCCCCTGCCGACGGCAAGCCGTTGGTCCTGGATTTGGCGCCGTTAGGCGCCAATAAAAAAAGCCTGTGCGATCAGCTACTTGCCAAGCTTCAGTGCCAGTTGTCCCGGGCCTGCCGGGTAGCGTTGGGCAATGGCTTCGCTGCCACTGATCAGGCGCACGTTTTCACTGCTTTCAAGAACCGGAAGAACCACTTCAAGGTAGTCCAGTGTGGCCCGGTGCGGATGCCCGATACCCACGGCCACGCCGCGTTGGCGGGCCACCCGCAGCAGGCGCTGGAATTGTCGATGAATGGCGTCGGTTTCCTGCTCATTGTCCAGAAAAACGTCGCGGCTCAGGTGCTTGATATTGTGCAGTCCGGCCATGCTGGCCGCCACGGTATTGACCGATGTACGGCTGTCTATGAAGTACAGTTCGTGGCGGCCAATTTCCTGCATCAGCAGGCTCATCAGGCTTTCATTCTGGGTTAACGCGCTGCCCATATGGTTGTTTGCTCCGCGCGCGTGAGGTACTGCTTGCAAGTTGGAGTTCAGCACTTGCACGAAGTGTTGCCTGGACAGGTTTTCCGACAGGCTGCCGGGGCCCGGGTGGTAACGATGTACGCTGCTCATCGGCACGTGCACAATAATTTCTTTGCCATAGCGTTGCGCCTGCTCGGCCACCTGCCGGGAATAAGGAGTATGTGGCAAGACTCCATAGGTGACCGCCCCGTGCAGGCTCAGGGCGCGTTTGCTCCGCGGCCAGTTATATCCCAAGTCGTCAATGATCAGCACAATTGACGGCCGTGCCTGCTCGGCTTGTGTGGGCATGGAGGTACCCGCCAGTGCGCTCAGCAGGGCCAGCAGGCCAATGATTGGGTACTGCAAAAAGGCCATGTCAGGAACCGCCGTTGCCGGCCATGTTTTCCTTAACCGCCTTAGTATTGATGGCCGGCTTTCTGTCCGGTTGGGACAGGCTGATACTTTTTAGCATGTTCAGCGCCTCATAAAGCTGGTTGTCGCGACTGACCAGATTTTCCACAGTGGCTGGCTGGTCGTCGTCACTGCTGGTCTCGTCCTCCTGCTGATCTTCCGGTTCGCCATTGGCATTGTCCAGCCGATGGTTCAGGTCGGCTTCCCGGATGCTCAGCACATTATGTTCTATCGGCGTAATTGTCGCCGGCTTTACCTCAATATCGGGGCTGATGCCCTGCGCCTGAATGGAACGACCATCCGGGGTGAAGTACAAGGCCGTCGTCAGCTTCATGCCGTGCTTCTCCGACAACGGCAAAACGCTCTGTACCGAGCCCTTGCCAAAAGTCTGGGTGCCGATCACCACGGCGCGCCGGTGATCCTGTAGCGCGCCGGCAACAATTTCCGAGGCTGAGGCCGAGCCACCGTTAACCAGCACTACCACGGGCAGCCCGTTGGTTTGGTCGTCGGTGCTGGCAACAAAGACCTTTTCCTTGCTTTCATCACGCCCGCGAATCGACACAATACTGCCCTCGCTGATGAAAATGTCGCTGACTTCCACGGCCGCCTGCAGCACCCCGCCGGGGTTATTGCGCAGGTCCAGCACCAGACCGCGCAGCTCAGGGTTATCCTCGCGCAGCTCATTAATGGTTTTCAGCGTGCCGGCGCCGGTATTGGCCTGAAATTGCGAAATTCTCAAATAACCGTAGCCTGGCTCCAACATACGGGCGCGAACCGACTTCACCTCGATGATCGCTCGGGTCAGGGTCAGTTCAAAGGGCGGCCCGCCTTCGCGCGCGATGGTTAGAGTGATGTCGGAGCCGGGCTCACCACGCATAATGTTGACGGCTTCCTGCAGAGACATGCCCTTGACCGCATGCGAGTCCAGTTTAATGATCAAATCGCCAGCCAACACGCCGCCTTTTTGTGCCGGGGTGTCATCAATAGGCGCGATTACCTTGACGAAGCCGTTCTCCATGCCCACTTCCATGCCCAGGCCGCCGAACTCGCCGCTGGTGTGCTCCTGCAGCTCGGCAAAAGAGTCGCGGTCCAGGTAGGATGAGTGTGGGTCCAGTCCTTCCAGCATGCCTTTAATGGCATTGCGCAGCAGGGTCTGGTCGTCAATTTCGTCAACGTATTTGGCGCGGATCTGCCCGAATACCTTGGTAAAGGTCTGTAGGTCTTCCAATGGCAGCAGCTCAGCGGCTGACTTTTGCGCGGCCAGCGCTGCATTCTCAGCCGCTTCAGCCTCGCTGTCGGCCAGGCCGGGAACGCTCCATAGCCAGGTGCTCAGTAACAGGGCGCCCAGGGCGCTGGTTTTCAACAGTGTGAACGATCTCATACAGTGTTCCGGGAGGTGGTGCCGACGGCCATGCGCGATAATAGCAAAGCTGTGCGCGGGTGTCCTTTAACGACACCAGGCAGCCGGGTCTACCGGCTCGCCTTTACGACGAATCTCGAAGTACAGGCCGGTGTCGGTCTGCCCGCCACTGTTTCCGGCGCTGGCAATCCGCTCTCCGGCGCTCACCAGGTCGCCGGTTTGTTTGTAGATGCTGGCATTATGCGCGTACAGGCTCATATAACGTTCTCCGTGGTCGATCAGCACCATCAGGCCCTGGCTGGAAAACCAGTCGGCGTACACCACACGGCCTTCATGTATAGCCCGAACATCGGTGCCTTCCTCGGCTTGAATAACTATCCCTTGCCAGTGCAAGCTGCTGTCTGGCTTGCGCGACCCGAAGGCGTTCAGGCGTTTACCCGCAAGCGGCCATGCCATGCTGCCTTTGCGTGCCGAGAAAGGCTGTCCTTCAAACGGTAGTTGCAAGTCAGCCATTTCGCGACGGATTTCGTCTAAAAGGCCCTGCAACTTGTCGCGTTCCAGCTCCTGGTTGGCCAGTTTCTGGGCGCTGTCGCCGATGCGCTGTTCAAGCTCACTGATCGCCTCGCGTCGTTCCTGCTGAGCCAGCTCCAACTCGGCGTGTTGTGCTTCCAGCCGTTTGGTTTTGCGGGCCTGCTCGGCGCGCGCAGCCAGCTGCTCGCGTTTGGTGTTCTGTAGCTCGGCGAGTGTGGCCAGGTAGCGGTCGATTTTGTCCTGGCGCAGTTGGCTCATGATGTCGTAATACTTCAGCAGACGCTGAACGTCGGCCGGGTTTTGCTGGTTGAGGATCAGTTTCAGGCGATTCTGTTTGCTTTGCCGATAGGCAGCGCGCAGCGCCACGGCAATCGCCTCTTGTTGCGCCAGGCGTTGTTGCTCCAGCTCCCGCGCGCGGCTTTCCAGCTCGGCGAGGGTTTGCTCCAGGCTATGCAAGTCGGCCCGGGTTTCTTTCAGTTCCGCCAGGCTGGTGCGGATGCGCTGCTCGGCGGCGCGCAGTTCACCTTTCAGGCGCTTCTGTTTTCCAGTGAAGGTGTCGATGCTGCGTTTCAGGGCGGCGATCGACTTCTGCAGCGTGCTGATTTTGGCCTCGGTGTCGCTAAGCTCGTCCGCGGCCAATGGCGTGCCCAGCAGAACCAGGCACAACAGCAGTGTGCCGGTTACAGATTTAACAGCGATTCTCCGGTCATTTCGGCTGGTTGCGGGAGCTGCATCAGGGCGAGCAGGCTGGGCGCCACATCGCACAGCCGGCCATTGTGTTCAGCGCGCAGCGTGGGGGTGGCATTGCCGACGTACACCAGCGGAACCAGCTCGGTGGTATGGGCGGTATGGGCCTGGCCACTGATATGGTCGGTCATCTGCTCGCAGTTGCCGTGATCGGCGGTGATCAGGCAATGACCGTCTACCTCTTTGACGGCTTCGGCTACCCGGCCAATACATTCGTCCACTGCCTCCACGGCCTTGACCGCCGCTGAAAATACGCCGGTGTGGCCCACCATGTCGCCGTTGGCAAAGTTGCAGATGATAGCGTCGTACTGGCCGCTGCGAATTGCCGCGGTGAGCTTGTCGGTAACCTCGTACACGCTCATCTCCGGTTTCAGATCATAAGTGGCGACGTCTGGTGACGGTATCAATTCGCGTGTCTCTCCCTGATATTTATCCTCTCGTCCACCACTGAAGAAAAACGTTACGTGGGCGTACTTTTCGGTTTCTGCAATGCGTAACTGGGTTTTTCCGAGTGTGGCCATGTACTCTGGGAAGGTGTTGTGCAATTCCTCGGGCGGGTAGGCGCAGGGCAGCTTGAAGTCAGCCGAGTATTCGGAGGTTTGCACGAAGGCCGCAAGCTTGGGTAGCTGCGCGCGCTCAAACTCACTAAAACCGGGCTCGGTGAAGGCGCGGGTGATCTGGCGCGCCCGGTCGGCACGGAAGTTCATGAAAATCACCGCATCGCCATCCCGGATTGGCTGACCGCCGGAAAGCCAGGTGGCCTGCACAAACTCATCGTTTTCATCGCGCGCGTAGGCCATTTCCAGGCCTTCGCCAGCTGACTCAGCCTGGAAAGACGTTTCCCCCTTCGTCAACATGTTATAGGCAGACGAGACCCGCTCCCAGCGGTTATCGCGGTCCATGGCGTAATAACGCCCTATGATTGATGCGGTCTGACCCACCCCCAGGCTCGCGAAACAGTCATCTGCCTTTTGTAATGAGGCCTTGGCGCTGCGCGGTGGTGTGTCGCGCCCGTCCAAAAAAGCATGCAATTGCAATTTGCTCGCGCCGCGCTGTTTGGCGAGTTCCAGCATCGCAAAAATATGCTGTTCGTGGCTGTGCACGCCCCCCGGTGACAGCAGCCCAAGTACATGCACGGTGCCGCCATTGTTTATTGCCTGGTCGATGGCGTCGCAGTAAGCCGGGTTGCTGAAAAAGTCGCCATCACTGATGCTTTTGTCAATGCGCGAGATGGCCTGGTAAACAATTCGCCCGGCACCAAGACAAATATGGCCCACTTCGGAATTGCCCATTTGGCCTTCGGGTAGGCCAACATCCAGGCCGGAACCGGAAATCAGCGTGTTGGGTGCGCTACGCATCAATTCATCCCATACCGGGGTGTTGGCCTGGTAAATGGCATTGTCGGTGCCGTTATCCCGGTACCCCCAGCCATCCAGAATTAACAAGACCGTGGGTTTCTTTGGCTTTGCCATACTGTTCATATACCCTGCTGTAAACATGTAATTTTAAGTGACCGCGAATTCAAAGCATAGGTCATAGTCTGTATAATTGGCCGCCCTTACGCCGCCGGACCCAGATCGCATGGCCGAGTTTTTGCAATTTCTCAACCAGGAGTGGCTGCTGTTCACTGTGTTACTGGCTTTGCTGTTCATGTTGATGATGCATGAAGGCAAACGCGGCGGCGCGGCACTTTCCCCGGCCGAGCTGACCCAGGTGGTCAATTCCAAAGACGGTGTGGTGTTGGATGTGCGAGACAGTAAAGATTTTGAAAGTGGGCATATTGTGGGTGCAATCAATATCCCGCACGCCAAGGTTGCCGCACAAATGAGCCAGCTTGAAAAGCACAAGCAAAAACCCGTGGTTGTCGTGTGTCGGTTTGGCCAGCATTCCTCAATGGTGGGCAAAATCCTGAAAGCCGCAGGGTTTGAGAACGTGGCTAAGCTGCGTGGTGGCATGGCAGAGTGGCAGGCATCGCAGATGCCAACAGTAAAAGACTAGATTGATCCAACAGGAGTAGCAGCCGTTATGGCCGATGAACAAGAGAATGAAGGCGCCGCCGCAGCACAGCAGGCAGCCAGTAACGAGCAGCAGTTCGCGCTGCGCCGTATTTATGTGAAAGACCTGAGCTTTGAAGCGCCGGGTGGTACCGAGTTATTTTCAAGTACTGCCAATTGGCAGCCAAAAATGAACCTGGACCTCAATACCAGCTCCAACAAGCTTGATGAGCAGCACTATGAGGTGGTGTTACGACTGACTCTGACGGCTAGCATCGAGGAGAAAACAGCGTACATCGCCGAGATTCAACAGGCCGGGGTGTTTTTCTGCCAGAATTTCGGTGACGCCCTCCACCAAGTGCTGGGCAGTGTTTGCCCCGGCATATTGTTTCCGTACGCGCGTGAAGCAATCGACAGTGTGGTTACCCGCGGCAGCTTCCCGCCAGTTATGCTGTCGCCGATCAACTTTGATGCCTTTTACAAACAGGCCATGGAAAAAGCCCGCGCCGAGGCGGAGGCAGCCCAGCAGCCGAGCGAACCGCCACCCACGCACTGATTGCGCTGCCGCTTAAGCCGGGCTTACTGCCCGGCGGTAAAACCCTGCTGCCGCCAGGCCTCGTAAACCACGACCGCGGCACTGTTGGATAGGTTCAGGCTGCGGCTATTGGCCAGCATGGGGATGCGCAAACACCGTTCGACGGGCAGTGACTGCAGAATGTGCTCGGGCAAGCCGCGGGTTTCCGGGCCGAACAGCAGCACATCACCGGCCTGGAAGCGTACCGCACTGTAAGCTGTTTGGCCGCGCGTGGTCAGCGCGAACAGCCGGGCTTGCGGGCCAATCGCATCGAGAAATGCTTCCCAGTCGGCGTGTCGTGCCACGTTGGCAAACTCCCGGTAATCCATGCCTGCGCGGCGCAGGCGTTTGTCGTCCCAGGCGAAGCCCAGGGGCTCGATCAGGTGCAGCTGACAACCGGTGTTCGCACACAGGCGAATGATGTTACCGGTATTGGGTGGGATTTCCGGTTCATAGAGTGCAAGCTGGAACATCAGCCCGCGCTATTGTCCATATTCAGTTCCTGGATTTTCCGGGTCAGGGTGTTGCGACCCCAGCCAAGTACCTCAGCGGCATCACGGCGCCGCCCATGGGTAAAGTGCAGGGCAGCTTCAATCATAACCCGCTCAAAGTCGGGCACCGCCTGGTCCAGTATCTGCCGCTTGCCGGCGTGCAATTCCTGGTCAGCCCAGCGCCTGAGCAGGGTTCTCCATTGACTGTCATCGTTCGGGCCACTGAGGTCGGCCTTGCGTAGTTCCGGGGGCAGATCATTGATCATGATCTCGCGCCCGCTGGCCATCACAGTCAGCCAGCGGCAGGTATTTTCCAGCTGGCGGACATTCCCTTCCCAGCGTAACTGGCACAGGTACTCTTCGGTTTCCGGCAGCAGGACTTTGTGTTCGACATCCAGTTCCTTGGCGGCGGACTGGAAGAAGTGCTGCATCAGCCGGGGAATGTCCTCGCGTCGCTCACGCAGCGGCGGCAGATGCACCCGAATCACGTTCAGGCGGTGGTACAGGTCTTCGCGGAAGCGGCGCTCTTCCACCAGTTGTTCAAGGTTCTGGTGGGTAGCGGCAATAATGCGCACGTCCACGTTAACCGGGGTGTGCCCTCCAACCCGAAAGAACTGCCCGTCGGCCAGCACCCGCAGCAGACGGGTCTGGGTTTCGGCTGGCATGTCGCCAATTTCATCAAGAAACAGCGTCCCACCGTTAGCCTGTTCAAAGCGCCCGGCGCGTTGCGCAGCCGCCCCGGTGAATGCGCCTTTTTCATGGCCGAACAGCTCCGACTCCATAAGATCTTTGGGAATAGCAGCCATATTGATGGCAATAAAAGCCTGTTGCTGACGCGGGCTGTGGTTATGCAGTGCCTGGGCAACCAGCTCTTTGCCGGTACCCGATTCACCATTGATCAGGACCGTCATATTGGAGCGCGACAGGCGGCCAATGGCCCGAAACACTTCCTGCATCGCCGGGGCTTCGCCAATAATCTCCGTGCTTTGCAATGGCGATGCGGCTTCAAATTGGCTTTGCTGCTCCTGGGCTACGCTCAAGGCGCGCCGGGTAACGGTAATGGCGTCGTCGATGTCAAACGGTTTCGGCAGGTACTCAAACGCACCGCCTTTATAGGAGGCGACCGCGCTGTCCAGGTCTGAATGTGCCGTGGTGATGATCACCGGCAACTCCGGCAAACGTTGGTTAATGTTCTCCAGCAACTCCAGTCCGTCCATGCCGGGCATGCGAATGTCGCTGATGATGACGGATGGCTGCTGGGTATTGAGTTTGCGCAGGGCCGAGTCGGCATCGGCAAAACACTGACAGCTTATACCTTCCGCCTGCAACGCTTTCTCCAAAACCCAACGGATAGACTTGTCGTCATCCACTACCCAGACTGCATCACTGTGATCTTCAAGAGTCATTAGTGCTTGGCTCCAATGGTATGTAAAGGGAAAATTCGGTGTGGCCCGGCTCGCTGAGACATTCAATCAGGCCTTGATGACGGTGCAGGATTGCCTGCGCGATCGACAAACCCAGCCCGCTACCTTCCGGTCGGCCGCTGACCATGGGATAGAAAACCGAGTCCATCAGTTCCGGGTTGATGCCGGGGCCGTTGTCAATGATGTCCAGCCTGACCACCAGCGGGTGGCGGATGGCCCCGATGGTGAACTGTCGAACAATCCGGGTACGCAGGTTCAGGCAGGCAACGTGCGACTCCGGCATGCTCGCCAGCGCTTGTCGGGCGTTGCGCGCTACATTCAGCACCGCCTGGATTAGCTGCTCGGCGTCGGCTTTGATATCCGGAATGCTGGGGTCGTAATCACGAATAATCTGGATGTCACTGGCTTCGGCCTGTAACAGTGTGCAGACCCGCTCAACCACCTCATGCACGTTGACCTGGCGCATGACCGCCGCCCGATTGGGGCCCAACAGCTTATCAACCAGGTTGCGCAAGCGGTCGGCCTCTTCGATGATAACCCGGGTGTAGTCGGCCAGCTCGTTGTCGGCCAGCTCCTTGCCCAGTAATTGCGCCGCTCCACGAATGCCGCCCAGTGGGTTCTTGATTTCATGCGCCAGGCCGCGGATCAGCGAGCGCGAGGTGGTTTGTGATGACACAAATGTTTCTTCCCGACTGATGCGCAGTAAACGGTCCAGGCCCTGCAATTCAACCAGGGTGTGCACTTTATCGTCGGGAAAGCTAATCATCCTATCCAATGGTGTAAAAGCCAGGTCAACCGTGATGGTTTTGCCGTTGGGTAGCGGAATTTCCAGTGCTCGCCGGTTGAAGGGCAGCCGCGACTTCATTTGCTCTTCCAGATGCGGGATGTCGCCTAATGGCACGGCAAACAGTGATTCCAGAGGTTGGCCGGTGGCGCGGGCGTCACTGCAGTCCAGCAGGTACTCGGCGGCCGGGTTCAAATAGCTAACCGCCAGGTCCTGGTCCAGCACGAGAATGGCTGTGGTCAGGCTGTCGAGCAGCTGCTGTGGTAAGTCCTCGAGCTGTTGTTCGGGGCTGTAAAGGCTCAGAGATGCCATGCTGTTTCCGGTTCCGTTAACACTGAGGTGCAAAAAACGAACCAGCTGCATGTTGCCGTGCGTAATTAGAAAAACACTTTAATAAACAACAGCTTACTAAAATTGCTATGAAGTGGCACCGGCGGCCATGCGCTGGTGCGCACCATTATGGTGCAGAGCCTCAGGAAAAGAAAGCTGGCGGCGCTTAATTGCGGTAGCCGGGCAGCAATACCGATGGGCGGAACACATGTACCGAGCTGCTTTTCGACTTTTTAAGCGTTTTACCGGCCTCGTCAATAATTTTGACCTGCAATTGGTGCGTTCCGCGAAACACATTAGTCAGCTGAACGGCCTTGGCCCGGGTGGCCCGGCCGTAGGGTTTGCCATCCATTAGCAATTGCAAAGCATGTCCTTTGGCAAGCTCGGGTTTGACGCTGATCGTGACCGTGAAGTCGCCCGGGCCATGTTCAATGGCACTCTCGTCTGCGGGGGAAACAATGCTCAGATGGCTGTATTTAATAGCCTCTTCGTCGGCGTCCGGGGCATCTTGCGGGCTTTGCTCCGGGCGTTTGACGGCGGGCATCGTGTTGGCCGGCGGTAGTTCCACCGGTTCGCTTTTACGATCAGGTGCCGAGTCTGTGAAGGTCACATTGCCGTGCTCGTCCACAGTTTTATAGATCTCGGCCTGGCCCGGCAGGCTTAGCAATAGGCTGGTGGCAACGAGTGTGGCAGTTAAACAGCTGCGCATGGCGAGCTTGCTCTGGCTTAGGTTTCTTAAACTTATACGCCAGTTTCACAATCCGCAAGCAAAAAGGCCCGCACTGGGCGGGCCTTTACGCGGTTTTACAGTGCGTTTAACAGCTGTAGTACATACCGAATTCCACCGGGTGGGTGGTCATGTTCAAGTTTTCAACCTCTTCAGACTTGAGATCGATGTAGCCATCGATCATATCGTCGGTGAACACGCCACCTGCGGTCAGGAAGGCACGGTCCGCGTCCAGAGCCTGCAAGGCCTGCTCCAGGCTGGAAGCAACCGTTGGGTATTCGGCCACCTGCTCCGGCGGCAGATCGTACAGATCCTTGTCAGCGGCATCACCCGGGTTGATTTTGTTCTGGATACCGTCCAGGCCGGCCATCAGCATGGCGGCAAACGCCAGGTAGGGATTGGCGGTCGGGTCTGGGAAGCGAACCTCGATGCGGCGGCCTTTCGGGTTACTTTCGAACGGAATTCGGATGGATGCAGATCGGTTGCGGCCTGAGTAAGCCAGAATAACCGGGGCTTCGAAGCCGGGTACCAGTCGCTTGTAGGAGTTGGTGGACGCATTGGCGAAGGCGTTGATGGCACGCGCATGCTTGATGATACCGCCTATGTAGTACAAGGCTTCATCCGACAGACCGCCATAGCCATCGCCGGTGAAGATGTTTTTACCACCTTTGGCAATTGACTGGTGCACGTGCATTCCGCTGCCGTTGTCACCTACCAGCGGCTTGGGCATGAAGGTGGCCGTTTTGCCATAGGCGTGCGCCACATTGTGCACGCAGTATTTGAGTATCTGTACTTCATCGGCTTTACGAACCAGGGTGCTGAAGCGCGTGCCGATCTCATTTTGGCAGGCTGTGCCTACCTCATGGTGGTGTACTTCAACAGTCAAGCCCATCTGGGTCATTGCGGCACACATGGCCGCGCGCAAATCATGCGCCGAGTCGACCGGAGGTACCGGAAAATAGCCGCCTTTGACACCAGGCCGGTGACCAATATTGCCTTCGGCAAAATGTTCACCGGACGCCCAGGCTGCCTCCTCGGAGCTGACTTTGTACATGGCGCCGGACATGTCGCAGTGCCACTTTACGTCGTCAAACACGAAAAATTCGGGCTCCGGGCCGAAAAATGCGGTGTCGCCGATACCGGTTGATTTCAGGTATTCCTCGGCGCGGGCGGCCAGTGAGCGCGGGTCGCGGGAGTAATCCTGCATGGTTGAAGGCTCGGCAACCGAACAGCGCAGATTCAAGGTGTTTTCATCGGTGAAAGGGTCAAGAACCGCAGACTCATCGTCCGGCACCAACACCATGTCGGACTCGTTAATCCCTTTCCAGCCGGCAATTGACGAACCATCAAACATTTTGCCGCTCTCAAAGAAGCCGGCATCCACTTCGCTCGCGGGAATCGACACGTGCTGCTCTTTGCCTTTGGTGTCGGTGAAACGCAGGTCTACCCACGTTACATCATTGTCTTTAATCATTTTCAGAGTGTTCTCTGACATAAGGAAATCTCCGTTAAGTGAAGTGGTACGTTCGAGGCGTGAATTGCAAGTAGTATGCCATGCGAAGTGCGAGTGTTATCATTCCACAAACCACTGATTTTTCAAGAGTCGGTGCAGGAAACTTGGGCGATTGCTGCAAAATAGCGCACCGATTTTGTGCGCATCGGTCCAAATTGGTGCAAAGCGTACGTCGAGCGGGCTCTTGGTGTGCCGTTATAATAGCCGCCCGACCGACTGACCTCTGGCAAACACCCCGTGCAGTTTCTTGTTAAGTATTCCCCTGAGCTGACCGTCAAAAGCCGCCCGGTGCGCCTGCGAATCTGCCAACGTCTGGTGCGCAACTTGCGCAGCCTGTTACGGCCGCTGGATGACCAGGTTTGGGTCAAAGCGCACTGGGACCACCTCTCCATTCGTATCCAGCCATCCAATACGGCGGAATGTATCCAGCGCCTGCGGCACTGTCCCGGCATCGCCTACAGCATGGAAGTGGCCGAATACCCGCTGGATAATCTGGAAACCGTTTACTCGCAGATTGCCGACTATTATCTGCCGCAGCTTGCCAATAAGAGCTTTGCGGTGCGCTGTCGCCGTACCGGGCAGCATGAGTTCAAGTCCGGCGATGTGGAACGAACCATTGGTGGGTTTTTGCTGCGCGACGCGGACAATGCCAGGGTGCAATTGAAAAACCCGGATGTTACGGTGCGCCTGGATATTCGCGGGCAGAGCGTGTTGGCCACCCGTGAGTACATACCTGGTTGTGGCGGTTTTCCCAGCGGCAGCCTGGAGCCTGTCCTCAGCCTGATCTCCGGAGGGTTTGACTCCAGTGTGGCCAGTTATCTGGCCATGCGGCGTGGCCTGGAAGTGCACTTCCTGTTCTTCAGCCTCGGTGGGAAGGAGCACCGCCTGGCTGTGCAGGAAGTGGCGCTGTACCTGTGGATGAATTACGCGAGCACTCAGGAGGGGGTGCGGTTTGTTACCGTGCCGTTTGAGCCCGTGGTCGACGAAATCCAGCGCAGTATTGAGGTGGGCTATACCGGTGTGGTGTTAAAGCGCCTGATGTTGCGCTGCGCGCAGATTGTCAGCGACCGGCTTGGAGCGAAAGCTCTGGTAACCGGGGAAGCGGTTGCCCAGGTGTCCAGCCAGACACTGCCGAACCTGACCGTTATTGATCAGGTCAGTGAGCAACTGATCTTCCGTCCCTTGGCGTTTATGGACAAGAAAGCGATTATTGATATTGCCCGCGAAATTGGTACCGAGGAGTTTTCCCGCCACATTCCTGAATACTGCGGTGCGGTGTCGCCGAAACCAAAAACCCGAGCTCGCCTGGAACGGGTTGAAGCAGAAGAGCGAAATTTAGACTCCCGTGTGCTGGAAGCCGCCCTGGATGCGATGACCGTTAACAGCATGCCTGAGCTGGCCGAACACAGCGCAGCCGAGGCCAGCGAGCCTGCCATAGTGGAGCAACTTCCGCCTGGTGGCGTGTTGCTGGACATTCGCCACCCCAGCGAGCGCGAGCGCGCACCTGTGGCGCATAATGGCGCCAATATACTGCACATTCCCTTCTATGAGTTGGCAAGCCGGCGGGGCGAGCTGGACCCGGCTCACCACTACTATCTGTATTGCGACCAGGGGCTGATGAGCCGCCTGCACGCCAGTCATTTATGTGACGCGGGTCACACTAATGTGGCGGTTTACCGTCCGTCATCCTGAGCTCCAGCTTGCGCAGCCTGCTCTAGTCTTAAAAGAAGAAGTTTACAATGAGTGGGATTCCGCCATCGCAATGCACGGAAGCTGTGTTTTGTGGCGATGCCCGATTAAGGCCGATTAAGAAACAGCGATGCACCCCGCACTGAAAGCCAGATTACAAGCGGCAAATCTGAGCCTCGACAGCCTGCCCGCCAATGAGGCGGACTGGGCCAGTTTTGTGCACGGTTTAAGCGTTGACTTGCGAGCCGCTGACAATGAGCGTTATACCCTAGAGCGTGCGTTAGAGATTGCGGATGAACGCTTGACCGCACGTCCGGCTGCCAACGATAGCCGGCCGGCTGAAACGCCGGCACCGGTCGATGCAAGGCTGGCACTTCTGGAACAGGCATTTCCTGACTGCCTGCTGGTGCTGAACAAAAACGGCGCAATTAAGGCGCATTACAATCTGAAATCATTCTTTGGCCTGATTCAGGAGCCACCGGCTGAAGTCACAATCTATGATGTTTTTCAGGACTCGGCCGCCAGCCGTTTGGGCGAGAGCATTGCCAATGCCCTGCATGAAAAATGTGGCCGAACCATACGCTTTTCCCAGGGCCGAGGAAAGCAAGCCCGTTACTTTGAAGCTCGTATTAATCTGGTGGAAAGCCAGGTCGACCTGTGTTCGGTGCTGGTCCGTAACACGACGGCTAATGACAATGCCCTGGGGCATGATCGACTGATTAAAAGCCTGTTTGAAGCCTCCAGCGAAGGTATGCTGCTTCTGGACAAAGCGCAGGCTCCGGTGTTCTACAACAAAGCCTTTGCATCGATGTCGGGTTTGGCGGTGGAGGAAATCCACGAGGGCATGGAGTTTTATGGGCCGGGGGGCGATTCCAAAACAGCGGAAATCTGGCAGCATGTGTATTTCGCCCATACCTGGTGTGGCGAGGCCTATATCAGGCAGCCGGAAGGCGACAACCTGCCTATCTGGCTTGCGATTGACACTGTGCAGGACGCCGACGAAGAGATCAGCCATTACCTGTTATTGATGCGTGACATCACCCAGCTGAAGCGTTCGCAGGAACATTTGGTGTACTACGCGACCCATGACCAGCTGACCGGCCTGCCTAACCGCGACCTGTTTCGCACACATCTTGAAGCCGCAATTGAGCGGGTCCAGCGAACCAACAAGACCGGCGCGGTGTTTTTCCTGGACCTGGACAACTTCAAGGTCATCAATGACACCCTGGGCCATGCAGCCGGAGACGCTCTGCTGCTGGAAATCGCCGCGCGTTTGAAAAATACCTTCCGCAAAAGCGAGCTGATATCGCGAATTGGCGGAGATGAATTCACCCTGGTGCTGGAAAGTCTGGAAAGTACCGAGGAAGCTCAGCTGGTGGCTGAACGTTTATTGCAGGAATTCGAAAAGCCCTTCACGCTGGAAGGCCAGGAATTTGAAGTGACCTGCAGTATGGGAATCAGCCTGTTCCCGGACGACGGGCAAACCAGTGAAAGTCTGGTCAAGCAGGCCGACACGGCCATGTATTCGGCCAAGGAAGATGGTAAGAACACTTACCGCTTCTACACCACCAAGCTGACCCAGAACGCCATGAAGAAATTCAATCTGGAAGTTCAGCTCCGCAAGGCGATTGAGCGCGATGAATTCTACCTGGCCTACCAGCCGCAATACGATATGCGCAGCGGCAAAATTTCCGGTGCCGAGGTGCTTCTGCGTTGGGAAAACGAAGCGCATGGGCCGATTTCACCAGCCGCGTTCATACCGCTGGCCGAGCGCACCGGGCAGATTGATGTGATCGGCCAGTGGGTGCTGGAAAGCGCCTGCCGACAGTTGTCGATCTGGAACAGTCGCAAGCCGGTGGATTGTGTTATTTCAGTAAACGTATCCCGCCGGCAATTGGTCAAGCCGGATTTTGTGGACACGGTGCAAGCGGTACTGGGCAAGTACTCAGTGCCGGGGTCCCAGCTGGAAATAGAAGTCACCGAAAGCGCAATAGCCAGCTCGGAGCAGTTAGCTATCAAAAACCTCAAGGCACTGCAGGAGCTGGGTTGTGAGATTGCCATTGATGATTTCGGTACCGGCTATTCATCGCTGGGCAATTTGAAAAACTTCCCGTTGAACCGGCTGAAGATCGACAAATCCTTTGTCAATGATCTTGGAGTGTCCCCGAATGCCGACTCCATTATCTCGGCTGTGATCGCGCTGGCGAAAAGCCTGCAGCTGGGTGTTATTGCCGAAGGGGTGGAGAACAAGCAACAGGTAGCAAAGCTGTTACAAAAGGGTTGCTACCAGGCCCAGGGCTATTATTTCAGCAAACCCTTGCCGGCGACAGATTTTCGGGCTCTGCTGGTTAACGAGCAGGCCAGTCGAAAGTAAGCGCATTTTTACAGCCACTCCAGCTTGAGTGACAGTGCTGTGCGGGTATAATGCGGCGCCCCCCGCCGCAGGCCTTACAATCAGTGAACCGTTCCCAGCTTCGCAATATTGCCATCATTGCCCACGTCGACCATGGTAAAACCACGCTAGTGGACAAGTTGCTGGCACAGTCTGGCACACTGGATCGCAAAAACCTGTCGGCCGAACGCATCATGGATTCCAATGATCAGGAACGTGAGCGCGGCATCACTATTCTGGCGAAGAATACCGCGTTGAACTGGCAGGGCCATCGCATCAATATCGTCGATACCCCCGGCCACGCCGATTTTGGTGGTGAAGTGGAACGGGTACTTTCGATGGTTGACAGCGTGCTATTGCTGGTGGATGCGGTTGAAGGCCCGATGCCACAAACCCGCTTTGTTACCCAAAAGGCTTTTGAACAGGGTTTGCACCCCATTGTTGTGGTGAACAAGGTTGACCGGGATGGTGCGCGTCCGCATTGGGTGGTGGACCAGGTATTTGACTTGTTCGATCGCCTCGGCGCGAGCGATGAGCAACTGGATTTTCCGATTGTGTTTGCATCCGCGTTGAGCGGTATCGCCGGCATGGACCCAGAGGATATGGCCGCTGACATGCAGCCTTTGTTAGACCTGATTATCGAGCAGGTTTCGCCGCCAGAGGTCGACGAACATGGGCCGCTACAGATGCAGATCAGCGCACTGGATTACAGCAGCTATGTAGGTGTTATCGGTGTCGGGCGGGTAAGTCGTGGACAGATAGAGCGCAACCAAACGGTGGTGGTCTGCGCGGCAAATGGTGAGCAACGTACCGCCAAAGTGCTGAGTGTCATGAATTACCATGGTCTGGAGCGCCAGGAAGTCGAGAGCGCCAGCGCCGGCGATATCATCTGTGTGACTGGCATTGATGGGCTGAATATATCCGACACGCTGTGCGCCGTTGACGCCATTGAGCCGCTGCCTGCCTTGACCGTTGATGAGCCTACGGTATCGATGACCTTTCAGGTCAACGATTCGCCGTTTGCCGGGCGCGAAGGTAAATATGTTACCAGCCGTAATATCAAAGAGCGCCTGGAGCGCGAACTGATTCACAATGTGGCCCTACGGGTAGAGCAGGGCGACAGCGCAGACAAGTTCATTGTGTCAGGGCGCGGCGAGTTGCATCTGGGAGTATTGATTGAAACCATGCGGCGCGAAGGCTACGAGCTCGGTGTGTCGCGCCCTTCAGTGATCCAGAAAGAAGTCGACGGAGTTATTCACGAGCCCTTCGAGCATTTACTGATTGATTGTGAGTCGGAACATCAGGGCGCACTGATGGAAGCGCTTGGCGAGCGGCGTGCCGAACTCAACAATATGGTGCCCGATGGCAAGGGGCGGGTCCGTCTGGAATTCACGATACCCGCGCGTGGCTTGATCGGTTTTCGCTCGCATTTTTTAACGCTCAGTTCCGGCAGCGGCATTATGACGCACGTGTTTGACCACTACGGGCCCTTGCAGGCAGGGCCAGTTGCCAAGCGCAATAATGGAGTGCTGGTTTCCATGGTGAATGGCAAAACCCTGGGTTATGCACTGTTCGCCCTGCAGGAACGAGGCCGCTTGTTTGTGCAGCCTGGTCTTGAGGTGTATGAGGGCATGATTGTTGGCCTGCACAGCCGGGGCAACGACCTGGTAGTCAACCCGACCAAAGCCAAGCAACTGACCAATATCCGGGCTGCCGGCAGTGATGAAAATATCAACCTGACGCCGCCCATCGTCTTCAGTCTGGAGCAGGCCATCGAGTTTATTGAAGACGATGAACTGGTTGAAATTACTCCAACCTCTATTCGATTGCGTAAAAAACTGCTCAAAGAGCACGAGCGCAAGCGTGCCAGCCGGCAATAAGCGCATCCCGCTTGGTGTGCTTGTGCATGGCAGGTTATGATTCGCGCTTCTGCAGGGACTGCAAGGGCATCAATAATAGGGGGCGGAACTATGTCTAGAGCCGTAATCATCATGCTGGGCCTGATTCTTTTTGGCCTGCTGTGCTGGTGGTCGTTGGCGCACCATCGATTCCAGATTCAGGAAAATGTACAACTACGCGTGGAAAGTGCGCTGGAGGGAGCGGGCTATGGCGGGCTGGCGGTTCGTGCTGATGGCCGTGATGTCAGTTTACTGGGCGAAGTCGAAACCGCTACTGAGCGGGTTACTCTGGCGGCCATGGTGGAAGAACTGGCCAGTGTGCGTGTGGTGCACAACGAGATTAGTGTTGCCGGCGCAGAGCCTGTACCTGAACAGGAACCCGCACCTGAACAGGAACCCGCACCCGAAGCTGAGCCCACAACAGAGCCAGAGCCAGAACCCGACCGCGTGGAGGAGGTGGTTCAAGCGGAGGTGATGGCGCAATCTGAACCCGAACCCGAACCCGAACCCGAACCTGAACCTGAACCTGAACCTGAACCTGAACCTGAACCTGAACCTGAACCTGAACCTGAACCGCAGCTTACGCCCTATCGCTTTTCCGTGGCTGCGCGGGCTGATGGAATATATCTAACAGGTGCCGTCAGTTCTTCTGAAGAAGCCGGCTGGCTTGAGCAGCAAGCGCGCCTGGCGTACCCGGAGCGCAACATCAGCAATGAGCTGCAAACGAATGCTCAGGTGCTCGATGTTGCCAGTGCGCTGGCGCCGCGTGGGCTCGGCATGCTCAGCGAAACGGCTACTGGCACCATGGCGCTGGATCGGCGCGGCTTGCGCATTAATGGTCGGGTAAACTCGGCGGACGAGTTTTCCCGGTTGGAAGGTAAGTTGGCGGCCGCTCAGCGCGAGCATTCAGATGTTGCGATTACCAGTAATGTGGTGGTTGCCGAAGCGCTTGATGACGCCAGTTGCCAGAGCGAACTCAATCTGCTGATTGCCAGCGAAAAGATTCTGTTTGCCAACGAAAAAGCCGCGGTCAACCCGGACAGTTACCCGCTGCTGAACAATCTGGCGGGTGTGATATTGCGCTGTGGTGCACGCATTGAAGTGGCCGGGCATACGGATTCCTATGGTGACGATGCCTACAACCTGTGGTTAAGCGAACAACGTGCAACAGCGGTGCGAAACTTTCTAGTGGAACAAGGCGTAGCTGCCGATCAGCTAAGCGCCATTGGTTATGGAGAAACGCAACCAATCAGTGAAAACACTACGCGGGCTCAGCGTGCCAAAAATCGCCGCATTGAGTTTCGTGTGTTGAATGAAGAGGAATAAGCAATGATGTATTTGATCGGGCAGATTCTTTTTTGCCTGCTTCTGGCGTTTATTCTGGGCTGTGTCCTTGGCTGGATGGTGCGCAGCAGCGCGGCCAGGCAACGCGAGTCATTTCTTGAAGAGGATTTGCGGGTCAGCAGGGCGGCTCTGGAAGATACTGAAGTCGAGCTGAAGCGGGTAAAAGCCCGTGTCCACGAGGCTGAAGCCGAGCGGATGGAAGTTAGCGAACGCTGCATACAGCTGGAGAAAACGGGCGCCGAACAAAACGAAGAGCTGGATCGCTGTCGTGCGGAAATTGTTGAGCTGCATGAGTCGCTGACCGGAAAAGAGCAGCGCATCACCGTGCTTGAGAAGGAGTCGCGCTATTGGCAGAAGCAGGTGCCACTGCTGCAGGCGGAAATCGGTAAGCAGGAGTCCAGCATTGAAAAACTGCAAAACGAATTAAAAAATAAAGGCGAGCGTTTGCCCGCGCTGGAAAGCGCGATGACCGACAAAGAGGCCAGTTTGAGCGCCGTACAAGTGGAGCTTGAAAACCTGCGTCGCGAACACGCTGACCTGAGAGTCAGTGTGCAGGGCAAAGACAAGAAAATTCGCTCGACTGAATTATTGCTTGCCAGCCAAACCTCGAAAACCGAGTCGGCATTGCAGGCAAAATATAACGCCGAAGCCGAAGCCGAGCGCTTGCGGCAGGAATTGGCCGACCGGCGAGCAAATACCAGCGCGCCACCTGTGCAGACCGCTTTCGCTGACAATGTGCCCGATGACGATGGTACGGCCACGGAAAGCAAGTTGTTCAGCAGCCCGCCACAACAGCGTGACAACCTAAAACGGATTAAAGGGATTGGCCCGAAACTGGAGGGCATGCTGAACGAGTTGGGTATCTACCAGTTTGAGCAAATAGCCGGCTTTACCCGCAAAGACCTGCAATGGGTTGATGATCATCTGTCGGCCTTTAAAGGGCGTGCTCAGCGTGACAACTGGGTGGCTCAGGCGCGCGAGCTGGCAGGACAGCTGACCGCGGTGTGAGCGATGACCGCCGCCAGCGTATCTGGCAGGTCGTGGCCAGCATTCCGCCTGGAAAAGTGGCTACCTATGGGCAGGTGGCAAAATTAGCAGGTCTGGGCAATGGTGCTCGCATGGTCGGGCGGACCCTGGGCGATCTTCCTGAGGGCAGTAGTCTACCCTGGTTTCGGGTGATCAACTCTCAGGGGCGAATTTCCTTACCTGCGGGTTCGGCCTACGATCGCCAGCGTGACTGCCTGGCGGCCGAGGATGTCATTCTGGTTAATGGGCGGGTCAATCTTCGTCTTTACCAGTGGCAGCCCTAGGCCGCGATTGCCAATAATTCTCACAGTGGCCTTCCAGTAAAGGCAAACGTTGCTCGATCGCATGTACCATAAAGTCACGGAAGATCCGGATGCGCGCGGTGGTTCTCAGGTCGATGTGCGACAGCACCCATAAGCCGGGGCCTTTGGCTATGGGCAGGCCCGGAAAGCGCATAAGCCGGTGCGAATTGTCGCCCATGGCGCAGGGCAGTTGGGCAATTCCCAAGCCGTGTCGGGTCAGGTCGTATTGCACGTTGAGAGAGCTCACCCGATAGCGCTGGCGCAGCTTCGGAAAATGCTGCTGCATCCAGTCGGGTTTGGTTCGGCCGTCGCCCCGAAAAGCAATGCCGGACACGGCACTTGGCTCAGCCAGGTAGCGCTCGTAGATTTCGGGGGTGCAATAAATACCCAAGGCAAAGTAACCTATGCGCGTCCCGACTACGTTAGGCGGTGGTGTGTCGGTGCCGCGAAATGCGATGTCGGCATCATGGCTGGCGAGGTCCAGCACTTCATCGCCCAGAATCAGTTCAATATCAATGTCCGGGTATTGCTCCATAAATTCTTTTAAACCCGGGCCAATGGTGCGCTGCATAAAGCTGTCGATGGTGGTTACCCTTATGGTGCCGCTCAGCTCTTTGCGGTCGGCCGTCACCAGGCGACTGATGGTCTGGGCTGAATCCCGCATTCGGTAAGCCTCAGGGAGAATGGTTTCACCCAATGGCGTTATCACCCAGCCGCTGTTTGAACGGTCAAATAATGGTGCGCCAAGTTGGCTTTCCAGCGCGCTGATCCGGCGGGACACGGTAGTGTGGTTCACCCCCAGTGCTTTGGCCGCCGCGGTTACGGTCCCGGCCTCCACAATGGCCAGACAGTAGCGCAGGTCGTTCCAGTCGATCAGGTGTGGCTGCATGGCTGGTCTCCTTGGTATCGCTGGCTTGTGGCTCAAGTATGCCATCAATTGTGCAAATACGCACCATTAAAATGCATAATGTCTTATTTACGATCATATGTGCACAATCTAATCTGTACTCGTTGTATAGAAACACTCAAGGAGTAAGCCAATGAAAGCTTTAGCAATGATTCCTGCCACCGTTCTTTTGTCGGTACTGGCCCTGGCGCCCGCCGCCGCCGCTGATCGAAGCCTGCAGGCGATTGAGCAGTGCCGTGACATGGCCGCCGATGAATACCAGCTTGACCGCCAGAATGCGCGCTTCTGGCAAATGAGCCAGGCTGGTCGATATATTCGCGTGTGGCTTAAACTGCGCACAGATGATGACGCTGATCGCGTGCGCGCCTTGTGCAAGGTGCATAAACTCCGGCCGGAAAATGCCTCGATAAAGACCTTGTAAACCGTTTCGGCGTCGATTGCGTTATTGATAGGTTGCTGTTTTACCTGGCAACATCTTTTACTATAGGCCCACGCCAGCCCGTGGGCTGAATTCCCCAAGGTAGAGGAGATATCAATGCCGCTTGCGCAAGACGAAAAACGAAAAATAGCCGACAACATGCTGCAATCCATTGTTGATATGCAGCCAAAATTGCGAGAACGTGCGGCGCAGACCAAAGCTGACCGCCAGGTGGTTCAGGAAACCGTCGATGAACTGCAGGAGCTTGGTTTCTTCCTGGCGCTGCAGCCGGAACGCTGGGGTGGGTATGAGCTGGACCCACAGGACTTTTTCAAGATGTCCATGGCGTTGTCGGAAGGTTGTATGTCGTCGGCCTGGGCGTGCGGCATTATCGCCGTGCATGCCTTCCAGCTGGCCTTAATGCCCGACCAGGCCCAACAGGACGTCTGGGGTGACAGCATTCATACCCGAGTCAGCTCATCGTACGCGCCCATGGGTAAAGTGGAGCAAGTCGAAGGCGGCTACAACTTTTCCGGGCGCTGGGGCTGGTCGAGCGGCTCCGGGCATTGCACCTGGGTGTTACTGGGGGGCATTATCCCGGGCGAAGGCTACCGAACCTTTTTGGTTCCCAAGGGCGATTACGTCATTGAAGACACCTGGCATGCCATGGGCCTTCAGGGTACTGGCAGCAACGATATTGTGATTGAAGGTTGTTTTGTACCGGAGCACCGAACTCACAAACAGATGGATGGCTTTTTGGTCAATACCAACCCGGGTCTTGCGGAAAACACAGCGCCGCTGTTTCGTATACCCTGGGCGCAGATCTTCGCCCGAACCGTGTGCACGCCAGCGATTGGTGCCTGTAAATCAGCGCTGGAACTGTATAAGCAGGGGGCTCTGGGCAAGGCCAGTGCGGACCCCACCAAATTGGCAGGCGATACCGCCACACAGGAGCGCATTGCCCAGGCGATCAATACCATCGATGAAATGGAAACCATGTTGCTGCGTAACTTCGATCGAATTATGGAATGCGTGAATGCCGGTGAGGACGTACCGCTTGCCGACCGCATCAAGTACCGCTACCAGGCGTCGCTGGTCATTGAAAAGTCAATTGGGCTGATCGACAGCCTGTTTGAAGTGGCCGGCGGTCGTTCCGTATTCCTTGGCAGTGATATTCAGCAACGCTTTCTTGATATTCATACCGCCCGGGCGCACGTGGCCAATAACCCGGTTTCCTTTGCCCGTAATATGGGGGCGGTTGAATTAGGTATGGAGAATCAGGATCTGTTTGTGTAGAGTGGCCCCGCTCAACAGAGCGGTGCCCGATGAAACTCCAGCCAAGCACAGATAAAGCGTTATATTCCTACCCCAGGTACTGGGCTGAGTGCTATGGCACTGCGCCATTTTTGCCCATGTCGCGCGCCGAAATGGACGAACTGGGTTGGGACAGCTGCGACATAATCATTGTCACAGGGGATGCCTATGTGGACCATCCCAGCTTTGGCATGGCGGTGATCGGGCGCTTTCTTGAGTCTCAGGGCTTTCGGGTGGGCATTATTAGCCAGCCGGACTGGCGCAGTGCCGAGGCGTTTACCGTGCTGGGTGAACCGAACCTGTTCTTCGGTGTAACCGCTGGCAATATGGATTCCATGATTAATCGCTACACCGCCGATCGCCGCCTGCGCAGCGACGATGCCTATACGGCGGGTGGTCAGGGTGGCAGCCGGCCTGACCGCGCGGTAGTTGTCTACAGTCAGCGCTGCCGCGAAGCCTACAGACAAGTGCCGATTGTACTCGGTGGTATTGAGGCCAGTCTGCGGCGCATTGCTCAGTATGACTATTGGGATGATGCTGTTCGGCGCAGCGTGTTGATTGACTCGGGCGCAGACATTCTGCTGTTCGGTAATGCCGAGCGGGCAATTGCCGAGGTGGCCCACCGCCTTGCCAAAGGCCAGCCATTGGCCGAGGTAACAGATATCCGCGGCACCGCCTGTGTACGCAAACAGGTGCCCGAAGGCTGGCTGGAGCTGGATTCCACCCGTATCGACTGGCCTGCCAATATTGATGAGTTACCAAATCCGTATGCCGAACAAAGCGGTGTGGAAAACTGCAGCAGCGCAGCCGGTGAGCCGGCTGACCCGGGTGAAGTTCAGCCTTTGCGAATTGTGCCGCAACCCATAGCCAGCAGTGTGTTGCAACAGCAGCCCGATACACCGGTATACATCCGCCTGCCAAGTTTTGAGAAGGTGCAGGCCGACGCGGTGCTGTATGCACACGCGTCTCGAGTGTTGCACCAGGAAAGCAACCCTCACAATGCCCGCCCACTGGTGCAGAAACACGGAACCCGCGAAGTGTGGGTCAATCGCCCGCCAATTCCGTTGAGCACCGAAGAAATGGATGCCGTGTTCGATCTTCCGTATCAGCGGGTGCCACACCCGTCCTATGGCATGGCGACAATTCCGGCGTATGACATGATAAAGACCTCGGTGAATATCATGCGCGGCTGTTTTGGCGGCTGCACATTCTGTTCCATTACCGAGCATGAAGGGCGCATTATTCAAAGCCGATCTGAAAAATCCATTCTTCGTGAAGTGGAAGAGATTCGCGACAAAGTGCCCGGTTTTACCGGCACCATATCGGATCTCGGCGGGCCCACAGCAAACATGTACCGCCAGAACTGCAAAGACGATGTGATTCAGGCGAATTGCCGGCGGCTAAGCTGTGTCTATCCGACCATTTGTAAGAACCTGGAAACCAGCCACAAGCCCACGACTCAACTTTATCGCAAGGCCAGGGTTTTACCAGGAATCAAGCGTATTCTGATTGCCTCTGGATTGCGTTATGACCTGGCTGTGTTGGATGAGGAGTATGTTCGTGAACTGGTGACTCATCACGTGGGCGGTTATCTGAAAATTGCACCGGAGCACAGTGAAGAGGGTACGCTCGAGAAGATGATGAAGCCTGGTATGGGCTCGTACTACCAGTTTAAGAAGCTGTTTGACAAATACACCAAGCAAGCCGGAAAAAAGCAGTACCTGATACCCTACTTCATAGCGGCCCATCCGGGCAGTACTGACCAGGACATGCTGAACCTGGCCCTGTGGCTGAAGGCGAACAATTTCCGGGTAGATCAGGTACAAACTTTCTATCCTTCGCCAATGGCGCTGGCCACGGCGATGTACCACAGTGGCCGCAACCCTCTGAAGCGCCTGCACTACAAGCGTGGCGAGCGGGTTAGCGTGGCGCGCGACCTTTCTCAGCGCCGCTTACATAAAGCGTTTCTCCGATACCATGACGATAAAAATTGGGGGTACCTGCGCGAATCGCTGATTCGTCTGCAGCGCCGCGACTTGATTGGTGATTCAGAGCATCATTTGGTGCCACCCGAACATTCCTCTCCCCGCCGTCAGCCGCGCCTAAAGCGTGGCAAGCCGGCTCGCGGCGGGCAGTGGTCCGGGCGCGCGTAAGTGAGTGATCGCGATCGGGTTTACGCCGCGCCACTGGCCGATGTAGCTGGTTTTCGTTTTGATGAATCGGTCACCCGGGTGTTCGCTGATATGATTCAGCGGTCGGTGCCAGGCTATTCCAGTGTCATTGCAATGAGTGGTTTGCTGGCGCAGCGATTTGTACAGGCCGAAAGCCGCGTTTACGACCTGGGCTGCTCACTGGGTGCCACCAGCCTGGCGATTGCCAGCGCCCTGTCTGAGCAACAGCACCCACGCGAGATTGTGGCCGTAGACAACTCTGCGCCGATGTTGCGGCAGGCTGAATTGACACTCAACGCCCTGCAAGGACTGCCACCGTTTTCCTTTCTGTTGGCTGATATCTGCGATGTAGACATCGAGCGAGCCTCACTGGTTGCGCTGAACTTCACCTTGCAGTTTGTGCCCAAAGAACAGCGACTCGCGCTGTTAACGCGGTGTGCTCAGGGCATGTTGCCCGGCGGAGTGCTGTTACTGTCGGAAAAA
The DNA here is from genome assembly GCA_030431775.1 of Gammaproteobacteria bacterium. Lineage (GTDB taxonomy): Bacteria > Pseudomonadota > Gammaproteobacteria > Pseudomonadales > JAUIET01 > JAUIET01. Next base: position 108,681 of record JAUIHW010000009.1, read on the forward strand.
ATCCGCTTTGCAGATGCTGAGCTGAATCAATTGTTCAGTGATCTGCACCATGATTTCAAACGGCAGCACGGCTACAGCGATCTCGAGATTAGTCAAAAGCGCGCCGCGCTGGAAAATGTGTTGATCCCGGAAACTCTGGCCGAGCACAGGGAGCGGCTGCTGAGTGCCGGATTCAGCCGGGTGGAGCTGTGGTTTCAGTGCTTCAACTTCGCCTCTTTGGTGGCGCTAAAGTGAGTAGTCCGGCGCACTGGCGGTTAAGTGATTTCAGTGGTCGCAATTACCAGCCTTTGCTTGAAGGTCTGCGCGAGACCAAGCTTGAGGTCTGGGCCAGGGCACTTGCCTCGCAGTTGCCCGACAACCTGAGCCAGCAACGCTACGGTGATTTACCGCGCTGGCTCGATGCGCTCCAGCAGTTGCCGGATATACCGGTTGCCGACATGACCCTGCAAGAAGCGACCGTGGGCTTCAACACAGATGGTCCGTTAGGCGTGGAAACTCGGCAGCAGCTGCGCACTGCCTTGCAAGCTCTGCACCCGTGGCGGAAAGGTCCGTTCTCACTGGCCGGTGTGCACATTGATACCGAATGGCGTTCCGACCTGAAATGGGACCGACTGAAAGACGCCATCGAACCGCTGCACGGCCGCACTGTGCTGGATGTGGGGTGTGGCAGTGGCTATCACTGCTGGCGCATGGCCGGTGCCGGTGCCGAGCTGGTCATCGGCATCGAACCCACCCCCCTGTTTGTCATGCAGTTTTGGGCGTTGCAGCGCTATTTGCAACAGCCATCTGTCTGGGTAGTGCCACAACGTATCGAGCAGGTGCCTGATAATTTGCGGGCTTTCGACAGCGTATTCTCGATGGGCATTCTTTACCACCGGCGTTCCCCATTTGAACACTTGCAAAGCCTGCGCCAGGCGTTACGCTCCGAAGGGCAACTGGTACTGGAAACACTGGTGGTTGACGAGGACGGTACGAATTGCCTGGTGCCCGAGGGTCGCTACGCAAAAATGGGCAACGTGTGGTTCATACCCAGTGTGGCCAGCCTGGAGATTTGGCTGCGCAAGATGAAATTCACGGCTGTGCGCTGTGTAGACGTCAGTGTGACAAGCCCGGTAGAGCAGCGGGCGACCGACTGGATGCGCTTCGAATCCCTGCGCGATTTTCTGCACCCGGATGACTCCACGCTGACCGTAGAGGGCTACCCGGCACCTAAACGGGCTGTTTTTACCGCGACGGCGCCATAAATATTCCGACACATTGGCGAGCCGGTCGCTTTGCTAAAATCGACCACAGCAAGACTCGACCAGAACACGATAAAGAGGACTCAGTATGGCAGGTTTGGACAGTTTTGATGGCCGTGTGGCCGTGGTAACCGGTGGTGCTGGCGGTATCGGCAAAGGCCTGGTTAAGGCGCTGCTGGCCGAAGGTGCAAAGGTGGTTGTTGCCGACGTGGAGCAGGCAGCGCTGGATAAAACCATTGCAGAGCTGGACACGCCGGACGTGAGCTCCTATGTGGTGGATGTTTCCAGCGCTGAATCAGTGGAGGCACTTGCGCAACATGTGTTCGCTACCCACGGTGCCTGCCACGCCCTGTTTAACAACGCCGGTGTGGCTGCACCCTCAGCCAATGTTTGGGAGACCACTCCTAACGACTGGCGTTGGGTGCACGGAGTGAATGTAATGGGTGTTGTGCACGGCATTCAGTCTTTTGTGCCTCGCATGATCGAGTCTGGTGAGCCGGGGCACGTAATCAACACCTCATCAGGCGATGGTGGTATCTCCCCGCTGCCTTATCAAAGCGTGTACGCTTCCAGTAAAGCGGCTGTGTCGATTATCACTGAATGTCTGGGCGCACAATTGGAGAGCGAGGGTACGCAATTGCGTGCTTCCATTTTTTATCCGTCCGGCGGTATGCTGGATACCGGTATCTGGAGCCCGGAGCGTAACCGCCCCGCGGAGCTGCAGCGCGAAAAACCGGGTGTGCCGGCGCCCAGTATTGAGGAATTCAAAGAGGCTGCCGCGCAAGCGGGCATGGAGCTGCACTTCCAGGACCTGGATGAGCTTGGTCAGTTCGCGATTGAGGGCGTAAAAAAACGCCATTTCATCATCATGATCGACGTGGAAAATGCCGAAGCACAGCTAACCGACCGGGCGCAACGTTACGGAAAGGCTGAGCTGCCGTTTGATCTGGCCAGTATTCCGCAGATGTGAGGCAAAAAAATAGCGAACCCTACAACAAGGGGTTCGCTATATGGGAGGTGAAAACAGCACGCCGCGGCTGGACAGCGCTGTGGCGATTTCACGGCCTTACCGTAAGACCCGGTAGTACGGAACTGATCGCTAAAAGACTAAAGCGCGAACAGTGAAACCAGTTCAGAAACAACGATCCACACAGCGTAAGCAAAAACGCTCAAGGCTGCAACATCGACCAGGATACTTAATTGCTTCATTTGTTGGGAAACCTCCATTGTTAAAAGGGTGTGGCATCTATGCCGAGCTGGTAATGATGCAGCACTAAAGTGTAAAAAACTACCAGATCCTGCTTCTCATTCTGTGAGATTTTTCGCACTTTGCACGATCAAGCCTGAATACTGCCTGAATTTGGGCTGTGTATTGTTCCTGTTGACGCCAGACTTCAGGTTTCTTAAGTCAGGCCGATATTCCTGTTATGGAAAACAAGCGCAATTACTACCGCATTCTGCACGTTCAACCGGACGCCCCGGTTGAGCTGATCAAAATGTCCTACCGCACCATCATGCAGAAATTGCGCAAGCACCCCGATCTTGGCGGTGACGAATGGGACGCTTCCGTCATTAATGAGGCGTACGCGGTGCTGTCTGACAAAAAGCTACGCGCGGCCTACGATGCCCGACTATTGCGTGAACGCAGTATGGCGGATGCCGGTCAGCAGACTGAGAAACAGCGCGCTGGCCAGGAACGTGCAGAACGGAACAGCGACGAGGCAGGCCCGAATCCGGACCCGGGCCCACAGGTCGATGAGGAGCCGCAAGAGCAGGCAAAGGAGAGTGCTGCCAACAAGGCGGCAAACGACGCACCCTGTTGCCTGTTTTGTGGCTGTGTTTACCAGGGACACCTGAGTGCCGATCGGGATTGCGCCAACTGCCATAGCCCATTGCAACCGCACGTGGCGGTGGCGATGGAAGAATCCGGCCAACGCCTTATCCAACGGCAGGAAAAAACCTCTGTGCTACAGCTTTATACCCACTGGCCATCCGCAGCACTGTCTGCGGTATTGCTTGACCTGTCACTCCATGGGCTGAAGCTGCGATTTGCCGAGCCACTGACGCCGGGGCACATACTGAAAATTGTAGCGCCCGAATTCGTCGCGTTGGCAAAAGTGGTGCGTTGCGAACAGCAAGCAGAAAGCGTCATTCTCGGCGCGCAGTTTGTGAGCCTGCGCCTGGCCTCACAACGTGGTACCTTTGTTCAGGCATCAGCTTGAAGCCCGCCGCCAGCGTGTGCTGCGCAGTAATGCCGAATTCTTTGCTCTCAGCGACGGCATACCTTCCTCTATAATTTCCGCGCTATGACCAGCGGAGACTGCGCTCATGAAAATTGCTCGCTTAGTATCAATATTTTGTCTGGTGGCTTTACAAGCCAATGCCCAGGCGACCGAAAATCAGTTGTTCAGAATCAATATGGGCCCTGGCTGGGACCAGATGAATGCTGGACAGGACGATAGCAAGTATTACTACAGCTACGGCAACCGGGAAGACCGGGCCTTTGTACTGTTTCACATTGGTAAACAGGATGACCGCAAATACACCGATCAGCTCAGCGATGAGTTGATTGATCAGGCGGCCAAAGAGGTGAAAGCCCGTGGCGGAGATATCCAGGAAACAGCTCGCTACAAACGACGCGGATGCACAGTGGACTACCTTGCCTATTTTAAGCCGGAGCGGCAAGGCACCAACGTAGACTTCTATATGTACTGCGGTGGCAAGCTGGTGACGGCCAACTATGCCTTGGCAGGAATGGATGAGGTGAATATAGCGCGCGCCAAGGACATTCACAAAAGCTTCAAACTGAAGTAGGCGTGAAAACCGGCCTGGTCCTGTCGGGGGGCGGTGCTCGTGGCGCCTACCAGGTGGGTGTACTCAAAGCGATCAGTGAGCTGCGCCCGAAACACGCGCACAACCCCTTCAGTGTTATTAGTGGCACCTCGGCTGGCGCGATCAATGCGGTAGCGCTGGCCTCATCGGCGAATAATTTTCGTCTCGCGGTAAAAAAGGTTGAGCGACTCTGGAACAGCCTGCACGTTGACTTGATCTACAAAGCCCGACGGCGGGATGTTGCCTATAGCATGATGCGCCTGATCGGTTCCCTGTTTAATGACGGGGTGGGGCGGACCCGGCCGGTTTCCTTACTGGACAACAGTCCCTTGCGTGAACTGCTGCAAACCCGGGTCAAGTTCAGCAACATCCAGCGGCGTATCGACGCCGGCTTTCTCGACGCAGTGGCCGTTACCGCTACGGGATATTCTTCGGGCGAATGCGTCACCTTCTTTCAAGGCCGCCCGGAATACAAAACCTGGCATCGCATACGGCATGTCGGTGTACCGGCTGAGATAAAAGTTGGGCATTTGCTGGCGTCGTCGGCAATCCCAACGATTTTCCCGGCAGAGCGACTCAGTCGAGAGTACTTTGGTGACGGTGCGCTGCGCCAATTATCGCCAATGAGCCCGGCCTTGCGCCTGGGCGCGGACCGATTGATGGTGATCGGGGTCAGTGGAAACGCTCGAATTCCAGCGCGCCATAGTGCGGACAAGCATTCCCCGTCGCTGGCGCAAATGGTTGGTCATGTCTTCAAAAGTGCGTTTATTGACAGCGTGGAGCGCGACCTTGAGCATCTTTTGCGAATCAATAACTTGCTTGGCATGGTGCGCTTGGAAAACCCCCACGCCGATACCGGGCGGTTACGCAATATCGACCTGTTGGCCATCAACCCTTCGATTGAGTTCGATGAAATGGCGGCCGAGCATATTCCCGACTTACCCAAGGGCATGCAAACCTTGATGCGGATAACCGGCGCCACCGGTGAAGGTGGGGGGGCCAGCCTGGCCAGCTATCTGTTGTTCGAAAGCGAATTCTGCAAGCAGCTGATTCGTCATGGCTACGAGGACGCTATGGAGTTGGAGGATGAAATTAAGCGGTTTTTCGAAAATTGATTAAAAAATAAACAAATATCGCCACTGATTACTGCAAAATATGGTATTTTTGCGCGCTCTCAGACCTCTCGGCGACGCATGTGAACATCTTAAAGCAATCAATTGACCGGCTCTGGGTCGGTCGAGTGGCGCGCTATGGGGCGCTTGTGCTGGCCTCATTATTGCTCGCAGGCTGCCCTGAGGAAGATGTGGCCAAGCTGCAGGCCACCGACGTTATGCAGGGCCGTTTGCCCGGCAGTGTTGGCTCTGCCCGTGCTCAGACCTACATCATCAATGAGGTATCCAAGTACGCATCGGGTGTGTTTGCCGGTCAGGGCGAGCAGGCGTTTAAACAGGCCTATGGCTCTGGAACCAACCTCTATGCCGTTCGCCAGGGCACTGATTTGCCGAATGAGTATATTGTGCTGGGTGCGCATTACGATCACCTGGGTAGCAACTGCTATAGCGCCGACAGCGCCGACTCCATTTGCAATGGCGCAACCGACAACGCCACCGGAGTGGCGGCTGTGCTGGATGTGCTGCGCCGCATGGACGATGACGGCTTCACCGGGCGGCGCAGTATTATTGCCGCCTTTTGGGATGAAGAGGAGCGTGGCTATCTGGGCTCGGCTTACGCGCTGAATAACCTGCCCATTGCGCAGAGTCAGATCAAAGCGTACGTTAATCTGGATATTCTGGGCTTGAATTTGCTGCCATCTTTGCGCAGCAACACTTTTGTGATTGCCGCTGAAAGTGGTGGTAACGTGCTGGAACAAGCCGTCAATACCGCTCGCAATGAGAGTGGCCTCGACCTGCCTCGCTTGTCGGCGGCTGCCAGTTCGCTCAGCGATCACCGCAACTTCCTGCAGGCCGGTATACCGGCGGTATTCTTTACCGATGCCATCGGTGGCTGTTACCACACGGCTCAGGATGATATTTTTGTAGTTGATTTCGACAAGCTGGAGGCACAGATAGATGTGATCAGCAGTCTGGTGCGCAGCTTGCTTAACCAATCCTCCACGCCTCAGTTCAGCGGTGCAGGTGAACTGAATTATCAGGATGCGCAGCAACTGGATACCGTGTTTCGGCGCGCGTCCAGCAACCGTTCACTGATTGCCTCCGGCTGGCGAGATGAGTTTGACCTGGCAATCGGAGCGGTAAGTGATGTGGTGAACGAAGGCGATGCAGCATTTAACTCCACATCCCAAAGCCGCCTTGCCGTTGCGACCAACGATTTTCTAGGGGCATTGCGTAGCAGTGAATGTGACGGCCATTTGCCGCCGGAAACTCCCTGAGCTGCAGCCTATTCGGCGTGCTTTTGACAACTGCCGGTGTTTTGCAAGGCGGTTGACAGGTCCTCGCTGGCATTCTGAATAATTGTCGCAGTGCCCGCTGAAAATGCTGTCTCGCCAGCGGCGACCACACCCTGAATGGTCGCGCGGGCATTATCAAACAATGGCCGGTAGTTATTTTCTATCAGATCACGATCTGCATTCGCCACGTCGGCAATCGTCAGCAAGGCCTCGGCGTCAGCAAAAGCGATTTGCTCAGCCGGGCTGAAGCTGGGACGCGGGGCCTGGTTAAGCAGGGTGCGGCTTAGCTCTCCGGCCGCAGCAATTTGCAGGTTCAGTTTGTCGAAATCAACAATAGTGATGTCGTCCTGCGCCGTGTGGTAGCAGGCGCCAATCGAGTCGGTCATTAGCAACGCCGGAATGCCGCGATCAATAAAATTTTGATGGTCGCTGCGATTGCCCAAAGGTGCAGAAAGGTGAGTGAACTGCAACGCTGTATTTGCCTGCATGGTATTCAGCGCAGCCGCCAATATTGCTCCGCCCGACTCAGAGCCCACAATCAGGGAAGATTCGCCCAGTGAAGGCAGGATGGTTGCGCCCAAAATATCGAAATTAAGGTAAGTAACAATATCCTCGCGGTTGATTGGCAGGTTTTCCAATGCTGCACGCGAGCCAATCAGTCCGCGTTCCTCTTCATCCCAGAAGGCGACAATCAGCGAGCGGCGATTGACGAAATCATCCGCTGCCATTTGCTCCAGTATGCCCAGTACTGCGCCAACACCGGCCGCGTTGTCGGTTGCGCCATTGCAAATGGAGTCGGCGCTGTCGGCGCTGTAGCAGTTGCTACCCAGGTGGTCGTAATGGGCGCCGATCACCAGCATTTCCGTTGCCAGGTCTGAGCCGTTTCGAATGGCAATAATATTGGTGCCGGTGCCATAGTTCATTTTGAAACTGGCGGTTCCGCTACCGCCATTGACACCGTTCAGCCCCAATTCCTGTAAGCGTTGGATCAGGTAGTCCTGCACACGGGCGGAACCAGCCGAGCCCGGCAAGCGCCCTTCAGCGAATTTGGTGCCCTGAATTTTGCTGACATCCTGAAACGGGCAAGCGCTTAGCATAA
>JAUIHW010000062.1 GCA_030431775.1 Gammaproteobacteria bacterium
ATCGCTTTCGCTTTCTCTTCGGAAAGCTGAAAGTGGGGCGCGGCATCAAGGCAGGTTTTAAGCTTGCTCAGCCTGTTGTCACCAGAAATCAGCATGGCTTGCGTTGCTTCATTGCCTGCACGGCCTTGAGGGCAAATATCGTAAGCGGGGGTTAGGCGCAATGTTTTGCCATTCCAGAATGCCGCATGGTTTCTGGCATGGTCATCGGTATTGCCGCAAAGGATATTAAAGACGATACGAGAAAACAGCTCTTCAAGCGTTTCCTTCGGATCATCGAAACGGTGGCGGATAATTTCGGCGAAGGTTTCATAGCTTGCATACCGCGCCATCATGTCATCCAGGCCAAAGAGCGTTAGCGCGGAGACCATGGCTTTGCGCGTCCAGCCCCTGGCGGTTTTTTCACGATCAAATCGTTTGATTAGCAGAATATCCTTTTGTGCAGCTTGAACCAGCTTTACAGGCGCGACATTTATTCCGGCAAGCGCTGCCAATCGCATGGCGATATATTCGGCTTTTACCACGCTGTAAAGGTCAGTGCTTGAAGAAAACTTCGCAACGTATTTCATGCCCTGATCTTCGATCAAGGCTTTGGGGCGTGCGCCGCCGATAGAGCTACCATGAAAGAGCGCCTGATCCAGTTCAGGGGTGAGTGGTACGCCTTGCTCAACCCGCGCTGCGGATTGCAGCAATTCTTCCAGTGGAACATTGTTTGCTGAGCGCGGAACGTATTCACTGGGAGAGCGCTGAAAATCCAATGCACCGATACGGTCGGAGCCGGATTCAAGCAAATAGCTTAGCTCGCCTAACGCGTCGGTATCCGTATCTTTGCCTTTACGCCCGAGCTTTTTATTGATGATAACGCGCCGCCCCCAGGCATCCGGTGCGGAATCTCGGATGCATCCGGGCATGGTTAGCCCATCAAGCAAGGGCAATACGCCTGTTTTAAGCGGTAATTCTGGCTCGTAAATGGAAATGGCCGGAGGGCTGGCGCTAATACGTTCCAGGTAGCTGTTTCCGTAGTTGAACTGCACGTTGCCCTGATCGTCAGCTTCCAGCTTTCCGGCAACAACGGCTTCAGTGGCTTCGGGTAGCCATATCCAGACGAAAGCTTCCCTCTCGGTTGCATTAGAAGTCATCATCAGCAACCTTTACTCTTTTGCGCACAGACTTGGGTAGCAGTGCGAGTTTGTCTTCTGTTTGGCGAATATGTCTGGTGAGAGTAGTTGCTTCTGCGTCAAAGAGCTTCACACCCACGATGGTGGCAACTTCAAAGCTTGCTCCCAGTTCGCACTTGGGGTCGCCTTTTTCTATTCGCTGCAACAGGCCACGAGAAATTCCGGCGCGGTCGGCGAGCTCTTGTGCGGTCATTTTGCGCTCTTTTCTTGCCGCACGGATCAGCTTGCCAAGCAGGCTGATGGCCTCAAGGCTATAGCGGGAATATGTGCGTGCCGATACTTTAGGCATAACTCACCGTTGGCTTTTCTTTTGGTCTTTCTATAGATCATATAGCCTTTATATGATCTATATATGAATCAGGATATCAGTGCTGGGCTGATTCAACAAGTATAAAATGGTTTATATAGGCCATATTGCATTTATATGGTCTATATATGGATCATTATCTTCGAGTTTAAAGGGCGCTGGTTTATCCTGCCGATCACGCTGGAAGGCGACAAACGCATCCACAATCAAGACTCACCAATATGTCACGCGGCGCAAATACACCCGCGCTATCATATCAGCGCCGCTGCAAGAGACTATCGCCTCGAACAGGCACGCTTAAGCATGAGTAAGTTCCCATTTCCGTTACCACACGGCTGGTTTGGCCTGTGCTATGCCCATGAGCTGAAAGCCGGAGACGTCAAGAAAGTACGCTTTTGCGCGCGCGATGTTGTGCTGTTTCGCACCGAGTCTGGGGCCGCCTGCGCGCTGGATAACTACTGCCCGCACCTTGGCGCGCCGTTGAGTCAGGGCAAGGTGATTGGCGAGGCCATTCGCTGCCCGTTCCATCACTGGCAGTGGGATGGCGCGGGCCGGTGTGTGGAGATTCCCTACGCCAATAAGATACCGGAACGCGCGGTGATCGAGAGCATACCGGTGCGTGAAATCAATGGCATGATACTCGGCTGGTACGACCGCAATGGTAAGCCGCCCTATTTTGAAGCGCCAGAACTGGCGCCGTTGAATGGCCAGGGCGACGGTTGGGCCGGTGTTGAGTATCTGCAACACGATCTGCCCACCTGTGTTCAGGAAATTTCCGAAAACGATGTGGATACGGCCCATTTCCCTTACCTGCACGGCATGCCGGCTTTGACCGAAGCGGAGTCGCTTACCGAAGGGCCGATCAAAAAGACCACTCAAATGTTCCACACTAACGAGGAATTTTTGGTTGGTGAGGCCCAGTCAGACAACGAATACATGTCGTTTCGAGAATCACACGGGCCTGGCCTTGTCAGTGTCTGGTCCAAGAACATCACGGGTGTCACGCCCGGCGTCTCTGGTGAATTTCTGTTGTACAGTGTGGCCACACCGGTGGAAGAAGACCGCACCCTGCTGCGCTGGTCGATGATCATTTCTGAAGAGCTGGCTGAGGATGATATGGGTAAAACCATGCTGCAGGCTTACCCGGAAGGCGTGTTGGCCGACATTCCCATCTGGGCAGAAAAAGTCTACCAACCCAACCCGGTGCTGTGTGATGGCGATGGGCCAATCGCCAAACACCGTAAGTGGTTCGCGCAGTTTTACGAATAGTTAGGGTAACTGTCCCCGGAATGCCCCGGAATGCCAGATCACCTTCTGGCCGGAGGCATACCAGCTGTCAAGAAAGGGTGCATAGGCGCTTTCAATAACGTTGCGCTTGATCTTAAGTGTCGGTGTTAGGAAATCGTTACTGACGTCCCATTGTTCTGCCACAACGGTTAGAAACTGCAGCTTTTCAAACTCTTCAATCTGCTGGTTGGTGCGTTCCAGCAAGTCTTCCAACTTGGAGGACAGTTCCTGCTGAAAGGCACTGTCGTTGAGCCTGGGGCGCAATTCCTCGGCCAGCTGTATCACCGCGTGGCAGGCAGGGCGCCCCGGCCCGGAAACACAGGACAGCTCGATATGACTGTCCATATTCAACAGGTTTTCAATCGGTACTGGCGCCACATATTTGCCTTTGCTGGTCTTGAACAGCTCTTTTACCCGGCCGGTGATTCGTAGTAATCCGTCCTCGGTATACTCGCCCCGGTCACCGGTTCGAAAGAAACCATCCTCGGTATAGCACTCTGCGGTCAGATCCGGCGCCTTGAAGTAACCAACCATATCGCCGGGCGATTGAATTTGTATCTCCCCGTCTTCGCTGATGCGGGTTTGCACACCGGGGCTGGCTATCCCCACATAGCCGGCCCGGTGCTTCTCCGGTTTTGACATGTGTGAGTACGCAAAATCCTCACTCATACCATAGCCCTCGAGAATGGTGATGCCCAAACCTTTGTACCACTCGATCAGATCGGGTGGTATTGGCGCCGAGCCACTGCCTGCCAGACGCACGTGATTCAAGCCCAGGCCGCTGAGCACTTTTTTGCGCACCACCGATGAGATCAACGGAACCTTCAACAAACGCCCCAGCTTTTTCTCCGGGAATTTTTGAAACACTCCCATCTGGAATTTCAGCCAGAGGCGCGGCACCGAAATAAACACCGTTGGCCGGGCGCGTTTCAGGTCGTGCACAAAGGTGTCTAAGGAGTCAGCAAAGAAAATATGCATGCCGGAATAAAACGAGCCACATTCCACGAGCGCGCGTTCCATCACATGGGCCAGCGGCAGATACGACAGAATGCGGTCGTCAGCACTGATATCCAGCTCTTTGAGGCTGTGCATGGCCGGCGCCGAGGCAGAGGCGAAGCTGTGCATCACCCCCTTGGGTCGCCCGGTACTGCCCGAGGTGTAACAGATCAGGGCCAGCTGCTCACCCGGAGGCGATGGGCTGTCGCTAATGGGCGGGGTGGACGCAATAATGTCGTCCCATTTGGGGTAGTCATTGTCCGGTGCAAGTGGCAGGGCAATGATGGGCAGGTCCTGCGGTACGCCGCCTTGCATAGTGTCCCAGTCATCAAGCTTGCCGAGGAACAGCAGTTTGGCTTCTGAGTGGTCGAGTATGTAGGCAATGGTCTCTTCGTTGAGCGTAGGGTACAGGGCAACCGTGGTGTGTCCTGCCATCCAGATTGCCAGCTCCGCAATAATGAAGTGGGCACAATTCTTCGACAACATGGCAATGTTGCTACTGGGTGGCAGGTCCAGAGAGCGCAGGTGATTGGCCATCCTCCGCGCCTGGTCCAGGGTTTCGGCCCAGGTATAGTCGATTGTTTGGCCATCGCCTACGGGTTGCGTCATGTAGACCCGATCGGGATCGTTTTGCTCCCAATCGTAGGCGGCGTCCAGAAGCAATTTATCGTTTATTGCCATGGCTTTACCTCTAGAGTACGTATGCCGTTATGAAGTACTGTATCAGGAGCGGTCAGTCGCTTGAAGCCTATTCTTTAAGCTTTGTGCCTTTATGGCCCGAGATACTGACGAAATGCGTGCTTTGTAGTAATGTTTCGCTCGCCAGCATTATTCGAATAACAACATGTCCTCAATCACCGAGCTGCCCTCCGGTCGCCAGAGCTTTCTGAATTTTCCTGCGCAGCGTGATTTGGCTGCGCTGCAAGCTGACTTCGCGGTGCTCGGCGTGCCCTACGGTCGCCCCTACAGCCACGATGACTGCCCCAATGACCAGGCTAAAGCCCCGGATGCCATCCGCAGCTTTCCGTCGGATCTGGATGTGCAATATACGCTGGAGCATTTCGACTTTGATTTGGCCGGCCCGCTGCTGGCCGGCCAGAACGTTCGCGTGGTGGACTGCGGCAATGTTCGCCATGATCCGGCTGAGCCAGGCCTGCACTATCGGCTGGCTGAACAGGCCGCGCGGCAAATCTTTATGTCTGGCGCGGTTCTGCTGGTGTTGGGTGGCGACCACGGTATTCCAATACCCATTCTGCGTGCACTGCAGGTATTCGCCGAGCCGGTCACCCTGGTACATATTGATGCGCACCTGGACTGGCGTGATGAAATTGACGGGGAGGCCGAGGGTTACTCCAGCCCGATCCGCCGCGCCTCGGAAATGCCCTGGATCAAGCATATTGTGCAGATTGGTATGCGTGGCATCGGCAGCGCGCGGGAAGAGGAAGTGCGCGCCGCCAAAGCCTATGGCTGCGACATTATCGATGCCTATGAAATGCATGATATCGGTATTCCTGCGGTGCTTGAGCGAATTCCAACGGGCGGGCCGTATTACCTGACAATCGATGCGGACGGTATTGACCCAACGATCATGCCCGCCGTGATGGCGCAAACACCAGGCGGCTTGAACTGGCCGCAGTTACGCAGCCTGATTCATGGCCTGGTGGCGAAGGGGCGCGTGCTTGGAATGGATTTTGTCGAGATGGCCCCCACCCACGATGTGGGCGGTATTTCGCTCATTCATGCCGAGCGGTTGCTGTGCAACTTCATTGGAGCAAGCATTCGTCACGGCCATCGGCAACAGCCGCTCAATGGCTGATTCCCTGCCAGCGCTGCGCAAATGGCTGGTGATGGCCGTGCTCAGCCTGTCGGGCGGCATTATTTTCCTGCTGCCTTTTTTACAGGAGGTGTATTACAAGCCGCTGGCCGATGCCCTGGAGCTGAACAACACCGAGGTTGGTGGCCTGTTGAGCGCTTTTGGAGTAACCGCGATGCTCAGTTATTTTCCTGGCGGCTGGCTGGCCGACCATGTGTCGCCGCGAAAACTGATCAGCATTTCGCTGCTGACAACGGGCGGGCTGGGTATGTACTTCGCAAGCTTTCCGCCCTATGCAATCAGTCTGGCCATTCACGCCGTCTGGGGTGTGACCATCTCTTTGCTGTTCTGGGGAGCGATGATTCGGGCCACGCGCAACTGGGCGCCACCGGAAGAGCAGGGCCGGGCTTTTGGCACGCTGGAATCCGGGCGGGGCATTGCAGAAAGCCTCAGTTCGGTAGCCCTGCTCAGCCTGTTTGGTTGGTACGGTAGCACCGTTCACGCCTTGTCCCAGGTTGTTGTTCTGTGTTCCACGGTCATTCTGTCCCTCGGAGTGCTGAGCTGGTTGGTTCTGGATGACGAGGTGGAAAACCGTGATCATTCAGAGCGTGCCGGTATCGGCCTGGACAGTGTGTTGCAGGTATTGCGCATGCCGGTGGTCTGGCTGATCAGCCTGATTGTGTTAACGGCCTACAGTGCCTATTGGGGCACGTTTCGCCTGACGCCTTACGCCACCGACATTTTTCTGATGAGTGTCACAGTCGCCGGTACGCTCAGTGTGGCGAAAATGTTCATGAAGCCGGTTGCCGCCCTGGCCACAGGCTTTGCCGCCGACCGCTTTGGCATTGCCAGAACCATTGCCTTGCTGTTTTGTGTGTCCATGGCGTCCTTTATGCTGTTTGCCTTTCTACCGGGCAGCAGCCATCTGTTGCCGCTGATGCTGGTCAATGTAGCGTTGATCTCGTTTGTCGCTTTTGGCCTGCGGGCCATTTACTTTGCACTGCTGGATGAAAGTGGGGTGCCGGTAGCTGTGACCGGCACCGCTGCCGGCGTAGTCTCGGTGATCGGCTTTACGCCGGACATTTTTATGCCGGTGCTGGGCGGCATGGTGATCGACCAGTACCCGGGCGCCGAGGGCTATCGCTATTTCTTTGTGGCAACAGCGGGCTTGTGCCTGCTTGGCTTGCTGGCCACCTTGTTGCTCTATAAGCGTTACATCCGGCCGCGATCCTAAGGCCGCCTGATCAGCCCGGTTTTGACGAAGATCATTCAAAACGATGGTGTGCCTGATACCATAAACCATTCCTGTTCGCAGTTATTGAGAAACGGTATGCCTGACATAGTAAACGACGTAGAAACCAGCGTGGACAAGGCGCTTGAACGCCTTGGTAAGCGAATAGTGATGGCGGCTCCGTTGGGGCTGGGCAAGCCGGTGCAGTTGATTAATGCATTCTACAGGCGTGCCTGCAAGGACTCATCCATACAGCTGGAGATTCTCACGGCACTGTCGCTGGAGCGACCGAAGGCGCATGGCGAGCTGGAAAATGAGCTGCTGGAGCCGTTTGTGGAACGCCAGTATGGCGACTATCCGGAACTTGAATACGTGGCGGCTGTTCGCAGCAATAGTTTGCCGGCCAACATTACTGTGCACGAGTTCTACATGAAAGCCGGCGCCATGCACAAGGTGCGCACGGCACAGTGCAATTACATTTCAACGAATTACACCTTTGCGGCGCGCGATCTGTTGCTGCGTGGCACAAATTTGCTGGTGCAAATGGTTGCACGCCAGGAAGTGAATGGCGAAGACTGCCTGAGCTTGTCCTGTAATACCGATGTGACGCTGGATCTGCTGCCGGCGATGCGCGATGCAGCCACAGCTGAAAACCCGGTCATGGCGATAGCGGTCACCCATGAGGAGCTGCCTTTTATGGGGAATCGGGCGCAGGTGCCGTTGGACTATTTCGACCAGCTTGTTGTCAACCCCGCCTATTCAACCCGCCTGTTTCCGGCACCCAATATGGCGGTTTCAGCCACAGACTTCGCCATTGGTCTGCACGCCAGCTCATTGGTGGAAGACGGCAGTACTTTGCAGATTGGCATAGGCGCGATGGGGGATGCCATCAGTTATGCCCTGATTCTTCGCCAGCAAAACAACAGCGTGTATCGCCAGGTGCTGGATGAGTTATCGGGCCCGGCCATGGAAGGCCTGCCTGAGCCCGTTGAATTCACCACCGGTCTGTATGGCTGCAGCGAAATGTTTGTGTTTGGCTTCATGCATTTGTTACAGCACGGTGTGCTCAAGCGAAAAGTCTACGACCACGAGTTGATCCAGCGCTACGTCAACGAGCACGGCGACAGTGGGCAGGTGAGCCCGGGTTTACTGAAAGCGCTGCGTGATGGCGGTGCAATCTGTGAGCGCTTGTCGCAACGTGACCTCAGGTTTTTGCAATACTGGGGGGTGCTTCGTGAAGATGTCCGTTGGCTTGATGACAAGCTGGTGTTTGAGGGCGGGGAAACGGGCACCGACCTGAATGACGATGCGGTTCTGCAGGCGCTGGAGCAACATGTGCTCGGCGATGGCTTGCGTCATGGCCGCTTTTTGCACGGCGGTTTTTTCCTCGGGCCGGCCGAGTTCTACCAGCAGTTGCGTGATCTGGATGAGCCGACGCGGGCTGGTATTGCCATGGATAGCGTGCGGGTGATCAACCGCCTCTCTGACCCGGCCCTGCAATCACTGCAACGCCAGAAAGCCCGGTTTATCAACACCGGCATGATGGTGACTCTGGGGGGTGCAGTGGTTTCCGACGGCCTGGCCAATGGGCAGGTGGTCAGTGGCGTGGGCGGACAATATAATTTTGTCGCGCAGGCGCACGAACTGCCCGGTGCGCGGTCAATTCTGTGTATTAGAAGTACCCGCGATTCCGGTGGCAAAACCATTAGTAACATCGTTACTGATTACGGCCATATTACTATTCCCCGCCATCTGCGTGACATTGTGGTCACTGAATACGGTATTGCCGATCTGCGCGGCTTAAGCGACGCGGAAATCATTAAAGCCCTGCTGAATATAACCGACTCCCGATTTCAGGAAGAGCTGCGTCGTGCAGCGGTTGACAGCGGCAAGCTGGAAGCCGAGTATCGGGTGCCGGAAAACTATCGTCACAATCGCCCAGAGCGGGTTTCCGACCTTATTGCGCAGTGGCAACAACAATCGTTCTTCCCGGATTATCCGCTGGGCTGCGATTTCACCCCTGAAGAGCAGGCGTTGATCAAAAGCCTGAAAGAACTGAAAAAACTGCAGGAAGATACCGGCCAGCTCGTACTGCACGCCATTCGTTCACTGGTGCACGACGTTGACATTGACGAGGCGCGCCCCTACCTGGAGCGCATAGGCCTGGAGCATCCGGATACACCCAAGGAAAAGCTGACCCAGTTGTTGTTGCTGTTGGAGCTTGAGGAGCAGGGCTACCTGCGCGCGCATTAGCGGTGCGTTGAAACTGGCTGTAGACGTGTCGCTGACCTGTTTCCAGGCTTCAATGGAACCACCTTGAATTTATACAGTCTATGCAGAACACAGACGGGAGTCATTTTATGATCAAACAATCCAAGCTGTTGTTGCTGCTGCTAATACTTCCTTTAAGCGCTCAGGCTTCCGACCTGATCAATACTACCTTTTTCGGCAACGTTGCCATTGAAGGCTACGACCCGGTGGCATATTTCGCTGAAAATGCGCCCGTTAAGGGCCAAAAACAATTCAGTCACGAGTGGCGGGGTGCCAACTGGCGCTTCAGTAGTGCGCGTAATCGTGACCGTTTTGCCGCCGAGCCCGAAAAATACGCACCGCAGTATGGTGGCTATTGCGCCTATGCAGTGGCCAACGGAAGTACCGCGGGCATTGACCCAGGCCAGTTCAGCATAGTCGATGGCAAACTCTATCTGAATTACAATGCCAAGATCCAGAAACGCTGGCTGGAAGACCGGGACAACTACATCAAGTCTGCGGATCAGAACTGGCCGGCCGTGCTTGAGTAGAAGTATTGAGCGACCATAAACAACACCCCAGTCTTAGTGTTTTCAAACATCGCCAGAGCCTCAGCCTGGATGCCAAGCGCGACCAGGCCCGGGCGGCGCGCCACCGCAAAGGCTACCGCACTGCCCGTGAAAACCTGGCCGACCTGTGCGACCCGGAGTCCTTTATAGAGTACGGTCAGCTCGCGGTAGCTGCGCAGCGGGAGCGCCGTTCTCTCGATGAATTGCGCAGCGAAACGGCGGCTGACGGGATCATCACTGGGTTGGCGACCGTCAATGCCGGGCAGTTTCCCGGACAGGACTGCAAGGCCGCTGTGATCGTCAATGACTATTCAGTACTGGCCGGCACCCAGGGGTTCTTTCACCATAAAAAACTGGACCGTATTCTGCACGTAGCTCGCGAACAGCAGCTGCCGGTCATCATGTATACCGAGGGCGGCGGTGGCCGCCCGGGCGATGTGGACGTTGCTTACCGGGCTAACATAGCCGGGTTGGACGTGATGTCCTTTGCCAGCTGGGCCGCACTGAGCGGTACGGCACCGCGCATTGCGGTGAACAACGGCTATTGTTTTGCTGGTAATGCAGCCCTGTTTGGCAGCGCGGATATTACCGTTGCCACGCGCAGCTCCTGGCTGGGGATGGCCGGCCCGGCCATGATCGAGGGGGGTGGCCTGGGTCAGTTTGCGCCCACCGACATCGGCCCGGCCGAAGAGCAGTTTCGGGCTGGTGTGATTGATGTGCTGTGCGATGACGAAGCGCAAGCCACCGCGGTTGCCAGAAAATTACTCGGCTACTTTCAGGGCAGCTGTACAGACTTTGCGGCGGCGGATCAGACCGCCTTGCGTGCAGCCCTGCCCCTGGACCGGCGTTACTCCTACAAAATACGTGAGCTGATTGCTCTGCTGGTTGACAGCGACAGCTTTACCGAGCTGCGCCAGGCCTATGGGGGCGCGGTGGTGACTGGTTTTGCCCGCATCAAGGGTCGGCCTGTCGGACTTCTGGCCAGTGATTGCCGGGTACTTGGCGGCGCTATTGATTCAGCCGCGGCTGAGAAAACTGCGCGTTTCATGCAGCTCTGTGACGCGTACGCTTTACCTATTATTTCGCTTTGTGACACTCCCGGTTTCATGGTGGGCCCCAGCAGCGAACAAGAAGGAGCGGTGCGGCGCATGTCGCGCAGTTTTGTGGCCGGCGCCAGCTTGAGTACGCCGATTATTGGAATATTTTTGCGCAAGGCCTATGGCCTGGGTGCCATGGCGTTGATGGGCGGCAGTTTTGCGGTACCGCATTTCACGGCGGCCTGGCCAAGCGGCGAATTTGGTGGCATGGGGCTGGAAGGTGCAGTACGCCTTGGTTTTAAAAACGAGCTGCAGGCTGCCGGCAGTGAGTCCGAGCGTGAGGCCTTGTTTAATCGCCTTCTGAATGAAGCCTATGAGCAGGGCCGGGCCATTGAAGCGGCGTCATTTCTGGAAATTGATGCCGTAATCGACCCGGCTGACACCAGAGATGTGGTGCATCGAGCGCTGGCTGAATGCAGCCCGGCCTGCAATAAGCGGATGGTTGATACCTGGTAGTCAGCGTGTTCTCAGCTGGCTTATTTTTTCTTCAACCGCGTCGTGAAAGCGCTTAATGGAAAGCTCGCTGGCGCCTAACAAAAGTTCGCGGTTAGCACCACTGTGCAAGCCTTTCTGGGTGCCTTCCGAGACAAAAATATCTTCCGCTTGAAAGACACCCTGATCGATCATCTCGAATGAGCGGTCAAAATGCGCACGGGCTTTCTCGGAATCAGGCCATTGCTCCAGCAGCATCAGATGGGAAAAAACCGTGCGATCGGCGGCCAGTGGGAACAGCATCACAATGCTGGTGTAGTCCGGGTGCATGATGATGATGGCGTTGGGAAACAGCGTATAGGAAAAGGTGGATAGAACCCGCGGGTTCCAGGTGGCAGGGTCGTCACTGGCATCAAGCGCTTCGTTTCGCCCGACCGCGCTTCGGCAATGGCTGCCGTGGCTGTCCGCTGCGGCCAGGCTGTCCGGGAAAAAGGGCCCCACCGATTTTTTGTGCAAGCGCACCACATGGTAACCGTCCAGAAAGGCATCGTGTATCAGTTTCCAGTTGCAGCGCAGTTCGCGGCTATTGGACTTGTAAACCACTGAGTTACCCAGCCCAAAGTCTTCAAAGTCCTGCCCCAGGCCGGCCAGATGTTCATCCAGGTCCATGGTGCCGTTGGGCGTCAGCTGGACCCAGATCATGCCGTGTCGACATTCGGTTGGCAGGCTCACCAGCCCCAGCTCGTCGAGGTTGAGATCACTGAAATCCTGCTCGTTGCGCGGCACGTTTTTCAAACGGCCGTGCAGGTCATAAGTCCACTGGTGGTACGGGCACACCAGCGAGCGCAGTTGATGCAGGCCCGGCTCCTGTACCAGCCGCATTCCCCGGTGGCGGCAAACGTTCAGAAAACTTCGAAGCTGGTCGTCCTTGCCGCGCACGGTGACCAGTGGCAGGCCGGTGTGGTCGTGCACCAGCGCATCTCCCGGCTCGTTCAGCTGGCTGGCATGGCCAACCAACAAGGGCAGCTTACTGAAGATGCACCGCTGTTCACGGTCAAAATGATCCGCGCTGGTATACACATCCACTGGAATGCGGTGCAAACAGGGTTCCGGTGCAGGCAAACGGCCTTTGGCCCGGTCCACGAGCTCGTGCAACAAGGCGACAATAGAAGGGTTGTAATCAGTCACGGTACCTGGGCTTGCAGCGGTTTTTATGTCTGTTTCATAGCCAGTAATGATAGCATTGTGCTACCCATACCCACAGAGGGCCGGCGATGAAAGTACTCAACCTGTTGCGCCATGCCAAGTCCAGTTGGAGCAGTGCCGGCCTTGAAGACCGTGAGCGCCCTTTGAATGATCGTGGCCGCAAAGCCTGTGTGCTGATGGCGCCCAAAATTGAGCAGCTGGTGAGTGGTTTCGATTACGTGGTTGCCAGCCCGGCCGTGCGGGCGCAGGAAACCATTGATGGCATTGCCAATGTGATCGGTTTTAGCGACTGGTACACCGAGGAACACCTCTACACATTCGACTGGCGTGAACTGGAACGTTGCGTGAGTTCACTGGCCGACGCTTACGACGAAGCCCTGGTAGTGGGGCATAACCCCGCGATCACTGAATTCTGCAATTACAAAACCGATGCGCGCATCGACAACGTGCCTACCTGTGGCTTCGCCCGTATTCGTTTTGCTGTGGACTCCTGGCAGGCGGTGGCAAAGTCGCAGGGGCAGCTGCTGGACTTTATAACGCCGCGCTAAACGCTATTCTCCGAAGGTGGTGTGAATGCCGCATTCGTTTTTCTGTGACATGCCTTTGCTAATGTCAAAATGGTGTTCATTGCGTGGTAGTGAATGCCAGGCAAGGTAGTCTTCGACGTCTTTTTGTTGCCAGTCAATAATCGGGTGGAGCTTGACGATCTCCATCGCGTTGTACTCAATAATTGACTTGTTAGCGCGCTCAGCCGTTTTAAAGCTGGTCAGGCCGCTCAGCCACATTTCAGGCTGAATGTCATCAATGGCGCGCTCCAGAGGCTCGTGCTTGATCATACGCACCACTTTTTCGAATGTGGCTTGCGAATAACCATCGGCGGTATCGTTCCACCAGTCAGGGAAGTCCTGTTGCAACTGGTCCTGCTCGTAGTTGGATGCATACACTCGCACATCAAAGCTCTGTTCCTGCAGATAGGTGATCATGTCGTAGGTTGGCTTGGTGTAGTGGCGGGTATCGACAAATATCAGTGGAATATCCCGACCGGTTGCGCGCCTGACCAAATGTGGCAGAAGCGCGGAAAACTTACCACCGCTGGTGGTCATAATCACCGGGCCTTCGGCTACCTGAACAATACGATTGATCCGCGTGAGTGCGGATTTATTGCTCATGATGTCGTTAAGATTGTAGCCGCGCGTACGCCGCAGGAACTCCATGCTCACCACCTTTGTTGCCGGTGCAGAGCATAGAGTGCCGGCGGGTGCGGGACAATACGTGGGCCGCTCCGTGCTAGACGGATCAGCAATAAGCTTATACCGCGGCGCCGTGCACCCCGAGGTAATGCGATGAGAAACGCGGTTCGTCGTCAAGCTGCTGGTTCAGCTCGTACAGGCGCTCGTAGCGGGTCTCGCGAATCAGCCAGCGGCCGTTCTCCTTCACATAGCGGTCCCAGTAAATGGCCGTGCCGGTGGTGAATGCGTTGTATTCCATTACCCACATATTGTCCGCCAGATACCAGATGCCGGTGGCCTCGTTGTCACTGAGTATCTGAATTTCGGGCCCATGGCCATTGTGATGCCCGACCGCTCGTCGATTAAAGCTTTGGCCGATGGAGTCCAGATAGGCCTGTCGTCCGGTCAAAGACCATTCGTAAGTGCCGCCGACGAAATGCACCAGCACGTCCTCGTGAAACAGGCTGCCCAGTTCATCGAGGTTGGCGGTGTCTATACAGCGGAAATACGCGTGCTTCAATTGCTTGATTGCTTCAATATCCATCAGACGTTGAATGTCTTTGCGCAGTTCTTCAATACCACCCTGCGAAGCATTCAGTGGAATACCGTCGCTAATCCCCATACCTGCCTTATTCAGCACGCGTTGGTTTTTCTGATCTGCCATGGCTCCTCCTGCCAACTCCTTATTGTTACCCGGGCAGTGTACCGCAGGGCGGAATGCAGGTCAGCGCAGTTGCAAGTACCTGTCGGCGATGTCATATTGCGTTTTCGGTAATGGCTAACGGTAGGAGATTGCCATGGCAAACCCTTTTCACATTGAAAACTGCATGCGTCGTGATCCGGCCACCGTAAAGCCGGATTCCACCATTTACGAAGCCATACAGCTGATTCAGGAACACCGGATTACCGGTTTAACGGTGATCGATGAGCAGCGCAATGTACTGGGCGTAATCTCCGAGCTGGACTGCTTGAACGCAGTGATCGGCACAGTGTACAACGAGGGCAATGCGGCAATGGGTCTGGTGTCGGATTACATGACCACCGAGGTGGAAACCTGCAGCCCGCATGATGATATTGTGAAAGTGGCGCAATCCATGCTGGCCGCCCGTCACCGCCGCCGGCCGGTGATCGAGAACGGCAAGCTGGTGGGCCAGTTGAGTTGCCGTAATATTCTCTGGGCGATTATGGAATATTCCGGCCGGCAGGAAAGTTAGCAAGCTTAAACGGCGTTACCCGCGGTGTGGCCTTCGTGCATGGCGCCCTCGATATAGCTCATACCGGTGCAGTCGCCGGCCCGCAACACCCGGTAGCCCTGAGCGGCAATGGCGTCGGCCAGTGAGTAATTTTCTCTGGGCGAATTGGCCAGGATTACCTGCCCGGCTTTAACGCACTGGGTTTCGCCGTCTGCATCGCTGAAGTAAACGGCATCCGGACCAATCCGCAGTTGGCTGACGTTCACCTGGACGTTCACTCCCAGTTGCCGAACATCGTGCATGTTGCGCCAGCGCCGCACGATCGCCAGCCCCTTGCCGCAGGCCGGCCCCTCTTCAAGAATGGACACTTTGCGGCCGCGCTCCGCCAGAAACTCGGCCAGCTCCACCGCCACCAGGCCACCGCCGATAAAAGCAATGTGTTTGCTTAAGGGCAGGTACAGCTTGCTCGCTTTGGCCAGCAGCGCTGGGTCTTTGGTCATACCGGTACGCCCCGCAAGGCTGATGGCAGTGCGCTTGAGCCAACCGAGCTTTTTGGGGATCTCCTGTTGTTCGCCCAGTACCATGGCGCGAAAGTCCTCGCCGTCCAGCACATGGTCTAAGTCAACACCGGGAATATTGGGCTTCCAGGGTTCGCCACCAACGGCAACAATGACCGCGTCTGGCTTGAGTTCCTGAATCATCGCCTCGCTGGCTTCCACTCCGGTGCGCACATCGACCTTCAGTTTTTCAAGCTGGGTGGCCAGGTAATTCACCAAGCGCCCGTTTGGCGGGTAGGACACAGCGGAAAACAGCGCCGAGCCACCCAGCCGTTTGCTTTTCTCCAGTAGAGTCACCTGGTGTCCGCGCAGGGTGGCAACTCTAGCCGCTTCCATGCCGGCCAGCCCGCCGCCGATTACCAGCACCTTGCCGGGCGCTTCCGCCGGCAGGATTACGGTTTCAAACTCCTGGCCACACTCTGCGTTGACCGCGCATTTGAGCCGGCGCTGAAAATAAATCTGACTGATGCAGGTGTAACAGTAAACGCAGGGGCGAATGTCTTCAGGCCGCCCCTCGGCCAACTTGTTGGGAAGCTCCGGCTCGGCCAGCAGTTTGCGACCCATGGTCACGAAATCCAATGCACCGGATTTGACCAGCTCGTCGGCGTCTTCCGGTTCGATCCGTCCCATGGTAATCACTGGCAGACCCGAGGCTTCCTTGATGCGCCGGGCATAGGGCACCAGTGCCATGGGCTTGTGCGGAATATAGCCTTCGGTGGGGCCAATGCCACGACTGGCGCCTCCATAGGCCGTTACGTGGATGGCGTCCGCACCGGCACTGGCCACCATTTTTGCGGTTTCCAGGGCCTGTTCGTGAGTGATGCCGCCTTTCGGGTTCAGGTATTCAACACCTTCCATGCGCACCCAAATGGGGAAGTCGCTGCCGGCAGCGGCCTTGGTTGCGTCGATCACCTGCAGCAGAAAACGGGCGCGGTTTTCCAGTGAACCACCGTATTGATCGGTGCGGGTATTGATGGCCGGGTTCAGAAAGCTGTGAATCAGGTAACCGTGGCCGGCATGAATTTCCATGGCATCAAAACCGGCTTCGCGGGCGCGCCGCGCCGCGTTGCCAAACAGCTCAATTACCCAGTCGATGTCTTGCTGGTCGATGACCTTGTGTTCGGCCTCTTTGCCGCCCATGGCTGCGAACATTTCCATCATCTCTTCCGGATAGAGGTCAGTGGCCATATCGCTGGGTGGCGGCGTGTAATCAGACACCATGAATTGCGGGCGCCCGGCCTTGATGTCGTTCACAGCAACCATGCCCTGATGCGAACACTGGGCGGCAACTTTTGCGCCATGCGCGTGCACGCGATCGGTGAGTTTTTTTAACCCCGGAATGAATTTGTCATCAGAAATGCCAAATTGCCCAACATTTGATGAGCCAGTGGGGTAACCCACTGATACTGACCCCAGCAACAGCAGGCCAGCGCCACCGGCGGCCCGGGTTTCATAAAACTGCATGGCCCGTTCGCTGGCAAAACCGTCTTCGGCTGGCAGGTTGGTACCCATCGGGGTTAGAAAAATACGGTTGCGTACTTCCAGAGTTCCGATTTTGCCCGGCGAGAGCAGGTGTTGGTAATTGGCCATAAAGTGCGTAACCAGTGCGAGTCTTGCTGCAAAGCTTATCACGCGGTTCAAGGGGTTTTCTAAAACCTTGGCAAAGAAGCGGGTCCACAACTGTAAGATTGGGTAACATGACGCACACAGCAAAGGGGGTAGCGATGTTGGAATTTGGCTTGTCGATCAGTTTTTCTCCGCCGCAGGATTATGTGGCCCTGGCCGAGGCGGCCGAAGCAGCCGGCTTCAGTTATGCCACTCTGTCAGACCATTTAATCTACCCGCAGACTTTGTCCAAGCCCTACCCCTATACCGACGACGGTGTGCCGCGCTTTACAGAAACCGATGACTTCCCCGACCCGTGGGTGGCCGTGTCGGCAATGGCCGCGCGCACCAGTACGTTGAAGTTTTATACCAATGTGTATGTGTTGCCCGCGCGTAACCCGGTGCACGTGGCAAAAATCCTGGCCACCGCAGCGGTGATGAGTAAATACCGCCTGGCATTGGGTATAGGCATGGGCTGGATGCCCGAAGAGTTCGCCGCCGGCGGCCAGAATTTTGCGCGCCGCGGCAAGCGAGCCGATGAAATGATAGAGGTCATGCGCAAACTGTGGACCGGCGACATGATTGAACACCAGGGTGAGTTTTACAATCTGCCGCCCATGCGCATGCGGCCCTATCCCGAGCAGCACATACCGATCTACGTGGGCGGCTTCTCCGAACCGGCCATGCGCCGGGCCGCGCGCAATGACGGCTGGATTGCTGATTTGCATACCAAGCAGGAGCTGCTGGATTTAATGGCAACGGCCAAAGCCTACCGTAGCGAGGCTGGAGGCGATCTGGGTACCTTCAAGATTCTCAGTTTTGGGCCGATGGACGCGGGTGGCCTGGATGATTATCGTGAGTTGGCAGATGCTGGCTTAAACACGCTCACCACCATGCCCTGGATGTTCAGCGCCGGCCCGCAGGCAACGCTGGAGCAGAAAATCGACAGCATCCGGCGCTTTGGTGAGGATGTGATTAGTCAGATGTAAGCCGGCTGTTAATGCAGGGTTCAGTTGCGGTAGGCTACAACTGTACGCTTTTCCATTAGCAGGGAACCACTATGTTACAGCCATCATCGCTGCGCCGCCTGTCGCTGGGCGTTTTGCTCGCCGCGCACTCCGCGCTCGCTGAAATCAGTACCACTCTGGACGACCAACAAGCCGTTGCGGTCACTATTTACAATGAAAACCTGGCGCTGGTGAAAGACTCTCGTGAGGTGGGACTTGCCCGGGGTGAGCAGGCGCTGGCCTTTCGCGGTGTGAGCGCCCGGATGCGCCCGGAAACCGCATTGCTGCGCAATACCTCCAAGCCTGGCGGTACGGCGATTATTGAACAGAATTTTGATTTTGACTTGCTGACTCCGCAAAAGCTGCTGGAGAAATACACCGGCAAAAGCATCCGTATTGCCCGTATGAACCCGGCTACTGGTAAAGAAACCATCGAAGATGCGCTGGTACTGAGCACGCAGAATGGCCTGGTTGTTAGAATTGATGACCGCATTGAAACCAACCCCGGTGGCCGCATGATATTTGCTGACGTACCATCAAATCTGCGCGATGAACCGACACTCTCCATCCAGCTTCGTAACAAGCACAGCGGCCAGCAGGGCCTGGAGCTGAGCTACCTGACCGGTGGCTTGTCCTGGCAAGCCGACTATGTGGCTGAATTGAACGAAGACGACAGCCGCCTGGACCTGCTGGGCT
>JAUIHW010000010.1 GCA_030431775.1 Gammaproteobacteria bacterium
TCAGCTGGGCGGGCGTATTGTCCACGTCGGTGGTTTGCAGCATGGCCGTCGTAACAACATTGCCGGTAGACCCTTCGTTGACGGTGGTCCCGGTGTTGGTGGCCAGCAGCTGTTCATCGTTTACCGCGGTGACATCGATAGTCATCGTATAACTGGAGACGGAATCAACCGTGCCGTCATTGACGCTGAATTCAAAGCTGTCGTGGCCAAGGCCATTGGCATCGGCGGCTGGAGTGAAGGTCAGCAAGCCCGAATCGATGTCGCCTTTGGTAATGATCTGATTGAGAGTTACGTCCACACCGTTTAGCTGCAGCGAACCGACGGCCTCCAGGGCCGTAATTTCCACACTGGCCATGGTATCGCCGTCGACATCGCTGAAGTTAAAGTCAGCGGCGGTGAACGTGTAGTCCGTGTCTTCGTTAGTGGTTACCGTGTTGTTGGCTGCAGTCGGTGCGTCGTTGACGTTGGTGACCGCCCAGTTAAACGTGTCGCTGGAAGTAGTGCCCGCCCCGTCGTCGACCGTGAAGTCAAATGAATCCGCTGCAGTCTGGCTGCCGTCATGATCGTACGTGATCAGATTGGCGTCGATGTCGGCTTGGGTGAAGGTGTCGCTTGCATTGATTACCACACCGTTGTTGTACAGCGTGCCGTTTGTGGGTGTGGTGTCCACGGTATACACCAGCTGGGCGGGCGTATTGTCCACGTCGGTGGTTTGCAGCATGGCCGCCGTAACAACATTGCCGGTAGACCCTTCGTTGACGGTGGTCCCGGTGTTGGTGGCCAGCAGCTGTTCGTCATTCACAGCACCGATATCCACGTTGGTAGTGCCGAAATTCTGATTAGTGCCCCCACCAGTGCCAGTGTTTCCGTTGTCATTTACGATGACCGTAATAGTGTCGGCATCATTGCCTTCGGTATTGGCCGCACTGTGCAGATAGCTTATGTTGGCAGGTACATCCATGAAGGCGTTTAAATCAACCAGTGTGCCGGTCAGTATCAATGTATCGGTGCCGCTACCGGCCACTGTTACGCCTCCACCACTAGATGCAGATAACTCACCGCCCGTAGAAGTGGACAAGATGACATCAAGGTTGCTGCCGTTATGGTCAACGTCGACGATGTTTACGCTGGATAAATCGACATTGCTGACCACGTCTTCTGTGACAGAAATGTCGGCAGGGAACAGGCCGGCATTGATGGGGTCGTCATTGACCGAGATTACATTGACACCGCGGATTTGCGTATTGGAGTCGACGTCACCGTCGTTCACCGTGAATGAAATCGTTCGCATGCTGGCGGTAGGAAGCTGTAGTGCGTTGGAAAAGGAGACCGAGCGTAGAGCAGCCTGGTATTCAGCGACTGTTGCAGTTCCGGTTAGGCTCAGCGTTCCTGTGCCGGCATCCCAGTTGCCGCTGATGCCGTTTTGATCGGTAAAAGCAAGCACATCCTCGCCGTTGACGTAGTTGCCGGTAATCTGCACCATGGCGGATTCCAAATTCAAATCATCAACATCCGCCAGCGATAATGTAGCAGTGATAGGAACGGCACCATCGCCTTCGGTATATGCAAGGGCGGCGCCCTCAATACCCGACGCCACCGGCGCATCATTGAGATTGGATACAGTCCAGTTAAAGGTGTTGGACGACGTTGTACCTTGCCCATCATCGACCGTGAAATCGAAACTGTCGCTACTGGTTTGTGAGCCGTCATGATCGTACGTGATCAGATTGGCGTCGATGTCGGCCTGGGTAAAGGTGTCGCTTGCATTGAGTACCACACCGTTGTTGTACAGCGTGCCGTTTGTGGGTGTGGTGTCCACGGTATACATCAGCTGGGCGGGCGTATTGTCCACGTCGGTGGTTTGCAGCATGGCCGTCGTAACAACATTGCCGGTAGACCCTTCGTTGACGGTGGTCCCGGTGTTGGTGGCCAGCAGCTGTTCATCGTTTACCGCCGTGACATCGATAACTAAAGTGCGCGCCGTGGGGTCGGTGTTCATGCCACCATCAGTGGTGCCGCCGTCGTCTCGCACTTGAAAGGTAAAGCTGTCATATCCGGCACCGTTGGCGTTGGCCACCGGTCGGAACTTGAGCTGGCCGGCAGAAATGTCGGTAGTGCTTACTACATCAAGGTTCGTAAGCGCTTCGCCCACGTCTACCACGCCGTCGCTGTTGGCATCATTGTAGAGCGTACCATTTGACGGAGCGGTAGTGATGACTACAGCCGAGAAAGCGTCGCCTTCCGCGGGGTCGGTAAAGCCAAAGTCGCCAGCAGCCAATACATAGTCGGTATCTTCGTTGGTGACTACACTGTTGTCAGCCCCGGTGGGAGCGTCGTTTACCGGTGTAACTGTCACTACGCGTTGATCCGATAGGCTCGTGCCTCCATCGCCATCACTGACAATCATGGAGACTGCCCGGACATCGCTAGAAGGGTTTTCGGAAACGTTGTTGAAGGCGATGCGTCGGGCTACCGCTTGCACATCATCGACTAAGGCGTTGCTGTTAAAGGTAATCACCAGGTCATCACCGGTTCCTGTACCTCCGGAGAAGCTTGCAATCTGAGAGCCGTCGATGGATATCGTGCTTCCAATCACATTGACCTCACCCGCACCGGATCCTTGGTCTAGCACAAGCAGCCGATCATTCGCTGTACCGCCAAGTACCAGTGATGCAGTCAGCACGCCACCGTCGAAGTCGAGAAAATCCGCGTCGGTTATGGTGACTGATGGATCGACGATCACCGATCCGCTGTTCTCGGTGTAACCAGCGCTGCCGACGCTCATGTTGAGGAACGGCGGATCATTAATGTTGCTTACCGTCCAGTTGAATGTGTCACTGGACGTTGTGCCCGCTCCGTCGTCAACCGTGAAGTCGAAGAAATCCGCTGCAGTCTGGCTGCCGTCATGATCGTACGTGATCAGATTGGCGTCGATGTCGGCCTGGGTGAAGGTGTCGCTTGCATTGAGTACCACACCGTTGTTGTACAGCGTGCCGTTTGTGGGTGTGGTGTCCACGGTATACATCAGCTGGGCGGGCGTATTGTCCACGTCGGTGGTTTGCAGCATTACCGTCGTAACAACATTGCCGGTAGACCCTTCGTTGACGGTGGTACCGGTGTTGGTGGCCAGCACCTGTTCGTCATTTACCGCGCTTCCGGTCATAGTCTTGGTGCCGGTCAGCGCGGGAGCCACGCCATCGGAGACGGAAGTGGCGATTGTGAAGCTACTGTTGTAATTCAGCGTCGGGGTAAAGGTGACACCCGCCAGCAGGGCGTTGACATCGGCGATTGCACCGGAAGCCGACCACACGCCGGTACCAGCGTTATAGGTTGATGTGACTGCACCGGATGTACCGGTGGATAATGAACCAGCGGCCGCGTCTGACAGAGTCAGTGTCACTGTTGTCGTCGAATGATCGACATCGGAAACGACGATATCCACCAGGTCCAGTGGAGTGTCTTCGGTGTACGATTCTGCTGCATTCAGATTGGTGGCCTGTGGAGCATCATTAACGGCGCTGACGCTGATGGTCGCAACTTCAACAAGGTCACTGAATGCCGTGGAGCCTCCGGTCAAACTCGCGTCAACTTTGCTGCCGGCAGTTCCAGATGTTTGGTCCCAGGCTTTAAACAACACTGAAGCGAAGTCGGCATCAGCGCCGTCTGGGACAAAGCGCAGTTCGTCACTGGCTCTTAACAGCAGGGCATTGTTGTCCGCCACCGTGCCCACGTCTGTCCACCCGCCACCGATATTGTACTGCCAGGTACCATTGCCCGACGACAGTGAATAGATAGCAATGCCTTCAACGGCGCCACTATCGACGTCAGTGATAGGGTTACCGCTGTCGCTGGCAAGAATGTCGGAAACCAGGTTGCCACTATTGGATGTCTGGTCTTCGGTAATCGGCGAGAGTTGAAGCGTGCCACTGTTGTCCATGACGGGCGCGTCATTTATGCCGCTGATCGTCATACTAAACGTCGCCGAGCTCGTGCTGCCGGTGCCATCATCTACGCTAAAGTCAAACGAATCGACTGTAGTTTCTGAACCATCGTGATCGTATGTAACAATGCCAGCGTTGACATCGGCCTGCGTGAAAGTACTTCCAGCGCTAAGAGCCAGGCCGGCAAGGCGCAGTGTGCCATTCGCGGTATCCACATCGACGGTATAAACGAGCTCAGAGGCCGTATTATCGACGTCGGTAGTCTCAAGCAATCCAGCGCTGATTACATTGCCTGTTGAGCCTTCCAACAGGTTCAGCGTGTTATTGGTGACCAGTTGTTGTTCATCGTTGACGGCGGTGATGCTGACGGTTGTGCTACCCAACGCCTGCCTTGCACCACCCGTACCCTGGCTACCCGAGTTGCCGTCATCGAATACCCAGTCAAGAAGAACTGAACTTGGCGGGTCCTGGTTGCCGCTAGAATAAGTGATCTGACGGAAAATATTGTTAACATCCACTGATGTTGGTATCTCGGTGTTGGCGTCGGTGAACGTGATTACCAACTGCCCCGCAGTGGTCGTTGTATCGAACGTCGCGATGATCTGGCTGTTCTTGATCAGGCTCCCGCCGGACAGCGTGATGCCATTGCCATCATTGAAGCTCAGCAAGTCGTCACTGTTTGCTCCGCCGTTGCGAACGATTGTCAGGCTCGCTCCGGCATAGTTGCCCGCTCCGCCGTTCAGAGCGGCCAACTCGGCGTCGAAGATCTGCACGTCTGTATCCAACAGTACGGCAGCACCGCCTTCAACAAAAGTCGGGTTGCCGTCGAGCGTATTCTCTAAATCGAAACGCGTGTCCAGTTGCCCCGACGAATCAAAACGCATCAGGTGGAAACCGTTTGTGGCTGCATCTGTGCGACCAGCCACGATAATGTCTCCGGCTGTATCAATCACAACTGCACTGGCATCATCAGTCGCCGTACCGATGGGTTGGCGAACCAGCCCATCGCCGTCAAACGTAGTGTCCAGAGTTCCGTCGGTGTTGAGCCGGATCACTGAGACGTCGTTGATTCCAACCGGTGTGTACGCGCTACCGACCATTACAATCTTGCCGTCAGACTGCAGCTTTAGGTCCGTGATGCCTTCATGCGGGACGCCGGCAGAAATGATGTGATAACCGGTGCTGTTGAACGAGGTATCCAAAGTACCGTTTTCGGCTAAGCGCATCGCCAGAGATTCGCTATTGCCGGTGTTGGTCACACCTCCGATCACGATGCGATCAAAAGCATCCACTGCAACTGCTGTGGCTCCGTCATAGTTTCCGCTGCCGCCGATATCGAAGGTCGCGATGCCGTCACCGTCGAGCGACGTATCCAAAGTGCCGTCCGGGTTGAAGCGAACAACGGCAACATCGTTTTCGGATCCGTTGAACGTCTGGCCAACCGCTACTATGCGGCCGGAACTGTCCAGCGACACGGCGCTCAGTCGATCATCACCGGGGCCGATGTCCATCACTTGATAGCCGGTTCCATTGAACCCGGTATCCAGACTTCCATTCGTATTCAATCGAATGGCTGTCATCTGCTCGTCCAGGCTGATGTTGGCATAGCCCACGGCAACGATCTTGCCATCGGGTTGAACGACCACGTCCTGCAGATACTCGCTGGACGTCGCTGACAAATCGATTTGGAAAATTCCATCGCCGTCAAACGAAGTATCGAGCGTTCCGTCTGCATTGAACCTCGCGATGAAAGACTCGTTGCTGATCCCGCCCACCACCAGGAACTTGCCGTCGTCCTGAATCGCTCCTCCTCCGATGTTGGCGCCTCCGCCGAGTGTATCGGTCGCGCGGCCACCGGTACCGAAACCCGTATCCAGCGAACCGTCTTCGTTGAACCGCGTGAGCGTCACTCCATCGGCACTGCTTCCGATCGAGACCAACTTACCATCGGGCTGCTGCACCAGGTCCGATACCCAATCCGCCGTCGTGGGGAAGTTCGTGGTGATGCCGTCACCCACGAAGAACGTTGGTGCATCATTGAGCGCATCGACGGTGATCGCGACGTTGTTATTCGCCTCCGCCGCATCGGCAGCCAACGCGGAAATCTCGTCGGCTGACAATGCACGAGAGTAGATGCGAGCGTCGTCGATCTTGCCCTGGAACAACTTGCTGTTCAGGGTGTTGGCGTTGACGCCGATCGTCGTGTCGGTCCCACCCAGGGTGTACGCGATCGCTTGTGTGTAATTGGTCGTGGCAACTGCGACTCCGTCAATGTAAACAGTTTGAGTATTGCCTGCACTGTCCAGCGTGTATGCAACATGTCGCCAACCGGTTCCCGAAATGAACTCACCGCTGGAGGTGTGGTAGAACGTGCCACCGGAATCGCGGTAGCTTGCGCTGACACCGAGAGCTCCTACCATTTCATCAATGCGCAGGAACACGTTGCCGCCAAGTGAAATCAGCTCACCGTCGGTGGAGCCGGTGAAGTTCACCCAACCGGACAGCGTGAGCGAACCTGGCTCGTCGAACAAGCCGGTAATCTGGACATAGTCGCCTGTACCATCGAGTGCGAGCACCTCGCCACGCTGGCCATCACTCACGGTCGTCGCGTCACCAACGAATACACCATCATTCGCAGTACCCGCAGCCAGATCATTCGCATTCCCACCTTCGAAGGTGTAGAAGCCTTCCTGGTTGACACCCAGTGAAGTTTGCATGTTCAGCGTCACCGCGCCGTTGTAATCAGCGTTGGGTGTGAACGTCATGCCTTCCAGCGCCGCGTTCAAGTCCGATTCAGTACCGTTGATGACAAAGCTGCCGCTGCCTTGCGATCCTTCGACGAACGTTAAGCCGGTTGTTTGCGACAGGTTAAGCACTCCATCGTTCGCCGATAGCGACACTTGCATCAGCGAGTTCGTTGCACCAAACGTGTCGGTCACGCTGACGGCATTTCCATTGCCAGTACTGAATGTCAACACCTGGTCTTCATTTACGTTTTGAGCACCGGGCACCGTTTGCACGGCTTCCAATCCGTTGTCAATCGCAATCGCCATCGATTCGCTATACGCGTTGCCTGCCGCGTCGGTAACTTCGACAGTCACGTTGTGCGCCGTATTTGTTTCATAGTCCAGCAAGGAGCTGTCGGCAACGGTGATCTGTCCGGAGTCTGCATCGATCGCAAAGGCACCAGCCTGGGTCTGCGATGTGATGCTATAGCTAAGTGACTCTGTGCCGTCTAGCACTTCATCGGCATTCCACTCAACGATGTAGGCGCGAGAGTTGCCACCATTAAGATCATTCCACTGCCCGGCGCCCAGGTCGAACTCTAGGTGGTTTTCCGTCAGGCCACCGCTAGGTTCAAGGGCGCCAAACGCGGTAAAACCACCGTTAACCGGCTCTCCGGCGGAATCCGCAAATTGATCGGCCAAGGTGGCTCCATCGTACCAGCGCCATTCGCCTTCCACACCTGCATCTGATGCGCCCAGCCAAGCCCCGGTACCGCCGGCGTCTAAACCCAGCTGGCGAACTGCATTGAATTCAGTTGCGGAACGGATTGTGGCCAATTGGCCGTTAATGCCGCTTAGCAGTGTCGACTGTGCAGTGCCGTGTGCTGTGGTCCAGTCAACACCGATATTTACAAATTTATAGAACTTCCCGGTTTCAGCGTTGTATACCAGAGCCGGATCGGCCGCGAGCAGCTGAGTGATCTGCGCCTCTCGGTCAACGTCCGTGCCAGTTATCGTGCCAACAACAGCCCCGGTTGCAGTATTTTCATCCACGGCCAGTGTCAGTGCGGGATCATCCGCCGTGAAACCTGGGGCATTGACCGTTTGCAAGCTGAGGTTGTTGCCGGAAACGGTATCAACGACTACACCAGCCGTGCTGAGGTTGTTAAAGGTCCAATTGGCGATGAGGCCAGCTTCGTCGTAGGGCAGGGTGACGTGATAGTTCTCAGCAACCTCATTTTCTGAGCGAACGTCATCAAAGAAACGTGCGTCGTAGAATGTACCGGTAAAAGCCTGGCCGACGGAGTATTGACCCCCTACAGTATCTTGTTCGTTGCCAAGAACCAGGACGCCGCCTGTATCTATGGATTGGCCGGATGCGACTCCGATTACGGTTTCAATGAGCGTACCATCCACGTATACATTCAGGTCACCGCTATTGGACCAAGTCAAGGACAAGGTGTGAGTTTCGCCGTCAGTCAGTACCGCCTCATAGTCGATGCCACTGAGAGTCAGATTGCTGTTCTTGACCAGCACATTGAGGCTTCCGGTATCGATATATACTCTGAATTCATCGGCGCCATTGGCCGTATGGTAAGAGGCAATTCCTTCGACTCCCGGGTGAGGCGAAGCAATGCTGAAGCGGGTTTCAAAGGTAAACGCCGTCCTTCCTCCAAGCACTCCGTCGCCGTCATTGACTCGCAGAAACGCGTCATTACCGCCATCCGCATTTAGTTCGAAGCCGCCTTTGGTGGTCTCGGTAACTTGCAGCTCGTTCGGTGCTGAATTGCCACTTGCGGCGACCGCTACCACGCCCTGTGAAAATTCTGACGTAAATGAACTGAATGAGCTGGCCGTTGCGGTGATCACGTCACCGGTGTTTACGGTACCTATGAATCCGGTGAGTGCTACGTTAGAAAAGGTAGCATTACCGCTGCCATCGGTATTTACCGTGGTGCTGCCAAGATAAACCTTGCCCTCTCGGTCGCCGTGGTCGCCTTCATTTGGCGTGGCGTAGAAGTCGATGATGATTCCGGGTCGGTTCACAGCGCTGTGATAGGTGCCGGAAACTGTTACCGTTGTGCCAGCGCCATCGACGGTCACTGATGAAATCTCGGGAAAATTATTTTCTTGGTTGGTACCGCTATCGGCATCAAAATCGTCGTTTTCTGTTACCCCGTCGTTATCAATATCGATACCCAGGCCGGCATTGCCGTAGATCAAGTTGCCGACCATTCTCAAATCGTTGGCACTACTGGATATGCTGATGCCCGCTGTCCAAACACCACCCTGGCCGCTGTTGGTGATTACATTGCCTTCGCCGGCGCCCGTGCCACCGATGGTGGCACCTGTCGCCCCATTTTCGAATAGAATGCCGGATTCAGTGATGCCGTGGTCGTAGCTTTGAGTTGCATCGGTACCAATGATGTTTCCCTGAATGGTAGTGTTGGAATGAAAACCATCCACTTCGATGCCGACAAACGTCGCATTACCAATAATGTTGTCCAACACCTGGTTATTGTCGCCAAGCACTTTTACGCCATCACCGACGGAAAACGCAATCGAACCGTCCTGCGACATACCGATGGTATTACCTTGTACTAGATTGCCATCGCTCTGGATTTCCACAGCGACATCGATAGCGCCCGCAATAAGGTTACTGTGTGCTGAGAGTATGCCGCCTATGGTATTGGCATTTGAGCCGTTTTGAGTCCGCACTCCATCAAACGTAAATGCCCGCTCATTTGTACCTGTTGGGTCGACACCAATGTAGTTTCCTCGAACGTTGTTGCCCGAAGTGCTGAACCCATCCATGACAATGCCGTTAGCACTGTCGCCGATGACATTGCGGCCTGCATCGGTACCGTCGCCGATCAAATTGTTGCTGGCGCCCTGGATAATAAAAATACCCGCACCGCCGCTTGTACCATTGCCCGTACCATCAGGGTTGATGCCGATGTAGTTTCCAATGATCTGATTGCTATCGGAGCCGCGAATTTGAATTAAGTCCGTTCCAAAGTTAACGATGCTGAGCCCCTGAATCGTGCTGCCGTCACTTCCCGGGTCGAGCTGCAGCCCGTCAGCACTCATCCCGCCGCCATCAATGACAATCACTGGCGTATCGACGTAGTCCGGATTGCTGGTACCGTCGATATTTATGGTGTCGGTAATTGCCGGTAGCGCGCTGGACAGCGATATGATGTGTGGCCCACCGCCGGCAATATTGAATTCGATAATATCTGCACCACCGTTGGCATTGGCATCGAGAATGGCCTGTCTTAACGAACCCGCTCCTGAATCATTGGTGTTGGTAACCGTGAACGTTGCGAAAACATTGCTGAAACTCGCCTGAAATTTTGTGCTGAAGACGATGGAGGAGTTTACCTCGCCAGTGGCATATTCCAGCTGCCAGTCACCACCCAGTGCTTCGGCACCCGTGCGGTCATCGGAGGCGGCTACGTCAGCGCCGGTGAGTTGCGCCAGCGTGGTGGCGAATTTCTCCCCTGCGTCGGTGGAGGCGAGATCACAGCCGTAAATAAGTATGTCGGCGTCAGCGTCCAGGCTTAGTTGCCAGCCCGTCAGAATCGCTGAAGCGGCGTTCAGGTCTGCTAAGCCGATCGTTTCTCCGCCGAGATTAATTTCGCCATCGCTACCGTGGGAAATCAGATGAACAGCATCTACCGATTGGAATTGCGAAACGATCTTGTCTAGTTGCGCCAAGCCGTCACCGGTATTCTCAAGAACAAATACATGAAGATTGCTGTTTGAGCGCGCGCGTAAGTCATCCAGGACGCTGTCATATCCGGGAGTGGCCGGATCGATGATCACCAGTTCTGTACGCTCTTCCAACGCTTCTTCTTGCGTTGTATTGGTGACTAAGGTGACGCTGTCTGTTTTGCTGGGTAGTTGCTCTGTTTCAAAGGAAAAAGAAACACCGGCGCTTTTTCCCGGGTTGGTGAGTATCTTATTGTGTGACAAGCCCGCCAGCTGACTATTGAGGTCACTGCTGTTCTGTTCAACCAGCTCGTGATAATCAGCGCCGTCGATGGTAATTGTGTTGGCGTCGAACTGCGCCAAGCCTTCCAGGCCCGCTGAAAACAGAACTCTGGGCTCCAGCTCCTCAATAATACTGGGCGGTGCTGCTGGTCTGGGCGTTGGTGGCCTGCACGTTGATTTCTTTTTAGCCACTGTTCGGTACTGCCCGCTGCCTAAAGAAGTGCAGCCGGTTTGTCTGCCCGGTGGCCAGCCAGTGGTGGACCAGAGGCGTGGCTACAAGGCTAAGCTGCTCATTTTGCTGGTTTTTTAAGTTTAGTTGAGAAAGAATCTTCGGTTTTATTCGGGCGTGACGAGGGTCACATTACAGCATGTTTTTTGTGCAGCCGATCACAATCCATACTAACTGAATACTTAGGGGAGACGCCGGGGGCAGCGGCAAGCTGTTTGCACGAGCCGTGTCGCATTAGGTAGCGAATCAGTGGGTTTCTGCTTCGACAATCAGCGGTTCATTGCGCCGGGTGTTGCTGAGTCGTTTATGGTCTGGCCGCGCATTACCCAAGGCGAAGCGCGCCCGACATCGCAGGCCACCAAACAGCTTGTAGTCGGGGTTGGGCACACTCAGCCGAACACCAAACGTGCCGCTGGCCGCATCAACAATGCCGTCCACCACGCTGACAGTCGCCTGGTAACGACCTGTCGCAGGGCTTTCCGGAAACACCTCCACGGTCATGCCTTTGTGAACCTGGCCAAACAACTCGCGCGGCGCGATAACCTCAACGCGTAAAGGGTTAATTTGTGCAATTTTGAGTATGGGCTTCTCTTCCACCGACTCACCGGGGTTCAGGTAGCGGTCAACAACAATGCCGCTTAATGGGCTGGTGATGGTTTTTTGCTCGAGCGCAGCTTTGGCCCGCTCCAGCTCCAGTTCGGCGAGGCGCTTGTTGTTTTTAGCGGTCTCCAGCTCAAGGCGTGCCAGGCGGGCATCGGTATCGGCCTGATCTTTGTCCGCACCGGACACCGCTTTTTTTTTGTGCAGCTCATGGACCCGCTGACGTTGGCGTGCGGCGAAGCCCGCCGCGATTTGTTTGGAATGAATGGTGTCATCCATCTGGGCACGCTCTCGCGCTAGGGCGACGGCCGCTTTCTCCACCGACGACTCGAGTTGAACCAGGGCTTGGCCCTCCTCAATCAAGTCGCTTTTGTCGACGGTGATTTCCTGCACAATGCCGTCCACTGAGCTGCCAAGCTCAACGGTCATTTCCGGCTCGATAAGGCAGTCGAGTTCCTCGATTCCCGCAGAAGCGGCACCGCAAAAGCATCCAGCAGCCAGCGCTGCCGCATAAATTTTGGCCAAAGAAGTGCAGCGGTCTATCAAAGTGCGCCCGACATCTATACTTATTCCAACTCTAAGAATAGAACATTTTTAGGGTAAGGCCATGAGTTGCACGGCCTACTCACTGTTGCCTGTAAATGCCAGCAACTCGTCCATACGCTGATCTGTGCGCAGAATCTGGCGCCGTTGCTCTTTCAGGCGGTTTTGAGTTTTTCTTTGGGGTATTCGTGTGAAAAGGCTTTGTGCGCTTACAAAGTCTGCAACCAGCCCGTCTTCGCCGGCTTGGGCCTTTTTTAAAAGTGTCATTGGGTAGTAAGTGCTAACTAACTCATCCTCAAGTGAGACGAACAGTTCATAACTGCCGGGCTCGCCCTGACGGCCGCAACGGCCAAATAACTGTCGGTCTATGCGCCTGGATGAGTTTGGTTCACAGGCAATTACATACAACCCGCCCAGTTTGGCGACGCCCGCGCCCAGTTTAATATCTGTTCCACGGCCCGCCATATTAGTGGCAACAGTGATGGCGTTGCGCAGCCCGGCACCCGCAATCACCAGCGCCTCGTCGGCGTCCTGCCGGGCATTCAATACATGGTGCGCCAAGCCGGCCTGCTTCAGTAAAGCGCTGAGCCGTTCCGAGCTGGCCAGCGATGCGGTGCCAAGAAGCAGCGGTTGGCCACGACCGTGCACCTCCTGTACTCGTTGTACTATGGCTTGATATTTACGCTGATCGTCAGTGTACAGGCGGCAGCCGCAATCCTTGGCGTGGCGTGGTTTATGCGTTGGTATCAACAGCGTTGCAACTCCGTAAGCACTGTGTAACTCACTGGCTGACTCCTGCAGCGTGCCACTCATGCCGGCCAGGTGAAGATAGCGAAGAAAGAAGCGCTGGTAACTGATTTTGGCCAGAGTCTCGCGTTGCCCGGTTAGCTGGCATCCCTCTTTGTGTTCAACCATCTGGTGCAAGCCCTGTTGCCAGGCGCGGTCTGGCATGGTTCGACCGGTATTAGGGTCGATAATTTCTATTTGGCCTCCGCGCAGTAAATAGTGCTGGTCCCGTTTGTACACGTGCAGGGCGAGCAGGGCCTGTTGCACCAGCCATTCACGCCGCCGGCGGCCCTGCCAAAGGCCATTAAGGCGCTGTTGTGCACAGAAGTCAGCAAGCCGCGATTGGCCGTTGGCTGTTAGCGCCACGGTATTGCGATGGCTGTGTATGCTGAAATCCTGTTGTTCCTTCAGTTCAGCGGCCATGCGCAGGGCCTGTTCATACAAATGCTGGCGTTGCGGATCCTGCACTTCACGCGATAGTAATAATGGTGTACTGGCTTCATCGATCATCACCGAGTCCGCCTCATCGACGATGGCGAAGCATAAGCCTCTAAGCACCGGGCCGCTCTGCAGGTCAAACTCCCGCAGCTTCAGTGCCAGAGCGCTGCTTTCATTCTGCATCACCAGCCGGTCACGTAAATAGTCAAAAGCCACCTGCTTATTGGTGCAGTAAACAATATCAGACCGGTAGGCCTCCCGTCGTTGCTCCGTAGACATCGATTCTGCTACCGCGGCACAACTTAAGCCAAGGGCTTCGTACAATGGTGTCATTTCCTGAGCATCGCGAGCAACCAGATACTCGTTAGTGGTAATGACATGAACTGGAATGCCGGCCATTGCGGCGCTGGCAGCCGCCAGTGTCGCTGTCAGGGTTTTTCCTTCACCGGTGTTCATTTCCACCAGATTGCCTTGGGCCATTGCCCAGGCCGCCAAAAGCTGCACATCGTGGTGGCGCATGCTCAGGCAATGTCCGGATGCCTGGCGCACCAACGCAAAAGCGCGGGCAAGCAAGTCGTCCCGTAATCCGTTAAGGCTAAGCTCTTTTATAAGAATGCTTTTTTGCTCTAGCCATTCTGGCGAGCCAAACTCCGCTAGCTGATGGCTGGCCTGGTTTACCTGTTGTGCAATCGCCTCTGTGGTTAATACCTGCCTGGCATGCAACCTTTTCGCCGGCAGCACCAATCGGCGGTTAATGCGATCCATGATGAAACTCCTTTGCTCATCACGTTCGGGATAATTGCCGTGGCGAATGCCTGGACGATGGCTTGCGTTGTGCTCAGGCATCGAAATGCTTCAGGAAAAGTTGCCGTACACGTCGGCTCATTTGCTTGGACAATGTTTCTTGACCGTGCTCAAAGCGCACATATGCCCGCATTCCGGGCTTTACATCGGCCAATTGCAGAGGAATTTCAAGTTCGTACTGGAATAAAGTGTCGAGCGCCGTGAGGCCTCGTTCATCGTCTGCGGATACCGCAATTTTACCGCCACCTGCTGTGCTGAGTACTTTGCTGGGAAGCTTGTTGTTGGCTTGTGGTGTTTGCTGCATTAATCGCGCGTTTAACGCATTACCGATGTCGCCATCCAGACGTACTTCGGCTGCCGCTATGCCTTGCTGGATGCGATCCTGGTCGGCCTGGCGAACTGCAATGTGCACCCGGGCACGATCACCGTTCATGATATAAGCCAGTAGCTCGCCCTGACTGACCTGTTTGCCTGGCAGATCGGCTTCGTTAGGAATGATGATGGTTCCGTCTGCAGGGCTTCTTACTAACAGTGCATCCAGTTTCTCTCGGGTTCGTGCCAGTCTTGCTTCCGCCTCATGGATGCGGTCCGTCATCGCCACCGCGCGCGCCTTGTTGTGTACCAGGTGTTTGCTATAGCTGGCTTGCAATTCGGCCAGACGTGCGGAATCCAGGGCGAGTTGTGCGTGCAGCTCCGGGTCGTCCAGTTGCAGAAGGCTCTGGCCCACCACCACGGTCTGTCCGCTGTGCACAAGCACACGCTTGATCTGCGCTTCCACGTCAGTGCTGACTCTTGAGTCACCTGGAATCCACACAACTCCCTCGTGTATTGTGTTCGACGGAGTCGGTACCAAGGTGACTATTGCCACCAGCAACAGGGTCACTGCAGAAGTTGCCCACAGTGCTCGTCCGCGCTGTGTTCCAAGCCGCTCAGAACACAGAAAGCCCAGCATTTTGACCACCGGTAGCACAAATTGTATGGTCACTAACCAAAGGGCCATCAGCACGCCCAGGAAAAACATTTGTTTGGCCAGGTAAATGCAAATGACAAACATCAACGCTGTTCTATAGAGGAAGGAGGCCACGGAGTAAGAGAACAGCCACTTGCTTTCACCTTCAGAGCTGACCGGGGATTTAGCCTGGGTCATGCCATACAGGTAGCGCTGAACCAGATAGAAAA
This sequence comes from Gammaproteobacteria bacterium, assembly GCA_030431775.1. GTDB lineage: Bacteria > Pseudomonadota > Gammaproteobacteria > Pseudomonadales > JAUIET01 > JAUIET01. The sequence goes on from JAUIHW010000010.1 coordinate 15,243, forward strand.
TATATTGATTGCCACGTTGTGCCAGATTGGGAACACTGATCCAGTCTGACAGAATGTAATAGGCGTCGTAACGCAATAGTGGGTTGCCATTGAACAGCAGGGTGGAAACGCCACCAATCAACACCACGTTTAGCATGATGTCGCGTGCCAATCCAGGCTGCATTTGTAGCCAGAAGAGCAACGCAATTCCGCTGAGTACCAGCTCTACAATCATTCCGGCGGCACTCACCAGGATCCGTTTACTGCGGCTCGGAAAAGCAGCGGCAGCGGACGCGTCGACATAAGGAATTGGCATCAGCACCAGTAGCATCACGCCCAGCTCATGCACTTCCCCGCCTTCCAGTTTGACTGCGTAAGCGTGAGCCAGCTCATGTAATATCTTAATTATCGGGTACAGCAGAGCAAGAAGCAGCAGGTTATAAGGCTGTAAGGCCTGCTGGCCAATGGCGTCGCTCAGTTGCGGCCAATGGCTGCCTGCCTGTAGCGCGGCTACCAGGCAGAGCAGGGCGCATAAGCTCAGTACTGGCCAGCTGAACAGTGGCCGCGCCCAGCGGAGAGTGCGGTTTAAGAAAGCATCCGGGTCTACCAGCGGGAAGCGCAGCGCCGCCGGATTCTTGAAATAGCTCGACTTTAACTGGCGGCTTCGTTTATTGCCACGTTCCAGCAACTCTTTAACCGCTGGGCTCACATCACTCAGCAACAGGTCGGCGTTGTGCAAGGTGGACAGCAGATGAATGATATCGCCTTGCGTCGGTGCATCATCTCCTAATATTTTATTGCAATGATCCCAAATCGAATCAACGGTCTTGCTGCCGTCGAGCATGGCGACAAACTGATAGGCGGTTGCACTGATGCGGTGATTACGGGCCGTAATGGAATCACGAACCACATACCAACTGTTTCCCCGGTAATGATGTGGGAACACCCGGGCAGTGGGTTTTAGCTGCGGGCTTAAGTTCCTTACCCGGTACCAATAGGGGCTGAACAGTTCTTCTATCATGATTGTTCGCCGTCAGCTCAGGGTAGCCATGACCATACTTTTAACCGCAACCAGTCCCACAATTTATGAGTCCAGATCCAGCACAAACGGCGTTCACCGATAGTAACTTTACCGGCACCCTCCATGCCCGGTCGGAATTTCGGCGAATGCACATTGGGATGCGCTTCCACACGAAAATAATTTCGTTGGTCTTCAGCGGTGGAAACGGAGGTGATTTTCTTGACCGTGATGTCGATGGGCTCTCCTGGCAGGCTGGTCAGTACGACACGGCCGCTCTGTCCCGGAGTGATGTTGGCAATATCACTTTCGTCAACTTGCAGGATAATCCGGTAGTCGCTTAGGGGAGCAACTTTGAACAAGACATCCCCTTTGCTGACCGGTGCACCCAGTGCCTGGCTGAGATCGCCTTCGATAATGACGCCATCAAACGGCGCGAGCAGCCGGGTACGTCTTAGCTGGGCATTGACCAATTGCATGCGAGCGTTTGCCTGCTCGATTTTTGCGTTCAAAACGCTGACCTCTGCGTTGTCGTGTTCCGCCATGGCTTCACGATAGGCGCCCAGCAGTTCCTGTTGCTCGCTGCTAATGGCCAGTTGCTCGAGCTTGAGGTCCTTATCCTCGAGTTGACCGATTAGCTGACCTTGTTGCACCGGGTCACCAGCGCGGGCCTCAGCCGAGGCAAGAAAGCCATCCATTGGTGCGACAATTGACCGTTGTACGCGCCCTTCAATAATTGCCGGAGAACTGATGCGATAGTTGCCATCGGCAAAAGCTAGAAATGCCACCAGCAACACAAGTGCTGCGACCTTTAACTTAAGAGCCATATGTCCGCGAGTAATCAGTTGTCGCACCGTTTCTGCGCATACTCGTCGAGCCTTCCAAAGCCTGCTGCTGGACAGTTCCTGCAATGTATACAGGTGGCTTGCCAGGATTGATGTAAGACGCTCCAGATAGTTTACTTCGCCGTCTTCGAAAGGCTTCTCTAACGAACGCTCCAGGGTGATTGCGGCGATAATCTGCCCATTGACAGCGACTGGTATGGTACAGATTGCACCACTGCTTGAATTAGTGGCCAGGCGTTGGTGGGCGGTGACTTCGTGTTTGCTGACTTCTTGGGCCGGGGTAATTAAGACACTGTCTTGATCTACGGCCTCGCGCATGGCATCGCTGAGGAGCTGCAGAGATTCAGTTTTTTTGTTAAAGCTGGCAGTATGAGATATCGCACGAATATCAATTTGTCCTGATCGACATGCACCGTAGCTGACCCTGGCACAGCGCAGTTGGCTAGCCAGGCTAGCGACCAGCGTGCTACAAGCCGCACTGAGCTCACTGTGCTCAAGACACCGGCTGGCGGCATCCCACATCGACATGTGCGACAGAGAAGCTTTGGGTTCCGGGTGGTTGAGTGCAAAGCGAAACCATTGGCGACCAACCTGCAACATATTCAGCACCGAGCGTTGCATGAGTTCGGAGCGGTGAGCCATGGTCAGCACCAGAGTGTAGCGATAGAACCTGGTATTGAATAATGGGAAGCATAGTTCGTCAGTGTTGTCACCCAAGCAATGAATCTGATGCTTCTGAGTTCTAAGGCAGCTCAGCAGGTTCTGCGGCAGCTTTGTGTCGAACACTTTGTTTTCTGGCCACGTGGCCACCGAACTGAGACGCTTCTTTTCAAGTTCCAGGCAGATGATGCGTGCGGACAAGGCATCCTTGATCATGGAGCATTGCACCTGCAGCCACTGAGCCTCCATCGCTTGCAGCTCGGTGGCTTGCTCGCCATCGGTCGGTCCAGGTTCTGGGGCCTTGGCTGTTTTTTCTGCTTGCATACGACTGTTCGTTTGTCTGCTAAGCGCACAGAAGTTGAGTTATGCCTATAATGTGAGCAATGTGCGCGCCAAACCGCCAAACTGGCTGATAGTTGGACAATTGCCAACCAGCAGCCTTTCGCCGGTATCCCTACAGAATAGAAGACCGTGCTCTATTTACCATGATGCGGACACACCTTGGTGCTGATAAGGGCCGCCAGCAGAAAGCGGCGCCTCTATTCGACAAACCAGTGTCGGGTACGATTGGCAAAGGCAACCAGCGACAGCATGACCGGCACTTCAACCAGCACGCCAACCACCGTGGCCAATGCGGCACCGGAGTGCAGCCCGAACAGGGAAATGGCTACGGCCACGGCCAGCTCAAAGAAGTTGGAGGTGCCGATCATACAGGCAGGCGCGGCGATGTTATGTGGTAGCTTGAGTGCCTTGGCCGCGCCATAGGCGATCGCAAAGATGCCATAGGTTTGTATTAACAGGGGAATGGCGATCAGTACGATCACTAGCGGTTTGGACAGAATGGTTTCTGCCTGAAAGCCAAACAGCAGCACCACCGTGGCAAGTAGCCCGATGATGGAGATGGGCTTCATCGTGTTTAGAAAATTAGTCAGGCGATGATGATCATCTGCACGGTTCAGAGTGTGTCGGGTAATAACACCAGCAATCAGCGGCACCAACACGTATAACACCACAGACAGCAACAAAGTGTCCCAGGGTACAGTGACATCGGATACACCCAATAGAAAAGCGGCAATTGGCGCGAAAGCGAAAATCATAATAATGTCATTCACCGAGACTTGCACCAGCGTGTAGTTCGGGTCGCCTTTGGTGAGTTGGCTCCACACGAACACCATGGCTGTGCACGGCGCCACGCCCAGCAGAATCATGCCGGCAATGTATTCGGTGGCGGTTTGCGGGTCGACAAAGTCGGCGAACAGCACGCGAAAAAACAACCAGCCAAGTGCGGCCATCGTAAACGGCTTGATCAACCAGTTCACGACCAGGGTCAGCACCAGGCCCTTGGGTTTCTTGCCGATGTCCTTAATTGAGGAAAAATCCACCTGGGTCATCATCGGGTAGATCATTACCCAGATAAACAGGGCCACCGGAATGTTGACGTGCGCCACTTCCATGGCGGCAAAAAACTGAAACAGTGCTGGAAAAGTGTTGCCCAGGATGACGCCGGCAATAATGCACAGCCCAACCCATACCGTCAGATAGCGTTCAAATAGACTCATTGTGGTGTCCGGTTATACAAATCAAATAGTCGGTTTTCAATGTCGCGCATCAGCTCAAAAAATGCCTGGCGCATGTCTTCCTCTGGCAGCTCCAGCTTGGAAGGGTCCTTCAGGCTCCAGTGCAGGCGCTCGCTGTTGCCCATCCACACCGGGCAGACTTCCGCGGCTGCACTGTCGCAGACGGTAATCACCAGGTCCGGCTCAAGGGCAGTGAATTCATCCCAGGACTTACTGCGCAGGCCCGCCGTAGGCACGCCGTACTCAGCAAGGTATTTCAGGCTCAATGGGTGCACTTCGCCTGCCGGCTGGCTGCCGGCACTGTGTGCCTCCAGTTGACCGGCGTACAGGTGGCGGCAGATGGCTTCACAGATAATGCTGCGACATCGGTTGTGGGTACAAACAAACAAAAGTTTCATGTTTCATGCCCGCAAAAATCGGCCAGTTCAACCACTGAGCAGTTGCGCTTTGTGTCATCGCGAATCGTTGCGAACTGCCCGCTGCAGCAATCCTCCACCAGGAAGCCGATCAGTGCTCGTGTGGCGTCGTAGCGGGCGCTGTAGATCTGCGAGCGACCTTGTTTTTCGACGCTGACCAAACCGGTCTGCGCCAGGTCTTTGAGATGAAACGACATGGTGTTGTGTGGGACATCCAGGGCGTTGCTGAGCTCGCCCGCCGCCAGGCCGTTTTGCCCGGCCTGCACCAACAGCCGAAACGCCTGCAGCCGGGTAGGTTGCGACAGGGTGGAAAACATTTGAGTAGCGTGACTTATGTCCATATGTCTAGACTAATGGACATAAAAGAAAAATGCAATAGTCACTGGACGCGTTGTAAAGTGTGTCGCCAATCAGCTGATTCTGTCGCTATTCAATCGAAAAGCCATATATAACAATGATTACCAGTCAACTAATTCGATGCTATTGGAGGTATTTATGGGCTTGCTGGTGAAGGGTGAATGGAAAGATCAATGGTACGACACGGCATCCACGGGGGGTGAGTTTGTCCGCCAGGACTCGCAATTCCGTCATTGGGTAACCGCTGACGGCTCAGCTGGGCCCAGTGGAGAAGGCGGTTTCGCTGCTGAACCGAAACGTTACCATCTATTTGTCAGCCTGGCGTGTCCCTGGGCGCACTGCACGCTGATCATGCGGGCCTTGAAAGGCTTGCAAAACTGCATTGGCGTGACCGTTGTCGACCCGGTCATGCTCGCCAATGGTTGGGAATTCAGCGCCGTATCCAAGGACAATCCTATTGCGGGGCTTGAATACCTGCACCAGATTTATACCCACGAAAACCCGCACTACAGTGGGCGGGTGACGGTGCCAGTACTCTGGGACAGGCAACAATCCCGGATCGTCAGCAATGAATCCGCAGAGATTATTCGCATGCTGAACAGTGCTTTTCCTTCAGCGAACAGCACGGATTACTACCCCGAGCCTTTGCGAAACGAAATCGATGCTTTGAACCAGCGCATCTACGACAGCGTGAACAATGGTGTTTACCGGGCCGGCTTTGCAACCAGCCAACATGCCTATGAGCAGGCCTACCAGCAATTGTTTGCCATGCTCGATGAGCTGGATGCCAGGCTGGCAACGCAGCGCTATCTTTTTGGAGCGGATTTAAGTGAAGCCGATATCCGCCTGTTCACCACGTTGATACGCTTTGATGCCGTGTACTTCGGGCACTTCAAATGCAACCGGCAAATGCTGGAAAGCTATCAACACCTAGCCAATTATATTCGCGATATCTATCAGCTACCCGGCGTGGCCGACACCGTCAATTTTGAGCACATCAAAACACACTACTATGTGAGCCACACCACCATAAACCCGACCCAGGTGGTGCCGGCGGGGCCAGCCATTGATTATCACAGTGCTCACGGGCGTAAGGAGTTGTCATGACCAGGCGCACAGTAACAACCGTGATTCCTGCCCGCGAGACCCGCGATGGAGATGGGGTCAAGATTCACCGCGTTTCTATCGGGTAGAACAGGGCCAGTTAACAGGCTTCCAGCCGGGCGGGCACGGTTTTATGCCAGGGTGTTCCTGCATAGGCATCGCGGTCTTCCACGCTTGTGAGTTCGTTGGGGGCAACGCCGGTTCGCTGACCGTCAACATTGTCCAGACCAAAACCATTGGGCAGAGAAACGTGGCCACTTTGCATACGCTCGGTAATCTCAACCGAGGTGACCGCGCTGCCTGCCCGCGTAACAATGCGCACCTGCGCCTGCTTGTCCAGCCCGAGGTCACTGGCATCCTGTGGGTTGATGCGCAGCGCACCCTGTGCGTCTTTTCTGCGCCAGCTGGCGTCCCGGAATATAGTATTCGCCGAATAGTCACGCCGTTCGCCGGCCATCAGAACAAATGGAAATTCCTGACTGGTGATCGCCTGAGGCTGCGACGGCAATTCAGCCAGCTCTTGCAATAACTCAGGGATGAGCAGATTGATTTTGTCCAGCGGTACCCGCGCCCAAGAATCCTCGTATTGGTCGTGCGCAAATACGAAGCCGGAGGGTGAGCTTAACATGGCGTCGAATAATTTATCGGCCTGTTCCAGTGTGTTGCCGCTAAAACCGGCGCGCTGCAGCGATTCTGGCTCGCGCATTGCGAAATTCAAGGCCAGCGGCCAGAGCACGGCAGCGAGCGCAGCATTCCCGGGCAGAGTCTGCCCCAGCGTGCGGTACAAAACTATCGGCGCAACATCGGCGAGTTCACGATTTGCGCTCAGTGCGTTCATGAACTGATCTCGAAAGGCATCGCGTCCTTGCTCGGCGAGTACCGAGTTCAGTTGGTCACAGATACCTTCTGGAATAGCGCCCAGTGCCTCGCATAAACGAGCGTGTATTTCAGCTTCGGTCAAGCAATTCTCGGGTGGCGAGAACAGCGGTTGGCGCAAATGAAAATAGTTACGCGGAAACTCGAAGTTGAAAAACGTCGCTTCCCATTTCTCATACTGGTTGGCGCAGGGCAAAACATAGTCAGCGTGGCGGGCGGTCTCTGTCATCGCGATATCAATCACGACCACAGTGTCCAGACTGTCCAGAGCTTTGGCGAACTGCGCAGAACCGGCCAGCGAATGCACCGGGTTGGCCGCCTCGATGATCATCGCCCGGTAGCGGTCTTCGTGATCGCTGAGTATTTCCTCAGCGATGACATTGCACGGCACCAGGCCGCTGATGATTGGCGCGCCCACCACCGGTGACTTGCGTGAGCTGCGGCCACTGCCCGCCAGGTTTTGCAGATAGGCCGGCACGTACTGGCTGCCTGGCTCGCCAAATTGTCCGCACAGCAGCCACACCAGCTTTTCCAGGTAACTGACCAGCGTGGAATGCCGGTTCATCTGAATGCCAAGGTCTTCAAATACGGCGACGCCGCCAGTGGCTCCGGCCATCACCCGGGCCGCCTCACGTACCTGCTGTTCGGGTACCGCGCAGGCTTCACAATACTCGGTAATTGGCACGGACTGCAGGGCCTCCAATACGCGGGGTAATCCAGACGTATGGGCTGCAAGCCAATCCTGCTTGTACAACTGTTCTTCCACCAGCACAGCCAGTATCGCGGTCATTAACCAGGCGTCGGTACCGGGCTTTACCCGCAAATGAATGTCGGCCAGCTTTGCGGTTTCCGAGACCACCGGGTCAATCACGATCATGGTCTTGTCGGTGTTCTTACTGAACTCACGCAGCCAGGCGCGGGCCCGCGGTATTCCATGCGAGTGCCAGGGGTTTTTGCCCACGAACAAGGCCACCTCACAGTGTTCAAAATCGCCTTTCACGTGTGTGCCAAACATCTGGCCATTCACCCAGAACTCTCCGGTTTTCTCTTGCGCAAGTGCGTTGGAGCGGTAGCTGCTGCCAAGAGCCTTGCGAGTCGCCGTAGAATACGCGCCCGGCAGGTGATTTCCTTGCCCACCGCCGCCGTAATAGAAAATCTTGTCACCGCCGTGCTGTTGCTTGACTGCTGCCAGGCGAGCGGCAATCTCGCTGATTGCCGTATTCCAATCGATCGCTTCGAAACTGCCATCATCGCGTCGTCGCAGCGGGGACGTCAGGCGATCCTTGCCATTCTGGTAGAAATTCAGGCCGGAGGCTTTCTGGCAAAGATAGCCCTGCGAAGCCGGGTGCGCCTCATCCCCATGAATGCGAACAATTTCGCGGCCGTCCTGGCCGCCGGTTTGTACTTTTATTCCGCAATTGCACTCGCACAGAATGCATGCGCTGTTTTTCCATTCAGCCATTGTCGTGTCCACCATTGATCAGGGATCTAAGGCTCACCAATAAATCTTCCAGCTTGTCAGCTTGATACGGCACGGGTGGGGATTGTCCCCAAACCGGCTTGGGCCAGGAAGGATCATCGCTGTACCGCACAATATGATGTATATGCAGTTGTGGCACCATATTGCCGAGGGCTGCTACATTCAGTTTGTCACCTTTGAATAGCGCCATAAGCGCGCTGGAAAGTTGGCTGGATTCCTTAAGCAATAAGCGTTGGTCAGCGTCCGAGAGTTGATAGATTTCCCGTACATCAGGCACTCTGGGCACCAGTATCAGCCAGGGGTAGTTTGCGTCGTTCATTAGCAACAAACGGCACAACTCCAGGTTCGCCACGAAAAATGTATCCGCTTCCAGCTGTGGGTGCAGTTCGAACATGAAATCGCCTTATCTTGGTGGCCGCCACATAAAGGCCACGGTAGGGCCGCCGCCAAACTGCTCCTCGGCCTGAACCTCGAAACCATAGCGTTGGTACAGTGGCACATTGCGTGGGTTTGAACTTTCCAGGTACGCGGGCTGATGGTGAGCGTCCACCTCAGCAAGCCCGGCACGCAATAGTGCGCTACCGATACCGCGCCCCTGCATGGCCTGTCGGGCGCCGATGGCGTGCAGGTAGTAATGGGGTTCTTTTGGTCGATGCCGGGCAAACACCCGGCTCAGCTCGTCGGCGCGTTTCGAAGGCGCCAGACCATTGCGCAACAAGGCCGGCAGAAAGACCCAAAAGGTTTCCAGGGTACTTGGCATGCCGCCTTCCTCACCCGGTGGCAACCACATGGCTGCGCCCCCATCTTCGCCCGCAATCCAGCAAAGCCCACTTGGCAGGTACACAGCTTTTGCTTCCAGCGCAAAGAATCGCCTGGTAGGAGCACCTTTTGGAGTTATCCACCGCAGCACCGGGTCTTGATCAAAAGCGTCCCCTAAAATCGCACCCAGACGTTTCGCATCGGCTAATACTGCACGATGCAGCGAATATTTTTCAGGGTTCGGTTCGTCTTGCACGCTCGTATCCGAAATTGGTGGCGCCCAATGGAGGCCTGTGCGATCATTTTCGCTCAAGTTACCGCCCGAGGCCACTGCCATGACACCCGAAGCGTTGATGGATGAATTCGTCGCTGCCTGGAAAGCCAAAGACATAGACGCCATTATGGAGTTTTTCACCGACGATGCCGAGTACATCAATATCCCTATGGAGCCGCCCAACCGTGGTAAAGAGGAGATCCGTACGTTTATTGAAGGCTTCACCGGCGCGATGGAAAGTATTGAGTTTATTGTGCATAAACAGCTTGTCAGCGATGACGGCACATTGCTGATGAACGAGCGCACCGACATCATTGACATGGGCGGCAAAAAAACTGACCTGAAAGTGATGGGGGTATTCGAGTTGCGCGATGGTAAAATCAGTGCCTGGCGCGACTATTTCGACATGGCTGCGTTTACTGGCAGCTAGTGCAGTCTTCGCTGTTCACCGGGCCGGCTCTCAGTGAACCCAGTGGTGTAGACGCGCCTTGTTAAGAACTCGTTGGGCCGTTTGCGCTGGCATAAATGCCTGGTTGTTCTCTTCGAAAAAGAAAGCTCTGCGCTTATTCTCTGAGCCCACTTCGTTCATGCTGGAGGCCTCATAAATCCGCCCGTTCAGCACCGTATGACTAACGAACTCGCTTTGCCGAATGTCGTTCAGTACGTCGCCACCAATAACGACAAGGTCCGCGAGCTTACCGGTTTCAATACTGCCAAGATCCTTGTCCATACCCAGGTGCCGCGCACCATCAATGGTGCCCGCCCGTAACGCCTCCCATGGCTTGAAGCCACCTTGCTGCATGATCCACAGTTCCCAGTGCGCAGCCAGGCCCTCGCGCTGGCCGTGTGCGCCAATGTGTACCGTCACACCCTGGTCACGAAGAGTCTTGGCGTAGCGCGCTACGGCAAAGTGGTTGTACTGATTGTCAGGGGCCGTAGGGCGGCGGATCGAGCGACTGTCGACCAAAAAGTGTGGTGTGTAGGCCATCAGGCGGGGGTTTTTCCACACTTCGGTGCGGTCGTAGAAATATTCCTCCCCCATTAAACCGCCGTATGCAACCACAAAGGTGGGTGTGTAGCCAAACTTGCTGGCTGCCCATAATTGCGTGACGTCATCGTAAGCAGTCGCAATCGGCAAGGCGTGTTCCAGTCCGGTATGCCCGTCCACCAGCATGCTCATGTTCTGCTGGAACTTGCCGCCACCCTCAGGTACCACCATTACCCCGAGTTTGCGTGCCGCAGCCAACACCTGCTGTCGTTGGCTGCGGCTCTGCTGGTTGTAGCTTTTTACTGATATTGCCCCGACGTCTTGCATTCTCTGCAGGTGAAAATCGGCGTCTTCGGCCGTATTGATGACGGCCTTATGTGCGAGTGACTCAGCCCCATAGAGAATGGTGCCGGTGGAGTAGGTGCGTGGAGCGACAATTTTACCGCTGCGCTGAAGTTCCGAAGCGGCGAACACCTCGGTTGTGTCATTCGAAGGGTCGTGAATAGTGGTTACGCCAAACGCCAGATTGGAATACTGGCCCCAGTTCTGCTGCGGAATAATCTCTTCGCTACCCAGGCTGCCATGGGCGTGGGTGTCGATCAGCCCCGGTATAATGAACTTTCCGCGGGTGTCCAGACGCAGCGCATCCGTGGGTACCGATATTTTGTTGCTCGGGCCAACGGCTTCAATCCTATTCTCCTTTATCAGCACGGTCGCATCGTGGATGATTTCCTGCTCCTTGTTTGCATTTCGCATAGTGATCACGGTACCGCCAACCAGCGCGCGATAACCTGAGGGTTTGTCAGTTTTCTGGCTAAATGACAGATTGATACCGTGGCTTACCGGCTCAGGCAATTCACTCTCTCCGGAGTGCAGAAAGGCAAAGGTGTCGTTGAGTGCCCGCTGGTAGTAAGTCGGGCCATGCGTCCAGCCAACGGCCTGGCTGTCTGCATGCCAGCGCAGCATTTCACCAGCCCGGCCGGATATCTGAGCCACCTGGCTGGTTTTACTGTCGGGCCCGATTGTCAGGCGCTTGCCAGTATGAGTGAACGGTGTCACATACGCCTTATACTGGTGAATGAAGGCCAGCCACTTGCCGTCCGGCGATAGACGATACTCACTGATTTTGTCAGCACCGTATATATGCTCGCGCCGATCCTTGCCCTGCAGGTTTACGCTCACTAATTGGGTTTCGGGGTAGTCGGCATCATTAATTGTCTCCGTGTAGAAAACACGGTCATTGCTGCCGGAAAAATGTGGCAGATAGCCACTGTTGGTCAGCTTGGTGGTTTCAGCCGAATTCAGATTCATCAGGTACAAGCCGGGGTCGGTTGACCATTGCGGGCTGAGCAAGTGGCCGCCAGTCGATAAACGATAAGTCAGAAGCTTTCCGTCTGCTGAAAAAGCCGGTTCGCGATAGTGCCCCGGCTGCTTGCTGACAAGCTTGCCTCGCCCGCCGCGGGCTGGCACTAACCGCAGGCCGCCAAGCTCCTCATCATTCCAGCTAACATAGGCTATCTGCCGACCATCAGGAGAATATTGAGGGTAGTACTCGTCATGGTCGTTTTGCCGGGTAAGGCGGCGTACCTTGCCCGACGCAATATCCTTTAAATACAGCTTGCCCAGCGCTTGGAACAGAACGCTCTTCCCATCGGGTGATTGTTGTGCCCAGCGCATCAAGCGGATGGGAAATTCAGTGGGTGCGACATCGACCGGAACGCGCAGAGCATCCGCCAGCTTTACCCGGGTAGACAACGAGACCGGAATATTAATGGCGGTTTTGCTGGCCACCGGCAAGCGGTGGAACTTGCCGGACGCCCAGAACACCAGCTGTTCAGAGTCAGGTGTCCAGTCGAGGTAGGGGTAATACCCCTCGGTACCAAAACCCTCCTGCATGTCGCGGTCAAGATCATAATATAGCGGCGTTTCCTGCCCGCTGGTCAGATCCTTGGTGAATAAAACCGTACGATTTTTAACCCGACGTATAAACGCGAGTTGTTTGCCATCCGGTGACGGCGTAGGCACTACAGCGCCACCGGTGCCACTAACCAGAGTGTCCAGGTGCCCGGTGTTCAGTTCATAGCGCATGATCGCAAAGAGGCTCTTAAGTGGGTCGCGGTTGTAGCTGAAGGTGCTGCCCGGGGTAATGTCTTGAGTAAAATAGATATAGCGGCCATCCGGGGAAAATACCGGGTCGGCGATATTTTTCTGTTCCTTATTGCCGCCATTGCGTTCTTTAATGGCTACCCCCTCACCGCCGCCATGATGGTACAGCCAGATCTCGCCGGCTGGAATGCTGCGTTGTGACATGATGCCCTTCATGGCCACGATGTAATCGCCGTCCGGGCTCCACTTGGGTGAATGAATCAGGTGCTTGCTTTCCTGACTGATTTGTTTCAAACCGCTTCCGTCCACATTCATTACCCAGATGTTGGACAATCCGCTGCGATCGGAAATAAAGGCAATGCGTTTTCCATCCGGGCTGAATGTCGGGTGAATATTCCAGGCAAAGTCCTGAGTGAGTGCTTGCGCTTCGCCACCGGTGGCATCGACGATAAAAATATCGCCGAGTGCATCAAACACCAGATGCTTGCCGTCTGGAGACACGTCCAGGCTAGACCAGGTGGTTTCACCGGTTTCAATATGCACAGTCTGAAGTTCAAATGGCGGGTTCAGTACATCCCATGCCGGCTCTTCTTTTTTGGTATTGTTGTCTGCCAGCACCACACTGGTGAATAGCAGTAATGCAAGGTGAATCAGCAAAAGGTGGGCGCGGCTGGGCGTAGGAAAATACATAACAGAAATAACCTGGGTAACGCTGCGCCTGTTTTACCCGATGGCTCGGGAAAGTCAAGTGCAGCCACGGCCAGCTGTGTTAATCTTGACGGAGTTATTGGGAGGCTGAGCAATGAATACACTTCAATACCTTGTTTTGGGCACTCTGCTGGCATATCTCAGTGCTTGTACCGCGCAGCCCAATCAGCAAGCAGCTGGTAATGCTGAAGATGTGTCGGCACTGAAGGGCCAACCGGAGAATGCCATTCTGTTCTTGCAGGGCGAGGAAAAAATACTGGCCTTTCGAAATGCCAAGGAAATATCCCATACTCGTATCGTTAGTGCGTCTCCCTCCCCGCTGTTGTTGCCCACCGCTAAAAAGCCACTCAGCGAGTTCAGTTTCTCAGCAAATGAACAAAGCTACAATCTGGATGCCATATTCAAGCGCTTGAATATTGCCGGGCTGATTGCTGTCAAGGACGGTGAAGTATTGCTGGAGCGCTATGCGCTGGGTAATAACGAAAAGTCGCGTTGGATTTCCTTCTCCGTTGCCAAAAGCGTGGTATCACTGTTGTATGGTGTGGCTGTCAAAGATGGCTATATTACCAATCTGGACGCAGCTGTGACCGACTACCTGCCTCAGCTGAACGATTCCGCCTACGCCAAAGCCAGTATTCGTGACCTGCTGCAGATGGCTTCCGGAGTGGCATGGAATGAGGACTATGCAGACCCGCAGTCAGATGTAGCCGATGCAAACTATGCAACCTTGCCGCTTTATGAGCACCTGCGTCGCAAGGAGCAGGTGGCCGAGCCGGGTGAGCGTTTTAATTACAACACGGCTGAAACCAATCTGGCCGGCACATTGTTACGTTCAGCGATCGGCAATAATCTGTCAACTTACTTGCAGAATAAAATCTGGCAGCCCTTCGGTATGGAAGACGACGCGTATTGGCAGCTTACTGAACCCGGCGGCGGCGAATTTGGCGGCTGCTGCATCAATGCAACGTTACGCGACTACGCGCGCATTGGCCTGTTTGCGCTGAGCAACGGTCGCCTCGCCGATGGTACGCGGGTACTGCCTGACACCTGGATGGCTGAGTCCACCGCGCCGTCACCTGCGTTCGACGGTTATGGGTATTTCTGGTGGCTGCTGGGTGATGGCAGCTATCAGGCGATGGGTATCTTCGGGCAAGGTATCTATATCAACCCCAAGACCAACACCGTGATTGCCATTCACAGCGCGCGCGAGCAGGCGGATAACGAGGAAGACTGGGCCCTGCAGGATGCGTTTTTGCAAGCCCTGGATGCCAGGCTACAGGCAAGATAAGCTGTCAATCGGCAAATCTCACCGGTTTTCCCGACCAGCGGAGAGTTTTTTCAGCCACCTAAGCGTCCCTTAAGATTCCAGCCCTATATTTAGCCTCGACAATCGCCAATTCGAGGTAAAAAAGATGGTTCAGCCCCGCCAACGGTCTACTGCGGTTCAGCAGCTCTCTGGCCTGGAGCTTATTCATCCGCAGCATCCGGCCCGTGCCGGCGCGGAGCACTTCGTGGCTGCCGGATTTGAGCGCTTTCACGACGCGACGGTCAAGCATTATATGCCAGGCCTGTTTGTGCTCGCAGACGAAGGTATCAGCGCCTGTCTTGGCGTTCGGCCAGCCTCCGAACGCCTGTTCCTTGAGCAATACCTGGACGTACCGGTCGAAGAGGCCCTGGGTGGGCCACAGGTAAAGCGATCACAGATTGCGGAGATCGGTAACCTGGTCAGCAACAGCCGGCACGCAACCGTGCAGTTGTTTATCGCGGTGGCCACTGTACTGCACAGGGTGGGTTATCAGCAGATGGTGTTCTGTGCCACTCGCCGGGTAGCGACCATCCTCAAGCTTATTGGCGCGCCATTGAAGCCGGTGGTCGAGGCAGATGGACGTCGTCTGGGCGATTCGCTACCGGAATGGGGGCGTTACTATGATCATCAGCCCACGGTAATGCATCTGAATCTTGCTGACGTTGTCTCGCTGGTGCAGGCTTCGCCATTACTTAGCCGCTATCAGCGGCAGCACCATGACTCAATAGAAACGCTGTCATCTTACTGGGCGCACACTGCATGGTAATTTGGCGGAACGAATTCTCCGGACATACCGGGCCAGCGCTCTCCGACGGCCAGCAGGTTCTGAGTTATTCCGAACTGCTGGATGCCGTCGAGCAGCGAGCCGACTGGCTGCGTAAGCAGCGGGTACAGGTTTTGGGGTTGGCGCTGGAGAATGGCCTGGAATGGGTGCTGTTTGACTTGGCCAGTACCCAGGCGGGTGTTCCCTGTGTGCCACTGCCTGGGTTTTTCAGCGCGTCACAAAAACGCCATGTACTTACCAGCACCGGCGCAGACCTGCTGATAGCGGACACCGCAAAAGGCGCTGAAGCAACGCCGTTTTCTGGAACCTTTATTCGGATGAACGAGGGTTTTGGACGACCGAAGATGCCGCCTGGAACAGCCAAAATAACGTTCACCAGCGGCTCGACCGGGGAGCCTAAAGGCGTTTGCCTGTCGGCAGAGCAGCAGTTGACTACCGCCCGGACCATTGCTTCCGCAGTTGACACCCACCAGCCGGCACACCTGAGCGTATTGCCGCTGTCCACGCTGTTAGAGAACGTTGCCGGTGTGTACGCTCCATTGTTAGCTGGAGGTACGGTTTATGTGCCTGCCACGCAAAGCCTCGGTTTCGACGGAGGACGGCTGATTGCTCCTCAATTCTTACTGCGAGCGCTTAGCAATTTTCGCCCCGACACCACCATTCTGGTGCCGGAGCTGTTGCAGGTTTTACTTCAAGGCATCGTCCAAGGCTGGCAGCCGCCCGCCAGTTTGCAATTCATAGCGGTGGGGGGCGCCAAAGTGCCCGAACAGCTGCTGCAGCAAGCTTCGGCTGCTGGCTTACCGGTCTACGAGGGCTATGGTTTATCAGAATGCGGGTCTGTGGTGGCACTGAATACCCCGCATGAACACAAGGCCGGTTCAATAGGTCGTCTTTTACCGCATGTTCGTGCCCGCTTCAGGCAAGGGGAGCTGATGGTTCAGGGCAGTAGTTTTTTGGGGT
Organism: Gammaproteobacteria bacterium; assembly: GCA_030431775.1. Lineage (GTDB taxonomy): Bacteria > Pseudomonadota > Gammaproteobacteria > Pseudomonadales > JAUIET01 > JAUIET01. The sequence continues at coordinate 31,440 of JAUIHW010000010.1, forward strand.
ATCTGAGTGATCCCGCGAGTTGGGCGCCCGGTGAAATCGCGACCGGTGACCTGATTGATATTGATGATCAGGGTTGGCTTCGCTTCCGCGGACGTTGCTGCAATCAACTGGTTACCTCCTTGGGCCGCAATGTGAGCCCGGAATGGCCGGAGTCTCTGTTACTGGGTAGTGGCAAGCTGTTGCAGGCTGTCGTGCTAGGTGATGCCCGGCCTTATCTGGTCGCAGTACTCGTGCCGCGGCAGCCGCTGAATGCTGAAGATGTTCACCGGTTACTGCAAGCGATCAATGATGAGCTGCCGTCTTACGCGCGAATTCAGCAGTGTGTGCTGACCTGTCCCATGAGCGCGGACAGTGGTTTGTACACCGCCAATGGCCGACCCAAGCGAGGGGCGATCGCGGACCACTTTGCGGCTGATATTGCGTGGCTGTATGAACAGCCGGATCAGCCGCTGCTCACCAGCACGCGCATACCCGACGTGGCCTGATCACGCCCTCTTACAGGAGTATTAATAATGACGTTTTACGCAAAACTGCAACAGGAAACCATGCCAGACAGGGACTGTGTGTGGCAGGCACCCATTATCCAGCGAAGCCTGGCCGGTGCTGTTGAACTGGACGAGTACGTTGCGTTCCTGCAGCAAGCTTACCACCATGTGAAGCATACAGTACCTTTGTTGATGGCTTGCGGCAGCCGCCTGACAACCAGACAGGAGTGGCTGCGTGAAGCCGTCACGGAGTATATCGCCGAGGAGAGTGGGCACCAGGAGTGGGTGCTAAACGATATTGCCGCCTGCGGATATGACAAGGAGGCCGCGCGGAACAGTCAACCGAATATGGCCACAGAGCTAATGGTTTCTTACGCCTATGACAGCATCCAAAGGGTCAGCCCGCTGACTTTGTTCGGAATGGTTCATGTGCTGGAAGGCAGTAGTATCGCAATGGCAGACCAGGCGGCGGGCAGCATGGCAAAAGCGCTTGGTTTGCAACAGTCGGCGTTTACTTATTTGACATCACATGGTGCGTTGGATGTCGAACATGTGGAGTTTTTCAAGCGCTTGATGAACCGAATTACCGACCCAACGGAACAAGCTCTGATCGTTCACAGTGCGCGTGTGTTTTACCACCTCTATGGCAATGTGTTTCGTGAACTTAATACGCGGCATGGCCTGGCAAAAGCGGCTTGAGGTGTGGAAATGCAAGCGAGTAAAACGGTGTGTTTAATCACGGGTGCCTCCGGTGGAATTGGTTCGGCAATTGCCCGTGCATTGGATGAGAAAGACGCTCGATTGTATTTGGTCGGACGTAACCTTACGACGCTGAAGGAGCTTGAGCGGTCGCTACGCGGTGAGCATCAGTGCTTACAAGCTGACCTGACAAGTGACTCGGGCAGACAGGAACTTATGGCGGCTGTGGCCAACGATGAGGCATTGAATACTGTCATCCAGGCGGCAGGAGTGTCGAGTTTTGCGCCGTTGCCCGATCAGAGTCCCGCGATGATTGAAGCCTCTGTTTACGTCAATCTGACAGTGCCCGTACTTCTGAGCCGCCAGCTGGTGCCGGTACTGCTCGGCAGGCGGTCACCGACAATCATGTTTATTGGCTCGGCCTTCGGCAGCATCGGCTACCCCGGTTTCAGCAGCTACTGTGCCGCAAAATTCGGTTTGCGCGGGTTTGCGGAAGCGCTGCGGCGCGAATTGGGTGATGCGCTGCGGGTGCACTATCTGGCACCACGGGCAACCCGAACCGATTTCAACAGTGCCGCGGTCAGCGCCATGAATGAGCAGTTGGGTAATAGTATGGACTCGCCAGAAACAGTGGCTGATGCTGTTTTGACGATGCTCCAACATCCGCACAGTCAGCGCAAAACCATCGGCTGGCCGGAAAAACTCTTTTGCCGCTTAAATGGCGCGCTGCCCGAGATTGTGGATAAGGCGCTTGGGAAAAAATCGCAACAAATTCTTCATTTTGCCCATGAGAACACTCTTAAAGGAGAAACACGATGAGAACCTGTCAACTGCTAATGACAACCCTGATTGCTTTGTTGTCGGTCGGTCTGGCCAGCGCACAAACCTTGAATTTGCCGCAGATTCAACAAGAGTGGGCTCGCGTTAATTACGAGCTGGAAGGCAAGCCACAAGTAGCCGCATTTGAAACCCTGATCGAGCAAATCGACGCCGGTCTCGGGAACTCACCTGAAGATGCTGAACTGTTGATATGGAGTGGTATTACTCGCAGCACTTTGGCCGGAGCCAAGGGAGGCCTGGGTGCGCTTGGGTTGGCCAAAGATGCAAAAAAAGCCTTGGAACTCGCATTGAGCATTGATGACAAAGCCCTACAAGGGTCAGCCTACACCAGCCTAGGAACTTTGTATCATAATGTTCCTGGTTGGCCGATTGGCTTTGGCAGCAGTAAAAAAGCTAAGGAAATGCTTGAGAAAGCCTTGGCAATCAATCCAGACGGTATTGACCCCAATTACTTTTATGCGGAGTATCTGCTGGATAAAAAAGACTACGCGGCGGCGAGACAATACTTGCTGAAGGCTCAGCAGGCGGAACCTCGCCCCGCTCGGCCATTGGCGGACAGTGGCCGGCAACAGGAAATTTTGGCTCTATTGGCTAAAGTGGATGAAAAACTGAAATAGCGGTTATGCACCTGTTACTGGTAGAGGACGACGAACAGCTCGGTAAGGCACTGCACACCTCATTACAGCGCGAAGGTTTTGTTGTGAGTCACGCCTCTACTGGAACGCAGGCTTTGCAGTTTCTTCAGCAGGCCGCTATTGACGGGGTCGTTCTGGATCTGGGCCTGCCGGATATGGATGGTACAACAGTGCTTGCTGATATTCGTGCCCGTAATCGTGAACTGCCAGTGTTGGTGCTAACTGCCCGTAACACGGTAGACGACAAAGTAGCCGCGTTGGACATAGGTGCCGATGACTATCTGACCAAGCCATTTGATGTACACGAGCTGTTCGCGCGTTTGCGGGTAATCGAACGGCGCCTGAACAGTGCTCGCTCAAGCACGATTAAACTGGGAGAGGTTTGTTTAGACAGCGCCAGTCATTCCCTGGTGATAAGCTCTACGCCGGTTGATGTCGTGCGGCGTGAATTCATGGTGCTCCAGGCTTTGATGGAAAACGCTGGTCGGGTGATGTCCCGTGGGCAACTTGAATCCAAATTGTACGAATGGGGTGAGGAAGTGCAGTCAAACGCGATTGAAGTTCACATTCACCATTTGCGTAAGAAGTTGCCCAGCGGGTTTATCCAAACCGTTCGTGGTGTGGGCTATGTTGTGAGAAAAGTTTGAGCATATTACGGGCGTTACTGTTGTTGCTCGTATCGGTCATTACACTGCTGACTTTCAGCGCGGCCATTGCTGGTTACCAGGCTAGCCTGGCCAAGGCCGAACATATGTTTGATCAGAACCTCGCAAATTTGGGCGAGGCCTTGGCCAGTCTGACCGACAGCGTACAGCCGCCTGCCTGGCATTTTCGTCAGCATCTGGCGTACCAGGTGTGGGCTCACCGGGGGGAGCTATTATCGAAAAGTGACAACGCGCCTAGCGAACGCATGCACGTCGACAGTGAATCTTTCGGTTTTAATAATTTTGGCGGCCAACGCTGGCGCACCTACAGTCACCGCGTGGCTGATGGGGGGACTATCGTACTCGCCGAGTCCTTGGGTTCGCGAATCGAACTGGCCGAGGATATGGCACTGGAGTCCTTGTCTCCTCTGCTCATTGTGACACCGCTTCTCGCTTTGTTGATTGCGCTGGTGGTGACAGTCGGGTTGCGCCCGCTCAAAGAATTGTCCGCTCAGCTCCGCAACAAGGCAGCCGATGATTTGACACCCATACATCTCAGCAGGTTGCCTTCTGAACTGCGTCCGGTGCAGACCACGATAAACCGTTTGCTCAGCCGGGTGCGTGATGCACTGGAACGAGAGAAACGTTTTGCTTCTGATGCTGCACACGAACTGCGGACCCCCATCAGTGTGCTGCAAGTCAGTCTACACAACATTCTGGACCAGCGCCCGGAATTGGAAACAGAGATTGCTGGCTTGCAAACCGGTGTGCAGCGCATGTCACATGTGGTGGAACAGATTCTGATGTTGAATCGCACTCATCCTGACCACATGCAGCGAAGCTTTAAGCCACTGGACCTGATAATGGCCACTCAGCAGGCCATTGCCGATTGTTTTACCGCTGTAGATCAGCGCGGTCAAACGATTGAATTGAATCACCCTCCGGAAAGCGCCGGTGCTGTTCAGGTGCTTGGTGATGCCTTCAGCCTGCAAATCATGTTACAAAATCTGATTGGCAATGCCAGTAAATACACGCCTGCAGGTGGACGGATCGAAGTAACGATCAATCGCCTGCAAGAGCAGCTCAGCGTGCAAATCGATGATTCGGGACCCGGTATCAAAGAAACGGAACGAAAACGGGTGCTGGACCGTTTTTATCGCAGCGAGGGTGACCAGCATGCCAGCGCAGTCAGCGGCAGTGGACTGGGCTTGGCGATCGTACAACAGGTTTGTGGGCTGCACAGAGGAACGCTGGACTTGCAGCAGTCAACCGATTTGGGTGGATTGCGAGTGACAGTGATGCTGCCATCAAGCGGTGCGCCAAGTGATGCCGGGTAAACAACTGGTTGCGGCGTTGGCATTGTTTTCCGCGCTCTCTCGGGCCACCGAGCTGCCGGTGTACCGGCTTACCTTGCAAGACCATCTGTTTTTTCCATCGCAACTGCTGGTCCCGGCGGGCGTGAAGTTTAAGCTGTTGATTGCCAACAAAGATCGTTCTTCCGAGGAATTTGATAGTTTTGATCTGAACCGTGAAAAGGTGATTTTTGCCGGCTCTGAAGCAGTGATTTATGTGGGCCCGCTGCGCGAAGGGAGCTATGAATTTTTTGGCGAATACCACCCGGCAACCGCGCGTGGTGTGCTTAAAGCAATGAACGAACTGCCTGTGCAGACTGGGCCGCATGACCACGGACCGGAGCAGCCAAATGCTGATTAACGCGCTGTTTTTGTCGTTCAGGGAATTACTCCCGGTTTTTTACCTCATCGGTGTTTGCTTGCTCTTATTACCTGAAGTACGGTCACGCCGTTGGCTGCTCGGACTCGGTGTGGCGCTGGGACTGCTGCTGGCGGGGCTATGCGTTGCGTCACTGGACGGCTTGGGCGCCTTATTTTCTGGGGCTGGCATCGAATGGCTGTTTTCTACCTGTGCGCTGATTCAGGTACTCGCATACATCAGATTTCTTTGGTTGGCGGCAAGGGATGACTCTATGCGCCAACGGCTGATCGCTCTGGTGGTACTGGTTGCGCTGGGTGGCATGACGGGCTTTACAGACCTGCTGGTGCTGACCGACGCCTATTCACAACAACAGCAACAGAATGAGTTTGCCATCGGTCTGTCCATAGGCCTGTCCATGGCGGCCAGTGTGGCAGTCTTGTTGTACTTCCTGCTGGCATGGGTCTCGACATATTGTTCTCTGCTGCCAGTATGGGCTGCTGCGGTTTTCCTAGCGGGCCACTTGGCCCAGACGAGCAACCTGCTGGCGCAAATCGGTGCGCTCGACAGCCTTCCGGTCTGGTCCACACGCGCCTGGATGGGTGAAGATTCTGCGGTCGCCTATTTGCTGTATGCCATTGTGGGTTACGACGCCACCCCAACGTTGTGGCAGCTTGTTATTTATGTTTCCACTCTACTGATATTGACAACGCTGATTGTACGCAAGCGTGGGATGCTACGGGTATCTGTATGAGTTCAAAGGAGCGATCAATGAATGCGAGGCAGCGATACTGGTTTTTCTTGATGCTCGGTCTGGTCGGCGGAGTGGTCCGCGCCGATGGTATGGTTGTAGACAAGGTATACCATCCCTACGTGCTACCCAATGAACGCGAGATTGAATGGCGGATCGCCTCAAACAAAACCACAGATGGCAACCTTTTAATGCAGCGACTTGGTCTCGGTCACGCGGTGTCAGAAACCCTCTCGCTGGAAGCGTATCTCATCGGCGAACGAGATCCTTCCAGCAACTTTGAGCTGCACGCCTACGAGTTGGAAGCGCGCTGGATGTTGACAGAGCAGGGTCGCTACTGGGCCGACTGGGGCATGTTGTTTGAAGTGGAGCGGCAACGTCAGGATCGCAATTGGGAAGCATCCGCTGGTTTGTTATTCGAAAAAGAAATTGGCCAGACCAGCCTGACCATGAATGCCTTTGCCATCTATGAATGGGGCGATACGCTACCGAGCGAATGGGAGACGGAGTTTCGTCTTCAATATCGCTATCGCTGGCGGGCACAGTTTCAACCGGCGATCGAAGTGTACACCGGCGAGGATTTCCAGGGCGTTGGCCCTGGCTTTGTTGGGCTGCAACGCTTTTCCGGGCAACGCCAATTGAAATGGGAGGCTGGATTTGTCGCAGAAGTCGGCCATGCGCGAAAGGAGCACACGTTTCGCCTGGCGCTGGAGTATGAATTCTGACGCGTTCCACTCGCTTGCGGCCGGGCAGCGATGCCAAACAAGCGGCCGGTTGTGCCGCTTTGCCGGGATGTAACCCTGGAGCTGGGACAGGCGGCCCATAATCTCCGATACTTATAGGTAAATAGAGTCCGGTGGCAGCATGTTCAAACAACTGATTCTCGCGCTTGTGATACTGGCTGTGGGAGTGGCGCTTGGCCAGCAATTGCCTCGTGGGGCCGCTTTGTTTTCCTGGCTGACCAACCTTGGCAGTTCATCGAGTGCGGATTATTCGCAGCTGAAGTCTCATCAGGCGCTGCTCAATCTGGAGCAAATGATTGCACAAACCCGTGAGTTGGTGCTGACCGATGCACGCACCGAGCAGGAAGCGGTGGAGGGCATGCGCTGGGTGTTGCGCCTGGTGGCGCAGGTTTCCGAGTTGGCCGGCGACAGCAACCCTGCCTTGCCGCATTTTCAGCGCATGGACACGCAAAAGCGTAAGCTGGGTGGCGATAACCCGGACGCCGAGTACGAGCACGCCTGGATTGACGGGCGTTACGATTACATTATCACCGGTAATGTGGGCAGCGTTCGGTACCTTGGTTTTACCATCAATGCTGGCCAGGGCATGGCGCCGCGGCGCAACGTGGCGTACATAAGCGACCGCATGTTAAGCAAGGATGCCGAAGGTAATTTCACCCTGATACTGGCCAAGCAGAAGCCAGCCATCGAAGGCGACTGGGTGGAAATTCCGGAGGATGCCTCCGGCATTCTGGTGCGCCAGTACATTGCCGATCGAAGCAAGGAAGTACTGCCCACCTTAAACATCAAAGTACTGGGCGAAAGCATTCCACTGGCCGCACCGCGCGATGAGGCAATCGCCGCACAAATTGATGGCGCGGCGTTCGCAATGCTGAAGCTGTCCACGCTACACCGCACCATTCTTCCCGAATTGATGGACGAACCCAATGGATTCATACGCGCCACTTCAGACAAGTTCGGAGATGACATTGCAGGCACCGACAACCTGTATATGCTGGGCAGTTACCAGCTGGCGGATGACGAGGCGCTGCGCATTCGGGTGCAGCCACCGCAAACCCGCTACTGGAATATCGCGGTCGAAAGCCGCTGGCACGAGCTGGTGGACTATGTGCATAGGCCGATATCCCGCACTCTGGAAAACGTAGTTTATGCGCCCGACGGCAGCGTGGAATTTGTGATTGCCCATGAAGACCCGGGCCATCCGAACTGGCTGTATACCAGCAAACATAACTTTGGGTTCATCACTTTACGCTGGCTGGACGGCAAGAATGAGGATGTACCAATGCCGGAGCTTGAAAAACTGTTGTTCCGTGATCTTTAGCGTATCGGAATGGCAGGCTGCTACACTAGCCGCCGTTCTTTGATTAGAGGTAAGCCATGAGTTTTCCCATCGACGCTGTGCGCTCACAGTTCCCGTCTTTGTCGCTGTTGGATGACGGTCAACCGCGGGTGTATCTGGACAACCCCGCCGGTACCCAGGTGCCGGGCTCCGTGGCGGCAGCGGTCAGCGACTGCCTGATTCAGAGCAATGCCAATTTGGGCGGGTACTTCACCACCACTCGCAAAGCAGGCGAAGTGGTTGAGCAGGCGCGCATAGCGATGGCTGATTTTCTCGGTGCCCAAAGCAGCCGTGAAATTACTGTAGGCTCCAGTATGACCGATCTGACGTTTCGTCTTGCGCGCAGTCTGTGCCGAGACTTTGCGCCGGGTGATGAAATTGTGCTGACCAATATGGACCACGAAGGAAATGTGGCACCCTGGCTGGAAATGGCCAAAGAGTATTCACTGGAAGTGCGCTGGGCCAAGTTTGATCACGACACCTGGCGAATCGAGCCGGAAGCGTTCAGCAGCCTGTTGACCGAGCGCACCCGGCTGGTCGCCTTGGGTTACGCCAGCAATATGATGGGCGCGGTCAATGACGTAGCGGCATTAACCGCATTGGCGAAGCAGGCGAGCGCGCTGGTTTATGTGGATGCTGTGCAGTACGCGCCGCATGGGCTTATTGACGTTCAGGCCTTGGGCTGCGACTTTCTGGTTTGTTCGGCATACAAGTTTTTCGGCCCGCACATGGGCGTGTTATGGGGTCGACCTGAATTGCTGGAGGCTTTGTACGCTTATAAGTGCCGCTGTTCCGATGATTCCCTGCCGTGGAAGTTTGAGTTGGGTACCAGCCAGCTCGAGCTGTTTGCCGGGTTGGCGGCGACCGTGGAGTATCACGCCTGGCTGGGTCGTGAGTTGGGATGTGATGGAAACCGGCGTGCTTGTATAGCTGCCGCCTTCGCGGCCAGCCAGGAATACGAGAAGCAGTTGGTGAATCAGTTATTGCAGGACCTGTCGTCAATCTGCGGGCTTACTCTGTATGGCCCTCCCTTAGGAAGTATCACGGAACGAGTGCCAACGGTATCACTGCGGCACGAAAAGCTGGCCCCGGCTGAACTGGCTGCCCGGTTCGCGCAGCATAATGTGTTTGTTTGGAGCGGGCATAACTATGCCTTTGAAACGGCGAAGACGCTGGGTATAGAAGACGAGGGTGGCTTGCGTATTGGTCTGGCGCATTACAATACTCTGGCGGAAGTGCGCAAAGCAGTACAGCTGCTCGCATAATCCGGGGACAGTTCACCGATCTAGATAATCCGGGGACAGTTCACCGATCTAAGCAGATTCCAGACAGATCGGGTCTGAGCCAGCTCGTACCGCCAGCCTTGCCGGGATTAAGTAATAATTAGGGTAACTGTCCCCGCAATTGCGCAATTGCGGGGCGTTCCTCCAGAGGGTACATTTGCGTTGTGTCTTGAGCTTGGGTATCCACCATGCTCAGCCGGCCATGGCGGCGAATGACTTGTCAGCGATATCGATGGCTTCATCGATACTGGCGTCATCGTGAGCCGCAGACATGAATGACCAGATGCGCGGGTGGAACAGTGCGCCACGTCTGGCCGCTTCACTACAGAAGCGTTCCATGAGCCCAGAGTCCGGGTCATTGTTATAGAACATCGTCGGGTGCGTCGCTGGCCCTGAAATGTGGATATCCTGCCCGTGTTGCGCCGCCGCCTTGCGGATGCCGCTTAGTAAACGCTTGCCGGCCCGCTGCATGCTGGCAAAGGCACCATCCCGCTCATAGACGTCCAGTGTCGCGATGCCCGCCCGACAACACACTGCGCTGTAAACATAGGTCGATGCATAGAGAATGCGTTCTGCGCCTCCGCGCACTGCCGCCGTACCCATCAGGGCCGCCGTCGCGTGGCCATTTCCCAGTGCCTTGCCCAGGCAGAGCATATCCGGCTCCAGGCCTATGGCTTTGTGTGAGCCTTGCGGATGCAAGCGGAACCCTGCGCGCACGTCATCGAGAATCACCAGCGCCCCGGTGCGTCTGCGGAAGCGATTGATTGCCGCGATAAATGCCGGTGAGGCCTCATGAGTGGGATGGTTGCCACCGGGCTGGTCCAGTGGGCTCATCAGGATCGCAGCAACCTGTTCGCCGCTGGCGGTCTTGAAGTTGTCCAGTGCCTCGGGGTCGTTCCAGGCTATGCGGCTCATGTGTTCAAGGGCATCTCCCGGGGTCCCTTCAAACAACAGGGACTGCTCCCGGTTGCTGCCGTGGTAGGAGTCTTTGAACATGAGCACATGCGGCCGCTCGGTTGTGGCGCGAGCGACGCGCATCGCCAGTTCAGTGGCATCGGAGCCGCGCTTCAGGGGCAGTGCCCAGTCAAATCCATCGGTCCAGTCCAGCAGGCGTTCGCTAAATTCTATCATCGCCGGTGAAAACATAGGCATTAGGTCCCCCTTGTCAGACTGGGAGCGGGCTGCGGCTTCAATTTCCGCGTGCCGGTAACCCAGCAGGTTGGGGCCGGCGGAGCCGATGAAATCGATATAGCTGCGTCCGTCCACATCCTTGACGCGGCAGCCCTTAGCCTCGCTAATAAAGCCGGGCAGGACATTGTAGCCGGCGTAACGGGCGGAGCGAGTCAGGAACATGGCATAGCTGGGCATGACCTTGTCCGCGCGACGCCACAGGTCCTGTCCGCGAGGTCCGTCGATGGGCGGGCGATCGGGATCGGTGGGGCTCCAGTGGCCGGGAATCCTGCCATCAGTGGGCGCTACACCGGCGGCGACCTCCCCGCTCAGCAGCAGGCTGGAAAGGCTGGGCGCCAGCGCCAGGGCCGGGCCCGCAGTCAGGAGTTGCCTGCGAGAGAATTGGCCAGATGATGGGTCCGTATCTTTATTCACGGGATCTGAAGATGTGCTAGTGGACTTTGGCTTACTCATCTCTAATCTCTCCGAGCCGGCTGCCTGTGTTTTTGTCGATTTTGATCGGAAAGTGTATATCACCCGCATGATCCCGTCAGAAAATTGATGCGTGAGGACAGTTTGTCCAGCGGGGCGTACCTGTTACTCTTCGGCCAGATACCAGATCGGAGAGGTGTAGGCGCGCTCCCGGGTGATCAGTGGGACATCGTCGTCCATGGAAATGCCAAACCGCTTCTGGTCATAGGCGGTCCACCGGGGTGTGGGAATTTCAATCTCGCGGACGTAATAGAAAGCGGGTTGCGCGGGATCGAAATCAGGGTCAGACAGCGCGTGGTCAGCTGGGGCGCGCCAAAGCTGTTGTCCCAGCTGAAATTGCTTATTTCGACAGTATTGCCCAACATCAGGCCATTGCTCATATTGCCATTGTGGGCAATGGCAAGCAAATTGCCGCCTGTGTTTTCTTCATAGGCGGCCATGTAGTTCCGCAGTTCCATGGGGTCATAGCCTCCTGCCGCGGAGAGGGGGCGTACCTGTTTGACCCGCTCAAAGTTATCGCGCTGCGCCATTAACATCGACAGTGGCATAGTAGCCAATCTGTGGAGATGTCGAAAGAGCGCCAGTCGACAGACAAAAACACGTTTCACTTCATCGCTGCCATTGCAAATCGCAGTCATATCATTTATTGTTCAATTGAACAATTTTCTTGTTAATTCGTTTCGGCGTAGTTATCACTCTCATTAATAATAATCAGGGCCAGTAAATGTTGACTGAAAGCGATAATGATGTAGTGGTATTGGGCGCGGGCTATGCTGGAGTGACAGCGGCCAGGGAGCTTAAAGCTCTCGGTTATCAGGTCGCAGTACTTGAGGCTAGAGACAGGATTGGTGGTCGAGTCTGGACTTCTGAATTAGCAGGCACCAAGATCGAGTATGGCGCAACGTGGATTCACTGGTTCCAGCCTTATGTTTGGGCAGAGTTTATGCGCTCTGGGCTTTCATTGCATGAAGACCCTTGGTTCCCTCCTATCACCATACACTCAAACGATGGGCCGCGATCTATGGAGTTTGAGCGTTTTCGACAGATTTTAGTGTCAGCTTGGAATGCGTTTGCTCAAACTAGCTCTGACGGCCATTTGATTGAAAGGCCTTATCATATTGAAGAATTAAAAAATTCTAGAGAGCTGGATGCACTCAGCGTTCAGAATGTTATCGACTCACTCGATATGTCGGCAGAAGAAAGTGTGGTATTCATGGCAGAGATTGCGGTTCAGATGAATGCACACCCGAAAGATGTCAGCTATTTATCACAATTACGCTGGTGGTCGGCCGCAGGTTGGGATGTTGCCCTGATGATTGATTGTTTGGCCAGGTACAAGGTCGATACAGGCCTGAGTTCACTGATTGACATCATGGTTGAGCGCTCAGAATTGTGTGTTCAACTTGAGAAAGTCGTTTCGAAAGTAGAGCGAACTGAGAAGGGGGTCCGCATCACCACTCGCTGTGGCGAGACCTGGAGTGCTCGAAAGGTTGTGTGTGCACTTCCTATGAACTGCCTGCAAGACGTAGAGTTTGATCCGCCACTTGCACGAGAAAAGATAAGATTGTCAGAAGAAGAGCATGCCGCGAAAGGCATGAAAGTTCTGTTCAAGACGAGAGGCGAATCGGCAGGGCATGCTATTGTTGCCGCGCCAGGAGACAAGCCAATTAATCTCCTAAACCCTATTCGTGTCGAGGGCGATGATCGTCTATACGTGGGGTTCGGTGTAGATGGCACAGCTTTTGACCCGAATGATCTTAAAGAAGTCAATAGTGTGCTATCTGACCTGCATCCAGACCTCCAGGCCTATGCTTGTGCCGGGCACGAGTGGCATAAAGATAAGTTTTCCCGTGGTACATGGCACATGCCAAGGATGACGCAAAACACTCGCATTGCCGATGCATTTGATGGCCCGGAGGGCGATGTTCACTTTGCAGGCGATTACTTGGGTCGCGGCTGGATGGGGTTTGTTGACGGTGCTATTGAATCTGGAATGCTCGCTGCAGATGAGGTGCACAATGGTCTGGTAACCACAGCCGAAAGCCGCAGCAAAGTACCCTGAGACATGCTGATGGACAGAGAAGCTACGCAGAGTGGGCATGAACTGAAATTTACGATTGGCATCGCAGCAATACTTTACGGGCTATCGCTTGTCTTAATTGATATTGCTCCCTTCTTTATAGGGCTGTACGTAGACCATCTAGAGCTAAGCCTGTCACAAGCCGGCTTCGTTCAAACCATCGACCAGGCCGGCGGAGTATTGGGGGCGATCACAGGTTTTGTCCTGATGACGCGTATACCCTGGCGAAATCTGATTATTGTTGCGTCAATAATTGCAACGATAGCGAATGTGTTGACGGCGATCGCAGAGGATTTCCCATCACTTCTCGCTATTCGGTTTGTATCAGGCTTTGGGGTTGTGTTGGTAACGACCGTGACCGCTTGTATTCTCGCACGCTCCGCTAAGCCCGACCGAACATTTGGTGCAGGTTTGGCCATAGGTATGGGGCTTTCGGCATTGGCGATCTGGTTCCTGGACTGGCTGAGAATCGAATACGGCCCAGCGATAAGTTTAGGCTCAGGTTCTGTTTGGTTGGGTGTTGGATTGATTCTTGCGTTCTGGTTGCCGACTTCACTGCATCATCACAAACCATCGATTGACGTCATGGACACCGTAACTACCAGCAGCTCTGAGGCGCTTGGGTGGGCGGGGCTTATTGCCTTGGGTTTATTTGGTATCAGTGTTAACGTTGTCTATGGCTATGTAGAGCGGGTAGGGCTTGCCAATGGAATAGACCCCTCAGGTGTGGCTAATGCGTTGGCCTTTGGTTATGTGTATTCTGTGTTTGGCTGCCTCGTTCCCACTGTATTCGGTGCGATAGGCGGAAGAATGAAGTGGATAGTACTCACCACCGCATTGTTCTTCTTGTCATTGTATGTGCTATATACTGCAAACAGCATAACCCTCTTCACCATAGCGTTTGCCCTGTATGCATCCGTATGGAACATGGGCTTGGCGTACTACATGGCTTTAACCAGTGAAAACGATCCTAAGCATCGCTTTACCCGCGCGCTGTATATAGTCAATGTGGCTGCTCAATCCATAGGGCCGGCTGTTGCCGCTGTCGTGCTGACCGGTGCATCACTTTCAGCGATTTTTGTCATCTCACCAATACCGGCGATAATTGCTGTGATATTGGTTATCGTCGTCAGCAGTTGGCTGAGGGCAAAACGGTCAAGAGCTTAGCTTGAATCAGGCGGGAGAACGAAATGCAGAATCGACGCGATGTTTATCATCTTGTGCCCAGTCTGGAGAAACATTATTGTTTCTCTTCCGGCGTTCGCGCTGGGGACTATGTGTTTATCGGCGGTCTGACCGCGTGTGATGCGGATGGAAACGAACTCTTTGCTGACGATCCCGCGCTGCAGATGAAAAACATTTATGAACAGATGCAGCAGGTGCTGACGCACTTTGGTGGTACCGCGGCTGACATTGTCAGTGAAGTCGTCTACTACAATGTTACAAAGGATGAATACAACAATGAGCTGTTCCCGCATCGGCAAGCGTTCTATGCTGGCGTTGACGCCCCTTCTGTTGCAGGAATGGAGGTTGTTGGTTTTACCAGTGATGCAATTCGAGTAGAGGTCACGGCCATAGCGTATCTGCCGGATTAGGGTAGATCAGCACTAATTCCCGCAGACAGGAAGCAAACCAGTTGGGCCAGCATCTCTTCTTTGCCAAGAGAGGTTACCTCACCCTCGCTAAAGTCGCCTATCCTGCCCAAATCATTCAGCATAAACAAATAAGTTCCAACCAGAAAAGACATACGAACGCTTAGAATGTGCTTTGGTATGTGGGGCAGCAATGGCCTTAAGACCTCCAGGTAGCGTTTTACCGGTGCGTCATAGACCTCTCTTCGTAGCTGCAGTGCGTAGCGCTCAGGCTCAGAGTGCAATCTCGCTTGTAGACGAACAAATGATCTGCCGCCTTTGTGATCATGCTTGATTTCCCACTGCGGTTCCAAATAAATTCGCAATACTTCCTTTACACCGTACGGACTGCCTGATTCTACTAATTCGTCTAGAAGCTCTAATCGACGTTTTGCAAGCAGTGCACCGCGCCTTCGAAAAACTTCCTGAAAAAGTACTTCCTTGCTAGCAAAGTAGTAGCGTATGAGCGGCTGAGTGACTCCAGCTCGCAGGGCAATCTGCCGTGTACTTGAACCGAGATAGCCGTCCTCAGCAAATACCTCCTCGGCGCAATCCAGTATCGTGTCTCTCAAGTCGGCGTCTTTCTTGGGTCGACCAGGCTTGCGTCGAGGCGCATTCCTCTTAGTCGCTACGGTACGGGACCTTGTCTTGTTTTTCGTTTTACTGATATCGGGCATCGATTCGAAACTATGAGGAAGCTATGAACCGCCATTACAAGCGGTTGCTCGGTGATCTAAGATAAACAATCGAGACTTGAGAGCGAAAGATTACGACGGATTAGGTAAAGCATTAAGCCAGTTTATCAACAACTCGGCGATTTTGTCACTGTTTGTTTCCGACATCATCATATGACCATTGCCCAGGATGCCACGCTCTTCAAGCTTGATGTGCTGAAAATCGTGGTACTGGTCAGACAGGTACTCTGCCGTTTTTTCGTTCGCCTCTCGCATCCATGTTGCTTCTGCTGTAACCAAAAGTATGGGCTTCGCATAAGGATCAAATTTGCCAGCGAAAGGCGCGGCCACTAGTCCGTGTTCGAATCGGCCCTGGGCATGCACCTGGTTGGGATAGCCTAGCGGTTCAATCGCGACTATTGCCTCGACCAGTTCTCCACCTAATGCGCTTAGTGCCCAGCCGCAGG
Organism: Gammaproteobacteria bacterium; assembly: GCA_030431775.1. Taxonomy (GTDB): domain Bacteria; phylum Pseudomonadota; class Gammaproteobacteria; order Pseudomonadales; family JAUIET01; genus JAUIET01. The sequence continues at coordinate 47,083 of JAUIHW010000010.1, forward strand.
GGCCTCCTGCAGAGTGACTTAAGATGACAGTGGAGCCTGTCAATTCGAAAAGCTCGCAAGCAATAGCTTCTACATGACGTTGAGCTTCCTCTAAAGTGGTTGCCATCACTCCTTGACTGGCCATGAAATGATCGCCTGCAGTAGGATTCTTTGGCCAGCGGCTATGAGCTTTGGCTTCTGGCCATAAATCATGGGCTGAGGGCTCCACAAATCGTGGATACAATGTGTCGTAGCTGGGAATAGCTGTCGATGGGCCGAGTGTTGATTCGTTCCATCGACAACGGCCGTGCCCGGGTCGATCCAGCAAATAGACCGTGTAGCCAGAATTCAGAAATGCGTGTACCCAACCAGGTCGGTTGTCCGGAGTGCGCAGAAATTCAGAGCTTTGACCACCGCCGCCATGAATGAATGTCACCGAATGGCTCTTCGGGTTTTCCGGCACAAACCATTCAACATACGCCGAGATGCCTGGGTAACGCGTCCCCTCGACATTTGTACTACCGGTAGTTAGAAAACAACCTCCGAAATCAACCAAAGTGTAGTTATTCATCAACTAAACACGGGGTGTGAGTTGCAACACCAGGATGATGATCACTTTAAATCCGCCAACTCTTGAAGCCAACTCAGCACTTCTTTGGAGCTGATGACATCAGCGTATTTTTGGTCCATATCGTAAAGATTGGCCTCATGCGGCGCAACCGCTCGGTCGGCACAACAATCCCTCGGAACCAGCACATTGAAACCATTTTGAACTGCATCGACAACAGTTGCTCGCACGCAGCCAGACGTCGTCGCACCCGTAACGACCAAGGTGTCGATACCAGCGCCCGCGAGTAGCGCTGCTAAATTGGTGCCCTGGAACGCCGACGCGCCGTGTTTTATGATCAGCGTGTCGTCCGCCTGTTTGCCGGTTCTGTCATCAATTTCAACTAATCGGGTACCCACCTTTAAGGCGGCCATCCCGGTTGCTTTTCTTAGCCAGGGCAGCGCCTTTATTTCCCACGGTTGATAAGCGATGGTGCTGTAGATGACCGGCATCTCGGCGCGTCGGGCGTAATCGGTGAGCACTTTGGTGGCCGCGATTTCTGCAGACATGTCAGCCGCAGTCGGGTACGTGACATCGGTAAAGCCGTAGGAAAAATCGACCACGATGATAGCGGGTTGGCTTCCTCTCGATACAGACCTACCAAAGCCGGCTAACTGATACACACTGTCTTGGTCAGGCATATAGAGGTATTCCGGTGGTCAACTGAACTGAAGTGTTTTGGGGACTATTTTGCCTTCCAGCACGATAGCCTCATCGTCTAGAAACAGAGAGCAGTTACGCATAGGAATATCAAGATGACAGGCTGTATCGTTTTGACCCCCTAACTCGTTATTGGGGCCGGTCGAAAACATTACATTGCCAAGAAAGCTGCGTGGTTCCATGCCCATTCCGCCAGGGAACAGGCCAGGCGCTAAATTATGCCAGTGTGCATCCGGGTTCATGCCCCAGCCAACGTGGCTCATACCCAATCCGCGCTGATCATCGAATGACGCCATATAGGCACTGATGAGGTCAGCTTCCAGCCCCCCTCTTATATCAGTTATCCAACCGTTTTCGATGGTGTAGACAACAGGTTCACGAACGTACATGTTTTGTGGTAACAGTATGTCTCCCGGTGCGACCACAATCTGGCCATCCACACCGTCATCGTTACCGCCCGTGAACACGAATCCAGAGGGCCAGTGGTCCCAGCGCCCAGGTTCGTCCGTACAGGCGTATTCTGTCAGCGTTGGATAGCTGTCGATAACATAGCTAACATCAGTTCCATGTGGCGAAGTGATGCGCAGGTGCTTGGCGCTGGCCAGCAATTCTCCAGCAAGTTCTACCTTTTCACGCAATTGCTTGTTAGGCAGCATTCGAGCCAGGAGTTCCGGCGGTTCCACAACAGTAAGCACCCGGGTTCCTGCCGCTTGTATTGCCATTTGCTCAGATGAAAACAGTAGAAAAATGCAGTCGATTAGCATGTCAGCTGATTTGAGGGTTTCCACAACTTCTGGCATTTCTGCCAATTGTGACTTACCGACCGCCCAGCCGTTTTCTATCGGTGGCGGAGGTAATCGCACGTGGTAAACGTTAGCGCGCAGGCGGCGCCCGGCAGCCATGAAAGCGTTAGCGTAGTCCAGTCTTTCGTCACCCTGGGTAAGCACCACAACGGACTCTCCGTCGTGTACACCCGACATCTTGAGCTGGTGCAGACAAATGTCGGTGAAACTCTCATGGTCCATATAAACAGATCCCAGTGAAACCGCTATTGAAGCGATTGACTCGCGAAATCCATGACGGCCTGCAAAAATCCTTCAAGGTCGTCCCAGGGAATCATATGCCCTGCGTTTTCCACGATCTTCACCTCAATGTGCGGAGCCAGCAGCACAATCTCATCAAGATCCTCAGTTTGAATGACTGGCGCGCCGCCCGCGACTACAAGCCTGAGCGGAAGCGATAGGTTCGCGAGATCAGAATGAATATCGTCGGTGTGGAAACCCTTATAGGTAGTTTCGATCGCATCAAGTTGACAGGTATGCAGCCATTCAGCGCGTAATTCGAGCTGCTCGCGTGTCCATGTTGGGCAAAACTGTTTCATATCGTCGGCTGAGCAGCCGCGCGTGGCCATTACGATGGACTCTTCGTACCAGTTCCACGGTGACGGGTAGGCTCTTCTACCGGGGCCACTGACCGGCGGGTCGACCAGAACGGCACCAGAAAACGCATCCGGAGCGTTTCGTGCTGCTCTTATCGCGGTTCGTGCGCCCATTGAATGACCGAGCAGCAACGGCTTGGTGAAATAATCTGATGTCGCCAGCGCGATAACATCGTCTGCCATGGCGTTCAGCGAGTAATCAAGATCCCCGTCTTGACTTAAGCCTCTCCCCCGAACATCAAGCACATGAACATTGAAGGCGCCCGCCAAGCGTTCAGCGATGAAACCCCAAGTAATAGCAGGCGAAGTGATACCCGGAATGACCAACAGGTCTGGCCCATTTCCTTCGTGGTGAATCAGGTGCTGGCGAATGCCGTTAGCGTGAACGTTGTAACCGATGGTCATGGAGTGGTTCTCTAAAAAGCGCCGGAGAGCAAGCTACCACCGCCGGGCACACGGGTAGACAATCCTAATGACTTGAGCATGGCCCAGGTTGTTGCAATCGCAGCGGTTATGACGGGCTTTCCTATCTGCGCTTCAACAACGGAAACAGCCGGTAGAGAGGGCATTTGTACACAGGCAGAAAGAACAATCGCATCGACCGCGTCAATTTTATTCATATTGGATACAATGCCTGGCAGCTTCTTCGGGTCGTGTGCAGCAACCTTGAGATTGTTTGAAATTTCCAAAGCCCGCCACTCGACAACGTCTATGCCCTCATTTCTGATGTACTCCACCACAACTTCTGTGAGTGGCTTCATGTAAGGTGCAACGAGCGCAACACGCTTCGCTCCTAATGCTTGAACGCCTTCAACAAGCGCTCCTGCAGATGTAACGATTGGCGCTGCGCCCTGATTATTTTGCGTTACAGCATGTAGACGGTTTTGGGATTCACGATGGTAGCCAAAACCGATTGACATGATTGCGACCAGGCAGGCGTAGCCAATCACATCAACTTTTGCATCGGACAGCTCCAGCGCACAACGGTCACTGTCCGCGTCCATAGCAGCCAGTTCCTCTGCGGTGACATGCTTCATACGCATTCGGGAAGAGTGAAACGTAAACCGTTCCGGATACGCACTTTCTCGAGCGCGGAGCAGCGCCGGAATTTCGGTTTCCATGGTTATGTTGGAACTCGGCACGATCTGGCCTATCCGGTAGTTTTTCATTCTCTGACTCGATCAGTATTGTTGCGCTTATAATTGTTCAAGTATATAATTAATGGAGCATGGATGGCAAGACAAAATGCGCTTGCTCTGGTGTTAGGTGAGAATGAGATAAATACGCTAATCGTGGCATTAATGCTCTGGCAGTCCATTTGAGCTCTTTAATGTAAAGGCGTTAATAGAGGCTTCAATATGATCAAACTTCACATCAATAGTAAGGAGGTCAGCGTCAGTGCCAGCGAAGACACACCTCTCCTGTGGGTACTCAGAGACATTCTGAAGCTGAACGGCACCAAGTTTGGTTGTGGTGCCGGTCTATGTGGCGCGTGTACGGTACATATTGGGGGCAAAGCAGTTCGCAGCTGTGTAGTCCCGGTCAGTGCGGTTGCGGACAAGGCGATTACCACCATCGAAGGATTGTCCAGCGATGGCCCTCACCCGGTGCAGCAAGCGTGGCACACTCATCGGGTATCACAATGCGGATATTGTCAGCCCGGCATGATTATGGCGGCGGCGGCATTGCTGCAAAACAATCCACAACCGAATGATAAGGATATTGATGAGCAAATAACGAACATTTGCCGCTGCGGTACCTACCCCCGCGTACGCAAAGCGATCAAAACAGCGGCAAAAATAAGCTCGGGGGATGTATAGCCATGAAGTCATCACGCATCAAACGCCGATCTTTCCTGCACGGTGTGACCACTGTCTCAGCGCTTGCTACTTTCCCCATTGCGATTTCGGGCTGCCAAACGACGCCCACAATGAGCGCGGGTAACACGGATATTCTTTATTGGGTCAGTATCAACAGCGATAACACGGTCACGTTCAAAATTCCTCAGCCTGAAATCGGTCAGGCAGCAACCACGACGGTGTCGCAGCTACTCGCCGAAGAGCTCGAAGCCGACTGGGATTCGGTGCGCACCGAATTTTATGATCCCAATACAAATCTCGACAATGCTAATGTATACGTCTGGACGCCTACCCTAGCCAGTCTGTCGGCTAATCACTTGTTTGATCCGGCCAGAACAGCCGGCGCACAAATTCGTGCGATGCTGATAAGTGCAGCGGCTTCCTCATTCGATTGCAATCAAGACGAACTTTTCGCGTCTCGAAATTTTGTTCATCACAAGTCTGACGGGCGAAAACTCACCTATGCAGAGCTGGCACTGGCTGCTTCAGCCATGCAACCACCAGGTGCTGGCCAGCTCGAGCTAAAAACCCAGGAGGACTGGAAACTGATAGGTAAATCAATCGACAGGCTTGATCTCAAGCAGTCGACACACGCGGGGATTAAATACGGTATTGATGTTGAAGTGCCTAATATGCGACACGCTGCTATTCGTCAGTGTCCGGTATACGGAGGTCGCCTGATAAAGGTTGATGACTCAGTTTTGAATGGCTTTCCAGGGGCGCCGAAAGTGATAACGCTCAAGGGTGGGCATGCAGGCTACAACTCGCCGGTTCCCGAAGGCGAAGACCCTGACTTATGGGCGACCCCGGTGACTACCAGTGATGCTGTTGCGGTCGTAGCGGACACCTGGTGGCAAGCAAAGCGGGCATTGGATGCTTTGGAACCGCAATGGGACGAAGGGGAATTCAAGCACACTTCCAGTGACAGCCTGCGAGCCTCTTTGTCCGATAAATTAACGAAGCCGTTAGATCTTTCTATTTCAAGAGGGGATGTTGCAACAGCCAAGAAGTCGGCAGCGCAGGTCCATCAAGCAGAATACTATTATCCGTTTATGGACCCTGCACCTCTTGAGCCACTCAATTGTACTGCCGTGGTAAACGAAAACAGCGCGGAAATCTGGGCCGGAACGCAGTACGCCGATGAAGCGATCGAAGTAGCCAGCAAACTTACCGGATTGCCCAGGCAACAGATCGAATTCCATATTATGCATTCTGGCGGGGGCTTTGGGCGCCGTGCGGAAAATGATTTTGTATACCAGGCAGTGCAGATTGCGATGGCCATTTCCGGTACGCCGGTAAAGCTGCTCTGGACTCGCGAAGAATGCATCCGGAAAAGCTTCTGCGCGCCATTGACCCTGGTGAAATATGAAGGTGCTATCGATGCGCAAGGCGAGGTTAGCGCTTGGGTATGCCGCGCCGCCAGCGGTCAAGCGGGCGACCAGGCTTATGGCGCCACTGAGTTTCCGTTTCATTTCCCCAATTCGCTGATCGAATACGATCGCAGTACGCCAAGCCCGATCCCTTTCGGGTGGATGCGCGGCGTTGGTTACACTCAGCATCTCTGGATGAACTTTGGATTCCTCGATGAGCTGGCTCGGCTTGCAGGCGGAGACCCGGCACACATGTACCGGTCTTTGTTGCATGAGTCGAAAATTCCGCTCGGTATTGAGTCTCGTGAAATTGCAGTGCAGCGTGTCAATACCCTTCGCCGCGTACTTGATGCGACGCTTGAGTTAACTTCATGGGATACACACAAATCGGCTGAGAAATCTGGTCGAGGCATCGCAGTCAGTGATACGGAGTATTATCCAGGCTACGGTTCAACGTCTGCAAAATCAGCCGTAGTCGATGTTAGCCTTACAGAAGAGCATGGACTGTCGATTAACAAGGTATTTATAGTTATTGATTGTGGAACGGTCATTAATCCGGATATTGTTGTTAATCAATTGGAAGGTGGCGTTGCTTATGCGTTAACGAATGCGCTTTACAGTGAAATCGTGGTGGAACAGGGCCGGGTTGAACAGAGCAATTTTCATGACTACCCGATTTTGAAAGCACATGAGATGCCGGAAGTACAAATCGAGATTCTGCCAGGAACAGGTAAGCCTCTCAGTGTCGGCGAGGACGCCCTACCCATTACTATAGCGGCTTTGGTTAACGCTATTGCTGATGCGGGTGGGCCGAGAATTCGCAGCCTGCCAATAAAGTTAAAACAGGCCTAACGTACGTGCACTCAGAATTTGGCGATGAATTCTACTCCGAACATTCTTGGTAAACCGCGCTGGTTGTAGTCGTAGCCAAAGAACGCCACATTATCAAAACCGTAGGTGCGATACTCTTTATCAGTGAGGTTTCTCACCCAGGTAGATACACCATAGCGCTCGCTGCCCGACAGAAAGCTGAGTCTTGCATTGAGAACCGCATACGCTTTTTGTGACGTCCTTTGAGTATTGGGCGCATCGAAGAACTGGTCGGCTGAGTAAGTGCCATTGACGTTGAGACTGACTGTGCCAAAATCTCTTTGCAATATCTCCCAGTTTACCGCGCTGTTGACATTCCACTTGGGCGCGTTGATCAGCTCATTTCCTGTATGGTTCACACCGTTAAGTGTGAGCTCATCGTATTCGGTATCCAGATAACCAAGTCCAAAATTAATGGTCAAATCTTCACTGGCCAACCAGGTGCCTTCCAGCTCTGCACCCAGTATGCTGGATTTAGGCGCATTCACTAGTGAGTACAGAAAAGTATTGGGGTCAGTATTCAAATACTGTTGGTCTTTATAATCGTAGCTGAATACGGCTGCGTTCAAACGAAGTCGCTGGTCCAGAAACGTACCTTTCATCCCGAGCTCAATGGCTTCGAGCCGTTCAGGGTTTACAAAATTGATTTCCGACGGATCATAGAAACCCTGGACTTGGTAGGAACCGCCTCTGAAAGCGCTACTCCATGACGCGTACAGCATGGTGTCTTCGCTCACAAAATACTCTAAGCCGATGTTTCCACCCCAGCGATCCACTTCATCTTTTAGCGTAGGCAGGAAGTTATTTCCGTCTGCCGGAATACCGTTGTAGTCAAACAACTCCTGACCGCTTGCGGGATCGAGAAAGAAGTTGTCGGCTCGATATTTGTCCAGCTCAGCATCTTCCCGCGTATAGCGTATTCCCGCCAGCACATTGATTTTGTCTGTTACTTTAAAATCCGTCTGGATAAATGCGGCATAACTTTCTTTTGTTTGTTCATAGGTGCTCTGTACCGTGCAGCCCGTGAAAAAGTCATCCTGACAGTCATTAATGCCGTTAGCCGGGGCATTGTCTCCGGCGAACGCATGCAAAAAGTTGTAGCGGTATCGACCATCAACATTTTCGGCAGACAAGTATGCACCAGCGATGAAGCTGATTGTTCCACCATTGTCATAGGAAACTCGAATTTCCTGACTGACTTGATCAACATCGGCTAGATACCGGTTGTGGCTGATACTTTGTGCTATTCCATCGGCGTCCTCCAAAACATCCCATGAGCCATCCTGGTAGGCAGATATCGACGTCATTGTTAAGCTATTGCTCATGGCCCAGTTAACTGTTAGCGATACCAGTGTATTATCGAGATCATTATGGCCGACCAGATCTGAACGAGTCTCGTGAAACCCTAAGCCCTCCCGGGTCTCACCAGTAAATCCGATACCAAACTCCCCGACATTGGTTTGCAGCGTCCCGGGTCCGGTGCCATCACCACTGAGGTGCTGTGCTCGTAACAAAAACTCTAGATTGTCGTTTGGCGTGTACAAAACGCTGACTCGAGCACTTTTATCTTCAACTGAAGAGGCGTCTTCACCCCGAGTAAGGTTTTCGACGTAGCCATCTACGTCCTGATAGTAAAGCGCACCGCGGATTGCCAGTTTGTTTTCTACCAGAGGAGCGCTAAAAGCCGCTTTGGCTTCCAGCCGGCCATAGTTACCTGCACCCAACGTCAAATACCCGTTGGCTTCAGAGAGATCCGGTCGTCTGGAGTAGAAATTGACAGCGCCACCGGTTACGTTTTTTCCGTACAGAGTCCCTTGTGGGCCGCGGAGAACTTCAACTCTGTCAAGGTCATACAGTGGGAAGGCTTGTAGCGCCGCTACTCCTCGATAGACTTCATCGGTATACATGGCGATAGGGCCGGCCTGATTCAGGCTATATTCGGACATGGTAATACCACGAATCGTGTAGACCGGCATTGTCTCCCCGAATGGCATAGACACTTGCATGTTTGGTACCAAAGCAGCAACCTGGCTACTGGTATCAATCTTTGCAGCGCTCAATGAGCCTTCACTCAAAGCCGTTACAGCGATGGGGATGTCCTGGACACTCTCAGAACGTTTTTGAGCAGTTACCATAACCTCTTCCAAAACCGGCTTCGCCATAACAGCTGGACTATTCAAGGCATTTATTATGACTACTGAAACACTGAGTATCTTCAAGACAGTTGATCTGGAATCCATTAGCCCCTCCAGGGTTTAAGAGTTGGTTACGCAGTTCTGACTGATAATCCGAGGTTGTTTAAATTTTTATATAGGTAATATACCTATAATAATAGGTATGAAAACTAAAAACAAGCTAATAGTATTTGACGTTGCATTTTTTGACCTTGTCAAAAACAGTACTAGGTTGTAGGGCTTTTAAGCACAGCGCCTTCAGGTCGCCGCGCGCCGATTATTAGGAAAATCATTATGAGTGGTGCTGTGATGGCGAGCATGCTCCACGCAATGGCGGAGTAGCCAAACTGCGTAATAAGCCAGCCGCCCACTACGGGGCCTGCGCTAAAGCTGACAAAAGATGCGCCGCCTATGAGCGCCGCCCAACGGCCTTCTTTGTCCAGCTCCGCCGCCAGGGTCAGTTGAAGCGGAAATGCCAGCATATACAAGCAACCCTGGCTGATAACAGCGATCACAAAAATTGAGGAAATAGTGGTCAGCACTGCAAGAGCAACCGCGACCGCGTGCGCGATCAGACACACGATCAGTGGCTTAATAGGGCCAAGGCGTGGCCCCAAATACGCGGCAAACCCACCCCCGGCGGCAGAGCCGATCAATAATGCGGTGTACAAGTACCCGATCGACTGCGGGTCAAATCCAATGCGCACGGCAAAGCGTTCAATGAATGCGTAGTACGCCATCATGGCGATACCAAAGACGACCACCCCTAACATCAGCCAGCACCCCTCTTGTTTATTGCGTAGTTTAATCACTGTGCGCGAGTGAGCGGACTGGCCGGAACGCGCGGGGAAACAACACAGTACTGCCAGAACCAGAGCCGTCATCGCCAACATGACCTGATAGTAGCCTGCATACCCACGGGCCACGATTGCCTGCGCAATCGCAGGGCTGATCAGCGCAGTCAACAGGCAGGCCATCATGGTAGCGACACCGAACAGCATCGCCGGGTTTGGCGACTGGGCGATCACAGCGTTCACCGCCGCCAACAGCAGACCGCCGCCAAGACCGGCCACAACCCGCCAAACGACTAGTGATGTAAACCCTACTGAGTAGATAGCCCCCACGTGTCCCAAAAGGAGCAGCAGCGTTCCAACGACCGCTAACGTTCGAACGGGGATGCGGGGCAGATAAGGAGCGACAAGCAGCGCGGTGATGCTCATGGCCAAGAGTTCGGCCGAAACCAAAAAACCAGACTGGGCCTCATCGGCACCAAAATAGGTGATCACGCTGCCAATGACCAATCCAGACGTGTAGGGGGCTGCATAGACTCCAGTATTGGCGAGGCAAATTGAGGCGCCATGCATCCAGTTATTGGTGTTCATAGCCGTATGCTGCCTGCCCTGTACTGATTGTGGTGACTCTAGTCGGTTAGCATCCGTGCGAGGTAACGGCCGAAATCGAACAACGTCGTTTCGTGCACTGACATTAATGATTGCTGTGCGTATTGGTTCTTCGCGCCCGCGAGCACGGCCTCTACGGCCGTCTTATCCTCTAGATTCACCCGGTCAAATGTTTGCTTGGTTTCTTCATAAAATCGTTCGTGATCTTCTTCCTGCGCCAGGCGTTCCGGTGCAACTGCCAGGCCGCGCCGCACGCGCAGTTGCTCGGCACCGTGCGGTTGTATCGACATATACCATAAAAAGTCGCCTGTGATTTGGATGAGGTGAGCCGGAAACACGCACGCGACCGAGCCAGTTTCACGCCATTCGCCTTCTAAATGCGTGTTGGTTTCCGGGGTAACACAAAACCCCCGGTCAGGTTTCACTTTGGAGGTGGAGTAGGTAAAGGCGTCGTGACCCGGGTGAGGAGTCTGCCATGACGTTGGTGAGATCGGCTCAAAGGTTTCGCGGTGCACCTTGAATAGATGGTAGCCTTCGATAAAGTTCTCCACCAGAATTTTCCAATTGGTATTCCATAACTCATCATCGTGAACAAATGTAATGTAGTCTGCCATTCGGTAGCGACCGTACACGTCGGCAAGGTCCCCAAGTCGATCGCTGACCTTGTAGTCGATATCGGCGTTGAGCGTGACATAGATGAAACCCTGCCAGATATCCAATTTTAGCTCCGTAAGCTGCCTGCCTTCTGTGGTGAAACCCTGGGTTTTATCCATGTACGGCGCACGCAGCAGGCTGCCGCTGGCGTCGTAAGTCCACGCATGGTAAGGGCAGGCGAAGCGGAGTTTTCCACGGCCGCGTGTGTCCTTGAGCAATTTAGCGCATCGGTGAAGACACGTGTTCGCGAAGGCTTTAATGCTGCCATCCTGCTGACGAATGGCAAACACGGGCTGCTCGGCAATGTCCATGGTGACAAAGTCACCTGGTTCACGAATTTCTTCGGTACGGCCGATACAAATCCACTCTTTTGAGAACAGTTTGTTGATTTCCAGGCGGTTGAAAGCATCGCATACATAGACGGCCGGGGGGAGGGTAAGTGCTTCGTCCACTGATCGCGTTTTGCACTCTGACAGAGCCTGGAGCAGAGCGTCGCTGACACCGTACTGTCCCGAGGCGGATTCAGGTTGTCTTGCCATAACCAGATATTTACGAGTTATTTAAGAATGAGTTCGCGGTATTATTAGGTAGAAAACCTAATATGTCTACCCTGTTAACGGCGTTTCCAGCAATCAAGCGTTGGGACAATTGAATACTTCCAGCGTGCTGTAATGAAAGTAGAGTGAATATTGCTACACTAGCGGAAACGCGCGATCAACAGTTTTGGGCCACTGGGCGCTCTGCGTTGGCGCTGGCGGTAACAGTCTAACTATCCAGAAAACGTTCTATGACTAAAGGCGGTACAAAGTTACACAATAGCGAAACGTCTGGTTTGACGCCGAAAGGCGCGAAAACGCGGCGGGCTATCCTGAAAGTCGCGCGAAATACGTTGGTGTCAAACGCTGATGGCAACCTGTCGATTAAACAGGTGGCCGAGGAAGTTGGTATTAGCCTTGGCAATCTACAATATTACTTCCCCACCAAAAGCGAATTGATACGAGGTGTATTGCAGGAATGGCTAGAATCTGACCTTGATGCGCTAGACAGCGCGGTACGTAGTAAAAAATCTGGGCCCAGACAGAGGTTACTTGCATTTATTGACCAACAGCTGGCATCCAGTCAGAAAATCTATGATATTAAACTAATTGTGCACATCTGGAACGCCGCAATCTATGACGAAAAACTAAACGAAGCACTGGCTGAATGGTACGCGAACTATCGCCGGATTGTGAAAGATATGTTGTTAGAAGCTAACCCTCAAATATCAACTTCCCAACTGGATAATCTTGCAGCCATTGTTATCGCGGTAATTGAGGGTGAATCGGTCATCAACGGTGCAAGTATGCCAGCCCGACCAGAGCTCAAGAATCTGCATAGCGAGATTCGTTTGAGCATCTTGCGTTTGGCCGGTCTCGAATAGAGCGATGATCTGCCAGGTGTCGCGCTGGCCAGCATGGGCATGATGCTTCGAGACGGATCTGCGCTAGTGTGTAGCTCAGACCTCACAATGGAGATTTAGACGCGATAAAGGCGATCAGCGCAGCGCGATCCTCGGGATTATTGAGGCCGGTATAAGCCATGCTGGTGCCCGGATACACTGACTGGGGTGCAGCAATGAATGTGTTCATGTGCTCGACAGACCAGACTTCCGGCTTATTCGCCATGGCCTGAGTGTAAGGAAAGCCGTCAATCGAGCCTACATTACGCCCGGCGACACCGTAGAGACTGGGGCCGCCGGGTGAAAACTCACCCTCTGCCAGGCCATGACATCCGGCGCACATTTGAAACATGCGTTGACCTCGTTCCAGTGTTGAGTCTGTTGCGGACTGCTTGACCGCGATCCAGTCAGCGGTGACCTGCTTCGTCTCAAGCGGGTTCGAGGCAGTCTCTTCAATGAGGTCGGCGGAGCAACCCGCAATCAGCCACAGCGTCACCGCTGCAAGCAGGCTTCGAAACAGAGCTGTCTGCTTCAGTCCGGTCATGAAGCGCCGGTCGATGCCGATTCCTCAGCGAGTGCCTGGCGAACTTCTCGTCCAGCCCGAATACCACTCTCAACCGCCCCGTCGATGTAGGCGTGCCACCCGTCTGCAGTCGCACCGCCGGCAAAAAACAAGCGCCCTTCAGGTTTCGCCATCTCTTTGTATTTGCTGAACCAACCAACACGGTATGAAGGCCAGGCCTGACGTGAAAACGGATCAGTAGCCCAGTTGTAGCTTGATATGGCCTCTATTTCCGCTTTTGGGAACAGGCGTTTCATGACTGCGCTGACGGCATCGTGATCGTTAAGGTCAATCAGCGATTGCCGCCCCAGAGTCACTTTCACGATCGTACCGAAATCGTCATCAAAATACTCCGTCTGTATTGCGGTAAAGGGATTTGGGTCATCACAAAAAGAAAAGGTGTTGCCGAGGTTTTGCTTGAAACGAACAAACAGGCAAGCGCCATCGCACATTTCTGCATTCGCAATGAACTCCCGCTTTTCATTAGACAAACCGGGGGTAAAATCAATGTCATCGTATACTTTGGTGGGCACGGTAATGACTGCGGCTTTCGCTGATACTGTTTGGCCATCGGTGGTTTCAACCCTGATTGCATTCTGATCCTGATGAACCTTAGCGACCACTTTGCCCAACCGGACTTCAGCACCGCTGTGATCTAGTATCGCCTGGCAGAGGCCAAGAGTGCCTCCGTCCGATATCTTGTAACGCTTTTCGGAATCGCTGAACACATAATAGTCCCAAGCGGCAAGAGCATATATTTTCAAAAAGCTTGTATAACTGAACTCATCGGGTGGTGCGCCACCGTAAAGTGTCAGTTCAGCGTTCAAAGTAGCCTTTTGAAGTTCATTTAAGCCCAGACTTTCCATGTGATCAGCCGCGGATACATTGCTCAGCTCCAGAACACCTGGCTTAAAAAATGGGGAGTATGGCCTTGGGAACAACTCTTTTGATCCGGCGCAGAAGGCTATTCTCGCAGAGTCGTAGGCTTCGCCAAATTCACTCGGGGAGATTCTCTTTATTTCTCCAGATGACAACATCACGTTTGTGGCATCTAGGTCAACCAGCGGAACTTCCTCAAACCCTTTACCATAGCGTTGCATCTCGGCAAATACATGGGGCTGAATCCAGTGTACGGCCGAACCTCCAAACTCCACTTTCTTGCCTTGAAAATTCCCGGTAAATGTCCGGCCACCAAGGCGGGGGCGTGCCTCCAGAAGAAGCACGCGCTTGCCTTCAACACCTAATTCGCGAGCTGCGGTAACGCCCGCAAAGCCGCCGCCGATCACGATTACATCGAAATCCAGGTCATGCGATTTTGGCGTTTGCTTGGCGATGGGTTGGTCTCCCGGTGGTGCACAGCTTTGTAAAGCTGTTCCGGCCGAAACGGCAGCCGCAGCCATCAATACGCTGCGCCGTGTAATGGGTGGTTTGCTGTCTTGATTATTCATAGTGTCAGGCCCAAGTATGGTGCTCTTTTCCGCGTAGCCCAGAGAGTGACTCGTTGCTATCGTAACGAGCTGCTATTGACTCCCTCTCAGCTTATTGGTAGTGTTCAATAAATTAATTATGCATTTGAACAATTAAACGGTACCAATTCCAACACCAAAGGTCAACTAATTTGGCATGGCTTTGCAGTTTTATGGTCATGCTGGCAAAAAAGTCAATGCAACAACAAGGCGCAGTTGAAACACACTGGCTTTACTAAGCCAAGCAGAGGTAGCGATAGCATGAGCGATCACGTAATTATTGCAGGTGGAGGGCCTTGTGGTTTGCTGACCGCTCTTGGTCTGGCACAGTCAGGAACACGGGTAACCGTCGTCGAGGCCCTGGACGAGCTGAACGACAGTCCTCGGGCATTGGTCTATCACCACCCAGTATTACCCCATTTAGAGAGGCTGGGGATTCTGGATGATTGTATCAAGACCGGGTTTGTGCGGCAGGGCTTCACCTGGCGTATACACAGTTCAGGCGAGCTTATCCACTGGTCTATGGAGTGCTTGGATGAGGCTACGCCGCATCCTTATGCATTGCACCTGCATCAGGGCTTATTGTCCGATATTGTTGCCAAGCATCTTGAACCATTCACTAATGTGGAGATCAGAAAGTCCACGCGTTGCACCGCATGCACTGACAGTGCGACTGGGGTGGTTGTTGAAGTAGAGAGCCCTGCAGGTCGCGAAGTGCTTGAAGGCGACTTTCTGGTGGGCGCAGATGGCGCCAGAAGCTCGGTGCGTAGTGATATTCTTGGATTGAATTTTTTCGGCATAACCTGGCCAAAGCGGTACATCGCAACCAATACCTATGTGGATTTAAGTAGCCAGGATTACAACGACACTACGATGCAGCTGGATGATTCCTATGGCGCCGTGATGTGCCGGATAGATGACAACAAATTGTGGCGGGTCACTTTCATGGAAGATCCGGATCTCCCGGAAGAGAGTATTCCCGAGCGAATAGCGGAGAAGTTTGTCCACCATATACCGGATATTCCCTATCAGCTTGATGATTACGCGCCTTACAGAATGCACCAGCGCATTGCGGATAAGATGAGAGTAGGGCGCGTGCTACTGGTTGGCGACTCCGCACATGTGACCAACCCTACGGGTGGGCTGGGTCTCACTGGCGGCATGTTCGATGCGTTCGCACTGACCGAAGCGTTGAATCGCGTTATCCATGATGGCGCAAGCCACGATCTGCTTGAGTTTTACGAAACTGATCGGCGTCGTATTTTTATTGAGCTGACTTCCCCTCGAGCCAGCGATAACCTAAGGAGGCTTTATTACCTGCAGCCGGGCCAGCAAAAGGACGACTGCGTTGATTGGCTTCGAAATGTGAGCCTTGATCAGAGCTTGATGCGTGAGCAGATGCGATTTACAGAAGACATGGAAACTCGGTTCTGATCAGCAGCTTACAGCAAGCAAGGCAAATTTCTCCAATTGTACAGGGGCGAACAAATGTCCGAATTAGAAACAAAGGTGCTTCAGTTTATGGAGCGCTTCAACGCCGGCGACCTCGATGCAGCGATGGCTGATTTTGCCGAAAACTCTCAATACATTGATGAGTACGGCACCATTCACAGCGGGAAAAAAGACATCTCAGAAGCACTAGCCCCAATCTTTAATGGCGCGTTTGGACAGCTGAAGTATACGGTTAGCGATTTGATTCTCGATTCAGACGCGAATCGCGCCCTGGTGACGTGGGAATTGCTCATCACGGGCGCCGATAGTGCCGTAAGTAGAATGCAGGGCCTAGATATACTGGATTTTGAAGGAACCAGGGTTCGCTCGAAAAACTGCTTCATAAAGGCAAAAGAAACTCTGATCGAGCCGCTTAGCTGATTGATCCAAAAATTCCGTGCAGCGCCGAGGTATTCACCATGTCATCACGTGATCCGCGTTACGATATTCTATTTGAGCCCGTTCAAATTGGGCCGGTAATGATGAAAAATCGATTCTACGTGGCTCCTCACGCGGATTCATTTGGTATGAGCAAGATTGATGAAATGATTGCTTATAGAAGAGCGCGAGCTGAAGGAGGTTGGGGAGCAGTATGCACCGGGGAAACCATGATCCACGAAACATCAGATCATGCGCCGTTTATATGTACGCGAATATCTTCAGATAGCTTTATTGAGCCGCTTTCCCGTCTCACTTCGGCTATTCATGAGTACGATAGTCTGGCAGGGATAGAGTTGGCGCACGTAGGCTCTTCATGCCCGGCGTGGTCATTCCGTGAACACCCGATTGCGCCGTCGGCGCAATTCCCGAGGCTATACAATAATCCAGTGGCCGCTCGGAAAATGGATAAGAAGGATATCCAGAATTTTCGAAAGTGGCATCGCGATGCAGCTATACGCGCGAAAAAAGCTGGATTTGACATTATCTATGCATATTGTTCGCATGACCTCTCTTTGCTGCAAGACTTTCTACTGCAAAGTACTAACAAACGGAACGATGAGTACGGCGGTGCATTCGAAAATCGCTTGCGCTTATTAAAAGAAGTCCTTAGCGACCTAAAGGATACCGTTGGCGATAGCTGCGCGATTGCATTACGCTTTGCGGTAGAAGATCGGCGCCCTGGTTCCGATTTGACGGCTCAGGGTGAAGGCCGTCGTGTGGTTGAGGCGCTTGCTGATATTCCTGATCTTTGGGATGTGAATGTATCAGACTGGGGTTGGGACAGCGGAAGCTCGCGATTCTTCGAAGAAGGTGCTCAGGAGCCATTTATAAAATTCGTAAAGCAAGTGACTAATAAACCGGTTGTTGGTGTCGGACGCTTTACCTCCCCAGACGCAATGGTAAGCCAGATCCGCCGAGGAAATCTCGACATCATAGGCGCAGCAAGGCCTTCGATTGCAGATCCTTTTTTACCAATAAAAATCGATAGCGGCAATATCGAGAGCATTCGCGAGTGCATAGGCTGTAACGTATGCGCCGGTGAGGTCATGAACAACACAGCCATTCGATGCACACAGAATCCATCAGTGGGAGAAGAGTTTCGCAGAAACTGGCACCCTGAACATGTGCCACCGGCCGAAGATGGTTCAAAGAGCATACTCATTGTAGGTGGGGGTCCTGCTGGCCTGGAAGCAGCACTGACACTCGGTAAACGCGGCTATCAAGTAAGCATTGCTGACGCTGGGAATGAATGGGGAGGCCGCTTGGTAAAAGAGCGGCGAATGCCAGGTCTTAGTGCCTGGGGCAGGGTAGTCGATTATCGTGTGGAACAGTTGCAGGTAATGCCAAATGTGCAAATGTTTTTGGCAAGTTCGCTAACCGCAAACGATGTGGAAGGCTTCGAGGCTGATCACGTGATTGTAGCGACGGGTGCAACCTGGCGCCTTGATGGCAGCGGGCGTTCGCATGATAAACCTATCCCCGGTTGGGAAAATGAAAATGTCTGCTCACCCGACAAAATATTGGACGGAGACCTGCCTAAAGGTCATGTCGTTGTCTACGATGACGATTACTACTACATGGCGACGGTGATTGTTGACAAACTAGTGGAGGCAGGCTGTAAGGTTAGTTATATCACCACTGCCCCTTCGCCAAGCCCGTGGACTTTCAACACTCTAGAACAGGAGCATATTGTACGTTCGATGGTAGAAGCCAACGTCGACATAAGAGTAGGGACATCAATCAGCCGCGTCGAAGAGAGCAGTGTGCATATCACTCGTGAATACAGTGTTACTGGTGTAGACCTTCCTGTTGATGGTCTGGTGCTAGTTACTGGCCAGCTGGCAAACGATTCGTTGTATTACGACCTTTTGAAAAAACACGAGTCAGGAACGATCCGCTCGTTGCAGCGCATTGGTGACTGCGTAAGTCCGGCTTTGATTGCCCAGGCAACCCATGATGGTCGCCTTGCCGGCATGAACTATTAGTGAATTAGCCCTGGGAGCTGATGACGAAACGATTGTTTGCTGTCCAGAAAGCCGTGAAGACAGAGAATGAGTGGCCCGCTGCCCTCAGTGTCATCCGTGGGGGCTCGGCGAACTCGCTACGGTGAAGTCCGTTTCTTCGAGTACGATTGAGGGGCAACACATCTCTACCCATCCGCAATAGGGAGGCGAGACCTGGTAGCCCAATAGTTCCTGCACTTGTCTTGGGTATTTTCGTACCGTTTCCTTCGGCACCACCAAGTATTGATTTTCTTCCTGCCGTCGATGTCCCTGGGTAAGGGAAATCGCAATGGCAAGGCGCCGCTCATCTTCGGTCATGTTGGCGCCACCTCCGTGATAGAGCGAACCGAAGTACAGTAAGCCTGAGCCCCGTCGCATTTCAGCGCAGACCGCCTCTTGAGGTGTTGGTATTCTATCCATATCCCATTTGTGACTGCCAGGAATTGCCATCGTTGCGCCATTCTTTGCAGTGAAATCTGTTCCGGCAAACAAGGTCTGTAATAGTGTTTGAGGACCTGGATGATAGGCATGATACATGCCGTCGTCGCGATGCAAATCCTGGGCGGGCTGGCCAGGCCAGATTTCAATCGCCTGGGTTACTGAGATTTGGATGGAAGGCTTCACCATCTGTCGTTTCTCGCCTGCAGCCATAGGAAACTCTGGCCGGAGGAAGGCATCGGCTGCACCAAGAAAAATCGGGTTCTGTACGAATTCTGCGGTTGCCAGTGATTTGGCAAATAACGCTGAGCAGCGCCGAGTTCTATCACCGGAAAACCCTTGCTCGCCAAACGGCGTGCGCTCCAGCCAGGGAGCCAAATCTGCAATAAATCGGTCCATCACATCGGCCGAAATCATGTCTTCGATGATTATACAGCCGTCACGGTCAAGAACCTCGCATACATCATCAATCAACGAATCGTTAGTAAAGCGTGTTATTGCCAACTTCAATACCCCAGGTGCTCGCGATTTCTGTGAGGGACGCATTTATTGCTCGTTTGAACAATATTTAAGTTGAGTCTACACTCGCCACTCTGGCTGTCAAGCCGGGAAATAAAGCGAACCTCTCTCTTGGTGTGTTAGTGGCGCCACAAAGGCGTCACAGCATTGGTTGCTCATGACTCCGGGAAGAGAACGGCGGCAAGTACGATTGGTGGGCATTGCTATGTTTCCGAGTATATAAGATATGGACCCCCATGACCCCATATCAGCCGGTAGTCAACAGGCGATGAACCGCCTGATAACCGATTGATGGCCTAGAATTCCTCCGCCAGCCCTTAAAAATCAACAGTTTTTTCTCCACATACCGCCCCATCCTAACCATCAGGCTTGCCGGACTCCTGCCGCGCCGCCAGGGTTGCAGCAACTTGAATAGCATCGTTGTTTTTTTCGAGCGTTATTTGAACAGGCCCGCTTGCATGCAGGCAGCGGATGACGCACGACTTTCAAGCAACAGATTGGAATCCTGTGTGGCGGCTTTGCCCTCCAAGTGGCTTTGTATCTTCTCAATGACCACCGGGTCTTTAATGCAGGCGATCACTTTGACAGCGCCACCGCATTCAACGCATGTTTTGATAGCAGATTAAGCCTATCGGCGTTTACCGGCCATAAGACGGGTTAGGTTGTTTCGTAGAGCTTGGTTAAAACCCCGCCAGTAGCCGATATACAAAAATACAGTATCTGCAATTCGGTACCATTCGCCTAAAGTGCTTGACATTGTGCCATATCGTTCGCTATCTTCCATTTATTAATTGTTCACATGAATAATTAATATGAGTAATTTGACGCAGCGGTCGCCGTTGTTGATACCAATGTCAATTTTGTTGCCTCAGATTCTTGCCAATAAATGAGCGGCAAACGACAAGCCGATTACCGTAATAAGAGGGAATGTCAATGAATTCACACCAAGGGCCATCAAATTCGAAGGGTTGTATTCGCAAATCCATATGGTTGGGCCTAGGGGTAGTCTCCGCCGCCTGGATTCCTGCCCCTGCGATCGCTGAGCTAGAAGAGGTGGTAGTAACCGCCACAAGACGTGCTCAATCTCTTCAGGAAATTCCATCAGCTGTTTCATCCTTTAGCGGTGATATGCTGGACAAAATGAAGATTGATGATGTCGGAGATCTGGCTGGCCAGCTGCCCAACTTGAGTTCGATACAGCCCTACGGAGAAGGCGGCTCACCTTTTTTCGTATTAAGAGGCGTTACAACCAGCGATTATACTTACACACAGAGCTCCCCTATCGCGATGTATGTCGATGACGCGGTTCGTGCTCTGCCAACACTTGAAATTGGTCATATGTACGACATTGAGCGGATTGAAGTACTGAGAGGCCCGCAAGGATCTTTGTATGGTAAAAACGCAACGGGTGGCGCAGTCAATGTAATCACCCGAAAACCCGACTTCGATCGCGAGGGGTACATCACGCTTGGTTACGGAAATTACGACCGCATAGAAGCAAGGGCTGCCTTTCAATCTGCACTAGTTGACGATGTGCTTGCAATGCGAATCGCGCTAAACTACGTTCAAGACGACGGTACGATAGAAAACCAGCTTCCTGGACTGGCCGATGACCTGGGTATTGATTTGCTCAGCGGCCGGCTGTCTTTGCTCTTTAAGCCGAGCGATAACTTTGATGCTCTGTTGAGAGTGTATACCCACGACAATGATACAACCCCTTACAGCGCTTTCTCTGAGGTAACTATTCCGGGGCTAACCGGTGGAACGACGCGTGCTGGTCTAGGCTTCCACGAAAGTCGATCGCAGTCCACCTCGAAATTCTGGAAACATGAAAACACTGGTTTCAACCTGACGCTTAACTGGCAGATCAACGATGACTATACACTGGTATCTGTGACCAGTTATGACGATGCCGAACTGGAATACGCGGCCGACGATGATGGTCTGGAGCTGGCGCTGGACGAATCAGAGTTGTTTGCCAAAAATATTAAGCAAACTGTACAAGAGCTTCGCCTGGTTTCCGAATTGGAAGGCCCATTGAACTGGATTGCTGGCTTCCAATATATATCGGATGAGCTCGATAACAGCACAATTATATGGACTCTGGATGATGAAGCGCTCGGCTTTGTTGATACGTTGAGCGCTGTGTTGGGTACTCCCCCTACCGGTGGCCGAGGTTTCCATTTTGGCAATTTCCTCCATCAAGAGAGAGACAGTTGGGCTGCATACGTGCGTGCGGAGTACTCGATTACACCCAACGTAACGCTCCGAGGTGGTTATCGCTACAGTGATGACGAGGTCGAAGTGAGCGATTACGATGCGTTTTTTGGAGAAACCACGGCTGGCGGTGAGCGCGTTCTGAGCTTTCCAGTGTTCTTGGATGCCAGTCAGTCAGAGAGTTACACAAATTCCTCGATAGAGTTGGGCGTAGACTGGCAAGTGAGTGAAGACGTTCTTGCCTATTTTTCTTTCAGCCAGGGCTATCGATCTGGAGCAATAAACGGTCAGGCATTCAGTGATGCGGCAGCTGAAATCACCGCCGCCGCGCCCGAAGAAGTCGATTCCTATGAAATGGGCATTAAATCTCAATTGCTTGAAGGAAGCCTGACTTTAAATGCAGCGGCCTTCCATTATATCTACGAGAATCAGCAGTTTTTGATCGCAGAGGACGGTGGCTTTCTTTTTCCACTGCGAAATGCGCCTGAATCCACGATCACTGGTTTTGAAGCCGAGGCGCAATTACAGGCCTCGGACACTGTATACCTGACTGCGGGTATAGGACTGCTAAAACCGGAGTACGAGGAACTTGAAATACTAGGCGCGTCGGCTGCTGGAAATCAATTGATTGGCGCACCCGAGGCTACGGCAAATCTCGGTTTGGATTGGCAGTTTCTCAAAGCGGACTTTGGTGAACTTAGCCTAAATCTGAATAGCTCCTATCAATCGAAAGTATACTTTGAACCTTTTGAAGACGATGCGCTCTCACAGGATTCTTATTGGGTGGTGAATGCGAGATTGTCGCTTGAAGCTGATAATTACAGCGCCGGAATCTGGTCGAAGAACTTACTTGATGAAGAGTACTTCGTTTATGGACTTGATTTGAGCTCCACTTATGGAGCACTTTACTTCCAGCGGGGAGCGCCTCAGACTTTCGGTGTGGATTTCACCTATCGGTTTTAGGTAGCGTATTTTGTATTATTACCATTTACGGGACGTCGGTGTTTAATTAACTAAGCAAGCAGTTCTTCAGTTTAGTAGAGACCGCCGACGCCACATGATGATCAATATACAGGTATTGTTGTTGGTATTGTGAAATAGCCCGGTGAGTTAGACTATTGAATTGCACTTAAAACTGCCCCCGGATTGGATTATGATGGGCTATAGAGTTCAATGATTTCTGAATTGATTAGGGCCTGTAGCTGTCCCATATATGCCAAATTTGACATTCAAATAATCAGAAGCACAACCTAACGAAAAAGAAATAGGGTGCTGACAATTGCTGCAACAGGCTGCGCAAAATAGTTGCCACTACCAATTCTGCTTATGGCTTCGATGGAAGGTGGCGGGAATGCACGACCAACGGAACCATCGTTAGGATGAATATGCTATCTCTAAAGGCCTTTGATGGTCTGAGTCTGGAGGCGGTAGCGATTGTTTATGCCTGCAGCCTGGTGGAACTTACCTAGCCGGCTGCCTGACGTCAGCAGCTTACCAGCGCTGTTGCTGTTTCCAGCGGCGTGGGGAAACCCCGAAACGCTGACGGAAGGCATTGGAGAAGGCGCTCAGGTCCGCGTAGCAGAGCATGTCCGCCAGAGTGGTCAGGGAGCCGTTGGATTCGAGCAGGTATTTCCTCGCGGCGTTGAAACGCACTTCGTCTAACAACTCCTTGAAACTTGTGTGCTCGGCTTTGAGGCGACGCTGCAAGGTGCGCTTGTTGATCGCCAGGGTTGCAGCAACGCGTTCGATAGAGCAGTCTCCGGTGTACATGGCCTGCTGGATCAGGTAACGGATCTTGGCGGGAAAGTCGTCCGGGTGGGCAAACTGCAATACATCGATGTAAGTCTCAAGTAAGCGGTGCAGTTGCGGGTTGGCCTGCACGATCGGCCTGTCCAGAATTGTCGCGTCGAATGTCATGCTTGTCACGTCCCAGTTGAATTGAACCGGGCAACGAAAACGCTTCCGGTAGGGGCCGAGATCGTCCGTCTCGCCATGGGCCAGGTAGACTGTCGTCGGGGCCCAGTCATTGCGCCACAGCAAGCGCATCATATCTACACCGATACCGGCCACAAGGTCTTCCTGCTGCCGGATGGGCAGTTTGCCCTCCAGTTTGCAGGTAAACTGCAGAGATGCCACGCTCCCATTTACATGCAGCGCGATGTCGGCACCCTGGTTGTGAAAGGAGAAGCGGGTGATTAACTCGCGCAAGGCCGTGCGCAGGTCCGGGGCCTGCTGGATGACGAAGCCCAGGGCGCCGAGAATGCTGACGTCCTGGTGCTCGGAGAGGCGGAGGCCGAAGTGCGGGCAGCCAGTTTCCATACTGGCCTGTTCCAGCAGCAGCAGTAAACTGGTGTAGGAGATCCAGGATTCCGGATCCGCTTCAATGCCGTACAGGCCGAGACGTTGCAACAGCTGATCTGCGTCGCCTCCGAGTTCCTCGATAGTGGCGCGAACACCTGTTAGTGCGGAAGCTCGCACCAGGAAGTCTGACATCAGTTGTTATCTCTTTATTCGCTTGCCTGTCGTCGAATATCAAGTAATGTAACTGGAGTGTCAAGCAGGAGACTAGCCCGGGCTAGATTGCCCCGGGGCGTCATTGGCACCTATTCGCAATTTCCTGTCGCTGATAAAAGACTATTTGGCGCAATTGTAGAGTAGATTCCCACCATTGATAAGCGGGTAACAGGCGGACATGGGCGATCGGCAGCAAGAGGTGTTCATCAGTGGCGTGGTGGCTCCTCATCATATTCGGGCGAGCCTTGCGCAAGCTTAGAGCAGATCTTGAGGGCTGATGGACGCCGACTGGGGCTGCTCTCTGAAATAAGCCACTTGAGGCAGAACAAAACAATGCCAACCAGATTTTCCACAAGCCGTTCAAGGAGTACATAAAATGCAACATCGGACGGTAACATGCACCATTATTGCCGTATCGCTGGTAGGCATCATGAGCATGCCGGTAATATCGGCGGATACGGCGAATACAAGCTATTCGCCCTACGCTGATCGGGAATATCCCACGCAGGTGTTGTTCGGTGATGTGCACGTTCACTCCGGGTTGTCTGCAGACGCGGGGGGCGGCGGTACGCGCCTGATGCCGGAGGATGCCTACCGCTTTGCCCGCGGTGATGAGGTGACATCCAACACCGGGCTGCCATTGAAAATCTCGCGACCATACGACTTCCTGGCAGTGACAGACCACAGCGATGGTATGGGTGTCATAACGGATATATTGAAAGGAGCGCCCAACATTATGGCCGACCCCTACGGCCGTGAACTCAACGCCGCTTTCAACAAGGGTGGCATGACCGCCAAGAAAGCTATGGTGGGTATGATAGCGCGGTTCGCTCAGGGCGATGTGCCGGTGGCACTTAATTACCAGCCGGGCAACCCAGCCTACCGCTCTGCCTGGGAAGATATTGTCTCGGCGGGACAGGAGTTTAACGAACCCGGGCGATTCACCACGCTGTTCGGCTTCGAATGGACGTCCCTGGTCAATGGCAACAACCTGCACCGCGTGGTGTTGATGCGCGATGACGCCAACGTGGCAAAACAGCTTGAACCCTATACCACCACCCCACCGGTGGGCAGCCCGAACCCGCGCGACCTGTGGAACTGGATGCAGGATTGGGAATCCACCACGGGTGGCCGGATGCTGGCTATCCCACACAATGGCAACTTGTCTAATGGCTGGATGTTCCCGCTGGTGGACGATTTCCAGGATGGCAGGCCCCTGGATGCCGAGTATGCCCAGACTCGGCAGCGGTGGGAGCCACTGGTGGAAATGTCGCAGCACAAGGGCGATGGTGAGGCACATCCGATATTGTCCACGAATGACGAGTTTGCGGATTTCGAGACCTGGGACATCGGCAATCTCGATGTCAGCGAAGCCAAGACGCCGGACATGCTGCCGGGCGAGTACGCGCGCTCCGGGCTAAAGCGGGGCTTGGAACTGGGCAAAGCGCTGGGCGTCAATCCGTACAAGTTCGGCATGATCGGCTCCACTGATACCCACCTCGCTGCATCCACTGCCCGCGAGGAGAACTTTTTCGGCAAGAGCACCCCGGAAGAGCCGCGGCCGGAGCGGGCCATGGTGATTGGCAAGCAAAACATGGTTCTGGGCCTGACCCGCTACGGTTGGGAAACGTCCGCTGGCAGCCTGGTGGCAGTCTGGGCCAAGGAGAACACGCGCGGGGAGGTTTTCGATGCGATGCAGCGTCGAGAGGCATACGCTACCACCGGCACGCGTATCCGTGTGCGTTTCTTTGGAGGCTATGGCTTTGATGATGCGGACGCATTGCGACGCGATATCGCGCGGGTGGGCTACGCCAAAGGCGTGCCCATGGGGAGCGATCTGCCGGCGGTCAGCAATAACACCACGCCCAGTTTCCTGGTGGCGGCCATGCGCGACCCGGATGGCGCGAACCTCGATCGGGTACAGGTGATCAAAGGCTGGCTGGACGACGCGGGAAAGGCACAGGAGAAAGTCTACGATGTTGTGTGGTCAGGGGGTCGGACGCCCGGCGCCAATGGCAAGCTGCCTCCCGTTGGCAGTACGGTTGACCTGTCCGTTCCGAGCTGGAGCAATTCCATTGGCGCTGCTGAATTGACTGGGGTGTGGACGGACCCGGATTTCAAGCCGGCCCAGGACGCGTTTTACTACGCTCGCGTACTGGAGATACCCACCCCCCGATGGACGGCCTATGACAAGACTCGTTTTGGAATCGAATTGCCGGATGACGTGCCCCTGACCCTGCAGGAGAGGGCCTATACGTCTCCCATCTGGTACAGTCCGCGATCCGGCAGAGGCGATTGAGGTCACCCATCGGTCTGATGAGTTATCACACTGTCGCTTGATCACAACAATCTGTCGCCAATTATAAAGTTTTCGTGACTTTGGCACGGTAAGTTGCCGATACAGGCCAATAATCACAATGACGGAATCGCCCATGCAAACTCGCAACCATCACCGCTTGGCACCCATCGCCCTGTCCCTGGCTATGGTACCGAGCGTCCCGCTTATGGCTCAGCAGCTGATACTAGAAGAGGTGATTATTACCGCGCAAAAACGGGAGCAGAGCCTGCAGGACGTGCCTATCGCCGTGGCCGCCATGACCGGTGAAATGATTGAAGATATCGGCATCACCGACCTGGAGGAACTGACCCTTTACATCCCCAACGTCACTATTAACCAGGGTCAAGCAACCCCTAATCTGTTCGTCCGCGGTGTTGGTTCCGGCACAAACCCCGGTTTTGAACAATCAGTAGGACTGTATATTGACGGCCTTTACTCCGGCCGAGGTCAGCTTGCCAAGGTGCCCCTCACGCTCGACCTGCAGCGGGTCGAGGTGCTCAAGGGGCCCCAGGGCATCCTGTTCGGTAAGAACACAATTGGTGGCGCTATCAATATCACCACCGCGCGTCCAGACTTTGAGAGTGGTGGCTATGTGGAGGCATTGTACGAGCCGGACCATGGTGAGCAGCTGTACACGGGTGTGCTCACCGGTGGCTTGAGTGACAAAGTGGCGGGTCGCCTGGCGGTGCGCTACGAGGGCATGGATGGCTGGTGGGATAACGAAACCCTCAACGAGGAGGGGCCAGACAAACAAAACTTGTTCCTGCGCGGCAGCCTGTTGTGGGAAGCCAGCGATACCCTGGAGGTGATCGTCAAGTACGAACATGGTGACTTCGAGGTCCTGGGACGCCCGCAGGTGGTGTACCAGTCAGACCAGCCGGTGAACGTCTTCGGTGAGGAGCCCTTCCCGGTGATCGATGATCACGACCGTGGCGCAGGTGATATTCTCGATACAGACGACACAGATATTGACATGGCGCTGTTGACTGTGAATTGGGATGCGGAAGTGGGGACCGTGACCTCGATTACCGGCTATGCCACCTACGATACCAGCCGTAATACTAACAGTGACATGGCGGCGACACCCTCCATCAACAGGCTCCAGGAGGAACAGTACGATCAGTTCAGCCAGGAGCTACGTCTCGTGTCGCCGGGCGATGAAACCTTAGACTGGATCGTTGGCGCTTACTATCAGAAGTCTGAACTTGATGTCAGCAAAACCAACACCGATCTTGACTTCCTGCGTTCCGGCCCACTGGCAGTGCCGCCACTGGTTTACACCACGGACGAACGCATTCCGACTCGTTTCGACCAGGACTCCAACAGCTGGGCTGTATTTGCTCAGGGAAGCTATGCACTGACGGATACTCTCAGATTGGGCCTGGGTCTGCGCTACAACGAGGAGGAAAAGGAAGTCGACAAGGTGGTGTCATCCCCGGGGCTGGGTGCTCGAGCCGGCGCCAATCTGACCGTGCTGGCCAACCCGGCGTCTGGCATACTCATCGAGGACCTGCGCAGCCATTCCTTTCTCGGACTGGAGCGTGACGAGGATGAGTTCACCTGGTCGGCAAATCTGCAATGGGACGCCAGCGATGGCTCGATGTTGTACGCCAGCGTGAGCACCGGCTTCAAGGGCGGCGGCTTCGATGAAGCATACAGTAATGCGGGGCCCACAGCACGCACCGGTAATATTCTTACCGGAGAGCCAGATGGGGGTGTGGTAGACATGGGGGTCGACAGCTCAATCCTCGAATACGACAAGGAAACCGTATTGGCTTATGAACTCGGTGCCAAGATGACCCTGGCCGATGGTGCTGCAAACCTCAATATCGCCGTATTTCGCATGGAGTATGAGGACCTGCAAACCAGCGCATTGATTGGCGATGTGTTCCGGGTAGGTAACGCAGGTGAGTCGATAAGCCAGGGTATTGAAGTAGACGGCCGCTGGCTGCTAGCCGAGGGTTTTACTATCGGCGGCGCTGTAGCCTACCTGGATGCCTACTATGACGCATTCGACAATGCGCCCTGCACGGTGCCCCAGGACAGTGACCCAATCAATAATCCGGGCTGTCTCGGTGAAGACGGTAGCAATATTGCGCCTGGTGAATCGGGGGTACAGGACCTCACTGACGAGACCCTTCTATTCGCCCCAGAATGGAGCGGCAACCTCAATGTAGAGTGGATTGTACCGGTCGGCAGTGACCTGGAGGTGCGCAGCAACCTGGATGTGAACTACACTGGCGAGTTCTACTCTGCCCTGGACCTCGATCGAAACACCAAGCACGATTCTGCGACCAAGGTAAACCTGCGTATTGCCCTGACGGACATCGGTGACACCTGGTCAGTTGCCATTATCGGCAAGAACCTGACCGACGAGGAAACCATGTTGTGGCGCAACGACGTGGCCCTGACCGCAAGCAACAGCTACTTCGGCGTACCGGAGCGCGGCAGGTCTGTTGCAGTACAGGCCAGGTATCGTTTCTAACGGCCGTTTAATCGCATCCTTTTTGGACTATTGATAGCGGTATCACATTGCCGGGGCGGATACTGCCTGAAATGGAGAGTTTCCAATGAAGACGCGATCAAGTCGACCGAGAAGGTGCAAAGCGGTGCGGGAGTTCCTCGCACTCGTGGTATTTCTTGGACATGCCTGGACTACGGCAAACGCGGCTGAAAGCCAGCCCAACATCGTCTTCATGCTGGTGGACAATTTTGGCTATGGCGACTTGGGATCCTATGGCGGCGGTGTACTCCGGGGAGTGCCGACACCCAAACTGGACCAGTTGGCTGCGGATGGACTGCGCCTGACCAACTTTAATGTCGAACCGGAGTGTACTCCGTCTCGTTCTGCGCTCATGACTGGGCGTATGCCAATACGTAGTGGTACATCGTCAGTAGACCAGTCGGGTGGCCTGGTAGGATTGACTCCATGGGAATACACCCTTGCTGAACTGCTTTCTGATCAGGGCTATGCGAGCGCAGCTTTTGGCAAGTGGCACCTGGGTAATATTCAGGGTCGTTTCCCGACTGACCAGGGGTTCGACGAATGGTATGGCATTGCTGGCTCCAGCAATGCGCCGCTGCGGGAATTGCAGCCCGGGTATGATGCGCAAATCGCGCCTCCGGATGGTCTGTATACCGGTAGAAAAGGCAGCGAGAGCCAAAGGGTGGGTGATTACACCCTGGCTCAGCGGCGCCAGCTCGACCGCAAAGTGACTGACAGGGGAGTTGAATATATTGAGGAGCACGCACATGCCAATCGCCCCTTCTTCCTGTATCTAGCTTTTTCTTTACCACACAGTCCGCCACTGCCTCATCCGGAATTTGATCGCAGCGGTTACAGCGATTACCAGAATGCCCTGGCTGAAATCGATCATAATGCGGGGAGAGTGATCGATGCAGTTGATAAAGCCGGCATTGCAGAGAATACCATTGTTGTGTTCGCCAGCGACAATGGCCCTGAGACCATGTCCGGTATCGGTATCCAGTATGGAGGACAGTCCGATTCCGGACCCTTTCGTGGGGAATTCCCAAGCGCATGGGAGGGGGCTATTCGCGTCCCGGCTATTATTCGCTGGCCGGGGCATACGCTGCCTGGTCGGGTATCCAATGAGGTGATCAGTATTCTGGATTTCTACAGCACTTTCGCCAATGTCGCCGGTGCATCGGAACGGGTGCCGGATGACCGCCCCATCGATTCTATAGACCAGACCGAATTCCTGTTCAGTGGCCAGGAGAAATCCAACCGGGAACACCTTCTTGTGTTCTACGCACAGGACTTGCTTGCAGTTAAATGGCGCAACTTCAAAGTACATTTCGAGACGCGTTCGCCCTCTAGAGGAGCTGTAGTCCAGCCTGGTCAGGGCGTTGTGACATCCACCCACGTAAAGCTGGGGCTGCCGCAGATATTTGATCTTTATAACGATCCCAAGGAACTGTGGAATATCGCTGCCGCCAATAATTGGTTGCGGTCGGCCATTGTGCCTATTCTGAGGGAGTACGCCGTGAGTACCTTGCGTTACCCCAATATCGAACCTGGTTCAAGTGGCCCGCGCCGGTCGGGTCAGAAGTCCCCGGTGCGTAAAGAGTGAGAGATGTGCTGCAAATTATCTCAATAGAATATGAACCTTGTCCGGCTAATCCGGGGACAGTTCACCGATCTAAGCAGATTCCAGACAGATCGGGTCTGAGCCAGCTCTTACAGTCAGCATTGCCGGGATGAAGTAATAAACAGGGTAACTGTCCCCGCAATTGGCTGAAACTAAACCACACACTATACAGACGAACAACGAATACTAACCCCTCTGGTCATGCGCCTGGGCATTGCCCGCAATAGACACGTAACGTTCTTCCAGCTCTTTTTGCCGAACCAGTGCTGCCGGGTCAAGATCGCTTTGGGCGGGTAGGTCCGGCTCAAAGTGCTGATAGCGATCTTCCCCTCGAACCAACAACGCCGAATCTATCTGCTGTTTGGTTTGCTGTACATGGGGCGCAAAATACTGCACATTCAGGCCTATGCGCCGGTCACTGCTATGGTTCGGCATGGATGCGTGCAAGGTCCACCCATGGTGGAACGACGCCTCGCCCGGTTGGAGTGCGCAATAGACCGAGTTGCCCTCGTTGACGCCCCGCACCGTTTGCCCCTGGAGCAAAACGTTTGAAGAGTCCTGGGTTACTTCGTGATGTTGGCGACCAGACACATGACTACCGGCAACCATGCGCATGCAGCCGCTTTCCCTGGTTGCAGGCGACAGTGCCAGCCACATGGTTACCTGATCATCATGGCTCAAGCCCCAATAGGTCAGATCTTGATGCCAGCTAACGTGGCTAGCGGTATTGGCTTCCTTAACAATGTACGTGGCGTTGTACAGTAAAATATCAGGGCCAATCATCGCTTCCACAATGTCCAGTACCGCCGGTAAGGTAGCCAATGTCATTGGTGAGCGAAGAATGGTGTGTACCTTGCTTCTGTAATGCAGCGGGCCTATCACAGACTCTGCATTTTCCATCGCCTCCCGGTGGGCACCGGCCGTAGCCGTATCCACAATTCGTACGCCGGAAACAAAACCATCGCGCTCATAGCGCTGTTTGAGACTCCTAATTTGCGCCTTCATCACGCCCCCGTTACATGTTAAGTCTAACTGATAGCGATTCTATGCCAAATGCTGCTGGCGCACTCGGGCTTAATCACTGCAATCCGGGGACAGATAACGATCTAAGCAGATTCTAGCCAAACCGGGACTGGCGCCAGCTCGCATTGTCAGCCGTGCTGGGGTCAAGTAGTAAATAGAGTAACTGTCCCCGCGATGTCGTTGTAAAAAGGCTACCGACCGTTTGGCCGCTTAATTGGCTTCGGATGTTAGCTTTTCTAGAAGTAACTGGTCATGAGGTCGGCGGCCCTTACCGTTAGTCTCGCATGCATCGACTACCGACAGAAAAAAGACTCAGGCGTGCTCTATCAGCAACACAATTATTTATTGGAAGGAAATATAATCGATGAACATATTGCCATTGATGAGTTCCTGGGTCTGCCCGCGCGGCCTTGCTGCCACTACGTGTTCGACACTGCTAGCTTTCATCACCCTGCCCGCGCTGGCAGAGCAAGGGTGTGCTTCCAGCGCTAGGCTGGCCAGCCTGGCCTGCGAATATTCCGTGCGCGACGACTTTCATGCCAAGCGTGCTATTTGCTTGGATGGCGCCGCCGCCGAGCTCAGTGATTGCTTCGTTGAGGCTCAGGAGAGCGCCGATGAAGCACGT
This sequence comes from Gammaproteobacteria bacterium, assembly GCA_030431775.1. GTDB lineage: Bacteria > Pseudomonadota > Gammaproteobacteria > Pseudomonadales > JAUIET01 > JAUIET01. The sequence continues at coordinate 79,278 of JAUIHW010000010.1, forward strand.
GAGGAATGCGCCGCGGTTGATGAAGCCAGGCTTGATTTGTGCGAGCGGCTGGAGGATGCAGTACACAATCCCGAGTTCGGAGAGGAGTTCGCTGCAAACTTTGTTGATCCCCTTCAGATAGGTGTGTCTGTCACCCCCAATCCCTATTTTCCGCTGACTCAGGGAAACCGTTGGGTCTACCAGGGCAGTTTTGATGATGACGGCGAGGAAATCACTGAAGTCATTACCATTACGGTGGAGCCGAGAACAAAAATGATTGCAGGGATACGCTGCCTGGTTGTTCGGGATGTGGTGGAAATCGACGGCGAGCTCATTGAGGACACTGACGATTGGTTCGCCCAGGATGTAGACGGCAACGTCTGGTACTGCGGTGAAGAAGTCAAGGACTACGAAACCTTTGAAGAGGATGAGCCTCCCTTGCCTGAACTCGTCTCAGATGATGGTTCCTTCAAGGCTGGCCAGGACGGTGATGAGGGCGGTGTTCTGCTTCCTGCGAATCCCGTAGTGGGCGAGATATTCCGCCAGGAACTGTCCATCGCCAATGCTGAGGATGCGATTGAGATCCTGGCGACCGATGCCAGTGAAGCATCACAGGCCGCATCCTGCTCCGGTAATTGCCTGCAGACTTACGATTTTTCGCCTCTGGATCCTGAAGCGCAAGAGCACAAATTCTACGCGCCCGGAATTGGCAAGATTGTGGAAATCAATCTGACTGAAGACACACGAGTCGAGCTGATCGACTATAGCGTTAACTAGTGCCCAGCTCACAAAAAGGTATATCATCATGAATAGCATTCACAAACTGCTAGCAACCACGGCTATTATGGGCGTGATCGGCGCAGCGCCTGGCTGCGGAAATAGCTCAAATCGCAACCAGATCCAGACCCCAACCCCGACCCCGCCAGCTGCGCTGACCATCGAAGGTGAGATCCATGACGGCCCGGTTTCCGGGGGGAGTCTGTACATTTTTGATGCCACCGGCATTGTCGCGGCGCTGGGTGATGCTGCGACAGCCGAGGATCGAGCCGCAGCTCTGGATGCCGCTTCGCCCCTGGTGAGTCTGCAGCGCGAGTCGGAATCCGGGCCCACCTACAGTATTGAAGTAGACGGCCAGCATGCAGACAAGGCATTGTTTATCGTGTTCGACGGTGCCGACTCTAACGATGCGAGTTTCGGTGGCGAATCGCTGGATATGCTTAGCATGGTCATCAGTATTGCAGAGGGAGAAACCGGCATCGCTAATATCACCCCGCACACCAGCTTGAGCACGCAGCAAATCGTTCTGGCCTTGGACCCAGATGGGGATGGCGCGGTGATCGACCAGGCTGAAATTGCTAACGTCTTTGATGGCGCCCTGGCCAATACTCTAACAGTTTTCGGCAGAGACACTCATGGGGAGGAGTTCTTTGCTGACAGTAGCCCATTCTCCGAAGATGATGGGGAACTGCTGACCGCCTCAGCTGAGCATCTGGCGATTTTTTTGCGTGGCGCGAATTCTTATTCGGCGAGCAATATCCACAACGTGTACAGCGTGCTGGCTGCCGATATTGCCGATGGGGAACTGGATGGCGTTCTAGACGAAAGTTTAGAGCTTTCTGAATCACTGCGGACGCTGGCCGGAAAGCTGCAAAGTTTTGCAGACGCCGCAGTACAGCTGCCCGATCAGGGCTTGAGCCCTTCCTGCAGCGCATCGGCGAACGAATTGCATAAATCCTGCGGTTACGAGGTTCTGGACGAGGCCTTTATTGGTGCAGCAAAATGCGCGGATCTCGGCTCCGAAGAAACGGCTGAAGAATGCCTGGCCGAGCTCGACGAAACGCGGGCGGAAGCCTTTGGGGAGTGCGGCGATATTCATGAGGCACGGCTGGCGATGTGTGATGAACTGGGCGACGCCATTCATGACCCGCAGTTCGGCCTGAACTATGCCGAGCAATTTGTCGACCCCAGAAATATCGGTAGCACGGTGACTCCCAATCCGTACTTCCCCCTGGTGAATGGTAACGAATGGGTGTTTGAAGGCAGCTTTGAAGAAGACGGTGAAACCGTTACCGAACGGATCACCATCACCGTGTCTGACAAAATTAAAATGATTGACGGGATTGCCTGCCTAGTGGTCCGCGACGTCGTTGTTATCGACGGTGAGTTAATTGAAGATACCGACGACTGGTTCGCCCAAGATAACGACGGCAACGTCTGGTATTGTGGCGAGGAGGTGAAGGACTACGAAACCTTTGATGGCGACGAACCTCAGGTTCCGGAGTTAATTGCCATTGACGGCTCCTTCAAGGCTGATCGGGACGGTGACGAAGGAGGGATCCTGCTTCCCGCCGATGCACAGGTCGGCGATGTCTTTCGCCAGGAGTTCTCCGCAGCAAATGCTGAGGACGCGATTGAAATCCTGGCCGTTAATGCTGAGGAAAGTGTACCGGCCGCCAATTGTGACGGCGAATGCCTGCAAACCCGTGATTTCTCGCCGCTGGACCCGGGCGTAGAGGAGCACAAGTTTTACAAACCTGGAATTGGCAAAATTCTGGAGATTGACCTGGAAAGTGGGGACCGCGTGGAATTGATCGAGTTTAGCCAGGCGCAGTAGAGCAGTGCTGAAACACGGGCAAAGTCACCTGATTAATTAAGCAAGGATGCGGTTCTTCATCATTAACCGGTTAAAGCCGGGCTACCTACGTGCCCGGTAAGGACCTTCAGAATTTGGTGGAGGTGGCGGGACTTGAACCCGCGTCCGTCAGTCCGTTGCCCAGGGATCTACATGCTTAGGTCCGTCAATTAATTTAGCGCTTTACAGCCCGACGGGCAGGACGTGAAGCGCGAGCCTGAGATTTGTTTAACAGCGCCGCGTCAGGCACACTTTGCTGCGGTCCGGTTCTGTATGACAGTTACTTCCCGTTTACCGGCATCCGGTGGTAACTGTTAGCAGGGTTTAAGCTGCTAAAGCGTACGAATTGTCGTTTGCGACTATTCAGATACAGCTTTGGATTAACGAGATTGGCTGTCATCTCGGCATGCACACAAGGGTTTCGTAACCCACGTCGATACCAGTTCACCCCCTCTGAGCGCCTGTGGCGGCGCATTTCATCGTTGTGATTTTCGCTCGTTCAGTCATGTATTCGTCTATACACTCCTTCGCTCGCTTAAATCACGCCTTGAACTGCACCACCACAGGCGCTCAGAGAGCAGGCTGGCGGCGCATTTCATCGTTGTGATTTTCGCTCGTTCAGTCATGTATTCGTCTATACACTCCTTCGCTCGCTTAAATCACGCCTTGAACTGCGCCACCACAGGCGCTCAGAGAGCACGCTGGCGGCGCATTTCATCGTTGTTTTCTTCACGCTGTCGGTCATGTATTCATTGATACACTCCCTTCTTGGCTCAGAAAACGCCTCGTTCTGCACGAAGTGATCGTTGCAGAACCGGGACTATTGTAGTCTATTTGAGTCATGTGCGGACGGTAAGTTCCCTGCAATTGGCTCAAGGGGGTGTAAGCGCTGCCGGCTTTGCCTAGCGGTTGCTGCTTCGCATCACCCGCTGCTTCTCCCGGTTCCAGTCGCGCTCTTTCTCAGTCGCCCGCTTGTCATGGGCTTTTTTACCCTTGGCAATCGCAATCTCGCACTTGACCAGGTGTTTTTTCCAATACAGCGCAGTTGCCACGCAGGTGTAGCCCTCTCGCTCGGTGGCATTGCGTATCCTGGCAATCTCGCGGCGGCTGAGCAGCAGCTTGCGAGTGCGCTTCGGGTCGGCATCTACGTGCGTGCTGGCGCTGAGTAATGGCTCTATCTGTGCACCCAGCAGCCAGACTTCTCCATCTTTCAGCAGTACATAGCTGTCTACCAGCTGCGCTTTGCCAGCGCGCAGCGCTTTGACTTCCCAGCCTTCCAGAACCACGCCAGCCTCGAAACGTTCCTCCAACAGGAAGTCATGGCGCGCCTTTTTGTTGAGCGCTATCGTATTGCTACCGGACTTTTTCTTGGGCTTCTTACTCATTGCCGCATTATATCGATAGCGCCAGCCGATACGACATAAATTAGTTGAGACCAGCCGGCCTTTACAAGAGAATGGACGTTTGTCTATTCGCAAGACTCCGACATGCAGGGCCCAAAGGATTACATCACCTGGAACAGTAGCTGGACGTTTTGTCTGGCTGTTGCCGGTTTAACGGTTGGTTTGCAACTGGTATGGACGTTGCCAGCGCAGCTGGACCGCTTCGGTACGGGTTCGGGTTTCGTGCTTGTTTACCTTTTGGCATTGTTGGTATTTGCCGGGCCAATCATGGCCGGCGAAATCTGGCTTGGGCGAGAGTCACGGCGTAACCCCATGCATGCGGTCAAGCTTTTGCAGGTTAAGACTGGAATTTCCCGCTGGTGGCGTTTGCTGGGGCCTCTGAGCCTGCTTGTTAGTCTGCTTGTGCTGTCTTACCTGTGTGTATTTGGTGGTTGGGCTATGGCGTTTGGTTTGGCCGCGCAGAGCGAGGTGTTTTTGCAGCGTGATGCGGACTACGTTGTGCAGCATCTGGACACTTTTCTGAAAACAACGGATGTTATGGTGAGCTGGCAGAGCACCTTTCTGTTGCTGGCGACCGGCGTGTCGGCATTTGGCGTCATTCGAGGTGTGGGTTTTGCGTTACGGCTGCTGATGCCATTGGCGGTTTTATTGTTGGTGGTATTGCTGGCCCATAATGTTTCGGTCGGGGCGCTTACGGTCGATACACTGGCGTCTCTGTTGCAGCGCGATTACCACTTTTCCTGGGACGGAGCCTGGTCAGCCATTGCCCTGGCATTTTTCACTGCCAGTGCTGGAATGGGAGGTATCATGGCCTGTGCCGCTCATATGCCGGAACACCAGAAAATAGCACCGGCGGTTGCTGGCATACTGCTAATCACCCTGGTGTGTGCAGCTCTCAGCAGTGCTGCCGTGCTGCCCTTATTGTGGCATAGCAATGTGGAGGTGGCCGCTGGGGCACCTTTGGTCTTTTTAAACCTGCCTCTGGCCTACGGATTCACAGTGTATGGTGACTACTATGGCAGTCTCTTTTTCCTGCTGGTAGCCATCATACTGCTGAGTAGCGCCATTATTTTGTTGGAACCTCTGGTCGCCTGGCTTTCTCATTCGTTTATTGTTCCCCGCTATGTTGCTGCCTTTGCGGCCGGTGGCATTGTCTGGTTGCTGTCCATGGTGTCGGCGCTGTCTTTCAATGAGTGGTCCCAATTGCAACTTCTACAGCAGTTTTCACCATTCAGGCTGTTGGAATTGCTCACAGCCTACGGGCTGATACCCCTGGCTGTCATCCTGAATGGCTTTCTGGTTGCAGCACTGCTGAATTCGCCGCGCTATAAGCGTTACAGCGGTTTCCGACTGCGACGCTTGCTTGCACGAGCGCATCTTGGCTATGCTGCGCCGCTATTGATAGCAGCCACTGTATGGTTCGCTGTGCAAAACCGCCTGCTGTATTAGCGAAAGTAGTAATGATCCGACTTGAACGCAGCGCCTTGCTGATGAAATCAGCGAACTTCATGTTCGACATGATCAACGATGTGGATGCCTACCCACAATACATGCAGGGCTGCGAGGCGGCAGAAGTTATCAGTGCGGATCATGCCAGCATGACCGCGCGCCTGAAAGTCCGTAAAGCAGGCTTGAGCCACAGTTTTACCACACGAAACGAGTTGTTGCGTCCCAGCCAAATTAAGCTGGAGCTGGTTGAAGGGCCGTTTTCGCGTTTTTCCGGGCAGTGGAGTATTCTGGAATTAAACGACAATGCCTGTAAAGTTGCGCTGCTGCTGGAGTTTGCAATTAACAAGCGGCTTGCAGTAAAGCCACTTGAAGCCCTGTTCAAATCGGTTGGTGACGAATTGGTGGATGCGGTCTGCCGGCGTGCGGGCAGCTTATCGGACAGTGAAGTGTATGCGCCGGTTTCAACTGGCAACCCGAAAGGACCCGAATTATGACAATTAAGGTTGAAGTGGCTTACGCTCTGCCGGACCACCAGAAAATTATTGCACTCGAGGTTGACGAAGGGTGCACGGCTTTGCAGGCAGCGGAAAAGTCCGGCATTGTTCAGCATTTTCCGGAGATTGACCTTGCCAGCGCAAAAATGGGGGTATTCGGCAAAGCCGTTCCCAAGCCGGATCAATATGCACTCAGCCCCGGTGACCGGGTGGAGATTTACCGCCCGCTGATCTTGGACCCTAAAGAATCACGCAAAGAGCGCGCAGCAAAAGCCAAGGCCAAGCGAGCCGACGATTGATCAGCGGCTGGCAGTCGACTCGCTGGCGTCTTCGCTAATTGGCAAATCCTGATCGATTTTGATCAACTCGTCACCACTGAAGTACAAGACCATTCGCTTGATGTCTGACACTTCGGCGCCAACCTGAACCTGGTAAGTGTAATCCCAACGGTCTGGGTTGAACGGGTCTTGAATTAAAGGCGTACCCAACACAAAGCGCACTTGGCTGCGGGTCATGCCAAGTTCGAGCTTATCGATAGTCTCCTGGTCGAATACGTTGCCCTGCTCAACTTCAACGCGATACACCCCCGGAAATTCGAACGATGAGCAAGCCACAATCGACCCGGTGAACAAAGTAAGTAATGCGAGTGCGAACAGGCGTTTGCGAATAATATTGGCGAGCATAGGACGGCAAATATTCCGTGTGTTCGTTAAAAGTGGGATAATAGCCTAATAAGCAACTAGCGCGAAGTTCTGATGAGCAATGAAAATGCCGAGCTGAAACAGGCCGGCCTGAAAGTAACCCTGCCGAGGGTCAAAATTCTGCAAATTCTGGAGCAGGCATCCCAGTCGGATCGCCAGCATCTCAGCGCAGAAGATGTATACAAGCTGTTGCTGGAAAGTGGTGACGACGTGGGCTTGGCAACGGTGTACCGGGTGCTTACCCAGTTTGAGTCTGCCAAACTTGTGGAACGGCACAATTTTGAGGGTGGACACGCGGTTTTCGAGCTGGCGACCGGCGAGCACCATGACCATATGGTGTGCGTGGATACCGGCGAAGTGCTGGAGTTTTACGACCCGGAAATCGAAAAACGCCAGCAGAAGATTGCTGCAGATCAGGGATACGAGATTGTTGATCACAACCTGGTGTTGTACGTAAAACGCAAACAGGCTTAAGACTGTTCCAGGTTTGAAAGAAACAGTTCCAGTTCCCTGGCGACCAGGCCTGGGCAATCCAGCATGGCGAAATGCCCTGCATCCGGCAGTAAACGCAATTCAGAGCCAGGGATCATATCTTGCAGACGTTGCCCGTTACTGCAATTCACCCACTGATCCTGTTCGCCCCATAAAATCCGGGTTGGGACGTTGACCCCGGGGTAAAGCTTCTCAAGCTGCTCGGTGTATGGGTAATCGTATTGAGCTACCTGGCGATAGTACGCAGCCTTACCGACTTCCCCCGTCCACGGTTCCAGAAGCGCGGCTTCAAAACCAGCTGGCATTGCTCGTGTGACGGCTGTTTGCAGGTGCGCCACCAATGTTGCTCTGTGAATGTAGTCCGGTAGCGCCGCGAATACAGCTTCGTGCTCATTAACCAGCCGTGAGTACGGTGTGCCCCACGGGCTAAGAACCACGCCGTCAATGATCGTCAGGCTTGCCGCCGGGCTTCCCTCCACCAGGTGTGCGCCGAACACCGTGGCCGCGCCGAAGTCATGGCCAACCAAGTGTGCCCGATGCAACTCCTGCTGTTCCAGAAATTCGCTCAGTGCGCGTGCGAATGTGCGTAGACGAACTTCCTGGCCAGTAAATTTTTCCGAGGCTCCGAAGCCTGGCAAATCCAGGTAATACAGCCGGTAGCGCTCTTTCAAGCGCTGAACGACACCGTGCCAGACAATGGAGCTCGCTGGGGTGCCGTGCACCAGCACCACGGCTGGCCCACTTCCGGTTACATCCCAGGCAAGTTCGCCATGGGACGAAGAAAAGGATTTTGACAATTGATGAATCATCATGCTTCCACCTGTTCAATATAAGCAGTTAAGAGAATTATTTGTTGTAATAATGAATTTTGGAAGCGAAGAGTTTTCAGGCTATCATGACATTTCATCATGTGATAATTGCTATGACGGGTTATCTTCCTCCACTGGCTCAACTGCGATCTCTGGTAGCAGTGGTGGCACATGGGCGACTGAATCTCGCAGCGGCGGCCCTGGGGCTGACCGAATCTGCTGTCAGCCATCACTTGAGTAAACTGGAACGTAGCTTGGGAGTACAGCTGTTGGATAGGAGCCGCTCGCCAGTAGTTCTGACTGACGCAGGTGGCCGTTTTCATGCGCAGGCCCAGCAGGCGTTGCGATTGCTGGAGCAGGCGGTCGCGGATGCTGCCGGTACAGTAGGCGGCAAGGTGGTGCTTACATTGCCTCGCACCCTGGCCACCCATTGGCTGATTCCCCATTACCCTTCCCTGTACGCTCACCATGAGGAACTTGAACTGCAGCTTTTGCCCACCACCCGACAATGCGACCTGCAGCGCGAGCAGATTGATCTCGGTGTGCGCTTAGGTACTGGTCACTGGCCAAAACTGCAGGCCGAGCCCCTGGTGAGCGAGCGTATTTGCCCTGTCACCACACCCGCCGAAGCTGCAGTCTGGCGGCAGCAGGGTTGGCAATCAATGTTGGCGGCGGCACGGTTAGTAGTGAACGAGCTGCATCCACAGGAGTGGGAGCAATGGAGCGGGGCCACGGGCTACCCATTGCCAGCGAAGCAACGTGTTACGCGCCTGGAATCCTTTGATTTGGTACTTCAGGCAGCGTTAGCTGGAGATGCTCTCATCATGGGCCGTACACCGATGGTACATACGGCAATGGCAAAAGGTGATCTGGAAGCCCCGTTCCCCGAATGGGTAAATACCGGTTTATCCTATTATGCAATCTGGCCTGATCATCAAGCACTGAATCGGTACGCATATGCTGTGTTGGAGTGGTTAAGAGCGTGTGCCGCAGAGACACGCATTGGGGATCGGCACCCAAGTTTATAAAACCTGCTGACGTTATTGGAAAATGAGTATTATCGTAGCTTGGTGTGTACCCGTTATCAGCTGGCCGCCAGCATTTCCTGTGCGTGAGCCCTTGATTGCTCGGTAATCTGAATGCCGCCCAGCATGCGGGCGATTTCGTTGACCTTGTCGTCATTGCGCAGCTCGTTCAGTTCCGTGGCCACACTTTTCTTGCGAGCGAGCTTGCGCACCCCAAGGTGTTGATGGCCTTTTGCGGCAACCTGCGCCAAATGAGTAACGCAGAGAATCTGGCTGTGCTTGGACAGTTTGCGCAGCAGCTGGCCGACCACCTCGGCAACTGCGCCACCAATACCCACGTCCACCTCATCAAACACCAGGGTCGGAATGGAGCTTTTACTGGCGGTTATTACCTGTATCGCCAGGCTGATCCGCGACAACTCGCCACCCGAAGCGACTTTATTAAGGGGTTGTGGTGTCTGTCCGGGGATGGTGCTGATGAGAAACTCGACTGATTCCTTGCCGTGCTGGCCATGCCGGTCGTCCGCCAGCGGATTCAGCTTAACGGCAAACTGACAACCGGCCATGTTCAATGCCTTGAGTTGCTGGTTAACCAGGCCGGCGAGCTTTCCGGCCGCCAGCTCGCGCTGCTCGCTGAGTTCAACGGCCAGTTTCAGGTAGCGATGGCAATGCAGATCAGTTTCAGCCTGTAACTCATCGAGCAGCTGTTCGTCGTTTTGCAGCGCATCGAATTCTTGTTGTAATCGGTCGCGCAGACCAATGAGTTCGTCAGTTGAGACGCGGTGTTTGCGTGCGGTTTGGTACAGGCTGCTCAGCCGCTGTTCCACTTGCTGAAGTTCTACCGGGTCAATGGTCTGGCCGTCGATCTGTGCCTGAATGTTGTAGGCGGCTTCCTGCAGCTGGATGCGGGCCGAGGCCAGCAGGTCCATGGCTTCGCCCAGCTCTTTTCCGTGGCTCGAAAAGGGCGTCAACAGCTGGTGGGCTTGTGAGCACAGGTCCAGCAGGTTGTTGCCGTCGTCATTTTCACAAAGGCCAAGCGCCTGATGGCAGGCCTGCAATACAGCTTCGCTATTGCTCAGACGCTTTTGTTGCAGTTCCAGTTGTTGCAGCTCGCCGTCCTGCAGTTGCAGTTCGTGCAGCTCGTTCAACTGGTACTCCAGCAATTGGGCATGTGCGTGCTGCTCATCCGACTGGCTCTGGCGACGTTCCAGGTCAGCCAGTGAAGTCTGCCAACGTCTATAAGCGTCCTTAACGTCGCCGGCCAGCGCTTCAGCCCCGGCGTAGCAATCCAGCAACTGCCGATGCGTGTCGCGTTTTAACAGGCTCTGCTGCTCGTGCTGGCCATGCATGTCGATCAGCATGGCGCCGAGGTTGCGTAAATTCTGAATGGGGGCAGGTTGACCGTTAATATATGCGCGGCTTCGCCCTTCGGCGGTAATCACCCGCCGCAGCAGGCAGTCATTACCATCGTGCAAGTCGTGCGCCTTCAGCCAGGACTGCGCCTCGCAATTGCGGGAAATATCAAAAATAGCATGTATATCAGCCCTTTGTGCTCCACTGCGCACGGCCTTGCTGTCAGAACGCCCACCCGCGACCAACGCCAGCGCGTCCAGAACGACCGATTTACCGGCGCCGGTTTCACCCGTGATCACAGTCATTCCGCCGCTGAAATCCAATTCCAGATTGGCCACGGTTGTGTAATTGCTGACAGTTAGATGAGAAAGCATGTATCGTGCCTCGTTAACCTTGTGCGATGGAGTCTCGATTGACTCACCGCGGTCTGTATGTATGAACAGTATATGTGTTTTTATACAGTATTGATGTAAATGTGGCAAGCGCTGAAAGCAGTTGTGATGGTGGTTTTGCCCCGGGGTGCTGCCAGTCTGATTGCCGGTGGCGGTATTGGCCAAAGCGCGACGATCTTTTACTATGGGGCTACACGGGGTGAATTGGTATGAATACGCCGCAACTGTCTGATCGCAGCAGGAAAATTCTCAAAGCGCTGATTGAGCGCTATATCAGAGAAGGCATGCCTGTTGGCTCAAAAACCCTGGTTGAGGAAACCGGTCTCAGCATCAGCCCGGCGACCATGCGTAATGTAATGGCCGACCTGGAAGCGCACGGGCTGATTGTTTCGCCGCACACATCGGCTGGCCGGATACCCACTGAGCAGGGTTACCGCTTTTTTGTCGACAGTCTGATCAGCGTTAATCCGCTGGACGATGAATACCTGAGCAGTCTGCGTGAGGAGTTGAAACCGGACAAGCCCAGTACTGCGCTGGTGGAGTCGGCTTCCAGTTTGTTGTCGCAGCTGACCTCGCAGGCCGGTATTGTAATCACGCCCCAGTCCGGCAGCTGCCGCTTGGAGCATGTCGAGTTTGTACCGCTGTCAGGTAACCGCATTCTGGTAGTTCTTGTGATGAATGATCAGGATGTTGAAAATCGCATTATTCACACCCAGAGACAGTTCTCACGAAAAGAGCTGGAGCAGGCTGCCCGGTTTATCAATCAGCGCTACGCGGGCCTGGAGTTAGAGCAGATTCGTGATGCGCTGGTGAGTTCGATGCATGAAGACAAGGAGTCCATCGGGCAGTTGATGCAGTTGATGATTGATGTGGCCGCAGAAACCATGGAGTCTGTGGGTGAGCAGGATTTTGTCATGGCCGGGCAGAATAATCTGCTCGATTCGGCTGATGGAAGCCAGGTTAGCCGTCTGAAAGAGCTGTTTGATGCATTCCAGTATAAAAAAGATATTTTGCTGCTGATGAACCACTGTCTGGACGCCGATGGCATTCGTATTTTTATTGGTCAGGAGTCGGGCTACGATCTGTTTGAAGACTACAGCGTTATTACTGCCCCTTACAGCAGCGGTGATCAATCCATTGGCGTCATAGGCATTATCGGCCCAACCCGCATGCAGTACGACCGGGTGATCCCTGTTGTGGACATTACCGCCAAAATGCTCAGCGCCGCGCTGAACCGGTAAGCCAGTGCCTATTCCCGCAGAGCGCATCATTCACGTTAATATGAATGTGTCTTCTTTATCGCCTGCGGTTGAATTTTTCACCAATGTTGTGGGACTGCAGGCCATTTCGGTCATGCAGGCTGACCCCCAGGACGGTCGTGGCATGGGGGTTGATGGGTTGGTGCAGTGGCGCGGCAACAGCATTCACAGCACTGAGCATCTGTGGGATTCCACTATGATCGACCTGCTGGAGTGGCCATTGCCGCAGGGCTTTGGGCGTGCCTACGGGTCGCCGGCTCACCTGGGCATAAACAGTCTTTCCCTGCAGGTTCCAGACCTGGCGGCCTGTTTCCAAGCGTGTAATCGCTCCTCCTGGTTGGAGATTCTGACTGAACCTTCGCAGGATGCGGTGCTGGCGCCGGCCGGTTTTTCCGGGCAGAACCCGGATGGCACGGTGTTAGAGTTTGTGCAGGGTGAGGCTGCTTCGGCGCTGAACGCCATACACATTAACGTCAGAGATCTGCAACGCTCGATCGGCTGGTACTGCACTGTGCTGGGTTTTGAGCTCGCCGGCGAGCTTGCCGAAGTGCGGCTGCCGGCCAGCGATTTCACCGCGGGTCGACCGGCGCACCTGATCAAGGCGCGTCTGCAGCTGCCTGGTCGCAGTCATGACTGCTGTCTGCAGCTGCAACAATGGCTGCAACCGCAAGCGCATGGACAGCCCTACCAGCAGGCCAATCACAATGGCCTGTTTCGGGTGGCATTTGCGGTTGCCGATGCAGCCGAATGCTACCGGCAATTGCCCGCTCTTGGAGCGAACTGCCCGCATCCACCGGCCTGGCTGGACATGGGGCCGGATATCCCGGTTGACGGGGTTTGGGCTCTGTTCTTTTTCGACCCGGATGGCACCTGCGTAGAATTGATCCAGAACCCGGATTTCACGGTTTGAAAAATATATGCAAACACTGACCCCGGTGGTAAAGGGTTTACTGTTGGTAAACATCTCTGCCTATGTGTTGACGGCAGGCTGGGACTTGCGCTTGATTCTGGCTTTGTTTCCGCCGGGTAGCGAGCTGTTTCGCTGGTACCAGCCACTCAGCCACTTTTTCATGCACGGTAATCTCACGCACCTGCTGTTTAATATGTTCGCTTTGTTCATGTTCGGCCCAATCCTTGAGCAGGTGTGGGGCTCGCGGCGCTTCATCGTTTACTATTTTTGCTGTGCGCTCGGAGCTATTTTGTGTCAGATGCTGGTCTGGTATACCGGCCTTGCAGCGTTAAACCCGGTGCTTGGCGCATCGGGTGCCGTGTATGGGTTGTTCGTCGGCTTTGCAATGCTGTTTCCCAACCACCGTATCATGTTGTTGATTCCCCCCATTCCGTTGCCAGCCAAGTACATGATTCTGGTGCTTGTGCTGTTCGATTTGACGCTTGGTCTCAGCGGCGCGGCCAGTGGCATAGCGCATTTTGCGCATTTGGGAGGCGCTCTGGCTGGCGCGCTGTTTGTGTTATGGTGGCGGCGCACGAATACTCAAATCTGATCCATTGGCAAGCCGCTACCTCACCATTTTTGCCCTGATACTCGCGGGCGAGGCTGTGTTCAGCCTGTCGTTTCATGTGCCGCGCTTTTTCCGGCCTGCCTTGCTGGAAGTTTTTCAAATCAATAACACCCAACTCGGTGATTCCTTTGCTGCCTACGGTGTTCTGGCCATGCTCAGCTATCTGTTGGGAGGGCCATTGGCCGATCGGTATACGCCGCGGGTCATGCTTAGCCTGTCGCTGATGATGACGGCATTGGGAGGGCTGCTGATGGCAACGATTCCCGGAGCTGTTGGCTTGACCCTGCTGTATGGCTACTGGGGTATCACCACGATATTTCTGTTTTGGGCGCCGTTGATTCGTGCGACCCGGGAATGGGGAGGCTCGCTTGCGCAGGGTCAGGCTTTTGGCTTGCTGGATGGTGGCCGTGGTCTGGTGGCAGCGGGCAGTGCCACAGTGATCATCGTGTTTCTCAACTGGCAGTTTCCAGGGGATCTGGACGGCTCCACCGCGGCTGAGAAAAAAGCAGCATTGCAGGGAGTGATTTATTTGTACACCGGGCTGACCTTCGCCGCCGGACTGCTGACATGGTTTGTTTTGCCGCGTAGCGGTGCAACCGGCTCGGCGAGTGCAATTTCATCCCTCGAACGTTTGGCCGAAGTGGTGCGCAAGCCGGTGGTCTGGGCGCACGCGGGGGTCATTGTGTGCGCGTATTGTGCCTATAAAGGCCTGGACAGCTATTCTCTTTATGCGGTGGATGTGTTGGGTATGAGCCAGATCGAGGCGGCCACATTCACATCGAATGCGGCCTATCTGCGCTTTTTTGCTGCCATTGTAATTGGTTTGCTGGCCGATCGTGTGGGCGCCGCAACCAGCATTGTAGCGCTATTTGTGGTGTTGATCGTTAGCTATGCCGTGCTCGCTGGCGCGCACCCCGGGAATGCTGCCTACCTTATTCTGTACGGCAACCTGCTGGTGACGTTCTTTTGCGCCTACGGCATGCGCGGGGTTTATTTTGCGCTGCTTGAAGAAAATCGTACCCCCGCCCATCTTACCGGGACCACGGCCGGCCTGGTGTCGGTGCTCGGGTATACGCCAGATATATTCTTTTACTCCATTTCCGGCCGTATTCTCGATTCAGCTCCGGGTCTGCAAGGGCACCTGGCGTATTTCCAGTTTTTGGGCGGCATTATGCTGCTTGGCCTGTTGATGACGGCCTGGGTGATCCGTTGTAACCGACTCGGGTCACAGGCTGAGCAAAAAGACGGGAAAAAGTTTACCCACGGCCCTTGAAATTGGCGGCACTGACCCAATGTCGGGGGATTGCATTACCAGGTCAGAAACAGGAGGCACAACAGGTGGGAGAAAAACCGGCTGAATTCGATCAGGAGTCAAACCCGGAGGCTGGGCCTGCAGAGACCAGTGAGCCTGTCACCGAGCAGGGCGCAGAAGCGGCGGCTGCTGAACGTGAAGGAGAGAGTGGTGCCAGTAATGACCCGCTCGAGGCTTTGCAGGCCGAAATAGCGAGCTTGCAGGAGCAATTGGCCGACAGCCAGGAACAGGTGATGCGGGCGGCGGCCGAGGCCCAGAATGTTCGCCGTCGGGCCGAAAAAGATGTTGAGAATGCGCACAAATTTGGGTTGGAGAAGTTCTGCAGTGAACTGCTGGTAGTCGTTGACAACCTGGAACGGGCCCAGGAGCAGGCCGATAAGGACGACGAAGCTCTGCGGCCGCTGATTGAAGGTATCGAGTTGACGCACAAGAGCTTTCTTGATGTGTTGGCCAAATTCAGTCTGGAGCGGGTTGACCCGGTGGGTGAGCCTTTCGATCCGCAGTTACACCAGGCGATGACCATGGTCGAAAACCCGGACAGTGAACCGAATACGGTGCTAGACGTGATGCAGAAGGGTTATACCCTGCATGGGCGACTGCTGCGCCCGGCCATGGTCGTGGTCAGCAAATAAATTAACACACCAAGAAGCCGAAACGCTTGAAAATCAGGGTTTCGTACCCATATCACGAACAAGACACAAATCCCGGTAACGGGCTTGAATGACGCAAAGGTAGGTAAACAATGGGCAAGATTATAGGAATTGACCTCGGAACAACCAACAGCTGTGTGGCGGTTCTGGATGGCGACAAGCCGAAAGTAATTGAAAACTCAGAGGGTGATCGCACCACCCCATCAATCGTCGCATACACCGAAGACGGCCAGATTCTGGTTGGCCAGTCGGCCAAGCGCCAGGCAGTGACCAATCCGGACAACACGATTTTTGCGGTGAAGCGCCTGATTGGCCGGCAATTTACTGATGATGTTGTCCAGAAAGACATCAAAATGGTGCCGTACAAAATTGTCGCCGCCGACAATGGCGACGCCTGGGTGGAAGCCAATGGCGAGAAAATGTCCGCGCCGCAGGTGTCTGCGCAAGTTCTGATGAAGATGAAGAAAACCGCCGAAGAGTTTCTTGGCGAGACTGTGACCGAGGCGGTTATTACCGTACCGGCCTATTTCAATGATTCGCAACGTCAGGCCACCAAAGACGCTGGAAAAATTGCCGGTCTTGATGTAAAGCGCATCATCAATGAGCCCACTGCAGCTGCGCTGGCCTATGGTATGGACAAGTCGCAAGGTGATAAGACCATTGCGGTGTATGACCTTGGCGGTGGTACTTTCGACATCTCCATTATTGAAATAGCCGAAGTGGACGGCGAGCATCAGTTCGAGGTGCACTCCACCAACGGTGATACCTTTCTCGGTGGTGAAGACTTTGACCTGCGCTTGATCGAATATCTGGCGGATCAGTTCAAGAAAGACAACGGGATTGATTTGCACAATGATCCTCTGGCTTTGCAGCGTTTGAAAGAGGCGGCGGAGAAAGCCAAGATTGAGCTGTCCAGCAGCCAGCAGACCGAAGTAAATCTGCCCTATATTACGGCCGATGCCAGTGGGCCGAAGCACCTTGTGGTCAAGCTGAGTCGGGCCAAACTGGAATCTCTGGTGGAAGAGCTGGTCAACCGCTCGCTGGAACCTGTAAAGATTGCTCTGAAAGATGCCGGAGTGCAGGCGGGCGATATCGATGATGTGATTCTGGTCGGTGGTCAAACCCGCATGCCGTTGGTGCAGGAGAAAGTAAAAGAGTTTTTTGGCAAAGAACCGCGTAAGGATGTTAACCCCGATGAAGCGGTTGCCATGGGTGCGGCCATTCAGGGCGCAGTGCTGTCTGGCGATGTCAAAGACGTATTGTTGCTGGACGTGACTCCGCTGACTCTGGGTATTGAGACCATGGGTGGTGTGGCCACTCCGCTGATTGAGAAGAATACGACGATTCCGACCAAGAAGTCACAGACCTTCTCAACCGCGGAAGACAACCAGACCGCTGTGACAATCCATGTGGTTCAGGGGGAGCGCAAGCAGGCCGGGCAAAACAAGTCGCTGGGTCGTTTTGACCTCGCGGACATACCGCCAGCGCCGCGCGGTGTGCCACAAATCGAGGTAAGTTTCGACATCGATGCGAACGGCATTCTGAACGTGTCGGCCAAAGACAAGGCCACCAACAAGGAACAGTCAATCGTTATCAAGGCGTCCAGCGGCTTGTCGGATGAAGAAATCGATAAGATGGTGCAGGATGCCGAGGCCAATGCCGAGGCGGACCGCAAGTTCGAAGAGCTGGTGTCTGCGCGTAACCAGCTGGAAGGTATGGTGCATGCAACCCGCAAAACGCTGGAAGAGGCAGGCGATAAAGCCACCGATGATGAAAAGTCTTCTATCGAAGCCGCGATTGGCGAGGCCGAAGAAGCCCTGAAAGGGGATGACAAAGAGGCCATCGATGCCGCCAGCACCAAGCTGATGGAAGCTTCTTCAGGCCTGGCGCAGAAGATGTACGCTGAACAGGCTCAGGCAGCGGATGCAGCCGGTGGGGCGGCCGATGGTGCCGACGCGCAGGCC
This sequence comes from Gammaproteobacteria bacterium, assembly GCA_030431775.1. Classification (GTDB taxonomy): domain Bacteria; phylum Pseudomonadota; class Gammaproteobacteria; order Pseudomonadales; family JAUIET01; genus JAUIET01. The sequence goes on from JAUIHW010000010.1 coordinate 96,712, forward strand.
GACAATGCGGCTGATGATGCGGTGGACGCCGAGTTCGAAGAAGTTAAAGACGACAAATAAAAGCGGCCATTGGCGCCTGCTATAGGGTCGGGGTTCGCTTGAAAGCGGCCTCGGCCCTTGCTGTTTTATACCGGATAAACCCTGATGGCAAAACGAGATTACTACGAAATACTGAACATTGACCGGAACGCGAGCGACGCCGAGATTAAAAAGGCGTATCGCCGCATTGCCATGAAGTTTCATCCTGACCGCAATCCCGATGACGCCGACGCCGACGCCAAATTCAAAGAAGCCACCGAAGCCTATGAAGTGCTGTCGGATGGGGAAAAACGTTCGGCTTACGACCAGTTCGGGCATGCTGGTGTCGACCCGCAGTCCGGCGGCTTTGGCGCTGGTGCCGGTTCGTTCAGTGATATTTTTGGTGATGTATTTGGCGATATATTCGGTGGCGGAGGTGGTCGCTCGCGTGGCGGCCCTCAGCGCGGTTCCGACCTGCAATATACACTCGAACTTGACCTCGAACAGGCGGTTAAAGGCACGACGGTTACCATCAAAGTGCCTAGGCTGGTTGCCTGTGAAACCTGTGATGGCAGTGGCGCCAAGCCGGGCAGCTCTCCAACCAATTGCTCAACCTGTGGCGGGGTTGGCCAGGTGCGTATGCAGCAGGGTTTTTTCTCAGTGCAGCAGACCTGCCCGAACTGTCGGGGGCGTGGCACCATTATTTCTGACCCATGCAGAGACTGTCATGGCCAGGGCCGGGTGGAAGAACGCAAATCGCTGTCGGTGAAGGTACCGGCCGGAGTAGACACCGGGGACCGGATTCGTTTGTCGGGCGAAGGAGAAGCCGGGCCCAGCGGTGGTCCCAGTGGCGACCTTTACGTGCAGGTATCGGTGCGCGAACACGCTATTTTTGAACGCGACGGTAAACACTTGTACTGTGAAGTGCCAATCAGTTTCGTCGATGCCTGTCTGGGCGGCGAGCTCGAAGTACCCACGCTTGACGGCCGGGTAAAGCTCAAGATTCCTGCTGAAACTCAAACTGGAAAACTATTTCGCTTGCGCGGTAAAGGGGTTGTTCCAGTACGTGGCGGCAGTGCGGGCGATCTGCTTTGTCGGGTGGTTGTGGAAACACCGGTCAGCCTGAACCGTCGCCAGAAAGATTTGTTGGAGGAGTTCCGATCGTCAATGGAAGAGCGTGGGTCAAAACACTCGCCCAGAAAAGAGACCTGGTTTGAGGGTGTGAAAAAGTTCTTCGATGATATGACTGGCTGAGCCGGTAGGAAGCTTTCTCTGAATACAACCTTCCGCTATAGTGGCGTCGCTGACAACGACATGGTTGAAATTCAATGCAGAAAATTGCCGTAACCGGAGCCGGTGGTCGCATGGGGCGAACACTGGTCGATGCGATCAATCAATCCGACCAGCTTCATCTCAGTGCGGCCATAGAGCGCCCGGACAGCAGCCTGGTAGGCGCAGATTCGGGTGAACTGGCTGGCATAGGTAAAAACGGTATCACCATTGTCGACCAGTTGGCCAAGGTGATCGACGAATTCGACGTGTTGATCGACTTCACTGCGCCGCAGGCCACGCTGGAAAATGCCCGTTTGTGTGCCGAGAACGGCCGAAAAATGGTGATTGGTACAACCGGCATTGATGACCTCGGCAAGGCTGAACTTGCGGCTGCCGCGCGAAACACGGCAATCATGTTCGCGCCTAATATGAGTGTTGGAGTTAACCTCTGTTTTGCGTTGTTAGACCTGGCGGCCCGGGTGCTGGGTGATGATGTGGATGTGGAAATTATCGAGGCGCACCATAAGCATAAGGTTGATGCGCCATCCGGCACCGCTTTACGGATGGGGGAAGTGGTGGCCGATGCATTGGATCGCAAGCTAAGCGAATGCGCCATTTACGGCCGCGAGGGCCAGACTGGTGCGCGTGATCCCAAAACCATAGGGTTTGCCACAGTCCGTGCCGGCGATATTGTCGGTGAGCACACGGTTATGTTCGCCGCTGATGGTGAACGGGTGGAGATTACCCATAAGGCCAGTAGCCGGATGAATTTTGCTCGCGGAGCGGTGCGGGCCTGCGAATGGCTGGCAGATCAGCCCAACGGGCTCTACGATATGCAGGACGTACTCAAGCTGCGTGAGCTTGGCGTCTGAGCCAGCTTTACCATGACGACACCGGAACTGGACCCAGAGCACTTTATCCCCTTTCGGGCCGAAGATTTGCGGCGCCTGCTGCTGAACAGTCCGGAAATGCAGGATCAGAATCGGCGGCTTTTTGAGAAAATCTGTATTCTGATTCAGCGCTATTATCACCTGGCGTTCCAAAAGCAGCTGAATACCCTCAAGGATTGCTACGCCCCCTTTAACCCCGACCGCGACACCTTGCCGATTGGCGAAGAGTCGGCTTCAGTATTGCGGGAAAAGCAGGAGCAGCTGGTGGCTGTGCTGAACGATGTGGTTCAGGCTGCCAACTTTAAGATCGTCAGCCAGCAAGATTTGGACAACTCAATTGAAGAGGAGTCACTGTTTAATATTCGCCTGGACGTAGACTTCAACGATTTTGACCAGATCCTGTTTTATCGTCGCGGTGAATCGCGGCGGCAAGCCTGGGTGCGAAAATGGTACAGCTGGAAAAAAACCAATATTGAGTTCACCAACTACGATCGTGTGCTGGTGTATGTTCGAGTCAAGGGTGAGGCCTATTTTCGAGACCGCGACCCGGACAGCATGCTGTTTCGCCCCGGTACTACAATGATCAAACTGTTTCGAAATATTCCAAAAGCCGATCTGGAAATGTTATTCCCAAACACCGAAGTGGCGATGCGGGTCAGGGACAAGATCATGATCGGTGTACCGGCCGCTGTCAGCGGGGTTGTGGTGCTGGTCACCAAGCTGGGCTCGACCCTGCTGTTGTTGGCAGCGTTGTTCGCGTTCTGGTTGGGCTGGCGCAATGAGCCCGTATTTATTGACCAGACTGCGCTGGTAGCCCTGGGCGTAGGGCTTGGTTCTGTGGGCGCGTATATCTGGAAGCAGTTCAATGCCTTCCGCAACCGCAAAATCCGCTTTATGAAGGTGTTGGCGGACAATCTTTATTTCAAGAATCTGGACAACAACGCCGGCGTGTTTCATCGCCTTATCGATGCCGCCGAGGAGGCAGAGTGCAAAGAGGTCATGTTGGCGTACTATTTTCTGGTCACTTCGGCCGAGCCATTGACGCCGCAGTCCCTGGATGAGCAAATCGAACAGTGGCTAAAAGGCTTCGGCGGCGGGCAGTGCGATTTCGAAATTGAAGACGCACTGGACAAACTGCGGGCGCTTGGCCTGCTGGATGGTGCGGCTGACTCGGCTGCTGCCGATGCCAACACGCATCTTTTGCCTGTCAAGCTCGACGTTGCACTGGAGCGTGTGGAAGCTGCCTGTCACGACGCAGTTTCGCGCATCGACTGAGCCAAGACCATAGACAGCACCCTACCTGCTTGCGTACAATGGGAACCATAACGCTGTTCGCTGAAAAGCGGGCTTGCAGTAAAAAAGCGAGATGACGCACGCCGTGCCAGCATCTCGCTTTTTTGCAACTAAACCTGCTTATTTAACCGCTGGCATTGGAGGGCTTCGGATTGTTACAACCCGCGGTATTGGCGCTCGCAGACGGCAGTCTGTTCCATGGCGTCTCTATTGGTAAATCGGGTTTCTCGGTCGGCGAAGTCGTTTTTAATACCTCGATGACGGGTTACCAGGAAATCCTGACAGACCCATCGTACGCTCAGCAAATTGTAACCCTTACCTACCCACACATCGGCAATACCGGGGTCAATACTGAAGACGAAGAGTCGTCATCGGTCTGGGCGACCGGTCTGGTTATTCGTGATTTGCCGCTAGCCGCCTCCAATTTTCGCTCCGAGCAAAGCCTGGAAGACTTTCTGAAAGCCAGGGAGGTCGTTGCCATTGCTGAGATTGACACTCGCCGGTTGACCAGGCTGTTGCGCGAAAAGGGCGCTCAAAACGGTTGTGTCGTCGCCGCTGCACCAGGTGAAGAAGTGGACGTAGAGTTCGCCCTTGAACAGGCGCGGGCCTTCGCGGGGCTCAAAGGCCAGGATCTGGCGCAAGTCGTTTCCACAGCCAAGCCCTACTCATGGAATGAAGCAGTCTGGGCCTTGGGTGAAGGGTATGCAAGCACCACAGCTGAGCAGCATAAATACCGGGTGGTGGCCTACGATTTTGGGGTTAAGCGCAACATTTTAAGAATGTTAGTTTCCAGGGGTTGCGAGATCACCGTTGTGCCCGCAAAAACGCCGGCCAGCGAAGTATTGGCAATGCAAGCTGATGGGGTATTTTTGTCCAATGGGCCAGGCGACCCTGAGCCCTGTGACTATGCGGTCGAGGCTATCCGTGAAGTGCTCGCCAGTGACCTGCCTGTGTTTGGCATATGTTTAGGGCACCAGCTTCTTGGGCTGGCGTGCGGGGCAAAATCCGTCAAGATGAAGTTCGGTCACCATGGGGCCAATCATCCCGTTCAGGATGTCGACAGCGGTCGGGTGATGATTACCAGCCAGAACCACGGTTTTGCGCTGGACGAAACCAGCCTGCCAGACTGTCTGCGCATGACGCACAAGTCCCTGTTTGACAATTCCCTGCAGGGTATTGAGCACACCAGTAAACCTGCATTCAGCTTCCAGGGCCACCCTGAGGCGAGTCCCGGCCCGCACGATGTCGCGCCTTTATTTGACCGTTTTATCAGCTTGATCGATGCCAAAAAGAACTGACATAGAGTCCATACTCATTATTGGTGCGGGCCCGATTGTGATCGGTCAGGCCTGCGAATTTGATTACTCGGGTGCCCAGGCCTGCAAGGCACTGCGCGAAGAAGGGTATCGGGTTATTCTCGTTAACTCCAATCCGGCCACCATCATGACCGACCCGGCCATGGCGGATTCCACCTATATCGAGCCTGTGAATTGGCGCACTGTCAAAAAAATCATTGAAGCAGAAAAGCCGGATGTACTTTTGCCGACAATGGGCGGGCAAACAGCACTGAACTGTGCGCTGGACCTGGAGCGCGAAGGCGTTCTCAAAGAACATGGCGTGGAAATGATTGGCGCGCGCGCTGATGCCATCGACAAGGCTGAGGACCGGCAACGCTTCGACAAGGCGATGAAGGCCATTGGCTTGGATACCCCGCGTGCAGCGTTGGCACACAGCATGGAGGAAGCGTTACAGCTGATCGACCACATCGGCTTTCCGTGCATCATTCGGCCTTCGTTTACAATGGGTGGTTCAGGTGGCGGTATTGCCTATAACCGCGAAGAATACCTGGAAATATGCGAGCGTGGTCTAGACCTCTCACCGACCAACGAGCTGCTGATCGATGAGTCGTTGATTGGCTGGAAAGAATACGAAATGGAGGTGGTGCGCGACCGCAATGATAACTGCATCATTGTTTGCTCCATTGAAAACTTTGATGCCATGGGAGTGCACACCGGTGACTCCATAACCGTGGCGCCAGCGCAGACCCTGACCGACAAGGAATACCAGATTATGCGCAACGCCTCACTGGCGGTGCTGCGAGAGATTGGTGTGGAGACCGGTGGTTCCAATGTGCAGTTTGCGGTGAATCCAGCGGATGGCCGCATGGTTGTGATTGAAATGAACCCCAGGGTATCGCGTTCCTCCGCGCTTGCGTCCAAGGCGACTGGCTTTCCCATTGCCAAAGTGGCGGCAAAACTGGCGGTTGGATATACGCTGGATGAATTGCAGAACGATATTACGGGCGGGGCAACACCGGCTTCCTTTGAGCCCAGTATTGACTATGTTGTTACCAAAATTCCGCGCTTCACATTTGAAAAATTCCAGGCCGCCGATGCCCGCCTAACGACCCAAATGAAGTCGGTAGGCGAAGTGATGGCAATCGGCCGAACCTTTCAGGAGTCGTTGCAGAAAGCGCTGCGCGGCCTTGAAGTAGGGGCCAGCGGCCTGGACCCTATGCAGGACCTCTCGGTAGATGATATACGCAGTTTGCTGATCGGTAAGCTGCGATCGCCGACCAGCGACCGCATATGGCACGTCGCCGATGCGTATCGGGTGGGTTTTAGCACCGAGGAAATTGCGGAATTCAGCGGAATCGACCGGTGGTTTCTTGTGCAGCTTGAAGATCTGGTGAACACGGAATCCCAGATTGAAAGCTTGAAGTTGGAGCAGATAAGCGCGGTTGAAATGCGCCGGTTTAAGCGCAAAGGTTTTTCCGACTCTCGCATGGCGGCCCTGCTTTGGGTGTCTGAAAAGGAAGTGCGTGCCCGTCGGCACGAGCTTGGTGTGCGGCCAGTGTACAAACGGGTAGACACCTGTGCTGCTGAGTTCGCCTCATCGACTGCTTACATGTATTCCACTTACGAGGAAGAATGCGAAGCTGAGCCAAGCGATCGGGAAAAAATTCTGGTAATTGGCGGTGGCCCCAATCGTATCGGCCAGGGCATCGAATTTGATTATTGCTGTGTGCATGCAGCACTGGCGATGCGTGAAGATGGCTTTGAAACCATCATGGTCAATTGTAACCCGGAAACAGTCTCCACAGACTACGATACTTCGGATCGTCTTTTCTTTGAACCAGTGACTCTTGAAGACGTTCTGGAAATCGTTGAGCTTGAGCAACCGCGCGGTGTCATTGTGCAGTTTGGCGGGCAAACTCCTCTCAAATTGGCCAATGACCTGCAAGCAGCTGGCGTACCGATCATGGGCACCACACCGGATGCCATTGACCGCGCTGAAGACAGAGAGCGGTTTCAGCAAATGATTGAGCGGCTGCATCTGCTGCAACCACCCAACACAACCGTACGCAGTCAGGAAGAGGCGCTGACCGTGGCCGGGGAAATTGGCTATCCGATCGTGGTACGACCATCCTATGTTTTGGGCGGCCGGGCCATGGAGATAGTACATAAAGACAGCGAGCTTGAGCTGTACATGCGCGAGGCAGTGCAGGTGTCTGAAGAATCGCCGGTACTGCTGGACCACTTTCTAAACGCAGCGATTGAAGTGGATATTGATGCCATCAGCGATGGTGAGCAGGTGGTCATTGGGTCGATCATGCAGCATATCGAGCAGGCTGGTGTACACAGCGGGGATTCCGCCTGCTCCCTGCCGCCTTACAGCCTGCCAACCGATGTGCAGAATGAAATGCGGCGCCAGGTCAAGCTGATGGCGCTTGAGCTGGGCGTGAAGGGGCTCATGAATGTGCAGTTGGCCTATCAGAATGGCAAGATCTATATTATCGAGGTGAATCCGCGCGCGTCGCGCACCGTGCCGTTCGTTTCCAAAGCCATTGGCGTTTCACTGGCCAAGGTGGCGGCCCGATGCATGGCCGGCAAGACGCTTGAAGAACAGGGTTTTACCGAGGAAATTGTGCCGGACTTTTATTCGGTCAAGGAAGCCGTTTTCCCGTTCAACAAATTCCCGGCGGTTGACCCGATTCTGGGCCCCGAAATGAAGTCAACCGGTGAGGTGATGGGCGTTGGTGAAACCTTTGGAGAAGCTTACCTGAAGTCGCAGGTCGGTGCGGGTGACAGTCTGCCTGCTGGCGGGGTGGCATTTATCAGCGTTCGTGATGCGGACCACCTCGCATCGGTAGACGTTGCTCGTTCCCTCGTTGATCTCGGCTTCGAGTTGGTCGCTACGCGCGGCACCGCAAAAACCCTGGCGGCTGCCGGTTTGGAAGTGCGAGCCATCAATAAGGTACTGGAAGGTCAACCGCACATTGTTGATGCGGTGAAAAACAACGAGATCAACCTGATTATCAATACCACCGAAGGCCGTCAGGCCATAGCCGATTCGGCAATCATCCGCCGCAGCGCACTGCAGCACAAAGTGTATTGCACAACAACACTGGCTGGAGGTGCAGCCGTTGCCGAAGCACTGCAATTCGATGGCGAACTCAAGGTTCGGCGGTTGCAGGATTTACACAAGAGGGTACAGCAATGAGTCAGATTCCGATGACGGTTGAAGGTGAGGCTATGCTGCGGGAAGAGTTAAAGCGCCTTAAAACCGAAGACCGGCCGAGAATCATTCAGGCAATTGCCGAGGCGCGTGAGCATGGCGACCTGAAAGAAAATGCGGAGTACCATGCGGCTCGCGAGCAACAGAGTTTTGCTGAAGGGCGTATAGCGGAAATAGAGGGCAAGTTAGCCGAGGCCCGGGTGATCGACATTACCAGCATGCCGAACAACGGCAAAGTCATATTCGGAACGACAGTTGAACTGATTAATGTCGATACTGATGAAGAGCTGCGTTACAAAATTGTTGGTGATGATGAGGCGGATGTTAAGCAGAATAAAATATCAGTGAATTCACCGATTGCCCGTGCGCTGATCGGTAAAGAGGAAGGCGATGTTGCCAAGGTGAACACACCCGCGGGAACTGCCGAATATGAAATTGCCCAGGTAGAGCACCTGTAAACGGCGCTGCCGGCAAACGTCTCAAAGTATCAGGCAAGAAATTCCGCCCTGGTTCGCTCGTTGGTTCTGAACGCTCCACCCAAGGCCGTGGTCTCGGTTTCTGAGTTGACGTCCATAACCCCACGCGACTTTACACAGTAATGCGTTGCCGAGATCGACACCGCCACATCGTCTGTTTCCAGTAATGTTTGCAAGGCTGTCAGTATCTGCTGAGTCAGTCGCTCCTGTACTTGCGGGCGTTTGCCGAAGAACTGCACCAGGCGATTGATTTTCGACAAGCCGATGATTTTTTTAGACGGGATGTAGGCCACTTTGGCGGTGCCATCGATGGTTAGAAAATGATGCTCGCAAGAACTGCTTAGGCTGATTTCTTTGACCTTAACCATTTCCTCCACGCCCATTTTGTTTTCGATCATGCTGATCTTAGGGAAATTCTCATAGTTCAAGCCGGAGAAAACTTCGTAGACATACATTTTGGCGATTCTGTGCGGCGTTTCCGCCAGGCTGTCGTCGCGCAGGTCCAAGCCAAGTGTCGACAACACCTCGCTCATGTGCCCACAAATCAATTCGTATTTTTGCTCGTTGGAGAGGTTTTGATCGATTTTCGGCGTCTCCAGTCCTTCGCTGATCAGGCGATGACGCACGGCTTCGGCAGCTTCGCTCAACATGTCATAAGTTCCTATGTTTCGAGTGCTCTACGCTACCCGATCCAGGATGGATCACCGCTCGCTGGAGTGAACCGTGTGCGGGACTTTAGCGTATCCGGAGTATATTTGCGTTGACTCAGGGTGGCTGCATGGAACTGTTTGAGACAATTGAAGTACCGAGACCGGCGGCGGAATGCTTCCGCTATCTATTGGACTTTTCAAGATGTGAGGAATGGGACCCTGGAGTGCTTAGTGCGGCCCGAAAAGGTGTAGCACCGCTTGGCGTAGGGGCGGCATTCACCGTGGAGTGCGCGCTGCCAATCGGCAGCATCACATTGGATTATAAAACCGTTCAGGCTCGCGAAAACACGCTGATTAAGCTGATCGGAACGTGCCGTTATTTTACGGTTGAAGATACCATTGAGTTCTCCGAGGAGTCGAAAGCGGGGGCTTTGATGACCCGCATCAGTTATCGGGCGGTGTTCAATTTTAAACAGATCCCCAACGTACTTCTTCGCGCTGCGGCGCCGGGTTTGCGAAAAGTTGGTAAGCAGGCGGTCGACGGCTTGAATGCGGCGTTGTGTGATGACTTCCCGGTCCCTGAACAAACGGCCCTGTCCGAGCTGGGGGACAAATTGGTTCTGCCGGGAATGGCCTATTTTTCGCGCCTTGGCTATACGCGTGCCAGGCCCCATTTTAATCCTATGTCGGCAGACATCTCAGGTAAACGGGTATTGCTAACCGGTGCCAGCTCGGGTATCGGCCTGGCGGCTGCGCACGATCTGGCGCGGCGAGGGGCTGAGCTGCTGCTGGTCGTTCGGGATAGAGCGAAAGGCGAAAAAGTTGTTACCGACATCAAGCAGCGAAGCGGCAATAGCTCCGTTAGCCTGTTGATTGCCGATATGAGCCTGTTAGACGATGTGGACAGTCTGGTAAAGACTCTGCGCTCGAGGCGCAAACCAATTGATATTCTGATCAATAACGCCGGCGCACTGTTCGATGAGCAGAGAGATACAGAGGAAGGTTTTGATGAAAGCATGGCCTTGTTACTGCTTGCGCCCTATCGACTGATGACTGGCTTAAAACCAGTACTGGAGCGCGCTGATGACCCGCGCGTGATCAATGTGGTTTCCGGAGGTATGTACACTCAACGCTTGAACTTACGCGCCCTGGTTACTCCGCCGGTTGACAATTATTCCGGAAGTGCGGTCTATGCCCAGGCCAAGCGGGCTCTGATGATCGCAACTGAAGCGCTGGCGCACGATTGGGAAAATGAAGGCATTGTTGTTAATGCAATGCACCCCGGTTGGGCCGATACGGCCGGAGTGCGTTCTGCTTTGCCGGAGTTCTATAAGCTGACCAAGGGCATTCTGCGTACTCCGCAACAGGGCGCCGATACGATCATCTGGCTGGCAGTCGCCAGCGAAGCGGCCAGCGTCAGCGGAGAGCTGTTTCTGGACAGAACGCCGCGAGACCCCTATCTTATCCCGGGCACTTGTGAAAGTGAGTCACTTCGGGCGCTATTGCTGGACTGCCTGCAAAATTGCAAAACCAGGTCGGAGTGGGAGCTGGCAGTAGAGCGCAACAATACAGCTTTTGTCGCAGAGTAAACCCGTGAACAGCCGCCGCACAACAGACTTACCCGCTATTACTCTGGCGATCAGTGCCTGCCTGAATGGCCAGGAAGTTCGTTACGACGGTGCCAGCCGACGATTCAAACTGCGCAAATCTCTGGCAGAATTTGTCCAGTTTAAGCCGTTTTGCCCGGAAATAGCTATCGGCCTGGGTGTGCCCCGCAAAACGCTGCGTCTGGTCGGAGATGTCGATGAACCGCGAGTGATCCAGACTGACGGGCAATTGGACTTCACTGAACAGCTGCAGCGCTATGCGGATCAGATCGCCACTGAATTGGAGGCTGACCATAGTGTCTGCGGGTACATTCTTTGTAAGGGCTCGCCTTCCTGTGGTATGCAGGCGGTGAAAAGATACAATACCAAGGGCGATCTGCTGGGTCAGGATGCCAGCGGTGCATTTGCAGCGCAGTTGCGCAAACGGATGCCTTATTTGCCCCTGGAGGAAGACGGGCGGCTGAATGATCGTGGCTTGCTGGAGAATTTTCTGACCCGGGTGCATGCCTTGGCACGCTGGCGCACTGCTCTGGCCAATGGCGTAAGCTCAGCGAAACTGATCCAATTTCACAGTCAGCACAAATTTCTACTGCTTGCGCATAGCCAGGAAAGCTATCGGCGCCTGGGCCGTTTGCTGGCGAACCTGACAGCGGGGAAGCCGGATGCAGTGGCAGGTGACTACATTACAGAGTTCATGCTTGCCCTGGCCAAAGTCCCCAGCCATGGAAACCACGCCAATGCACTGATGCACCTCCAGGGCTTCGTGAAAGAAAGCATTTCTTCCAAGGAGCGAGCCGAACTGAGTGAGTCCATTCTTGCTTACCGCAATCGCGAAGTTCCCCGTCAGGTTCCTCTGGCATTGTTGCGGCATCATTTGATGAACAACCCCAACGAATATGCGCAGGCGCAATGGTACTTTGAACCGTTTCCGGCAAGGATGTCGTTGCAAATACACAGTTAAGTTCTTCCAGTATTCGAGTAACAGGAAATGATTGAAAAAAACCTTGGCAGGGTCGAAAGAGCGTTGCGACTATTGGTTGGTTTGGCGCTATTTTTGTTTATTCTGCTTGCAGAGCTCTCAGGGGCCTACCTGCTGGTATTAACAACTATTGCGATTTTTCTGCTGGCAAATGCTGTGACAGCGCGTTGCTATCTTTGGCGCTGGCTAGGCTTGAACAGTTGCACCAATGATGAATGTTCGGAGCTACCCTAGTTCGCTGTTTCTTCGGTAGTCGGATTCAGCGGTACGACTGACAAACCGTCGAACACCTTTTCAACCAATGCCCGATACAAAAGGCGATAACCATCCTTATCAAAACCCGGCTGGTCGTTGCAGGCCAGGCGCTGGGCGCTGTCCATGGACTCAACATTGTCCAAAGACGCAATCAGCTCCCCTTGGGTGACGAGCCCTTCCCAACGCCAGCTTCCAAGGTATGCCCAATTGGATACCCGATGTGCATCGGTGATGCCCAGAGAAGTATTGTGCTCGCAAATCAGCACGTCTCCGGCAAAAGGCCAGGCCTCTATTCGGGTTTGTTGCAACGCGTCCAACAGGCGTTCGTTGTGTAACGAAGGGTCTTCTTTGCCAATACAGACGCCGTTGCATTTTCCAAGCTGGTAAGCAAAGCAGGCACCTTTGCCGTGTTCCAGGCCCATCACTTTTTTGCACAAGCCATGTTCCTCGGCAAGCTTGCGCAGGTGCTTGTTTGTCGCGTTTCGCGAACTGTATACACCATAGCTGACAGCCGGAAAAGACTGGGTGGCATCGAGCTGTTTAACCTGAAGCGTATTAAGCGTTTGCTGGTGTTGCAAAAAAATACACCAGAGTTTTTTCAATGGTCGCAAGCGGCGGTTGTAGATTGGCTGTCGCTGCTTGATTTCTAGATTCTCCATCAACAGCGCACCCAGTTCTCCAGCCGTTGTGCGGTAGTCGATGCTGTGAACTTCCTGGGCCATTCTCATCTCGCGCGGTTCGCGCACGTCGGCACTGAAATGGGATTTGACCCGAGTGCGAATGGTCTTGCTTTTGCCAACGTACAGTAATTGCCCCTGTTCACCAAAAAAATAATACACGCCTGGGGAGTCCGGTAAGCTGTCCGGCACACCGGCATCAAGGTGGGTTGGCAAGCTCGGTTTACCAAGTTGCTGCTGTGCACAGGCATTAACTCGGGCAAGCCCATGCTCCGCAATTGCATAATCCAGAAACTCCCTGGTCGCCAGTACATCGGCCATTGCCCGATGGCGCACCCCGGCTGAGCCATTAATTTGTTCCATAATGGCGGCAAGGCTGTAGCGCTGCCAGTGGGGAAACAATGCTCTGGCAAGCTTGAGAGTACAAATAATCTTGGGGCGGAAGCTATATCCGCAGTGTTTGAATGCACGCTTTAAAAATGAGTAATCAAAACGTGCGTTATGGGCGATGAAGACACAGTCATTCAACAAGCCCCACAATTCTGTGGCGATGTCTTCAAAGCCGGGCTGGTCCGCCACCATCTCGTTGTGAATGCCGGTTAGGCTGGCGACATACGGTGGAATGCTGATCCCCGGGTTAAGCAATTGCTGGAACGAATACTCTGAATGGTCGACATCGATCAGCAGCGCGCCCACTTCAGTGATGCGTTCGCTATTGGCATTGGTGCCCGTGGTTTCGAGGTCGACAATGGCGCAAACTTGATTCAGTAACAAAGGACTACCGGAGCTAGCTGCCCCGCTGCTGCTGGCGGGGCATGGATTTCAGTGCCTGCAAGGCGCGCTCACGCGCGAACTGATGTTCCACGATTGGCAGCGGATAATCAAGGCCCAATGTGACGCCGGCGTCGCGCAGGGCCGCTTCCGGTGCCTTCGCCGGCTCGTGTAAGTAGCGCGTTGGCAGCTTTGCCAGCTCAGGAACGAAACGGCGGATATAGTCGCCATCCCGGTCAAATTTTTCGCTTTGTAAGATTGGGTTGAAAATACGAAAGTAAGGTGCAGCATCAGCGCCGCAGCCAGCCACCCATTGCCAGCCGCTGACATTATTCGCCAGATCGGCGTCGACCAGAGTATCCCAGAACCAGCGTTCGCCGTCTTTCCAGTGTTGCAGCAGGTGTTTAACCAGGAAGGAAGCGGCAACCATGCGGACTCGGTTGTGCATCCAACCGGTCTCCCAGAGCTGTCGCATACCGGCGTCTACCAATGGGTAGCCTGTCTGCCCGCGTTGCCAGGCTTTCAGCAGCTGTTCATTGCGCTGCCATGGAAAATCGCTGAATTCAGCTTTAAATGGTGAGTGGGTCAGCTCAGGCCAATGATGCAGCAGATAGTAGCAGAAGTCCCGCCATACCAGCTCGCGCAGATAAGCACTTGCGCCTGTTGCCAATGCAGGGTTCGCCGCTGCAGCCAGCTCAACTTCATGCCACACTACACGCGGGCTGATCTCGCCAAAATGCAGGTGGGGTGATAATTGTGAAGTGCCCTCCACGCCGGGCAAATCACGCTGTTCATGGTAGTGTTCAAGCGCTGTCTCGGTGAAGCGGCGCAGATGTAAAAAAGCACCTTCTTCACCAGGATGCCAGGACGCTTGCAAGCCCGCGTACCAGTCGATTGTGGGCTGTAAGCCCAAGCCGGAAAGCGCCGAGCTGCTGGCCGGTCGTGCCCGCGTCCAAACAATGCTCTGAGGCAACTTGGCCTGCCTGGCCGGAGACACCTGCTGGAGACAGCGTTTGTAGAATGGCGTGAACACCTTGTAGGGTGTGCCATCATCTTTGGTGACGCTGTCGGGATCAAATAACAATGAACCTGCAAAGCGCTTCACGGTAATGTCATGATCGCCACTAGCCATCAGCTGCTGGTAAACACTGTGTTCCAGGGCCGCTCCGGCGGGCTCATAGCAGCGGTTGAAATACAAGGCGTTGGCGGAGTACTCCGCAATCAAGCCTTGTAAAACAAGTTTGCTATCGCCCGTGAAGAAGTACAACTCGCCACCGATGGCCTTTAGCTGCGTGTCCAGTGCTTTCAGGCTTTGCTGCAACCACCAGCGAGAGGCCCCACCCGGCGGGCGAAGGTTGGCGTCATCCAGAATGAAAACGGGCAGAACTGCTAAGCCATTTTCTACGGCAGCCGCCAGCGCCGAGTTGTCAGCCAGTCGCAAATCGTCGCGAAACCAGACAATGGCAACCGGCTTACTCATGTCGACCGGTCAGAAAGTAAAAACGGGATTCAATAAACGCGTTAAGCGCCCGGTAAATCGCAAATCACCACTGACGGCAGTCAATAAAATACAGTCCTGATCGCGGTGGGCAACCGGCTTATGCACATGGCTGGCATCACACTCAATGAAGTCACCTGCGGAGTAGCTTCCCAATTCATCGGAGTAGCCGCCTTGCAATAACACCGTGAACTCATTGCCGCTGTGCGTGTGCTGGAACACACTGCGGCCTTTGCCTACCCGCAACAACTTCACGATAAATCCTTCTTCATTGGCTGCGGGCAGGTCGAAGAAACTCACCCCGGGC
>JAUIHW010000063.1 GCA_030431775.1 Gammaproteobacteria bacterium
TTCCAGACAGCTCACTGCTGACCTCTGTCGTTTGTTCAGCAGCACTCAGTGGCGCTATACCTTCCAGGGCCTTTTCAGCTATCCCAATGTGGGCTTCAGCGGTTAACAGCTTGTGGCGTAGCTGCTCTATTTGCCGCGCCTCGGCTGTGGCCGACTTGAGCATGATCACGAAGGGTTGCACCAACTGCTCAAGCTCTCCCTGCAGATTGATTTTCTGCCCTCCGGCCAAATCGTATTCCTTGGCCGAAACACCCGTGGCCAGAATACCAATCTGCTCGTTTAACTCGTCCAACTCCTGCTGGATTTGTTCCACCTCCTGCAGCAGCTCTGCGTTTTCCACCTCGTCACTGGAGCGGCTGAGCTGCTTTTTTAGTTCGTCCAGCTTGTCGGCCTTGTTTTGCCGGTTTTCAATCATGTTGGCCAGCGTTGCCAGAGTATCCGCATGTTCTATTTGCTCTTCAGCGACAGGGTTTTCCTCAGCTTGCGCACCAACCCCTAAGGCCACCAGGATTATGAGCGCAAGCCTGACCAATACAGTGACGGCAGTGTGGCGTTTCATTGAAGTTCCCCAACGGTCTCAAACCATTATTATGCGCTGCCCGACGGCAGCCGACAGCAAGCAATGTAAAATTTGTGCATTTGTGGCTTGGCTACCCTCCTATATGGGTTGCAGGCTGAACAGTCAAATGGAGACAGCCTATAACTCGCTGAAACCTTCGACATGTAAGCCAATGGTAATCAGCGCCGCTCACATTGGTGAGCGGCATTTGATAAGCTTCGTTCACACACACTGGAGAGCAAGCGTGATCAATCTGGATTTAAGCGGCAAAACCGCTGTGGTAACCGGTGCCAGCATGGGCATCGGAGCCGCCGTGGTAAGAATGTTGGCAGACCACGGCGCAACGGTTATTTTTTGTGCACGGGGCCAGGAGGCGGTGGATACTCTGGCGGCGTACCAGCCCAGCCATTCCCAGGGCAAGATCTGTGGTGTTTCGGCCGACATGGCCGACGCCCATTCGGTTGCCGCATTTTTGAGCAAAGTCGACGAGCTGGGAACGGTGGATGTCCTGGTTAATAATGTTGGTGCCGGCCCATCGCGTAATTTTCTTTATATGAGCGATGACGATTGGGAACACCTTATTCAGCTGAACCTGATGTCAGCGGTTCGCTGCACGCGTCACTGCCTGCCCGCTATGCGTAAGCAGAAATGGGGCCGAGTCATTATGATTGCCAGCGGGGCGGGCAAATACCCGGGCGCCGCGCTGATCGATTACGGCGCCACCAAAGCGGCCATGATCGCAACCGCCAAAGCTCTGTCGAAAAAATACGCAGCTGACAATGTGCTTTTCAACTCAGTGCTGCCCGGTCTAATCCGTACCGAAATGTGGGAACGTGCTGCTCAGGAAGTGGCGGATGCCAGCGGCAAGGATAAGGAAGAAGTCTTTGTTGCGAACTCAAAACGAGTGCCACAAGGGCGTTACGGTCAGTCCGAAGAGGTGGCCAGCATGGTTACTTTTCTGGCCTCGGATGCGGCCTCGTACGTGAACGGTGCCGCCATCGAGGTGGATGGCGGCTTGTCCGGGCACATCTAGGGTCACTCAGTTAGGGTCACTCAGTTCGCTTTGAACCCTAAACTACCGCGCGCTGCAGCCGATAGAGAATAGAGATAAGGTAACAAGCCTCAGTGGGCCTGCATGGTGCCGCGCTGAAGGTGCTATGCTTTACTCCCATAACCACTGCACAAGGATGTGACATGAGCAGCCAACACGCTTTCGTTTTTATTCAAGCACTCGCCGATGACGTGAATTCACGCAAGCTTACCCTGCCCTCTTTTCCAAATGTTGCCACCCAGATTCGAAATGCACTGAATGATGACAACTGCACGGTCGACAAATTGGCCATTATTGTATCCCGCGAGGCCAAGCTGTCGGCCTGCCTGCTGAAGCTTGCCAATTCGGCCCAGTATTCGCGCGGAAACCGTACCGTGGATATCCCTTCAGCCATCAATCGGCTGGGGCTGAATGTGGTGCAGAATACGGCAATGACCGTTGCGATGCGTCAGCTCGAGCTGGAAAAAGACTACCACGCCATTACTGACAAACTGCAGCCGCTGCTGGCGCACTCGGTGGATGTCGCGGCCTACGCGCACACCCTGGCCAGTAAACAGAAAGGCGTCAATCCTGATACAGCCTTGTTGGCGGGCATGATGCATGGAATCGGCAAGGTGTATATCTGGTCGCGCGCAGTGAAACATGAAGAATTGTTTGCAGATACGGCCAGCATGGAAGAGTTGGTGGCTGCCTGGCACTGCCCGGTTGGCAAATCCATTCTGGAAAGCTGGTGTTTGCCAGACGATGTAGTCGCAGCGGTGGAGCATTACCTGCATTTTGAAGATGCCGCTCAGTCAGAGTACGCCAAGATGGTGGCTACGCTCTCAGTTGCTGACCTCCTGGCCGCCAATGACACCCCCGATGAGCTGGAATCCATTGCAGAAACAGCGGAGTTTCGGCGCCTTGGCTTGCCAGTGGACAGCGTCGGTGAATTCATGGAAGCCGCCAACGAAGACGTGGAAGCCCTGCGCGCAGCACTCAGCGCATGAACCTTAAAAGCTAGATTTAATCTGCTTATTGGCCACAAGTCACCGAAAAACGGCACTTTTCCATTATTGAAGCTTGCACCTTTGCAACATTAGAACGGTTGCAGCGCCTGCTGTGCAGCTATAGCATAGACGCCTCTATTATAAGTAGCTCAGAGGTCGCTCATGAAAAAGAACTGCATGTTCAAGCTTAACCCCTTGTGTGCCGCAATCGTCGCTGTAGGCAGCGGAACAGTCAGCCTGGGGGCTATTGCGCAGGATTCGGGTTTCGAGCTCGAAGAGGTCGTAGTGACCGCCCAGCGCCGTGAAACAAGCCTGCAGGAAACCCCGATTGCGGTGACGGCCTTCAGTGGCGAGCAGATTGCTGAGCGCGGCATCTTTGATGTAACCGACATTGGCAGCATTGCGCCAAATACCAACATTCAGAAGCAGCCGTCGTCAAACTCCAACATGTCGATCTTTATTCGTGGTGTCGGCAGCGGGGAAACGTCCTTGATGGCCGACCCGAAAACCAGCTTTTACATCGACGGCGTTTACATGAGTAAAACAGTCGGCGCCGTGTTCGATATTGTTGATTTACAAAGCGTGGAAGTGCTGCGTGGGCCACAGGGCACTCTGTTTGGTCGTAACAGTACAGGTGGCGCGGTTAACGTCACTACTGTTAAACCATCCGGTGAACTCGGCTTTAAGCTTGAAGGTTCAGTGGGCAACGACGGCTATACCCGCTTTGGTGGCACAATCGATATGCCTAAAGTGGCCGATATGCTGTCGATCAAAGTCTCCGGCATGGTGATGAATTACGACGGCTGGGCTGAAAACACGTTCCCCGGCCGCCCCAGCGGACTGGGCAGCGAGGACAACGAGTCGTTTCGAGTGGCCCTGCGCTTTGAGCCCACTGACGCGCTGACCATCGATTACTCATTCGATACCACCGATAACGAAGGCGCCCCGGTTCCATTTCAGATTACCGAGGTGAAAAGTGGTCTGTACAACGCAATCACCAATCAGTTTGACCCACTACCGTTTGAATTTCTCGGTGGGCAGTTGTATCAGGAAATGGCCGCTCTGGTTGGCGACCCCAACAGCCGGCGCGAACAGTACGAGCTGGACAGCAGCCTGGAGTTTCTGGATGTGGACGGCCATACCCTGACAGTGGCGTGGGAACTGGACTCATTCACCCTGAAGTACATCTATGCTGACCGCGAAACCACTTCCACTTACGAATCCACCGATCTCGATGGCGGCAACCTGAGTACCGCTGACCTGTTCTACGGCGGCGGCCAGGTTGTCCCTACACCCGGCTTCGTCGCCGCTATTGATGATGGATACATTGAACTGGAAACTCATGAATTCCAAATCATCGGCAGTGCCATGGATGGCCGCCTGCAGTACACCGCCGGTGTATTCGCCTACGAAGAAGAGATTTTCCAGTCCAATCCTCAGACCTTTGGCTTGCCGATTACATTTCTTATCGGTGATCCAACGCTGTTCGGTATTTATTCAGGCGCAGGCTTCTGTGACCCGGCTACCTTTGTGTGTACCGGCAGCCAAAGATTACCTCTGCCCTTTGGCGCACCCGGTGCGGACCCCAACCTGAACGGGTTGGTGGACTTTGTGTACGGGCAAACCACCGAATCATTAGCTGTCTATGGCCAGTTTTCCTATGACCTGACCGATGCCCTGGAGCTGACCGCCGGGCTGCGCTGGACTGAGGACGATCGCGAGGCGTTTCTGTTCAATGAAAACCTCAACCATGTCAGTATCGACGACCGTCTGACCGGGGACGACAGCTGGGACAACATCAGTTACCTGCTGACTCTGAACTGGGGCCTGAGTGATAGGACTAATGTTTACTTCACCACCTCCACCGGTTTTAACAGTGGTGGTTTTAACTCCCGAGCAGGCACCGTGACTTCCTGGGACTCAGTCATCGATGAAGAAGACGTGACGTCCTATGAAATCGGCCTAAAAGCCGACTGGCTGGACAACCGTGTTCGCAGCAATATTGCCGTGTTCTACAACGACTATCAGGAAATTCAAATTTCGCAGTTTGAAGCAGGCACTGGTGGTGCATCCAGCCGTATTGTTAACGCCGGTGAAGCGACCTTCCAGGGCATAGAACTGGACCTGATCGCTCTGCTGACTGACAACCTGACTCTGGACATGACCTACGGCTTCCTGGACGCTGAATTCGACAAATACCTGTTGGATCAGAACACCGATATTTCCGCCGTGACCACCGTGCCACGAGCCCCGGAAAATTCCGGTACTTTGGGCCTGCAATACGAAGTGCCAGTGTTCTCCGGTGCAACCCTTATGGCCCGCCTGGACGTGATTTATACAGACGGTTTCACCTTCCACCCGTTCAACAACCAGTTTGACAGTGCGGATGACCGCACCCTGTTGAATGCGCGAATCAGCCTGAAGGACATTGCCGTTGGCAATGACGGCAGATTGCGTATCTCGGCCTGGGGCAAGAACATTACGGATGAGGAATATCGCGAGTGGGGTATCGACTTCGCCAGCCTCGGTTACGCCGGTGCCACCTATGGACGCCCTGCCACCTACGGTCTGGATGTGACCTACGAGTTCCGCTAAAACCGGATCTCGCCCTACCAGGCAGTGATCGACACCGGGATGTTGCCCATGCGCGGCATTCCGGTGATCGGATCATAATCTTTATCGGTTTGAATCAGCCGGCCGGTATTACTGCCTAACTCCTGATACCGATCGTCCTCTTCAACCAGTCCGCCAAAAGCATGCGCAATGGCAACCAGGCCGCGCCGCAAGGTGTCGTCGGCCTCCAATACGGCCGGAATGGCGTCATGCTCTGACGCAATCCGCACCATATCGCCTTCTTGTAAACCCAGCTCCGCAATATCGGCAGGGTGTACCCAGGCCGGGTTCCAGGGTTGGCCACCGTTCAGTCTAGGTATGGAGCGCCCGGCTGAATTCATAAAATTATTGTGGCGACGCGGAATGTAGCGAAACGGGTAGTCGGGCGTGTGTTGCTCGGCCCGATAATCTTGGCCGGCAACTTCCTCCAGTTGCTGCAGCATGAATGGGTTTGCCACATCCAGGCGTGCTTCACAGCCGGACTCCTTCGGAGCCACTTTGAGTTCGCCAGGAAAAATATGGCCATGCGGGTATTGTTTCACCTCTTCGAGCGGGATTCTTGAGTTGGCGCAGATGCGCTCGTAGATGTCTTCCGTGCTGGGCTTATCGTCCAGGCTAAGCGGCATCACTTCCAACGGTGCTTCGACATACTGGGCGAAACCAAAAAACGCCGCAAAGGTCAATTCATGCCCCATGTGCTTCGCCACGTCGTACAGAAACTCCCATTCCTCAACCAGGTCCGAGTCATGCGGGGGATCGGCGATACGGCCCGAATACTGCGCGTACGCGGCCTGGAAACCAATGCCTGTGCCAAAGTATTTAATGTTCTCGGCACTCTGGCTCATACCCGGGGTTTCCAGGGTTTGCTTACAGGCAATCACGTAGTCAGCCAGGCGGGCGGTGGCCGACATTTCCACGTCAAAAGTCAGTAGTAAATCTAACTGTTGCAGGGCACGCTGGGTTTTACGCTGGTCGGGCCAGGCGGCCATCGGGTTACCGCCAATGCACAGCAGCGCCCTCACCTGGCCCTCGCCCTCTAGCAGTATCTCGTCGGCCAGCGCCGCTGTCGGCATGCCTGCAGCGGTGTCCGTCAGGCCACGAACGCGTAATTGCTCACCATAGCCCCAACCCTTGAATGGAGCCAGGGCCTGCGCCCGAGGTGTGTACGCCGGGAGCATGGCATTTGGCCGGGTAACCTGCTCACCTTCTCGGGTGTATGCGCCGCACAGGCTGTTCAGGCACATCAGCAGATACTCTTTAAGATTGCAGTACATCGAGAAGCTGGGCCCAGTGCCACTGTTGGCGTGGCGGCAGGTGGCGTTGGCAAACACCCGCGCAGCCTCCTCGATCTGCGCGGCGGGCACGTCGGCGCGGTCAGCCGCGTATGCCAGGGTAAATGGTGCAAGCGCCTCGCACAGCTCCTCAAAGCCTGCCACGTTGCTGGCTACAAACTCGTGGTCGTACAGCGCTTCATCAATGATTACTTTGAGCATTGCGGCGAGCAGCACATGGTCTTCACCGGGGCGCGCCTGCAGATGAATGCTGGCCTTGCGCGCCGTGTCCGATTTGCGCGGGTCAATCACAATCAACTGCAGGCCCCGCGCCAGGCCTTCCTTGAGCTTTTGCGCCGGGTTCTGGCCCGGTATGCCGGCGGATTTCGAAATAATCGGGTTGGCGCCCATCAGCAGCCAGGCATCGGCGTGCTCGAAGTCCGGTTCACCGCCCAGCCATTTGCCGTGCGCGGCCATGGCCACCTGCTTGCCCGGCTGGTCGATAGTGTTAGACGTGAAGAACATGCGCGAATCCAGCGCGCGCAGAAACGAATTGCCCACACTGGCGGCCGCTGGATAACCCACGTTGGGCGTGCCCACGTACATGGCCACCGAGCGCGGGCCGTACTGATCGATAATCGCCTGCAGTTTTGCAGCGACTTCGCCGGCCGCTTTCGCGTTGCTAATCGGCCCGTGTTGCCCGCCCGCTTGCCTCTTCAAAGAGTGCAGCAGCCGCCCGCTGTGATTATGCAACTCTGGTAGTGCCCGCCCTTTCGGGCAGGTATAGCCCTTGAACATAGGGTTGTCCGGGTCACCAGTTACCTTTGTCACCTTGCGCCGCCCATGATCGTCTTCTACGTGGGCGAGCACTCCGCAGTGTGCGATGCACAGCCGGCAAATAGTTGGAACTACTTCATTCATTGGGCTACTCAGCGTTCTGATTCTGATTCGGGCACTTGGGCGGCGCTGGGTTCCTGCATCAGCTCAGCGGCTTGGCGCACCCGCCAGCGGCCCAGCAAGAACCCAACAACCCCTACCAGCAGGCAGCAAGATCTCACGCAGTATTTGTCGATTAAATAGCTCATGCGCTGCTACCTGTTGCAGGCAGGTACCGGCCTTCTATGGCCACATGAGGCGTATTGTACGAGCTTGATCGAAAGGATGCAGCACTTTGGCAACTGCAACAGGGAGACTCTGCCACAGCTACCGCTGCTTAGCTAAAGGATTCCTAATACCGTGCCCGCTAGCCAGGGACTACAATACTGGCGAACCGGACTGAATCTTGGAGATAAGCGCTATGTTTGACCTGATTATTCGCAACGGCACCATTGTAGACGGTACCGGGACAGCGCCCTTTAGTGGCGATATCGCCATCAAGGACGGCCGTATTGCCGCACTGGGCAAGGTGGACGGAGATGCGGCCGATATTATCGAGGCCGACGGCCTGCTGGTTGCCCCCGGCTGGGTGGATACTCATAGTCACATGGATGGCCAGGCCACGTGGGACCCATTGTGCAGCCCGGCCCTGAACCACGGTATTACCACTCTGGTGATGGGCAACTGCGGTGTGGGCTTCGCCCCCTGTCTGCCGGACGAGAAGTCCCACCGCGACCTTATTGAAGTGATGGAGGATGTCGAGGACATACCCGGTTCAGCGCTGGACGAAGGCATTGAGTGGAACTGGGAAACCTTTCCGGAGTACCTGGATACTCTGGACAAATTTCCACGAGCCGTCGACGTTGCGGCCCAGGTACCGCATTGTGCACTGCGGGTATACGTGATGGGCGAGCGCGGTGTTAACAATGAGGAAGCCACACCGGAAGACATCGAAAAAATGGCCAATATTGTCCGCGAGTCGATAGAAGCCGGCGCGATGGGCTTTTCCACATCACGAACGGAGCTACACACCACCCGCCACGGCGATGTCATGCCGGGCACCTACAGCGCCGAAGATGAACTGTTAGGCATCGGCAAGTCATTGGGCGAGGTCGGTCGCGGTGTTTACCAGCTGGTGTCGGACTGGGGCAACTGGGAGCAGGAAATGCAGTGGATGAAAAAGCTCTCGATCGACAATAACTGCCAAATCAACTTTACGATTTTCTACCAGAAGGAAGAGCAGTGGCCACGCGTGTTAAAGCAACTGGAGTTTGTTAAAGAAGCCAACGAACAAGGCGCCAAGCTCGTACCCAATATTGGCCTGCGGCCAGTCAGCGTGTTGATGAATTTCAACGGCACAGTCAATCCGTTTTTTATGCACCAGAATTTCGCGAAGCTGGCAGAATTGAGCCCCGAGGAACGCATTGCTGAGTTGAAAAAGCCCGACGTGCGCGCGGCGATTCTCGCGGAACCCACACCGAGTATCGGCCATGATGTGGCTGACCGCATGGCCACAGATTTCGATATGATGTTTGAGCTGGGCGACAACCCGAACTACGAGCCACGTCTGGAAGACAGCGTTGGCGCCAAAGCCCGAGAGGCCGGCGTCAGCCCTCAGGAATATGCTTATGATGCGCTGCTGAAAAATGACGGGCAGGCCATGCTGTACTTCCCGATCATGGGGTATGACTGTGGCAACCTGGAGCGGCAGCTGGATATGCTGCAGAACGAATATTCAGTGATCAGTCTGTCGGACACTGGCGCGCATTGCGGAGTGTTGTGTGACGCGTCCATTCCCACCCAGTTGCTGGCATACTTTACCCGCGACCGTATCCGCGGCCGTAAGCTGAGCGTTGAGGAGGCCATCAAAATGCACACAGCGGACACCGCGAACTGCATGGGGCTGACCGATCGAGGCACCTTGGAAGTAGGCAAGAAGGCCGACATCAATATTATCGACTACGATGGCCTGAAGCTGCATGCCCCAAAAATGGTGTACGACCTGCCAGCCGGCGGACGACGGGTGTTTCAGGAGGCTGAAGGTTACCGTTATACCCTGGTCAGCGGTCAGGTGGTTATGCGCGATGGCCAGGCGACCGATGCCCGCCCGGGCAAACTGATTCGCGCAGCATAGAACCAGGGAGGATCAAGTTGAGCGATACAGAGTTCACCCCCTATACCGCCAAACAGGAAAAGTTTGGCTCCTGGTTCATCAACCGCCTGGGCCGAATGCAGACCGCCGTCTACGAACTGACCGGCGGCCGACTGTGGAACAAGTTCCTCGGCGCGCCAGTGGCCATTCTGACGACGGTCGGACGCAAAAGCGGCCAGCAACGCAAGATTCCCCTGCTCTACCTGAAACACGGTGACCAGGTGGTTATGACCGCCTCCAAAGGCGGCATGTCAAAACTCCCGGTCTGGTACCACAATGTTAAAGCGGCACCGAGTGTGCACATCCAGATAGGCGCGGATCGCCAGGAATACAGCATGCGTGAAGCAAGCCCTGAGGAAGAGCAGGAGCTGTGGCCCAAACTTGAAGCCATGTACCCCAGTTATCGCGAGTACCGTGCCAGAACGGAAGGCGTCCGCCATATACCGGTGTTGATTTTTACGCCGCTTGGCCAAGCGGGTGGTTGAGACTGACGTCTAATACAGGAAATTGGTCGGGACGACAGGATTTGAACCTGTGACCACCACACCCCCAGTGTGGTGCGCTACCAGACTGCGCTACGCCCCGATTGGTTATGGATCTGAAGACTGCGCTTCAGAGGCGCGACATTATAGTGCCGCGGGCCCGTGAGGGAAAGAGCGGATGTTCAGCTCTTTAAAACGCTGAGTACTTCGTCCAGCTCGTTGATCATTTGACGGATCAACTGGCGGTATTGGCTTTTATCTTCTTTCGCTTCTTCGCCGGACATGCGTTGCCGGGCGCCGCCTATGGTGAAACCCTGATCGTACAACAGGCTTCTGATCTGGCGGATCATGATGACATCCTGCCGCTGGTAGTAACGACGGTTGCCGCGCCGCTTGACCGGCTTAAGTTGGGGAAACTCCTGCTCCCAATAGCGGAGAACATGTGGCTTTACATTGCAAAGCTCACTGACTTCTCCAATGGTGAAATAACGCTTCCCGGGTATTACCGGGAGTTCGTCATTGTGGCTCGGTTCCAGCATACGCCTCTACTCTGGCTTTCAACTTCTGGCCTGGGCGAAAAGTCACCACGCGGCGCGCTGAAATTGGTATTTCCTGTCCGGTTTTCGGGTTTCGGCCGGGGCGCTCTGCCTTGTCGCGCAGGTCGAAATTGCCAAAGCCGGACAATTTTACGTTTTCATTATTTTCCAGAGCATTTCGAATTTCTTCGAAAAACAGCTCTACGATCTCTTTCGCTTCTCGTTTATTCAGGCCCAGCTCTTCGTAAAGACGCTCGGCCATGTCAGCCTTGGTTAAAGCACGCGACGGCATGTTTAATTCCTTAATGTCGCCCCAAATTCTTGTTCTAATGTTGCCACAATCCGTTCGAGGCAGGTGCTAACATCCTCTTCCGTAAGGGTGCGGGAATGGTCTTGTAAGGTCAAGCCCAGACCCAAACTTTTTTGCCCTTCTGGGACACCTTTCCCGGAATACACATCGAACACCAGTAGCTCAATCAGCACGGGGCCGGCAACGTCTCGCACCCGGCTGGTCACTTCAGCCACGCTAAGCTGTTGATTTATAAGCATAGCCAAATCACGGCGAACTTCCGGAAATTTCGATATTTTACTGTAACTTGGAAGCTTTCCTTCAAGCAGCTTATCAAGGACCAGCTCGAATAAAAATACGTTTTTAGGCACATCCAGCGCCTTTTGCAGCCGTGGATGAAGCGCGCCGAGATGGCCAATTACAATGTCTTTACGATGAACGGTAGCACACTGCCCAGGGTGCATGGCTGGGTGTTGTGCCGCGCGAAATTCCACGTCTTGCAGCCCTGGCTGGCCAAGCTCCAGCAGCGCTTCAACGTCACCTTTCAGATCATAAAAATCCGCCAGGTCGGAAGCGCTTGCCCAACTCTCTGGCAAACGGGAACCGCAAATGGCCCCGGCGAGATATTCACGCTGATCGAGGGCCCCACTCTGGTCTCGAAAACACTGCCCGGCCTCGAACAGACGCACCCGGTTGTGCTGGCGTTTCACATTGTGTTCCAGCGCCCGCACCAGGCCCGGTAGAAGACTGGTTCGCATGACCGACATTTCAGAAGAAATTGGATTGCGCAGTGGCACCGCCGGCTCATCGGCATAAAACGCTTGCTGGTCTGCCGGGTCAATAAAGCTGTAGGTAATGGCTTCCTGGTAGCCTAATGCGTGCAGTTGGCCCCGCAACTGGCGCTTATCGAGACAGGCTTCTTCACTGTGACTCAGTGCACCACTGTGGCGGACCACGCGCATTGGCAGGCGGTTGTAGCCGTATATGCGCGCCAGCTCCTCCAGCAGGTCCGCTTCCTGTTCCACATCAAAGCGGTGACTGGGCACCTCCACCTTCCAGCCTTCGGAATGGTGGCTCAAGCCAAAACCCAGGCGCTGCAAGTGATCTTCCACTTCTGAATCAGGCAATTCAAAACCAAGCAACTGCAAAATTCTGGGGCGTCTCAAGGTGATCGCAGGGCGTGCCGCTAATGCAGGTGCATCCAGCGCCTCGCTTACCGGGCCGGCTTGCCCGCCGACAATGGCCAGCAACAACTCGGTTGCCCGCTCGATAGCCCGCCGCGGCAGCTCTGGGTCTACGCCGCGTTCAAAGCGGTGCGACGACTCCGTGTGCAGCCCGAAACGCCTGGCCCGCCCGGCAATGCGGCTTGGGGTAAAATGCGCTGCTTCCAGCATCAAATCAACCGTGTCGGGCCGCACACCGCTACCCTGGCCGCCCATAATCCCTGCCAAGGCCAGCGCCTTGGCCTGATCGGCAATAACAAGACAGCTTGAGTCCAACGTCAGCTCAGCCCCATCCAGCAAGGTCAGGCATTCACCTTCCGTCGCCAACCGAACCTCAATACCGCCCTGCAACTGCTGTAAATCGAAAGCATGCATTGGTTGTCCGAGTTCCAGCATCACATAATTGGTGACGTCCACGGCCGCATCGATACTGCGCACACCCGCACGCAATAATTTTTGTTGCATCCACAGCGGCGTCGGGCAGCTTAAGTCCACGCCGCGGATGACCCGCCCTAGGTAACGGGGGCAATCGTCAACGGCTTTGAGCTGCACCGGAAAAACATCATCACAGCTTGCCGGCACCTCGGTAAAGGCCGGCTCATTGACGGTCTGCCGGTTCAACACCCCCACCTCACGCGCCACGCCGGCGACCGACAGGCAGTCACTGCGGTTGGGGGTCAAGTCCACATCCAAAACAGCATCGGGCAACTGCAGGTAGTCGTTCAGACTCCTGCCCACTGGCGCGTCAGCGGGTAACTCCCAAAGACCCGCATCATCTTCCCCCAGACCCAGCTCGCGCTGGGCGCACAGCATGCCTTGCGACTCCACACCACGCAGCTTGGCTTTTTTGATGGTCAGCGGTTTGCCACCCGGCTCAGGCGCTGGTAACTCTGCGCCCAACTGCGCCAGTGGCGCTTTGAGGCCAACGCGGGCATTCGGCGCGCCACAGACTATCTGATGCTGACTGGTACCGGCGTTTACCGTACACACCCGCAGTTTTTCCGCATTCGGGTGCGCTTCCACCGCCGTGATTTCAGCCACTACAACGTGTTCAAGCCCCTGCCCCAGGCGCTCGATTGCATCGATCTCAAGACCGGCCATGGTCAGTTGTTCGGCCAGCGAGTCAGTATCGATCGCCGGGCTTACCCATTCGCGCAACCAGGATTCACTGATTCTCATCGTAGCCGCTCACCCAAACTGCCGCAGAAAACTCAAATCGTTTTCGAAGAATATTCGCAAGTCGTCAATGCCATAGCGCAACATCGCAAGGCGCTCGACACCCATGCCGAAGGCAAAGCCACTGTACACATCAGGGTCAATATTTGAGTAACGCAATACATTGGGATGAACCATTCCGCAGCCCATCACTTCCAGCCAGCCCGTACGCTTACAGACCCGACAACCTTCGCCGGCACACATCACGCATTGAATATCAACTTCGGCGGAGGGCTCGGTAAACGGGAAATAGGACGGTCGAAAGCGTACCGCCAAATTGTCATTCTCAAAATACACCTGAAGAAAATTAACGATCGTGCCTTTCAGGTCGGCCATGCTGACGCCTTCATCAACCAGCAAACCCTCCAGTTGGTGAAACATTGGCGTGTGCGTAATGTCGAAATCGGTACGGTACACCCTGCCCGGACAAACTACCCGAATAGGTGGCGCCTGGTTTTCCATCACCCGAACCTGTACCGGCGATGTGTGGGTACGTAACACAGTATCATCGCTGATAAAAAAGGTATCATGCATAGCCCGCGCCGGGTGGTGCGGCGGGAAATTCAGCGCTTCAAAATTGTGGTAGTCGTCTTCGATCTCCGGCCCTTCGACCACCGCGAAGCCCGCCTGGGAAAACACTTCTACCATACGGTCTATGGTGCGGGTAACGGGGTGTGGGCCTCCCAGGCTTTGTGTGCGGCCTGGCAACGTCACATCCAGTCGCTCACCGTGCAGCTGCGCTTCCAGCGCGGCTGCTTCCAACACTTCCTTACGCGCCTGAATAGCCTCTGCCACCTGCTGTTTGGCGGCGTTGATACGAGCGCCAGCCGCCGGCCGTTCTTCCGGGCTGAGCTGACCGAGGCCTTTCAGCAAGGCTGTGAGATGACCCTTTTTACCCAGGTAGGCAACTCGCAGAGCCTCCAGCGCCGCCTCATCAGCCGCACTGGACACCGCCTGCATCGCTTCGCTTAACAAAGCATCCAGGTCACTCACAGTACCACTCCCGATACCAGGGTGCAGAGAGCGCAGCCACGATGGCCGGCTCAGGCGGCCAGTGCGTCTTTGGCTTTGTTCGCCAACTCGGCGAAGGCATCCTTGTCATGTACGGCCAGGTCTGCCAGAACTCTGCGGTCCAGCTCAATACCGGCCCGGTGCAGACCATTAATCATACGGCTGTAGGTCAATCCGTTTTCACGCGCCTGCGCGTTGATTCGGGTAATCCACAAACTGCGGAACTGGCGCTTGCGCTGGCGGCGGTCGCGGTAGGCATACTGGCCGGCTTTGGTAACAGCCTGTTTGGCCACTCGGAATACGCGACTGCGCGCGCCCTGGTAACCTTTGGCCTGCTTAAGAACTTTCTTGTGACGACGGTGTGCGGTCACACCTCTTTTAACGCGGGGCATAAAAACTCCTGACTAAATGGGTTTGAGAAACGCGAATTACTTTTCGCGCAGCATTTTGTCGATCAACGGTTTGTCAGCCGGGTGCACGGATGTTGTGCCGCGCAGCTGACGCTTTCGTTTGGTCGTCATTTTGGTCAGGATGTGGCTCTTGTTGGCTTGCTTGCGCTTATAGCCGGAACCGGTTTTCTTAAAGCGCTTTGACGCGCCGCTGTGTACTTTCAATTTTGCCATGATATAACTCGCATTTGTGCCGGGCCTTGGCAGTGACACACACGCCTGCCCGACAGGTTTAAATTTAGTAAACCTGCTATGGCGTAGCCGGGCTTACTTCTTCTTTAGGGGCGCGATTACCATGTGCAACTGGCGGCCTTCCATTTTTGGAAACTGCTCCACGTTGCCATGCTCTTCGAGGTCTGCTTCAATCCGCTTGAGCAGTTCCATGCCGATTTCCTGGTGCGCCATTTCACGCCCCCGGAACCGCACAGTTACCTTCGCCTTGTCCCCATGTTCAAGGAAACGTACCAGGTTGCGTAGTTTGACCTGATAATCCCCTTCTTCCGTCCCTGGGCGAAACTTGATTTCTTTTACATGCGTTATTTTCTGCTTCTTACGAGCAGCCGCCTTTTGCTTTTTCAGCTCAAATACATGTTTGCCGTAATCCATGATCTTGCAAACCGGCGGGTTTGCATCGGCCGCCATCAGAACCAGGTCCATCTTGGACGCTTCGGCCTTGGCCAGGGCTTCATCAAACGGAATAATACCCAGTTGCTCGCCATCGGCGCTGATCAATCGTACCTGCTCGGCCTCAATCTGATCATTGATCAGAGCTTTCTTTGAGGCCCCTTTTGTCGCTTGGCTAATATCTTTGCTCCTTTAACAACAACGCGCGCTATGCTCCTTGAACTGTTTCAGAATCCAACGCAATACGACCGCGTTGCGCCACATCTTTTTCCAGGCGCTGAATGAAGGCTTCTATTGGCATAGCGCCTTCATCTTCGCCTTGACGGGTGCGTACGGCCACAGACTGTGTTTCGGCTTCCCGGTCGCCTACTACCAGCAAATAGGGAACCCGCTGCATTGTGTGCTCGCGGATTTTAAAGCCGATCTTCTCGTTTCTCAAGTCGGATTCAACCCTAAATCCTTTATTTTTCAGGATTTCTTCCACTTTTCGCACGTAATCGGCCTGCTTATCGGTAATATTCATCACCACCGCCTGAACAGGCGCGATCCAAGCCGGGAATGCGCCCTCATAGTTTTCAATCAGCATGCCGATGAAACGTTCGAAAGAACCCAGTATAGCCCGGTGCAGCATGACCGGAGTCTGGCGGCTACCGTCTTCGGCCACATATTGCGCCTCCAGGCGGCCTGGCATGGAGAAGTCCACCTGAATCGTGCCACATTGCCACACCCGGCCAATGCAGTCCTTCAACGAAAACTCGATTTTCGGCCCGTAGAACGCCCCTTCGCCCGGCAACTCTTCCCACGGCAGGCCTTTGCCGTTCAGCGCGTCCGCAAGAGCCTGTTCGGACTTGTCCCAATCAGCGTCGCTGCCGACGCGCTTCTCAGGCCGCGTGGACAGCCTATAAATCACCTCGGTAAAACCGAAATCCAGGTATACCTCATGCAGAAAATCGATAAAAGCGGCGACTTCGGTTTGAATATCGCTTTCAGAACAGAAAATATGCGCATCGTCCTGAACGAAACCGCGCACTCGCATCAGGCCATGCAGAGAACCTGACGGTTCATTGCGATGGCAGGAACCGAATTCCGCCAGCCGCAGCGGTAAATCGCGATAGCTGCGCAGGCCCTGGTTGAAGACCTGCACGTGGCACGGGCAATTCATCGGCTTGACCGCAAACTGACGCTCTTCCACGTTCAACGCAAACATGTCCTCGCCAAATTTGTCAGCATGCCCGGAGGCTTCCCACAGCGAGTAGTCAACTAACTGTGGGGTGCGGATCTCCTGGTAGCCGTGCTCGAGCTGTTGCTGGCGCATGTATTGCTCCACCGCCTGATACACCGCCCAGCCACGCGGATGCCAGAACACCATGCCGGGCGCTTCCTCCTGGATATGAAACAGGTCCAGTTTTTTGGCGATCTTTCGGTGGTCACGCTTCTCCGCTTCTTCCTGCCGCTGCAGATAGCTTTTAAGCTGCTTTTTGTCAGCCCAGGCGGTGCCGTATACGCGCTGCAGCATTTCGTTTTGCGAATCACCACGCCAGTACGCGCCGGCCAGTTTGGTCAGCTTGAAGTGCTTCAGGAAACGGGTGTTGGGCACGTGTGGCCCCACACACATGTCCACGTATTCCTGGTGGTAATACAAACCCATGGCGGTCTCGTCCGGCATGTCATCCACCAGCCGCAGCTTGTATTCCTCACCGCGTTGATTAAAGGTGTCGATCACCTCATCGCGCGGGGTCATTTTTTTGATGACATCGTAGTCCTGGTTGATCAATTCACGCATGCGAGCCTCGATTTTTTCGAGGTCTTCCGGAGTAAAGGGTCGGTCAGTCGCGATGTCGTAGTAAAAGCCGTCCTCAATGACCGGACCAATCACCATTTTTGCGTCGGGGTACAGTTGCTTCACGGCATGGCCGATTAAATGCGCACAGGAATGGCGAATAATCTCCACACCTTCAGCATCTTTCGCGGTCAGAATTCGCAGCTCGGCATCGCTGTCGATCAGGTCACAGGCATCGCGCTGCTGACCATTCACCACGCCAGCTACCGTGGCTTTGGCAAGCCCGGGGCCAATGTCTTCGGCTACCTGCATAATGGTAACCGCCTGGTCGTACTGGCGCTTGGAACCGTCGGGTAAGGTAACAGTGGGCATTCTGCAGGCTCCTCAGTGGTGGCCGATACGAGAGGCCACATGATTTTGACTATATAAATGGGACCAATACTCAAGGGCCGTTTGGCGACCCTTAAGTATTGGTAGGCACGATTGGATTCGAACCAACGACCCCCACCATGTCAAGGTGGTGCTCTAACCAACTGAGCTACGTGCCTGTATTTTCCCCCAGCGGTCGGAATGCATGTGCATCGCACCACCGCTGTGGGCGGCGTATGATATAAGACATTGCGCCACGGTTCAATTTCACTGTTTGAACTGGTAGTTTTTCAGTGTTTCTATCTGGTC
>JAUIHW010000064.1 GCA_030431775.1 Gammaproteobacteria bacterium
ACAGCTACTAGAGCCGATACATAAAGATAAGCCCCGACAAACATAACTGGCATCATCATCACTGTTTTAAAAACGATACTCATACTTATGACACTTAACATTTGTATATGAGGCGTGCGCGTTTTTGGGTTTTGATCATTTTTGCCTGCCCCTATAACTAATTGTTTCACCTAACGATTTCTAGAATCTGCATTATTTAGCTTACTACAAAGTGAGCGTGCGTACATGCACGAATTCGCGGTCTGACTATTCTTCCTGGGAAATTGGTAACTAGTTGTATTTCCGAATAAAAATATTGTGGCCAGGATGAAAAGTGCGCTTTTCTTCGGTACTTTTCGAGCCATAGGCGGCGATTTTGCGAAATATACTGTATATCACACCATTAGTTTAGGAATTGGAGAGCGGCCGTTTATCCGGCAGGCAACGCCGCATACCGCTGGTTCTGGAGGCACCTATTTGAGCTTGCGGAACGCAAAGCTGTTTTGGTAGCGGGCGCTGCGCAGCTCCGGAAAGTCGCTGAGATTGCTCTTGAACTGTGGGCGTTGCAGGGGGGTTCGGCTCATGGCGGCTATGCAGTTCTGGTAGTTCGGGTTGCTGAACTGGTAGATGCTGGCGAATAGCTTTCGTGTTTTCTGGCAGTTGGTGTACGCAGACTGGCGCAACTCGCTGCCGGTAACGAAGTTGGACACCAGCATGCCGTCATTGGTGAGCAGGCGGGTGAGCTGGTTCGCCCAGTCGGTGCTGGCCGCAACCGCGCGTACTGGTTCTCGGTCTTCCTCGCCATACAGGTCGTCGATGATCAAGTTGAATGTTGGTGGGCGTTTGTATCGGCTTTTACGGCCCACCCACTGAATGGCGTCTCCGTTAACCAGCTCGCAGTTGTCGTAACGAACGTTGAAGAAGCGTTTGGCTATTTGGCAGTGCACCGGGTCCAGCTCAATGGCGGTGATGTGCTGTGGCTTAACGAAATGGTTTAACAGGTGTACTACCGCGCCGCCGCCCAGACCTAACAGCAGCACTTTCTGTACGCCGCCGGGAGGGCGCATTAGTGCTGGCAATAGCAGCAGGTCCCATACGGCGCGGGTTGCTTTAAGGCGGGGGTTGTAATGGCTATGGAATACACCATCTTTATACAACCGCACGGTGTTACCGGCGCTGCGTACCTGGTAGTCCGCGTTGCCGGTGGTTTTTTGCCAGAGCAGTGCCAAGCGGCCAGCTTTACCTAAAAAGGAATCAGGCCAGGCCCAGTTCTTTGAACTGGCGCTCCATTTCGCTCCAGTCCCAGTAGGCCTTCATACTTTTGATCAGGCCGTCGTCGTCCACTTCGTATACGGCAATCATTTCTACTTTGGTTTTCACGCCGTTACCCATGTCGTTTTCGGCGGTCATCGGTACCGCACAGAAGTGCTCGCCACTTGGGGTACGTTTGCCAGGGGTAATGGTCAGGTTCGCCGGGCCGATGACTGTGTCGTAAAACGCGGCAATCGCTTCCTTACCCACATGGCCATTGCCTTCCGGGTCAAACGGCGACTTGCCCACCGGGTCGGCCACTACTGCGTCATCGCGATACAGTGCCAACCACTCTTCGCGGTTGCCTGCCTGGGCATGCTTGATGGAGTTCATATTGGCCAGTACGGCCGGGTGAATATCGTCGCTCATGGGCTGCCTCCGTTGTTTCACCCAACTGTACCATAACGCTTGTCGCCTGGCCGACCAGGCTACCAATCAGTAAGGAAGGCTTGGTCGTTCAGGCTACCCGCTCAACGGCATGGTCTGCTGCAAAGCGCTCCTCAGCCATTCGGTCGGCGATGGTTTCCGGGCGCTCAGCGGCGTATTTGGCGCGTTGCAAGAGCTCCATGGTGGTGTCTCCAATGCGCTCCACCGGTTGTTTCAGGTCGCTGTCTCCGGCCCTGGCGTGGTGAATGGCAATGATGCCGCCAGCGTTTAACAGATAGTCCGGTACATACAGAATGTCGCGCTCTGCCAGCTTGTGGCCGTGGGCCGGTGTGACCAGCTGATTATTGGCGGCACCGGCTACAATTGCGCAGTTCAACTGGTCCACACTGTGGTCGTTCAGCACCCCGCCAAGCGCACAGGGCGCAAACACATCGGCCTTATGCCGGAATATCTGGTCTCCTACCAACTCGCTGGCACCCAGCTTTGCAACCGCGCGTTGCACATTGGCGGCATTGATGTCCTGTACGAACAGACGTGCGCCGGCGGCGTGCAGGTACTCAGCTAATCCATAGCCCACATTCCCGAGGCCCTGGATGGCCACACTCAGCCCGCTTAGGCTGCGCCGGCCGAAGCGAAATTGCACGGCGGCTTCCAGGCCTTTGTACACACCCAACGCGGTGTAAGGTGATGGGTCCAGGGCCACCTCGCCGGCTGGCGTGCGCACGCTTTTGCCACCGGCACAATGTACCGTGTGCTGAGCCATGGTCTGCATGTCTTCCACCGTGGTGCCGGAGTCCTGTGCAATAATATAAGCACCGCCCAAGTCGTTTACCGCACGCGCCATTGCGGCCAGCAGCCGCTCGCTTTTCACCGTTTGCGGGTCACCGATAATCACCGACTTGCCACCGCCCAGCGGCAGCCCGGCCAGCGCCGATTTGTAGCTCATGCCACGCGACAGGCGCAATGCATCGGTTAGCGCTGCATCTACCGAGGCATAGGGGTAAATACGGCAACCGCCCAGGCCAGGGCCCAGCCGGGTGTTGTGCAGGGCAATAATGGCCTGCAGGCCAGTGGCCGCGTCATTTACAAACACGACTTTTTCGTGGGCGTCGAAATTGCTGTTATTGAATAATTTCATACTGTCACCTTGTACTTCTAACTACTGCGTTCATGCTGCATCCTGTACATGAATACGAACCACCTTATCGTCACGGCCATAGAAGCGGTCCAACAATTCCAGCCGCTTGCGCTCGGCCTTGCGGCTGTTGGCTTCCTTGACATGGCCATAGCCACGAATGCTGTCCGGGAGGCGGGCTAGTTCAATCGCCGTGGCGTAATTGCTGCTGCTCAGCTCGGCGACGATGCGCTGCAGATCAGCCCGATACTCCATAATGAGTTCACGCTCTTTTCGGCGCTCTTCGCTGCGGCCAAATGGGTCCAGGCGCGTACCACGCAGGCCTTTCAGCCTGGCCAACACAGCAAAGGCACGCAGCATCCATGGCCCAAAGGTTTGTTTCTTCAGGTGCCCTGCCTCATCAAGCTTGGCTATTCCTGGCGGCGCCAGATGAAACTGCAAGGTATAGTCGCCTTCAAACACCTCATCCAATTGGCGGCGAAACTCACCGTTGCTGTATAAGCGGGCCACTTCGTACTCATCTTTGTAAGCCATCAGTTTGTACAGGTAACGCGCACTGGTCTCGGTTAAAGGCAGCGCTGCATCATGGCCGGGCAACTGGCTTTCTGCAGCCCGCACCTTGGCAATAAGCTCGCGGTACTGCGCGGCATAGGCCTCGTTTTGGTAAGCCACCAGGCTTTGGCTGCGGTGGCGAACAATCTCGTCCACGTCGCTCAGAAGCGCTGGCTTCTGCGCTGGTTTTGCAATACGCAGCACGGCGCCATTGTCGTGCGCGGCGCGGCGGCCCCACAGAAAGGCCTGCTGGTTGAAATCCACCGCCACGGCGTTCAACTCTATCGCCTGGCGGATGGCATTTTCGTGCACCGGAATCAAACCGCGCTGGTAGGCAAAGCCCAGCAAAAACAGGTTACTGGCAATCGAGTCACCGAGCAGCGCCGTGGCTATACTGGTGGCGTCAATAAAATGGGTTTTGTGTTCGCCGGCTTCTTCACGCAGCACCGCTTTCATCGCGTCGGCCGGAAATTCGGCATCCGGGTTGTTGACGAACTCCGCTGTGGGTGATTCGTAGTCGTTGACAACCGCGTGCGAGCGTTCGCGGTGCAGCTTGGCCAGCGCATCGTCACCACTGGCCACCACCAGGTCGCAGCCCAACAGCACGTCGGCATCTCCCGCCGGTATGCGCACAGTGTAGATGTCGTCCTGTTGATGGCCAATGCGCACATGGCTTACCACCGCGCCGAATTTCTGCGCAAGCCCAGTCTGATTCATGGTGGCCACGCCCTTGCCTTCTATGTGCGCGGCCATGGCCAGTATGGCACTGATGGTCAATACGCCGGTACCTCCCACTCCGGTCACCAGCACGTTCCATGGGCGTTCAAACTCTGGCAGCTGTGGTGCGGGCAGCTCTAAAAACTCCACCCCGCCGGCTGCCGCACGGCGTTTTTTAAGCCGGCCCCCATGTACGGTGACAAAGCTCGGACAAAAGCCTTTCAGGCAGGAAAAGTCCTTATTGCAGGCGTTCTGGTCTATGCGCCGCTTGCGGCCCAGCTCGGTTTCATTGGGCAATACCGACAGGCAGTTGGACTGTACCGAGCAGTCACCGCAACCTTCGCACACGGCTTCGTTAATAAACACTCGCTTGGCCGGGTCATCCATTAGGCCCTTCTTGCGCCGGCGGCGTTTTTCGGCCGCGCAAGTCTGGTCGTAAACAATCACCGTGGTGCCCTGTATCTCGCGCAGTTCTCGTTGAATGCGGTCCAGTTCGTCGCGATGGTCTATTGTCATACCGCCGGCGCGGTGCAAATGGCCTTTGTATTTATCAATGTCATCACTCACCAGGGCAATGCGTTGCACGCCTTCGGCACGCACCTGGTCAATAATCATGGGCACGGTCAGCGGGCCATCGTGCGGTTGCCCACCGGTCATGGCCACCGCGTCGTTGTAGAGAATCTTGTACGTGATGTTCACCTTTGCGGCAATGGCGGCGCGAATGGCCAGCAAGCCGGAATGGAAATAGGTGCCGTCCCCAAGGTTCTGAAAAATGTGTTCCTGCTCGGTAAACGGTGCCTGGCCAATCCATTGCGCTCCTTCACCGCCCATCTGGGTAAAGCTGTGCGATTCGCGGTTCATCCAGGTCACCATGTAATGACAGCCAATGCCCGCACCGGCACGGCTTCCCTCAGGCACCACGGTGGAAGTGTTGTGCGGGCAGCCGGAGCAATAATGTGGCGTGCGCTCCAGTTTTTTGCGCGGTGTGGACAAGGCCTGCTCCTTGGCCTCCAGAAACTGCAACCGCTGCTGTATGGTCTCGCTGTCATAAAAACGTGAGATTCTCGACACTATCGCGCGGGCAATCATGGCCGGCGTCAGCTCGCCAAAGTTAACCAACAAGTCGTTGCGGTTTTCGTCAAACTCGCCAATCACCCTTGGACGGCGCGCTACCGGCCAGTTGTACAGCTGCCCGGTCAGCTGGTCTTCAATGATGCTGCGTTTTTCCTCCACCACCAGAATTTCTTCCAAACCCCGGGCGAATTCGTGGGTGCTCACAGGCTCCAGCGGCCAGCTCATGCCCACTTTGAATACTCTGAGGCCAATCTTACCGGCCTCATTCTCGTCGATGCCCAGGTCTTCCAATGCTTGCAGCACATCCAGGTAGGCTTTGCCGCTGGTGATAATACCGAGGCGCGGGTTCTTGCTGTCGATGGTGACGCGGTTCAACTGGTTGGCCAATGCAAAATGGCGCGCTGAGTAGATGCGGTATTTATTGGTCAGGTATTCCTGCTCCAAGGGTGTGCTGCCCAGGCGGCCGTGCACGCCGCCATCGGGCATCTCGAAGTCTTCGGGAATAACAATGTTGACGCGCTGCGGGTCAATTTCAGCCGATATGGCCGAGTCCATGTTTTCAGTAATGGCTTTCATCGCCACCCAGCTACCGCAGTAGCGGGACAGTTCCCAGCCATAGATACCCAGGTCCAGCACTTCCTGCACGTTGGACGGGCTCAGTACCGGAATGGACGCTCCCATAAACAGGTGCTCGGTTTGATGCGGCAGGGTCGATGATTTCGCCGCGTGATCGTCGCCGGCAACGGCCAGTACACCACCATATTTGGCAGTACCAAATGCGGTGGCATGGCGAATCACATCCATGCTGCGGTCCACGCCCGGGCCTTTGCCATACCACATACCAAAAACCCCGTCGTACTTTGCCCCCGGGTACAGGTTTACCTGTTGGCTACCCCACACAGCGGTGGCGGCCAGGTCTTCGTTCACTCCGGGCTGAAAGTTGATGTGGTGCTTTTTCAGGTGTTGCTCGGCTTTCCATAAGGCCTGGTCGACACCACCCAGTGGCGAGCCACGGTAGCCGGATATGAAACCGGCGGTGTTCAGGCCCACCGCCTGGTCGCGCTGATGTTGCAGCATCGGCAGGCGCACCAACGCGTCTATACCGGTCATGTAGGCCCGGGTCGTATCGAGGGCAAACTTGTCGTCCAGGGAAACCTTGCGTTGAGAGGAGTGCTTGGCGGCCATCGTAAAACCTGCTGTTATCTGTTGAGCGAACGGTTTACTGCAATAGTTATAAATAGTACGCCGCCCAGCGGGGTTTTTCCTGCCTAATTTTCCCCCGTTTAGCGCCTATTTAAATTATAATTTCAATTAATTGCTATAACTTAAATATTTTATTCATGAAGCTTGATAACACCGATATTCAAATTCTGGATTTGCTGCAAACGGACGCCAGCCTGACGACGGCCGAAATTGCCACGCGGGTAAACCTCAGCCAGTCTCCGTGTTGGCGACGCATCAATCAATATGAGAAGAATGGCCTGATCAGCCGTAAAGTCCATATTCTGGACCGGGAAAAGCTGGGCCTGGAGATTGTGGTGTTCACCTCAATTGCACTGCGCGATACCAGCGGAGACGCTCTGAGTAACTTCGAGGCCGCCGTGCTGGAGTTTCCAGAAATTGTCGAGTGCTACACCACCACTGGCACAACCGACTATATTCTGAAAATTGTTGCCCGAAACATTCGCCACTACGAACAATTCGTTAGAAAACGCCTGGCACAGCTACCGAACATCCGCGAATTTCATTCCAATATTGCGGTAACCCGCATCAAGGACACCACGGCCCTGCCACTGCAAACCCAGCTGTAGGCGGGCTGAACACCTCAGTCGCTAACCGGTAACACCTGTAACCAGAATAATAAAAACCGCCACCGGTACCGCAAAGCGGATCATGAAATACCACAGGCTGTGCACGCCGCTTGACTTCATATTGAGTTCATCCCTGGATGACATCTTACTGATACCCCAGCCGGCAAATACCGCAATCAGCAGGCCTCCCAGGGGCAACATGATGGAGTCGCTTAGATAACTTAGCGAGTCATTGATGTCGCGCCCGAACAGTCTAAATTCAGACAACACGCTGTAGTTCAGCACCGTAATAATACTGAGCACAGCAATGCTACACACCACCGTCAACGCCGCTTTGTGGCGAGAGAACTGGCGAGTTTCCTGCAGCCAGGCTGTCAGTGGTTCTAACAATCCCACCATAGAGGTGATTGCCGCTACTGATAACAGCACGAAAAACAGTGAGCCAACTATGTACCCGCCAGGCATTTGCGCGAAAGCAACCGGCAAAATCTGGAAAATCAGCCCTGGGCCACCGGCCGGGTCCATGCCGTATTGGAACACCGCCGGGAAGATCACCAGGCCAGCCAGAATCGCCACCAGGGTATCGGCAAACATGATAATCACGGCGGAGCGGGCAATGGAAATTTCCCGCGGCAGATAGGAGCCAAAGGTCATCATGCCGGCCATGGCAACGCCCATTGAAAAGAAGGCCTGCGACACGGCCGCCAGCCACACCGAGCCATTGATCTTGCTGAAATCCACGCTGAACAGGTAG
Organism: Gammaproteobacteria bacterium; assembly: GCA_030431775.1. Classification (GTDB taxonomy): domain Bacteria; phylum Pseudomonadota; class Gammaproteobacteria; order Pseudomonadales; family JAUIET01; genus JAUIET01. Next base: position 7,721 of record JAUIHW010000064.1, read on the forward strand.
TCCAGCGCCAGGCCAAAACCACCGGCAAACATGTTGTAAATCATTAGCACGACCAGCAGCACAAACAGTGTGGGCATCAGAATGCGCACCGCTCGTTCTATTCCATCCTGCACGCCGGAATACACAATAAACCCGGTAATGCCCAGGCCAACCACTGTCCAGAACAGCATGGTACCGGTCGATGCCAGCAGCCCGCCAAACCGCGCCTCGGCCAGGGCACTGTCCATTCCAGTAAAACCACCCGTTAGAGACACAAACAGGTAATACAACACCCAGCCAGCAATCACGCAATACACCACTTCAATAAAAAACGCTGCGGCCAGGTTCAGGTTACCCACCCAGCGCCAGCTGGCACTGCGCCCTTCCTGGCGGGCGACATTCGCCATCGCCTCTGGCGGGCTCCCTTTGCCGCGCCGGCCGATCAGGATCTCCGCCATCAAAATCGGCACACCAATGCCTACGGCGCATATCATGTACACCAGCACAAACGCGCCGCCGCCGTTTTCGCCGGTAACGTAAGGAAAACGCCAGATATTGCCAAGCCCTACGGCAAAGCCAACCGAGGCCATCAAAAAGGCAAAGCGGGAAGTCCAGGTATTATCCGATGGGGCCGGAGCAGCACTCATCATTATTCTCCATTAGTGCAGGCACTCGCCAGGTCAGGCGAACGATAGCAAAACGGCGGCCGCTTTGCAGCTTCGAATCGCCAGGCCGAAGCTCAGCGCCGGTAGCGCTGCGTCACTGGGCCAAAACCAGCAATCAGGCGCCTTTTTGCGCGGCCATTTTTGCCTGATTAGCCTGTATCAGGGCGCGCATATAGTCTTTCTCGTAGTTGTTTCCATGGGTCGCCTGCGCACGCTCCAGCAGAGTTTCGTAGGCTCGGGTCTGCTGCAACAAGGCCCCAGAGTTATCCGGTTCAGCTTCCAATACAATTTCCAGAAAATGCAGTGCCCTCACCGGTTGTCCGTTATCCAGGGCTTCACCGGCTTTGCCCAATAAGGCACTGCTGCCGGCCAGCTCGGCCAGCTCGGCATAGACATCCTGCACCGGCACAGGGTACAAATCGGTCGGCGTATCAAAATGGAACCAAGTGGCGTAATACTCCCAGATGGAACGCACCGCCCAGGACACCTTGCCGTGTACCTGAGTCAGCTCCAGGTGTTCGGGCAGCGCTACCTCGGCCATTAACTGATGCACGGTTTTACCGGCATTCATACCGTCCACCACTGCATCGTGCACATACTGCACGGCATCACGAATGCGGGTTAAGCCCCCAACAATGGCGTCTTTACCGATGATGTGTTCGTGGTGGCTCATGGCCAGAATCTCTGGCTCTAATGCAATCAGTTTGTTTAGTGTGGCAATATACTCAATCGGCTTGCGCACTTTCTCGCCACGCATGGTGAATACGTTAGGAAACTGCGGGAAGTTGGGGCCCAGGGTGTCGCCGGTAAACAGTATTTTCTGTTCTGGCAACCATAAGCTCAAATTGTCCGCCCCTTCGGCGCCCGGAGTCGACAGTACATGAAAGGCCACGCCTCCTTGTTCAAACTGGTAGTCCTTGTAATCCACGGTTATAGTCGGCTCAATACCGCCATATTTCAGCATGGGTATATTCGGCAGCTTCTCAGGCAACCAAGGAAACACTGTGCGATTTCGTTGGTGAAGATAGGGCTCAAGCTCCATTAAGTAACGTTGCTCTTCGGCGAATTGGCGGTGGGCGACTATCTCTGTGCCCTCTTGTTGCCAAAATTGCACGCCACCGATGTGGTCGGCATGCGAATGGCTGACAATAATATGGCTGATCGGCCCACTCGCATACGGTGACAGCTTCTCGATCTGCTCTGCTGCCTGAATTACCAGGCCGGTGTCAAACAACACACTGCCTGCTGAGGTATTGATCAAATGGGTATTACCGATACCCATTACCTGGTACACATCCTTGCCCAGTTCCACCACTTCAATAGGTATCTTGTGAAAGCCGCCGGCTACATCGTCCGGCATGCGTTCCTGTGCGGCTTCACCAATGACTTCAACAGCCTTCAGTTTGGCCTTACGGGCAATGTCGGAATCGCCACTACATCCGCTCAGCAGACAGGCCGCTGCGAATAACGCCGTGATAAAAGTCGGTTTTACCTGTTCCATGGGTCTGCCCTCAAGACTTTCTGTTGAGCGCTATTATCGGCCTTTTTAGCCATGCTTACATGACAGCTTAAAAAGCCAAACTCACGGTCTTTTTTGGCTTACCGGGCCACAGTCACACTCTGCTGGAAAACCGCTAACCGGCCCAGCCGAGACTGCTGGTCAGCCCAATAACCAATAGTGGCAGACCAAAGAAAATACTGGCAACGTAAACAATCAACAGGGCCGGAGCGTGTTGCTGCGCATTGATGTATCCAGCCAGCCTGCTGGCCAGCCATATAGGAAGACGATTCAGCCCCGGTAAGAATAGAAACAGAAAGGCACCAAATAAATTCAGTAACACATGCACCATGCCCGCCGTCAAGCCAACGGGGCCGAACTTAAGATAGGAAAGTAGCTGCGTCGGATCGCAGGTGGTCCCCAACGCGGCACCAATACTGTAGTAGTAAACAGTAGGCAGGCCTACCGCTGAATGCGCGACCAGCGGCAATATCAGGCTCACGGCTACGGAACTGGATTGCAAGCCCCAGCAAATGGCAAAGCCTACCAGAAATGTGGTCACTTTGCCGTTCAAAACCCGGTCGACCAGTTCCTGGCTACCGCTTCTCAGGATGTGTTCCAGACTGTCACTGATCAGACCAAGACTGACGATCAGCAAAGTGAAAAACGCCAATCCGACCGCAAGGGCCTGCAATCCAACAGTGAGTGAGGTGCTGGTGATTAAGTTCAAAAATGGTTCAGCAGCCGGGTCGGTCAGAGCGTCTAGAACATCCGGGAATCCCCCCAGCGTATCGCGAACAAAGCTGATCTCCTGAATGCTGTTCACAAAGCTTACCGACAGTCCGTGCAAAAAACCGGTAGTGACTTCAATGATGTAGAACAACAACACATTTAGAAACTTGAATACATCGTCAACGATAATCGCCGGCACCATGCGATCAAATCGCTCACGCTTATGCGCCTGCGCCAATCCGACAATCGTGTTAGTAATTGTCGTGCCAATGTTGGCACCCATCAGAATAAACACACTGTCTTCAACCGAAATGGCACCAGCGGCCACGGTTGTAACCACCAGCGCTATAGTGGCCGAGCTGCTCTGTATCAGCGAGGTGATAATCACCCCGGACATTAAGCCGGTGAACGGTGTCGCCAGCGAGGCGTTAAGTATGTCATTGACTATGCCGGCGGAGGACTCGGCCGAAAAGGCCAGTGTCCAAGCCGTTTTAAAACCGGTAAGCGCCAGAATAAAGCCGTACAGGCCGATAACGAGTTTTAGAATATTTGTCATGCCATAAGCCATGTCATTTCACTACATTGCCAATTTGTGTCACTTGAGTGAAATAGGGATGACAAAAATAAGAAGCTTCTGTGACGACCATTTCAGCGTTGATTCAGATCAAAGCCATGCCGCGACGCCATTCGTAAAGTCGCTCGAGGTTTTTCAATAAGAAGCAGATATGCAAGATCATCGCCGCGTAAGCTTAGCTACCCTGTTATTTGTACTGTGCGTAACGCAAACCGCGCTCAGCCAAACCGAGCGCCTGATCGAGTCCGGCACTCAGCGCCTTGAACGGGCTCAACAGGCACAAGAGAATGTCGATGCTATCTACGAAGACACTCAACAACTACTAAGCGATTACCAGTCTCGCCTGCAAATAGTCGATGGTCTGGAATCTTATGTCCGCCTGCTGGACGAACAATTGAGAAGTCAGGACCAAGAAATCAACACGCTGCAAAAATCGATCGCCGATGCCACGGTAGTTGAGCGCCAGGTAATACCCTTGCTGGAGCGTATGCTGGATGGCCTGGAACGCTTTCTGCAAGTCGATGCACCCTTTCTGACGAAAGAGCGCCAGGAAAGATTGCACAGGCTGCGTCGTATGTTGGTGCGCTCGGATGTGTCCGCCGCGGAAAAATGTCGACGCGTGTTTGAAGCCTATGAAATTGAAAACGACTACGGTCGAACCATTGAATCTTACAAAGCGCGAATTGAACTCACTGGTGACAGTTATGACGCGGAGTTCTTAAGAGTCGGTCGAATTGCCTTAATGTTTCGCCTGATTGGTCAAACACAATTCGGCTTCTGGAATGAGGTTGAAGGAATGTGGCAAGTATCTGATGACAAAGCATTGGAGCGCGCCATTGCCAATGGCATTGCAATGGCGAATAAAGATGTGTCACCCCGGCTGATACAGGTACCGGTGACTTTGGAAGAGGGAGTCGCTCAATGATCATTATTAAACAGTCGCTCACCCTGGGGCTTGGGCTGATACTGATGCTACTGCTGTCTCCAACTGTGGTGCAGGCAGACCCGCTGCGCACACTGTTGGAGCAGGTAAAGCAAGGGCGTGTAAAAGATGCCGAGCTGCATGCGCAGCGCCTGCGGGAATTTACCCAACAGCAAAGCCGCCAGCAGGAAATGCTTGACCAGATAAGCGCCGAACAACGGCGGCTGGAAGAAAGTAGCGCCCAGCGTGAAGAGCGTTTCGAAAGCAATGAGCAGGAAATAGCTCAGTTGCGCGAGCGCCTGCAAGAACGTTTGGGAACCCTGAAAGAACTTTTTGGCGTGCTTCAGCAAGTCGCCGGGGATACCAACGCACAGTTTGCAAACTCCATTACGCAATTGCATTTTCCAGAACGCAGCGCGTTTCTGCAGGAATTTTCGCAGAAAATGGGACAAGTCAGTGAGCTACCATCGATCCGGGAAATCGAGCAACTGTGGTTTGAGTTGCAAAGGGATATCGCGGCGGCGGGAGAAGTGCTCGCCTTCCAGCACCCGGTTCTGACGTCGACCGGCCAGGAAGAGCAGGCCAATCTGGTAAGAATCGGAAGTTTCAGCTTGATCAACAAGGAAAAGTTCCACCAGTACATTCCTGAAACCGGCCGCGTGGTGGAGTATGGACGTCAACCGGCCCAACATTACCGGGATAATCTCGGGGCATTGGAACGTGCTGAAACCGGCGAGTATTCCCTGGTATCCATCGACCCCACACGCGGTCAACTGCTGTCACTGCTGGTGAAGGCACCCAACCTGCAGGAGCGCATTGCGCAGGGAGGCATCATCGGCTATGCGATTATCACTCTAGGGTGTTTCGCCTTCTTGATGGCGCTTTATCGTCTCCTGGTGTTGTTCAATACGCAGCGTCAAATCAGTGCCCAGATCAACTCTCCCGAGCAGATCACGGACAACCCTCTGGGGCGCATATTGGCGGTGTATGACTCCAACAAAAACCAGTCTACGGAAACCCTGGAATTCAAACTTGGCGAAGCCATTCTACGTGAGGTACCGCGGGTCAATCGCGGCATTCCCCTGCTAAAAATAATTGCCGCTGTCGCTCCTTTAATGGGCCTGTTAGGAACCGTCGCCGGTATGATTATCACTTTCCAAGCCATCACTCTTTTTGGCGCCGGTGATCCTAAACTGATGGCCGGGGGAATCTCCCAAGCGTTGATTACAACAGTGTTGGGCCTGACCGTCGCGATCCCCACCCTGCTGCTGCACAATCTGCTGTCCACTCGGGCTGAGCGTATTAACGCTCAATTGGAACAGGAAGGCATGGCGATTGTCGCAGAGCGTTCTGAGAACCACGATGTCAGCAATGGCCTCACCGCCTGAAGCCGCCGCACGATGAACTTGTACACGCTGGCACCCTGGTTGCTTGAGCTCGTGGAACTTGGCGGCAGCATCGTGCTGATTCTGATTGTTCTCGCCATGTGTTTGTGGGCCTTAATCATCGAGCGCATACTTTTTTACCAGTTCACTTTTCCCAAGCTCCTGCAGCTTGAACGAAAAAATTGGTTGGCACGACCGGAGCGAAATTCCTGGAGTGCACAAAAGCAGCGTCATCGCAGCATAGGAAAATTGCGCAGCCAGCTCAGCTTGCGCCTGCCGCTTATTCAAACAATGGTAAAGATTTGCCCGCTGCTGGGCTTGTTGGGCACGGTACTTGGCATGCTGGAAGTATTCGACGCAGTCGCCACACTCGGATCAAACAACCCGCGCGCGACCGCATCGGGAGTGTCCAAAGCCACTCTGTCAACCTTGATGGGCATGGTCGTCGCGATCTCCGGCTTGCTGGTTAGCGGCTATCTGGCGCGGCGCGCAGGTGCACAGCAGGAAACACTTGCTGAAAACTTCAGACTTGAGACTTAATGATAAAGCTGGGAATAAACAATGAAAAGCCTGATTAATCGGTCCCAGGAGGGCCAGGAAGCGACCGTCGATATCACACCCATGTTGGATGTGGTATTCATCATGCTGATTTTCTTTATTGTGACCGCGACTTTTACCAAAGAGTCAGGTATTGAGGTGGATAAGCCCAGTGCCGCCACTGCGGTGGTCAAGGAAAAAGCCAACATCCTGATTGCAATTGACGCGGAGAATGGCATCTGGCTGAATCGTCGCAAAATAGACCCGCGTGCCCTGCGACCGAACATTGAGCGCCTGCACGCTGAAAACCCGAAGGGCACCGTCGTCATTCAGGCGGACAAAGCTTCGCGCAATGAAATACTGGTGCAGGTGATGGATGCTTCCCGCCAGGCCGGTGTTTACGATATTGCACTCGCTGCACAAGTAGAGTAATTCGCTATTTCTGGTAACAGGCAGCTATGACTGAATCCGCGCACACAACCGAGAAGCTTAGCTTTATCGTGATTGGGCTACTCTGTGGTGCTTGCATCGCACTATTGCTGGCATGGCTGACGTCGGTGCTGATTCAGTCCAGTGAGCAGCGGCTGGATGAGTCGGATCGTGCGCAGTTTCTTGACTTTGTCAGGGTGAAGCGCTCCGAGCAAGTGCAACGCAAGAATATCAAACCAAAGCGACCGACTCACAATCAGGCACCGGAAGTTCCACAAATGGCGCAGACAGCGCAGAACAACATGGCCGATGGTCAGGCGGTAGCGGTGAGCGCTCTCGCCGACAGCGTGGCAACGGATATTAGCGTAGGCGACAATGATTTCGGCGCGGGAATAGCCACAGGTGACGGGGAATACCTGCCCATTGTTAAAGTTGCACCGGTGTACCCAATCAATGCCTTGCAGCGCAAAATCGAAGGCTACTGTGTGGTGCGCTATTCGGTAACAACATCCGGCTCGGTACGGGACGTGAGTGTGGTAGAGGGCCATTGCACTCACGACATGTTTAAAAGTGTTTCAGTGGATGCGGCATTACGATTCAAATACAAACCCAGAGTGGTTAACGGCGAAGCAATAGAGGTTCATGGTGTCCATAATCGGTTTATTTTCAAAATGGATAAGCAGCAACGTCAGTAAGCGCTTATTGGCGTTACCACTGCTTAGCATAGCGCTCCTGTCACAACCGGGAAACGCCCGGGTTCTCGGGATTGGCAGCAAGGTTCTGGAAGCACTGGAGCAGGCGCAACAGCTGAGCGACCAGAAAGATTTCAGCGGCGCGGAACGCTCCTTGCAACGTCTGCAGGATCGCCGACTGAATGCCCACGAACAGGCACAAGTGCATAGCATGCGTGGCTCCATTCTGGCCATGCAGGAGAAAACTGAACCGGCCATCAAGCAGTATCTGCTGGTGCTGTCGCATGACAACATTCCAGATGGCCTGGTGAGTAATACCCTGCGGATACTGGCGCAACTGTATATGGCCGAGGAACGCCCTGACCGAGCGTTACACTACATTGATAAACTGCTTGCCAGACAAGAAAGCCCAAACCCTAGTACGCTGGCGTTGAAGGCACAGTGCCATTACCTTACTGAACAGTTCGCACCGGCATTGGATGCCATTGACAAGGCGATAACGCTCGATGAAAAGCGTGGTGGCAAACCACGCGAGAACTGGCTGCTCCTGCACAGCGCTGTGCTGCACGCTATGAATGACTACACGCGCATGGAGCAGGTGGTCAACAAGCTATTAGAGCACTACCCGAAAAACAAATACGTTTATAAACTCGCCGCCATAAAGGGCTTGCTTGAGTCGCCAAAAGAGCAGCTTAGCCTGCTGGAACCATTGTACGAGACAGGCTACCTGGAACAGCGCTCACAAAAGCTGGTACTGGCGCAACTTTATCTGCTGAACGGAGTGCCTGTTAAGGCCGCCCTGCTACTGGAGGAACTGCGAAGCAATGCCGACAAACCCAACCCTCAAGACAGCGCTTTACTGGCACAGGCCTGGATGCTGGCCAAGGAAAATCACAAAGCCGTTAAACCGATGGCAGAAGCCGCTCAGGCCGCCGACGATGGCATGGCCTTTCTGCGCCTGGCGAATATTCACATCCTTCTCCAGGATTGGCAGGCCGCGCAGCAAGCCATTACTGCCGCAATTCAGAAAGGCGAATTAAACTCGCCGGGAAATGCCTATGTCATGCTGGGAATGGTGCGCTACCGTTTGAAAGAATACAACCGTGCTCGGCAGGCATTCGTCAAAGCCGGTAATTACCCTCCCGTGGAAAAAACCAGTACTCAATGGCTGGAATTTCTGAAGCAGGAGCAAGCGAAACGCGCGGCCGTGAATAGCTAACCGTCTTGCAATTACTCGTAACGCGGGCATCAGAGTATGTGAGCTCTATTCGGAAGAACGTTTAGTTTCCGCGTTTTTCTTATCCTCATTAAACGAAGCGGGAGCGGGGCCAGCAGACTGCTCTCCGGATTGCGCGATCGGTTGCAGGAACTCGTGTTCATAGATATGCAGAACGGCCAGTAGCAGGGTAAGTACCAGTGGCCCGAAAATCAAGCCTTTGAAACCAAATGCAAACACACCGCCCAGAATCATCAGCATCACCACAAATGGGTGCAGTGCGCTGCGATTACCAATTAAATAGGGCTTAACAATATTGTCGATGTTAGCCACGATCAGCAGGCACCAGGCCAACAGAATAAAACCACCCGTGATGTCATTGTTAGCGAATAGCACAGCGACGGTTGGCATCCAAACCAGGCCGACTCCGATGTATGGCACCGGGGACAATACTGCCGCCAGGGTGGCCCAGAAAATTGCATTGTTGACACCAACCATGCTGAAACCGATCCACAGGGTGATGCCCTGTGCTATTGCAGCTCCCAATATACCCAGGGTAATTGACATCATAAGATCATGAATTTTGCTCACCAGCAGTTCAGTTTGTTTAACTGACAAGGGCAAAAGACGCTTTAGATAATCGACCAGCTTCCAACCATCCAGAAGCATGTAGAATAACGCGAAGAAGAAAACAATCAGTTGAACGGTCAGGTTGGCCAGCCCGGTTGCAATCGCTGTTGCGGAATTCAATAGAAAGGCGCTGATACGGCCGCCCCATTCGGCGGCCGAACGACGCAGCGCCGCCATATCAACATACTCCTTGATGCCCGAACCTTCCGGCAACATATGTGATAACCACAATTGCAGCTTCTGTGGCAGGGCCTGAGTCCAGAGCACTATGTTATTTGCCACCGCTGAAACATCGTCAAGTAAAGACAGCAAAAAGATCAGGCTGGGTACCAGAAACAACAAGATAATCGAAAAATAAACTATCACAACCGCTGCCATTCGCGGCAGCTTTCTGCTCTGCAACCAGTTTAATAACGGAACTCCGGCCGTCGCCAGAATGGCCGTCATAAACAGCGTGCTAAGGAACGGAAGGAAAAAGAAGAATGACAGCGTCAACAGCACTGCGATGCTGACCAGCAAAAAAACCCCGCGTGGATGGTAGTCCATTGACGCTCTGTCCAATCCCGTTAAAACCCAGACCTTAACAGGAAGTTATGACAGCGCCAATGCGCATAACGCAGCGGCAAGCCATTTACGCTGCATTGACATTGACTGCCACCAAGCTTGAATAACAGGCATCATAAAACGCTTTTATGCGAGCCGAACTCAAGCCTGGGGAATGTGGATAGAAAACCGCGCCCCACTCAAGGGCGAGCGCGCTGCCATGCAGCGACCAGCGTGG
>JAUIHW010000065.1 GCA_030431775.1 Gammaproteobacteria bacterium
TATTCATTTGAATTCGACGAGTCCAAGAGTCGCGCAAACTTCGACAAACACGGAATTGATTTTGTCGCAGCACAGGCGCTCTGGAACGACTCGCGATTTGTTGAAGTGCCAGCCCGAATCGAAGACGAACCTCGAAATCTTGTAATTGGCATGATCAAAGACAAGCACTGGTCAGCGATTACTACGCCCAGAGGAGAGAATATTCGAATAATTTCGGTCAGGCGTTCGCGTGCAGAAGAGGTGATATTGTATGAAAGCTAAGAAATTTGATACGGACTTTGATCACGGCAAGGACGTGACAGGTGCGCTCGACCTTTCAAAAGCTCGTCGTCCGAATCAGGAACAAAAAAGGGTGAATGTCGACTTTCCCACTTGGATGATCGAGTCCTTAGACCGAGAAGCAGGTAGGCTTGGAGTCACTCGTCAGTCCATTATTAAGGTTTGGCTGGCTGAGCGTCTCGAGCAACTGGCTTCTAACAAGTGAAGGCAACGGACGCTTAAAAGCGCAGCTGCTTCAGGCGTATGAATAAAGCCGTGGTATTCTCCGTTTCGTACTTTACGGGTGTTGTGTCGTATTTTTTTGCTGCTTATTTAATGGGTTTTGCGAACGCAGTGGCTGTCTCGCCGGTCTACTTCCAGTGGTTTGCAAGCTGGTCCAGCAATGGCGCTGCACTACTAGCTCTGCACTATATCAACGTCACTTTGTGCGTGGGGTTCTCTATTTTCTTTCTTACGCAAATTTGCACGAAAATTGTAGGTAGCCGCTCTTTACCTGTACTCTCGCTTGTCCTTCTTGGGTACTTCACCGGTGCCGCATATGAACACTACGAAACGCTTCCGCTTCCTGAGCATGCACAAGCGGCTGAGAACTATATGGCTATGTTCTACGGTATCATCCTTCTGCCTTTGGTGGTTATATCGGGTTTACATATTGCAAGGTTCAAGCATCATGCATAAAAACCGGATAGCGTGACAGCGTGGTCACGCTATTCGTCTGTTATGTGTAATCCGAGGCTCTTGCTGTGAGTTACCTTGAAAATCCCATTGATGTAATTGTTACATTGACCATTTTCGCTGGTAATGGGTTTGCTGTTTCGAAGGTGCGCAGGGGTCGTTATTCCTCGAGTAAGGCTTTTCTGCAGGGCGCATTATGGGGTGGGTTAGCGATTATCTCCATAGTAGCGTATGCGGCAACACGGCCATTTCTCATAGATGAGGCTCAATTTACGTTAGCGCGCGCGGATATTTCGAATTGGCAGTATCTTCTAATTGCATCGCTAGTTATTCTCGGTAGTGGCCTTTCCTGCCAAGGTGCTTCTAGTGCCAGCAAATAATGGGTAAGCTCACACATACAAGGCGGTGAAATCGTTCGCAGCGCTCACTGGGACGCCTTACAGCTTCGCTGAAAGGCTCCCTTTACCCCGATGTTAGCTGCCTTAGCCTCGCGGACTTGACTCCAACTACATTGTAGTTATAATGTAGTTATGGCTGACCTAGAGTTTGAATGGGATCCAAAGAAGAATTCCGCTAACATCAAAAAGCACGGTGTTTCTTTCGAAGAAGCGAAGACCGCTTTTACCGATCAGTTCGCCAGGCTCATTGTAGATCCAGACCATTCTGAATCTGAAGATCGCTTCATTCTGCTTGGCACGAGCATCCAATCCAGACTTCTTGTCATTTGCCATTGTATACGAACCAGCGATTCGATTCGGCTAATTTCTGCAAGAAAAGCCGATAAGCAAGAACGCAATTTATATGAGGATTTCCGTCATGCGTGAGCACTACGATTTTTCAGATTCAACTCCAAACCCGTACGCCCAGCGGTTAAAGAAGCAAATAACTATTCGCTTGGACGAAGACACAATTAGCTACTTCAAAACTATGGCAGAGGAAAAGGGTATACCATACCAAAGTCTCATCAATTTATATCTGCGTGATTGTGCGCAGTCGCACCGCGACTTAAAGTTGCAATGGCAGTAATACAGGCAGTTAACAGGCAGCGGCACAATCGCCACACTTTGTGTGGCTGGACTCGCGGCTACGCCGCTCGCCTGTGCGCCGGGCGTTATGAGTAAAGCGCGGAATTGTCGGAAATGAAAACCACAAATTATTTTGAATCCATGCGCAGTCGGCCAGATCGGTTAATCATCCAAATCGAGTGGATTCAACGTGTTATCGATGAGCCAGACAAAACCGAGTTTCAGGCGGACCAAAGGATCAGAAAATGGCTAAAATAGCTGAAATGGACAATCGGTACCTCAGAGTTGTACTTCTGGAGGACAATGAGACTGTCCACAATGCTTTTTTCGACCGGGGTTTTTGCCATGAAAATGAGTTGTTTTCGCGATAAAGATACTCTAGTTAGATTTCAAGTCTTCCGATATTGCGGAAACAAAAGACTTCGACGAAAACACACTTCTTGATCTTGATCGAGAGGGTAACATAGTCGCTATTACTCTTGAGCACGCGAGCAACTACACAGACGTAGATCAGCTAACTCTATCCAGAATTGCCGCGTAACAAGGCCAGGCAATCTGACCAAAAACCTGCCGCTACGCGTCAAGCTTTTGGCTGTTGCTGGCGGACTTGAGGCTGTAAAAAACATAATATCTAATGGGTGGCGAAAAAAGAATGCGCGCGAGAGTGGCATAGAAAATAGAAGTGGGCATGAAAGCCAGAAGATTTTGATATAAAAACGCAATATCAATGGCATGTATGCGCTTTGTTTTACGGAGCTTGGTTTTCTGAATCCTTGTAATAACTCAATATGAACATCGAAGTATACGATAAAGAAATAACGTCTGAACTGATGGACTTATTACTAAGTGCTGATCCAGATAAAAAGGCTGTCCTATCGTATACATCGGGTTCGGTAGTGCTGGTCTGCACGGATAATGATATTTTTGTGGGTATCGCTGTGCTGCTTGAAAAACCCGAAGTATTTGAGCTAAAGAATATCGCTGTTTTGCAGGAGTATCGGGGAAAAGGTATTGCCAAATCTATGATTGCCAAGGTAAAGCAATTGGCGAAAGAATTGGGCGCCACGATACTTGAGGTAGGTACAGGTAACTCAAGCCTTTCACAGCTCGCACTCTATCAAAAGTGTGGGTTTAGAATGCACAGCATTGAGAGGGACTTCTTTGGTTCTTACGCAGAGCCAATAGTTGAGAATGGCATTCGTTGCATTGATATGGTGCGACTGCGTGTTGAGTTATAACAATCACAGGCAAAGTGGTGAACAATACGGCGTGCCTGCTCTGTTTAATGGTTGGCAGCACTCTTCAAGCGTCTTTCTGAAGCATCAACCCGAATAGCATCCTGGAGGAACGAATATGTTGTCTAACAAGGCGCTCATTCAAAAATACTTTGACTCTCTCTCCGGTAACAGTGACATACCAATCACCGAGTACTTTGCTGATGATATTCAATGGAACCTGCCGCCAGCACATCCTTTCGGCGGGCCATTTGTGGGTGTACCGGCGGTTTTGGAAATGATGGGAAGAGGTGGCGAGTTTTTCAAGTTTGAAACAATCTCTATTGAGCTTCATTCGCTGATCGCTGAAGGTAGTAATGTGGCCGCTCATTTTCGTTTAACAGCAAAAACTCATGAAGATCGGGATTATCGCAATGAGTATTTGTTTCGTTTTTTGTGTAGGGAGCAAAAAATAGCAGCGGTATGGGAATTTCTGGATACCTATTATCAACATCGAATGGGGATGTTTGATTAGCTCGGGTTCGCCCAGTATTCTTTAGGTGGAAGCACTGCAGATAAGCGGTAATGTCGATTAAACCTAATAGGCCAGGCCAGGCCACTTTTCGGCCGTATACTCAAGCGGATGAGGTGGCTTGCCTGCGCAACTTCGATGCGAATTGCCCCGAGTTTTTTGCTCCCGAAGAGCGACAAGACTATCAGGAGTTTCTGAGAACAAGCCCGGCTGGCTATGAAGTTTGCGAAGTGGCCGGAGAAGTTGTGGGCGCATTTGGCTTGATTCAATGCGAGGGAAACTGGCGTCTTAACTGGATATTGTTGGCGCCGGAAACACAGGGCCAGGGTGTTGGCCGTGGCATGATGCAACGAATAATGCAGCGGGCGCGCCAGGCAGAAGCTGGTATAGTGCTAATTGCAGCCAGCCACCTGTCGGCGCCCTTTTTTGCCGGTTTTGGAGCCGTGGAGCTGTCCCGAACCGAGCACGGCTGGGGCCCGGACATGCACCGGGTGGATATGGAGCTTTCAGTTCGCTAGCGCGGCCGGCTTACTTGGAAAACACCTTTTTCAATAAATCGGTTGTGCGTTTGGCCGGGTTTTCCCGGATTGCGGCTTCCTCTTTGGCCAGGTAATAGAAAATTCCGTCCAGGCCCTTATTGACAGTGTGCTCGGTCAGGTCGGCCTTGATGTCGGGCACGAAGGGAATGTCTTCGTACTTGTTCATTATGTTGTCGAAGGTTTTCACGGCACCGGCTTCCTGCAGGCCAGTTTGAATTTCCGGGCGCATCAGGTCGCCCAGCGGGCCGCCCATTTTGCTGCGAAAGTACTGGGTGGCCGCATCATTGGGGCCGTTGTAGATCTGTTTGGCATCGTCAATACTCATGTCCTGAATGGCATTCCAGAACAGCTCTTTGGCTTTGGGCGTGGCCACCTCAGCCGCGCGGTTCATGCGGTTTTCCAGGTCGACCAGGCTGTCGGCCATGCCTACCTTTTCTAGCCATTCCTTAGCAGTTTGCAGTTCATCCGGCAGGGCGATTCGGATGGCCTCGTCCAGGCCGAAGCCGCCTTCCTGGCCAAGCTGAGAAACCACATTGCCGGTGCCAACCTTAAGAGCGTCTTTCAGGCCGGCGCTGAGGTCGCCTACCGTCAGTTCACCCACGGCTTCGGTGGTGCTTTCATCGTTACCACCCAGACCGCCAAGCAATTCCTTGCCCTTGTCCCACCAGCTTTGGGCGCTGGCAGTTTGGCACACGATCATCAACAGGCTGGTTGCGAGCAGGTGTTTCATAAGCTGGGTCCTCAGGGGCTTGTGCAATGCTAACCGCTTTTGCAGGCCAGAAGTGTAACAAGCTGTTAAGTGGCGAAAAAAAAGGTACTATCATTGAATGTACGCGCTGGAAACCCACAAGCTGCATTGTCCCTATTGTGGCGAGCTCATCGAAGTTGTGGTTGATTGCTCAGAGGTTGAACAGTCGTATATCGAAGACTGCTTTGTGTGCTGCCGGCCAATTCAGTTTACCCTTCACCAGGGTGAAGACGGTGAGCTTCGCCTGCGTGCGCAACACGAGGATGAGTGACAATCCATGGATACCCGCATTCGCCGAGCCCATAACTCCGATACGGAAATTATCCAACACATCGTGTACGCCTGCCTGGATGAATTCGGGCTGCAGGCTGACCACTATGGCACTGACGCAGATCTGGACGACATAGACGCTCATTACAACAAGGCCGGTGGGTATTTCTGTGTGGTAGAGCACGATGGCCGTGTGATTGCCTGCGGTGGTTTGCTGCGCCACAGTGAGCACCGCCTGGAGTTACGCAAGATGTATATGCGTGCCTCCTACCGTGGTAAAGGTATTGGCAAAGCGCTGCTGGAACACCTGATTGCCGAAGCCCGCACACTGGCGGCCCGGGAAATTGTGCTGGAAACGGCTCAAGTTCTGCAGTCGGCGCTTGCTCTCTACAAGGCTTATGGCTTTGTAGAGGCCAGGGATGTCACACTGTCGCACCGCTGCGACCAGGCGCTGAAACTAAGCCTTTGATTGCTGGCCGAGCGTGACGGTCACCAAGGTACCAACGTCGGGTTCGCTGTCGATTTCAATCATCCAATTGAAGCGGTCAGCAATGCGCTTCACGATGGCCATGCCAATGCCGGATCCAGATTCGGTCGATCGGCCTTCGCGGAAAAACGGGGTGAATACTTTGTCCAGGTTGTCAGGGTGGATGCCACAACCGGTGTCGTGAATACGCACCTGATTGTTTTCAATCTCGACGCTTACCTCGCCAGTCTCTGTGTAGCTCACTGCGTTGCGAATCAGGTTACCGAAGAAGGCTGATACGATATTAGATGGTGCAGAAACACTGACATCATTGTGGTAGCTTTCCTTTATGGTAACCGGCCTGTCGTCAATCAGAAACTGAACATCGGCCAGCTCCTGCTGTACTATTGCTTTAATGGCGGTATTATCCCGGCCATTTTGCTCAGAGCTCTCCCGGGCGAGCATCAGAAATGCATCAATCAGCTCTTCCATACTCGTACTGGCCCGTCTTATCCGCTCCAATGTAACCTGGGCTGGTTTATTCTGATTGTGCGCTGCCAGCGTATCCACCGCGGCCTTGATAACCGTCAGCGGCGTGCGCAGCTCATGGCTGGCGTCCCGTGTGAAGTTGCGCTCTCTTTCAACAAAGCGTTCCAACCTGCGCGCAAAACCATGCATGGCCTGAGACAGCGTGTATAGCTCGAAGTCGGTGTTGGGCGGAAGTTCGTTCGGGTTGAAATGCGCCGAGGTGGTATTGGCCGGGTCATATTCATTCACGGCCTCGGCGAATCGGGTAATCGGCGACACGGCTCGCGATGAGGCGCGATAGGCAAGCCAATGTGAGAGATACAGCAATATCAATACACAGGTAAGCGGCACCAGGCCATAAAGCGCTACCAGTTTCCTAACCTGCTGGTTACTATATAACAGGTACAGTCGTTTACCGCCACGGGTGGATACATAGAGCCGGTATTCCAGTCCGCCCAATGACGCACTGTGCAGTCCGCTGGGAAGTTCGCTCCAATGTGACTGCGGCAAATTGGAGCCTGGGTTGAGAAAACCTTGCAAGTGACGGGCGCTGGGTAAGGGAAAGCTGGAATCTGAGGCATGTTTGTTCCAGAAAAACTCTGCTTCGCTTTTCAGTGCGTTTTTTATCAGCACTTTTTCAAGAAAAAAAGTGGTTGCTGCGACGCTGAGTAGGGCGACTAAGGTGATCAGCCCAATCTGCAGCAGGTACACTTTGGACAGACGTTGCTTAATGCCAGCCCGTTGCAGGCTGCCATTGTTCCTGCCAATCGCCCTTATAGCCATGTTAAGCCTCTAGGCGAAACCCAAGTCCCTGTACTGTTACCAGCATGTCGCGGGCAAAAGGGCGGTCCAGGGACTTTCTCAGTTTATACATGTGCGATCGTAAAGCGTCGCTGTCTGGGCGGTCGTCTCCCCAAACGGCGCGTTCCAAATCATCTCTGCTTAGAACGGCCGGGTAGGAGCGCATTAACTCAGCCAGTAAGGTGAAACCGGCTGGCGTCAGTGCAAGTCGCTTGCCTTCACGAGTGGCGGTCATGGTGGCCAGGTCCAAGCGCAGGTGACCAACTACCAACGCCTCCTGAGCTACGTCGCCGCTGGCTCGTCGCAAGGCTGCGCGAACGCGTGCTTCCAGTTCAGCGAGGTCGAACGGTTTAACCACGTAGTCATCAGCTCCGCTATCAAGCCCCGCCACACGGTCTTCTATGGTATCGCGTGCGGTCAACATAATGATTGGGATGGATTGCTTTGCTTGTTGGCGCACCTGTTGGCAGAGCTCTATGCCGTTGATGCCGGGAAGCGTCACGTCCAGTACAATCAGGTGGTACGGGTTGCTGGCTGCCAAATGCAAGCCCGTAAGGCCGTCGGAGGCATAGTCCACCTCATAACCGCGCGCCTCAAAGTGCGCACCCACCAGCTCCAGGATGTCGCGGTGGTCTTCCACCAGCAGTAAGCGATAACTAGGATTGACGGAGGTCATGGTTTCAACAACAGTTATTGAAGAGAAACGCAGCAGCGACCCCGCTGGATCACTGCTGCTTGAGCGCTGGTGGGTCTTTACTGCGTGAGCAGTATCACGCCGAAGTCATCCGGTCCGGTATGTTCTGACTCAGAAGGGCCTCGTGCGATGGCTGTTGCGACGCTTCCTCCCGCCAGACTCAGGTTTTCTATGTTGATGGCCACGCTTCCGCCAGCGACAACACGAACGTCATAACTGCCTGGGTTGACTGCAACGTAGTCGGTAATGCTGGCAAATTCAAAATCAGTTAATAAGGGTTCACCACCGTTACCCGCTTCAATCTCGAGCACGCTAACCTCACCCGCTGGAGTAACAAACACATTCACCGTGCCGGCCGCTGGCGCACCATGAATGATCTTGACAGACGCTTGAGTTGCAATAGGGCGTGCGCTGTCTTCCGTCAGCAGCAGGCTAAAGGCAGGGTCAGTCAATACCCGTCCTACGGCAACTGCGGTGTAAGCAGCAGCAGTTTCCAGGGCGACAGTTGGTGAAGCAAACACACTGTCACCAATTGTGTTAGTGTTAGGTGCGACATCGAAAACGTAGTCTCCTGCTGGCACTGTTACGAAAGCATCTACAGCTGGTACGGTGTCAGTGTAGTCAAAGGCATCTATCAATTGTACCGGGTCGGCACCGAGTTCTGCACTGCTGGCAAACACTTCCACCGGACCGCCGGCCGCTTCATTGGCATCTGGAGCCAGGTGCACTACACGGGCCGCACTGGCGGTGTTGGTATCTCGCAATACAAGTGCAGCGTCATCTGTACTGACCAGTAGCTTCACTGGTGATGCACTGATTTCGGCAGGTGCGGTGCTGCTGATGGCCGCCACTAATAATTGTTCGCCGGCGAAGCCTGACAAGTCAACCGGGCCAGAGTCATACACAACAGTATCGCTACCTTCCAGGGCGACTCGAATGGTCACCAGTCCCGCGCTTAGTGCCCCTGCATCCACATCTTGCCTGAATTCAAAGCTTAAAGCGGGTGATGCAGAAGCAATATCAGCATCCGGGTCGGTTACGTACACGTCCACTGCTGGAGCATCGGGTGATGCATGAACCACACGCAGTGCTACTTCATCGCTGCTTGGGGTGGCCTCAGAGTCGGTTACAACCAGTGGCTCAATGTTAGCCGAGCGATCGACAGCCAGTATGGTAGTACGGCTCGCCTCTGCCAGTTCAAAACCGCTTACGCTGATTACTTCCACCTCGCCGGCCGGAGTTTGCCCGAGAACGCCAATGTCGTATGATCCGGGATCGACTGTCGCGAAGCCGCTACTGTCCGCGTAGTCCAGGTCGGACACAGCAACCGAACCATTTAAAGTGATGTTCACCGGGGGAGCATCAGGGGACGCATGAATGACGCGTACGGCCGCCGGTGCGGGCGCCGCCATTTCACTGCTGCTCTCCGTGACTTCCGAAAATTGGGCTGAGTCATTGTTGCTGCTACTGCAGGCTATCAGTGCACCACTGATTAAACTTAGGCTGACCAAATTTCTGGCGCGGTGCAAGCGACGTTGGGCGGATAAAAATAAACTAGTTGACGACATATCTCCTACCTCAGTTGACATGGGTTATCCTCTGTGCGAGGTTGGAAACAATTTAAAATCTCCAGTGTGAAGCTGGCGTCACAGAAACGTGATCAAAATGTGAAGACCAAGCGGTTTGGACAAAAGGCAGTTCATCTGAATGAATGTTGGTATCGGGAAAGACGCCTTAGAAGTTGAAAAACAGGCTGCGATCCGGCCGTTACGCGGTGCAGTACGCTGATGGCAAACCGCACCCCTGAGCCTGTTCAGTCAGTATTGGACTCTGGCAGACCGTTCATTATTGACGGTGGGCTCGGCGGTGAGTTGGACCGCCGTGGCGTGGACATCAGCTCCTCGCTATGGAGCGCGCGGCTGATCCGGGACAATCCGCAGGCCCTGCTTGATGTGCATCGAGCCTATCTGCAAGCCGGTGCACGTTGCATTACCACAGCCAGCTATCAGGCCAGTGTACCGGGCTTGCTGGCGGCGGGCTTTGCCGAGCAAGATTTGCCAGGCTTGATTCAAAGCTCGGTAACGTTGGCGATTCGCGCTTGTGATGAGTTTTGCGCAGACAATCCGGGCGCAGACAGGCCTCTGGTGGCGGCCAGCATAGGCCCCTATGGCGCGTACCTGGCGGACGGCTCTGAATACCGCGGGAATTATGGAGTGCCCGCAGACCGGCTACGGGACTTCCATGCCCGGCGATTGCAATGGCTGGATGCCAGTGGCGCAGACCTGTTGGCCTGCGAAACCATTCCGGACCTGCTGGAAGCTGAGGTGCTGGCCGGTTTGCTGCGCACCACCCGAACCCCGGCATGGGTCAGTTTCTGTTGCCGTGATGACGGGCATCTGCACGATGGCAATACGCTGGCAAACGCGGCGAGACTGTTCCGCGGCCACTCCGGGGTATTCGCTGTGGGGGTGAACTGCTGTGACCCGAGCGTACCTGAAGTGGCTATCCCGATACTGCGCAGCAGCGCGTCGGACAAGCTGGTGATCGTGTATCCGAATTCGGGCGAGGGGTACAATGCGCAGGCAAAGAGCTGGCAGGCAAACGCCAGCTCCTCCGGCTGGTGTGACGAGGCGGCCCGGTGGTTTGCTGCGGGTGCGCAGATATTGGGTGGCTGTTGTCGCATCGGGCCCAACCAGATCGAGCAGTTGGCTGTAGCGTTCGCACAGGGCAGAGCGATCGACACCTTGGACAAAAAGGTACAGTGACGCCATGCGTCTGTTGATTGGCTATTCCATGCGCAGTGGCAGCACGCTTCTGCAGCATGTTCTGGGGCATCACAGCAAGCTACGTTCCTTCAGCGACCTCAGTTCCATCCCGATGCTGGCGAGCCTAACACTGGGATGGCGGCCGCAGAACATCGTGCTTAAACCACTGGACCTCATCTACTTGTATCCGCAACTGTCGCCAGCTGGCTTGTTTGACAAATTCGTCTGGCTAAGCCGTGACCCGAGAGACAGTTACCTCTCCACCGTTGATTCCAGCTACGCTTACCTGTTCTGGCCCCGTGGTGAACAGCAATGTGGCATAGACATTGGTTTGTTAGAGCGCTGGAAACGTGTTTACCAGGCATATTTTGAACATAAGGACCAATGGCACAAGGTGCGCTATGAAGACCTAGTTGAACGCCCGGAACAAACTCTGGATGCGCTGTACGCTTACCTTGGGCTTGACGCGGAAATTCCGCAGCGCCTGCAGAACTTCAGTTTGCTGAGCGGTGGCGACTATAAGCTTGCACAGCAGGACCGCATTCACAGCGCATCTGCCGGGCGTTTTGAAAGTGAGCTGTCGGCTGAGCAGCTACAGATTTTCGAACAGCACATCGGTGAGGAGATGCGCGCTCTGGGTTACCGCTAGCACGCCAACGGCAGTTCTATGCGAATACAGAAGCCGTCTACATCACCTGCCGCATTGCGAAGGTTATTCGCCGTGATCTGCCCATGGTGCAAGCGTACATTCCGCTCGGCAATGGCCAGCCCGAGTCCTTGTCCTCCGGTATCACGGCTGCGCGATTCAGATGCCCGGTAGAAGGGCATGAACAGCTGCTCGAGCTGCGCGTCATCAACGCCCGGACCCTGGTCGCGAATTTCCAGACTGGCTTGCGAGCCCGACACGTTCAGCTGTACGCTGATTCGCCCTTGCTGTGGCGAGTAACAGGCGGCATTCGTCAGAACGTTTTCAAACACGCTGTTCAGCAGTCGCCCTCGGGTTTTTACGACGGCTTCGTCCACGTTGCTGGTGAATTCAATGTCCAGTGTGCCGCGGTTTGTTGCCAGTGAGGTCTGCCGCACATTGCCAATACAATGCTGCAGCAACGTCACCAGATCGACCGCATCCTCGAGTTGCAAATCGCCGCGCGGCAGGCTGAGTATCTGCTCGATCAGTTCATCCAGCGTCTGTACTTCAAGTTCAATTTGTCGCAGCTCGCTGCGGTCACCCAGTTCACCCTGCTGAAGCAGGCCGAGCGCCGCCTGTAATCGGGCTAACGGTGAACGCAGTTCGTGAGAAACGTCCTGAATCAGCCGCGCCTGGTCGTTCTGACTTTGCTGAACCTTGTCGGCCATATCATCAAAATCACGGGCGAGTAGTTTCAATTCATCCCAGCCCGGACTGCCCGTGGTCATGGTACGTACCGTGTAATCACCATCGGCAATACGATGGGTTGCTTCGCGCAGACGTCGGATGGGTACTGTGAAGTAGCGCGCCAGCAGTAGACAGATCAAGCCGCTGAGCACAAACGCAATGACCAGGCGCAGTGCGATGCTTTCTATAAACAGCCGATGTAAAGGCCCAAGTGGGCGCGGCATGTTTGCCAATACCCAGCCGTCCGCGTGACGACCGCGTGCTTTTATACCAAGAAAAAGCCGGTCACCTCTGGATAAACTGCCAACGCCCGGGCTGCGTTGCGTGCTGAGCAGCCTTTCAAGATCCGCTTTGCTCAGCGGATGTTCAGTATCAAAAAATGGATTACCGCTTGATTTTATGTGAAACAGTTGAATGTCATGCTGTTTGTTCAGTCGCGCCGCCAGGTTGCGCAGGGCCTCGGCATCCCCCCGATGTAAGCCGCGCCGTACAATATGCGCCAGCTTTGGCGGCGGCAGAGGCTCGCGCATATTGTGTTGTATTGGTATTTGATGAGATACCCAGAAAGCGCCAACAACAATCAGAAAAGTGGTCAGCCAGAATGCGAGAAATATTTTCCAGTAAAGATTCAACATGTGCGGCTGGCCGGTGGGTTCAGGCGATAGCCGATACCGCGTACATTAAGTAATAACTCGTCGCTGGTGAGCTGTGCCAGCTTTTTTCGTATGTTGCTGATGTGCATGTCAAGGCTGCGGTCAAAGGCTTCAAAAGGGCGGCCCAATGCCTGCTCGTATAACTGCTCTTTTGCCAAAACGTCGCCGCTGTGCAGAATCAGCAGCCGTAGAATTTGGTATTCGGCTTTGGTCAGCCCCAGGTCGCGTGCCCGATAAGTAATGCAGTAGCGTGCCTCGTCCACGTTTAGTTGGCCGGCGCTTAGGGCTGGGTCGGCTGGACTATTGGGGCTGAGTTTGCTGCGCCTGAGCACCGCGCGCAGGCGGGCCACTAATTCTCTGGGATTGCAAGGTTTGGGCAGGTAATCGTCGGCCCCCAGTTCCAGACCAATGATGCGGTCCAGATCTTCGCCTTTGGCTGTCAACATGATTACCGGTGTGTTTGCATGCTTACGCAATTCCTGCAGAACTTCGATGCCATTGCGTTGCGGTAGCATAATATCGAGCAAAATAGCAGAGTAGTCGCCGTGCAATGCCTGATGCAGGCCTTCGTTGCCGTTGTGCGCCAGGTCTACTGTATAACCCTCATTGCGCAGGTAGCTTTGTAGCAGGCGACACAGTTCCGGGTCGTCATCTATCAGTAATAGCGTTTCCATGCAGAAATTATATAAGCTTACTCTTTGCAGGCTGTTCATTTTGCAGGCGTTTACACAATCTTTACGCACAGTTGACTGAAATCATTACGGGAAATCACTAGATTAAGTCGGCACTTTGATAAAACCCAGTTGGAGGTTTGACATGACAATGAGAAGTACTGTTCTGGCGGCCGGGCTTGCGTCCTGCCTGTTGGCTCTACCCCTGGCGGCCCAGCCACCGTGGCTGGACGGGCATAGTAAACGAGGTGACTTTTCCAGTGAGGAATTCCAGGAACGGCATATGAAGCGCATGGCCAGGCATCTGGATTTGAGTGACACTCAGAAAGCACAGCTGGATACTTTGCAAGAGCAACACCGCGCGGAAATGGAACCATTGCACGAAGCAATGACAGCCGCCCGTGATGCACTGAAAGCGCAAGCGGAAGCGGAAGTTTATGACGCAGATGCAATAGCGTCTCTGGCGGACGACTTGGGTGATGCAGTGGCGCAGATGGCTGTGGCGAAAACTTCGCACCTCAATGAGTTGCGAGGTATTTTGTCAGCCGAGCAGCTTGAGAAAATGCAACAGCATCGTGAGAAACGCAAGCAGCGCCGCTATCATCGTAAGCCTGAGGAGTAGAGTTTAGCGGAGCTTACGGATAAGGAAGTCCGTAATTTGCTCGCCACTGGGGTCCACAATGCCAACTGCTGGAGCATAAATAATTGCCCGCTTGCCAATATCATTCGCACGGACTAGCAGAGCTTCTCCATGGAGACCGTGATGAACCAATTCTGTTTCGTTAGTTGGGAAGGTGGGGGGTTCGTTACGGTTTTCGAAGAAGAACTCCGGATCGTCGTTACTCATCCAGGCCAACATATCAACTTCGGCGCGGTAGGCGGCACCCGAGGAGCTGTAGATTTCAGCTACATTATTGACACCATTGAAGCTAAGCATGCGACTGGTTAAGCCAAGGTCGCTGGCGATCTCCTCGATGGTGAAACCGAAGGATTCAAATACGTCGGTTTCCCAACGAACCAGGTCATAGGTGGCCTGGCCTTCCAGGGCACCAGCGGCTGACAAGCGGGTAGACTCGCGCAATACCGGGTCGCTGTGGTTGGGGTTCGCCAGGTCGTCGTGGAAACCCAGCCATAAGCTGGTACCGGCGCCGGCAGAGTAACCGTACATGGCGACTCGTTGTTTGTTGATGTTCAGTGAGTTGGCGTGATAGCGCATAAACTGCAGAGCGCGCGCCGCGTCGCGCATGGATTTAATCACGCCCTCATTGTCGTTGCTTTGAATAAAACGGTAATTGATGGTGGCAAAAGCTATTCCGTTATCCAAAAATTGGCGGATTTGCCGGGCGCGTACTTCGATATAGGCAAGTGACTTGTCACCGGAAATGAAGGCGCCGCCGTGCATGTATATAACCAACGGGGTCGGTTGTGCAGCAGCTGGCAGGAAAATGTCAAAACGGTTACGGCCAGCAGGTCCGTAGGCCACATTTTCTGCAAAGCTGGCCGCGCGACCCTGCATGCTAATCGGAGGTTCAGTGAAGGATAATGGCAAACTGTTGTCCGGTTCCGGTTCCGGTTCCGGTTCCGGTTCCGGTTCCGGTTCCGGCTCGGGTTCTGGCTCCGGCTCAGGCTCTGGCTCGGGTTCTGGCTCAGGCTCCGGCTCGGGCTCCGGTTCCGGCTCCGGCTCGGGTTCTGGCTCAGGCTCCGGCTCGGGCTCCGGTTCCGGCTCCGGCTCCGGCTCAGGTTCTGGCTCTGGCTCAGGTTCTGGCTCAGGACGTGCTGGGTTCTCAGGCTCTGGTGGTGTCTCTGGGGCAGACGGAGCGGCGTTGCCGTTGGGTGCGGTCGGTGGCTCCGGCTCGGCTTCCTCAACAGCTGGTGGTTCCGGGCTGTTTTCCTCTTCGAGCGTGGGGTTCTCGCTTTCGTCAGACTCTGGTTGCTCTTCGCCGCTCTGGTCGCTTGGCTCGTTGTTGTTTTCGGGCGCATCGCGGTCAGCCGATGGGCTTGGCGTTGCCCCGCCCGCGTCTTCTCCTCCACCGCCGGAGCAGGCCGCAAGAAACAGGGATAGGCTCAAGCCCAGTATTAGCTGTCTGATTCTCATAAAAGGTAAGCGATGTTTATAATCGGCGTATCAAATCACATTCAACCTCGCCAATCGAGCGAAAATCGACCAAGTGGTATCCATATGCACGTAAAGGCCGGCACAAGTCGACCGAAGGTAGCCAGCAGATTGATCGCGGGGCTGGTCAGTTGTGTCCTGCTGAATGCCTGCTCCAGCCTGGTTCACCATGGGGCGACAGAAAGCATCCCAAACATGCAGAGCATTCCAAGCAATGGGTCATCCGATGCGCTGGCGGTAGGCAGCTCGATAGCTCTAGAGCCACCCGCCTGGCCGGCTTTTGCTGAAGCGCCGGTGTTGCAGTCTCTGTTACAGGAATTGCAGCGTAATAATCTCGATTTGAATGCCACCGCCGCTCGCCTCCGGGGAGCGCAGGCGGCAGCCGAAGTAGCTTCCGGGCGACGCTGGCCCGGCTTGCAATTGAGCCTGGATGGTAATCGTCAGCAGCGCGCCGGCACATCGTTCTCTACGGCCGGTTCGGCAATTACAGAGTCGGTTACCGGCCTGTTTACCGTGACTTGGGAGCTGGATGTATGGGGCGGTGTGGCCTTGGGTGCCAAGGCCGGTGTTTACAGCGCCTTGCAACAGGCTCAGCTGCTGGAATGGAGCAACTACTCGCTACAGGCTCAGTTCACCAAATTGTGGTTGGACGCTGTTGAAGCGAAACAGCAACTGTTGCTGGCTGAGAAACGCCAGCATAATCTTGGTATTAACCTGGATATTATTGAAGGCGGGTTTAGAAGCGGTATACGTGACGCCCTGGATGTGTATTCGGCGCAAGCTGAATACGCGAGCGCAGAAAGTAACACCCGGCAACGTGAACAGGCGCTTGCGGCGCTGGTGCGCAATTTGGAGTCATTGCTGGGGCGCTATCCGGCGGCCAGTTTGAGCATACCTGCGCAGGCACCGGAGTTTCCGCCCTTGCCGGCTGACATTCCATTGGCCGTGCTCGAGCGTCGCCCGGATGTGAGCGCGGCTGCGCACGCGATTATCGCGCAGCATGCGAACCTTGGCGTGGCCAGAATCAATCGGCTTCCGGGCCTGAATTTGCGTGCGGGCTGGGGCGCTAGTAATGACAGCTTGCATGATGTCCTCAGCGGTGACGATGTGTTATGGAATGTAACCGGCTCACTGGTTGCACCATTGTTTCAGGGCGGGCAGCTGGCCGCTGAGCAGCGACGCCAACAGGCTTTACTGGAAGCCAGTATCAGCGAGTACAAGTCAACGGTACTAACTGCATTGCAGGAGGCGGAGCAGTCGTTGGCGAATGAAACGTCGTTAAGCGCCCAGTTGGAAGCGGCCAATCGCGCGAGTCGTATTTCCGAGTTGGCAGAACAACAGGCCTTTGAGTCCTATGTCACCGGTATCAGTAATCTCAGTACCTGGTTACAGGCGCAGCGTACGGCCTTTGACCGCAATAGCCAGCGGGTACGTTTGCGAAGCGATGTGCTAAAAAACCGGGTTGATCTATATCTGGCCTTGGGCGGCGTATTTACGCACGCCGAC
>JAUIHW010000117.1 GCA_030431775.1 Gammaproteobacteria bacterium
ACAAATTTGCCTTCAATCTCACAAGTATTACGAATCGCCTCACGATAAGCCACCTGAG
The DNA here is from genome assembly GCA_030431775.1 of Gammaproteobacteria bacterium. Taxonomy (GTDB): domain Bacteria; phylum Pseudomonadota; class Gammaproteobacteria; order Pseudomonadales; family JAUIET01; genus JAUIET01. Next base: position 59 of record JAUIHW010000117.1, read on the forward strand.
GCTTACCGATATTCGCCTCTACATTAAACTCCCGACGCATGCGGTCAACGAGCACATCAAGGTGCAGCTCACCCATACCCGAAATAATGGTTTGCCCGGTCTCCTCATCCGTGTGCACTCTGAATGACGGGTCCTCCTGCGCCAGCTTGCCAAGCGCAATGCCCATTTTCTCCTGGTCGGCCTTGGTTTTGGGCTCCACCGCGACCGAGATCACCGGCTCAGGAAACTCCATTCGTTCAAGAGTAATGACGCTGTCATTCGAACACAGGGTATCTCCAGTGGTCACGTCTTTAAGCCCAACTGCCGCCGCGATATCGCCAGCCAGAACCTCTTTGATCTCTTCCCGGTTATTGGAGTGCATCTGCACAATTCGGCCGATCCTTTCCTTCTTACCTTTGACCGGGTTGTATACGGAATCACCACTGTTGATTGTGCCGGAATACACACGGAAGAAGGTTAACGTGCCAACAAAGGGGTCAGTGGCAATCTTGAACGCCAGCGCTGAGAATGGCGCACTGTCATCGGCTGGACGCGCTTCAACAGTTTCACCGTCATCCAGCACACCCTCAATGGCGGCCACATCGGTCGGCGCCGGCATCAGCTCAATAACCTTATCAAGCACTGCCTGCACGCCCTTGTTCTTAAATGCGGAACCACCCAACACCGGTACGATTTCGCTCGCCAATGTACGAGCACGAATGCCAGCCAGAATTTCATCTTCGCTAAGCTCTTCGCCCTCGAGGTATTTCTCCATCAACTCGTCGGTCGCTTCCGCCGCAGACTCGATCATAAATTCGCGCATTTCCTGGCACTCATCCAGCAAATCAGCAGGAATGTCCTCATATTCGAAGGTCATCCCCTGGTCGGCTTCATTCCAGATGATTGCCTTCATCTTGATCAGATCAACAACGCCCTTGAAATTTTCCTCCGAACCAATAGTCATTTGCAAAGGAACGGGGTTAGCACCCAGGCGGTCCTTGAGCTGCTGAATGACCATTTTAAAGTCGGCCCCGGCACGGTCCATCTTGTTAACGAACACCATGCGCGGCACTTCATAGCGGTTGGCCTGACGCCATACAGTTTCAGTTTGCGGCTGCACGCCCGAGGAACCACAAAGAACCACAACCGCCCCGTCCAGCACCCGCAGCGAACGCTCGACCTCAATCGTAAAGTCAACGTGCCCTGGGGTATCAATAATATTGATGCGATGCTGGTCAAACTGAGCCTGCATACCCGCCCAGAAACAGGTAGTTGCCGCCGACGTAATCGTGATACCACGCTCTTGCTCCTGCTCCATCCAATCCATGGTCGCAGCACCGTCGTGCACTTCGCCAATTTTATGCGACAGTCCGGTGTAGAAAAGGATGCGTTCGGTGGTGGTTGTTTTACCCGCGTCCACGTGAGCAACAATACCGATATTTCGGTAGCGGGAAATTGGAGTTTTGCGGGCCACTGATTGATCTCCTGCCGTGGGCTGGTCAATAGCGACCAGTCTAAAATTCAAAAATGAAGGTTTTTAGAAGCGATAATGTGAGAATGCACGGTTTGCTTCGGCCATGCGATGCACGTCTTCGCGTTTTTTAACCGCACTGCCTCGCCCCTGCGCGGCATCGATAATCTCACCCGCTAAACGCTGTGGCATAGATTTCTCACCGCGCCCACGCGCGTATTCAACCAGCCACCGCATGGACAGCGCGGTCCGTCGGGACGGCCGCACTTCAACGGGCACCTGATAGGTTGCACCACCAACGCGTCGCGCTTTAACTTCAACCGCGGGCGCAATGTTTTCCAGCGCTTCTTTAAAAGTGTCCAATGGGTCAGTACTGAGCTTTTCCTGCACAATATCCAGCGCCCCATAGACAATTCGCTCTGCAACAGATTTTTTGCCGCTGATCATCAGGTGATTCATGAATTTTGCGAGGGTGACATCCCCGAACTTAGGGTCGGGCAGTATTTCGCGCTTGGCGACAACACGTCTTCTAGGCATTTTTCTCTCTCTTTCTTCAGGTTTATCCGGAACTTGAGCCCGGCCTTACTACCAGGTGAGCTCTGCTGAACAGCAGTTCACCACAAGCTGCAGCGCAGCTTGGCAGATTCTTACTTAGGTCGCTTGGTACCGTACTTGGAGCGACCCTGTTTACGATCAGCCACCCCTGAGGTGTCAAGACTGCCGCGCACCGTATGGTAGCGCACCCCGGGAAGGTCTTTGACACGACCCCCACGAATCAAAACGACACTGTGCTCTTGCAGGTTATGACCTTCACCACCTATATAGGAGCTGACCTCATAGCCATTGGTCAATCGCACACGGCAAACCTTACGCAAAGCCGAGTTCGGCTTTTTTGGCGTAGTGGTATACACCCTGGTACACACTCCGCGACGCTGCGGGCAGGCCTGCAGAGCCGGTACGTCACTCTTGGCGACCTTTCGCTTGCGCGGTTTACGAACTAATTGATTGATTGTAGCCATCTAATTTGAGGGTCAATTTTTGGGAGCGCGAATTGTAAGGACAACAGGCACCAGCGTCAAGCTATAACACCAGCTCTGCCATAGTTTGCATCATCTCCGGGTCACCATGAACCAACAGCGAGGTTACCGGAGAGTTTTTCCAGTCCTGAAGCTTCTCCCGAATCCTCTCTTTTGGCCCAACCAGTGAGATTTCGTCGGCCATCTGGTCTGGAACCGCCGCAATAGCGGCATCCCGCTTGCCCTCAAAGAACAGTTGTTGAATTTGCTCGGCTTCGGCCTCAAAGCCCATACGAGCCATTAGTTCCTTGTGGAAATTGCGTTTCTTCGAACCCATACCACCAATATAAAAACCAAGCATCGCCTTAACCGGTGCGAGAGCCTCATCGAGATCATCATTAATGGACACAGTCACCGTTGCCGGGATTTCAAAGCCTGGTTTGGCGGCCTTCAACTGGTCAGCATACACTTCCTGGCGATAGGGAGAATAGTAAAGCGGTAACCACCCATCCGCTATCTCAGCGGTTTGTGTGACGTTTTTCGG
>JAUIHW010000066.1 GCA_030431775.1 Gammaproteobacteria bacterium
TCTGCTTCCAGCAAACTCCGCAATACCCCCTCATCCACCTGGCCGTCAGAGTCTTCACCTCCGCTAATCAGGTACTCATTACCCATGAACACATTCATGCAGTAACCACAGCGGACCTTGCCGGCGGCAACCTGCAGTTGCTCCTCGGTCACTTTGAACGAGGTCATGCACTTGGGGCACTGGCTGATCATGTCGGACATGGCTGACACAGGGTTCATAAACCGGCTGGGGTCACGGATTCACTATTGACTGGTTGGCGTTTTCGACCATGCAACAGCATCCACTCTTCGCGCTGCATGGGCTCGATAAAGCTAATAGTATCATTGTAGGCGGCAATTACCTGTTCGGCTTGGCTTTCCAGTATACCGGACAACACAAGCTGCCCATCGCTGGCCAGAAGCCCGCCAAGTTCTGGCGCAAGCTTGATCAGCGGGCCAGCGAGAATATTGGCGATCACGACATCTGCCTTGCTGCAATAGGCCCGATACTCCAGAAGGTCGCAGCAGATTATATCGCTATCGCTGAGTGCGTTCCTTGCGACGTTATCGCGGCTGTGAACAACAGCTTCGGGGTCATTATCAACCGCCACTACCGGTTTGGCGCCGAGCTTGGCGGCTGCGATGGCAAGAATTCCGGTGCCACAACCAAAATCCAACACACAACTACCTTCAAGTTCGGCCTGGTCCAGCCATTGCAGGCACATCGCCGTAGTCGCGTGGGTTCCGGTCCCGAAGGCCAACCCCGGATCAATAATCACCGGGTATTGGCAAGCAGCAGGAATCGGTTTCCAGGATGGGCAAACCCAGAGCCGGTCGCCAAAACACATTGGCTCGTAGCGGTCCAACCAGGCAGCGTGCCAGTCACGATCATCCAGTGGTTCCAGTTGCCAGGAAACACCCGCCGGGCCTACCGCAAGTGCCAACTGCCCTTGCAATTCATCAAGCGTCAGCTGAGGTGGGAACAGCGCCTGTACAGTCAGGCTGTCCCACAGGGGGCTCTCATCCTTATAGTGTTCGAACACCGGCTGATCCTCGGCGTCACTGACACTGATACTCAGCGCACCCAGCGCAAACAGGGCGGCTTCAACAGCATCGAGCTGGGTCGACGCTACCTGGATAGTCAGTTGCTTTTGTGAGGCCATGACCTTCTGGAGGCCTACAGGCCAAGCTTTTTCTCCAGATAATGAATGTTCACGCCGCCCTGGCCGAAGGGTTCATCAACCACGAGCTGGCGATGCAGTGGGATATTGGTCTTGATCCCAACGATGATCATTTCCTCAAGTGCATTACGCATGCGTTTCAGGGCTTCAGCACGAGTGGCGCCCGTGGCAATAACCTTGGCGATCAAAGAATCGTAATACGGAGGCACGGTGTAGCCACTGTAGAGATGCGAGTCCACACGAATGCCATTGCCGCCCGGTGGGTGAAAACGTTCGACCGGGCCCGGGCTGGGTATAAAGCTGTCGGGGTCTTCGGCATTGATTCGGCATTCCACCGAATGCCCTGAAATATGCACGTCGGACTGTGAAAAAGAGAGCGGCTGGCCGGAGGCAATATTCAGCTGCTCCTTGACAATGTCGATGCCGGTTACCATTTCCGTTACCGGATGCTCTACTTGAACACGGGTGTTCATTTCAATAAAGTAGAAGCGGCCATCTTCGTACAGAAATTCAAACGTTCCCGCCCCGCGGTAACCAATCTCAAGGCAGGCCTTGACGCAGGCTGCGTACACTTCATTACGCGCATCTTCAGCGATACCGGGCGCTGGCGCTTCTTCTACAACTTTCTGGTGTCGCCGCTGGAGTGAGCAATCCCGATCACCCAGGTGCACGGCATTTCCCTGTCCGTCTGCAATGACCTGAACCTCGACGTGCCGTGGGTTCTGTAGAAACTTCTCGAGATAAACCGTGGCATCACCGAAAGCTGCCATGGCCTCGGAACGGGTCAGGTCAATGGAACTCAGCAAGTCGGCCTCTTCATGAACCACTCGCATACCGCGTCCACCACCACCAGCGGCGGCTTTCACGATCACCGGGTAGCCAATATCCCGGGCAATCATTATGGTTCGTTCACTATCCTGGGTCAGCGGCCCGTTAGAGCCGGGCACCGTGGGAACTCCAGCCTGCTGCATGGCTTTAATGGCGGATACTTTGTCGCCCATCAAACGAATCACGTCCGCGGTGGGCCCGACAAACACAAAACCACTGCGCTCCACTTGCTCAGCGAAATCAGCATTTTCCGCAAGAAAACCGTAGCCCGGATGAATGGCCGAGGCATTGGTAATTTCAGCGGCCGAAATAATGGCGGGGATATTGAGATAACTCTGAGCCGAAGGATTGGGGCCTATACACACTGACTCGTCTGCCAGGCGAACATGCATCAGCTCAGCATCCACCTTACTGTGCACAGCGACGGTTGGAATATCCAGTTCCTTGCAGGCCCGAAGAATTCGCAGCGCTATTTCGCCACGGTTTGCAATTACGAGTTTATCTATCATTTTGCATCAACCGATGATGATCAGCGGCTGGTCAAATTGAATCGGCTCGGCGTCTTCGACCAGAATAGCCTCAACAACACCAGACTTATCCGCTTCGATCTGGTTCATCATTTTCATCGCTTCAACGATACAAACAACGTCGCCGGCACTTACAGATTGCCCAACTTCCACAAACGGTTGCGCCCCCGGTGAGGAAGCTCGGTAGAACGTGCCTACCATCGGTGAGCGAACGGCATGACCGGCCGGCTCTTCGGCCTTGGCCGCCGCCTGCGGCTGTGCAGCGACCGGCTCCGGTGCAGACTGAGCAGCGGCGACCGGAGCCTGTACCAGCGGTGCAGCCTGGGGGGCTGCTACAGTCACGGCCTGCTGGCCATGCCGACTGATTCGGACAGACTCCTCCCCTTCATGAATTTCCAGCTCATTGATGTTGGACTCCTCCAACAATTCGATCAGCTTTTTGACTTTGCGTATATCCATTAGATTTCTCTTTTCATTTCAACAGGACTTTGCAGCCGTGCCAACAGCGCGGCCATCATAAACTGGTAACCGGCAACACCAAGCCCGCAGACCACACCTGCGGCGACGTCGGACAGGTAAGAACGCGCTCGAAAGGCTTCTCGCTGGTGAACATTGCTGATGTGAACCTCATAAAAGGGTTTGCCAACCGCCAACAGCGCATCTCGCAACGCCAAACTGGTATGGGTGAACGCACCCGGATTGATCAGCACCGCCTGCGTCTGGCTTGCAAAAATACTGTGCACTAGCTCTATCAGCACATGCTCGGCGTTGCTCTGCTCACAACGCAGGCTGAAGCCACTCTGCCTGGCCTGTTCCGTGAGGGACTGCTCGATCTGCTCAAGCGTGGTCGTGCCATAAATCTCCGGTTCACGGCGCCCCAGCAAATTCAGATTGGGGCCGTTCAGCACTAAGATATCCGCCATTTGTTATCGCCGTTCCATTCAGTCGAACCGGGTTATTGGCACCGTTTCCGTCAGCCCTCGCGAATACAGAAACCCAAACACAGCGCCATAATAGGCCTGTTTCCTGGAATATGTCTACCAGTTTGGGGATTTTAGCAACTATTGCGCCAAAGCTGTGTTGCCCAGCCCACGCTCAGCAACGCCGTTGATGCTTCGCACGGCATCGATAACGATTGTTGGTGTCAGCAGCTGGGGCAGCACGACCGCCGGCTCCGACAATTCGGCCGGATAAAGCAGATACAGGGGCACCCCGCTGCGACCAAATTGCTTCAATAGCTCGGTAATCGTCGGGTCGCTATTGGTCCAGTCGCCTTTCAGATAGGCGACGTTGTTGGCGCTGAACTCTTCGAGTACCGACTGCTGGGACAAGGCTACCCGCTCATTGGCCAGACAAGTAATACACCAGTCTGCGGTCAGGTTCACGAAAACCGGTTTTCCCTGACTGCGCAACTCAAGTACTTTGTCGGCAGAATACGCATTAGCCATTTTCTGGCCTGCAGCCGTGCCGCTATCCAGCCATGGACCGCTTAGCAAGCTGACGGCAATCAGCGCCACCAGACCACTGACCAGCTTGCGAGCGACGCCTGGTCCTCGCCAAAGCCACAGCGCAGTGTAGATAATCACGCAACCGCAGAGTACGATCGCCATGCCATCAACGTTGGTTTGCCGGCCAACTACCCACAGCAACCACACCACTGTGATATACAGGGGAATGGCCATTAGCTGTTTGAAGGTGACCATCCACGCCCCTGGTCTTGGCAACAGACGCGCAAGGCCCGGCATTCCAACCAGCAAGAGAAACGGCGCGGCCATGCCAAACCCGAGCGCCGCGAATATGGTCAGCGCCAGCACCGGCGGCTGAACCAGGGCAAATCCCAGCGCTGCCCCCATGAACGGAGCAGTGCAGGGGCTTGCGACCACCACGGCCAGAACTCCGGTAAAAAAGGAACCACTGTGACCACTGCGCTCAGTCAGGTTCTGCCCAACACCGGCCAGTGCACCACCAAATTCGATATACCCAGACATGGATAGCGCAAGCACGAAAAACAGATAAGCCAGTGCGGCAACCAGCCAGGGCGTTTGTAACTGGAATCCCCAACCCAGAGCTTCACCGGCAGAACGCAACACCAGCAGCACCGACGCCACCAACAGGAAACTACTGACCACTCCCGCGGTATAGCTGAAGCCATGCGCCCTTTGTTCGGCCAACGACACCGAACCGGCATTAACCAGTCCCAGCACCTTCAAAGCCAGCACCGGAAACACACAAGGCATCAGGTTCAGAATCATGCCACCCAAAAACGCAAATAGGGCCATTAACAGAAATGAGGGCTGCGCCAGACCCGGTGAACTTAGCGATTCCGCCGTCATCGCGGCAGTTGAATTCACCTCAGCGCCTGGAAAATTGCCAACTGCTTCGGCTGACCCATTGTTGAGCAGCGCAAAATAGCGTGTGGTCGGTGGGTAACAAAGACCGGCGTCCGCACAACCCTGATAAGTAATGCTGAACGCAGGCGTTCCCGACTCGATGGCGGCGTTCACGCTGGCATTGAGGTAGTAAACCTCGACGTCACCAAAGTACTCATCGTGTTTGGCCTGACCCGGAGGTATCTGCAGCGGCAAATCCTGCAACTTGCCACCCTCGGTCTGCGCCTGCGCAGAAAATGCATGCCGGTACAGGTAATAGCCTTCGGCGATGGACCAGCTAATGCTCAGCTCCCCACCGCTTTGCCGCTCAACCAAGAGCTGGTATGCCTCATCAACCGGCAGGAAGTCATCCGTCTGGCTAACTGCGAATTGGTTACCACTAAAGCCTTTGGTCAAAATATTGCTGCCAGAGTCACTGGCCGTTGCAGGCAATACAGCGCCAAGACCCAGCAATAACGTAGCGAAAATCCGGACGGCCGGTTTATGCCAGGACCGTAAGCGAAGCCGAAATGCTGAGAAAGCTAACATGCCACCAGTATAGCCGAGTACACCCATGCAACTCCGTTCTTTGGTGTGAGATTGCGAGAAAAGTTCAACGATCAGCGTAGCGAGTCCCGTAAGCTTGATACACTTCGCTTTTTTGCAGCACAAAAGGGGAGGCGGAGCAAAACGATGCCGCGACCGTTTTACAGCACTTTATTACTAATCGGCCTGTTTGCTCTGAGCGCCTGTGACAGCAATACAGCTGCAGTCTCTCCTGAAACACCGCCACCGACTGGGCTTGCAGTGAGCGATGCGCGAATTCGCTTGCCAGTACCCGGTAAAAGTACTGGGGCTGGATACTTCACACTGCACAACCACACCCAGCAGACTGTCGCCATTCAGGCGATTCGCTCAGACGTAGCCGGCGCGATTGAGTTACATGAGCATATTCACCGCGACGGCCAGATGCAAATGCGGCGCATGGCGAACCCGGCCGCAGAAGCACAATCCAGCTTACAACTTCAACCCGGCGGAAAACACCTGATGCTGTTTGATATGGCGTGGGAAAGCGGGCAACAGACGGCCACTTTACAGATCGACCTCGACAACGGCATGACACTGGAAGTGTCAGCACGGCTTGAGAGCCTGGTTACCAATTAAACCTCGCCAGAATGTCCTGGTGCTTGTCCGCAGCCAGGCGTGGTCCAAAGTCTGACACCACCTCGGCGGCCGCCATGCTCGCGAGGTGACCTGCCTCGGCATAACTTCGACCCGCACTCAATGCATACAAGAAGGCACCGGCAAACATATCGCCGGCCCCATTGGTGTCCACCGCTTGCACCGGGGTAGCAGCAATTTCAATAAGCTCAGCGCCGTCAAAGACCAGTGCCCCCTTGGCGCCGCGCGTCACCGCAAAGCAGCGAGCACTGCTTTTTAAGGTGTCCAAAGCCTGTTCAAGGGTATCAGTTTCAGCCCACTGACAGGCTTCGGCTTCATTGCAGAACAACAAATCAACCCGCTCACCCAGCATTTCCTGTAGTCCATCTCGAAAAAACTCCACCAGGCTTGGGTCCGACAGGCTTAACGAGGTTTTAACCCCATGCAGCTGCGCCGCCTCGCGCGCTTTAATGGCTGCGGCACGGCCAGTAGGCGAGGTCACCAGGTAACCTTCCAAATACAAATATTCAGATTGCTGCAAAGCCTGCAAATCCAGTTCATGCTCGGAAAGCTGCTCGCTGATTCCCAGAAAGGTATTCATACTGCGCTCGGCATCAGGGGTAATCATGACCAGGCACTTGCCGGTAATACCTTCGTCCTTATCTGCGTTGGCATTGAAGCTGACACCTGCCTGCTCAAGATCGGACAGATAAAAGCTGCCGTTGGCATCAGCAGCCACCTTGCAGGAAAAAAATGCCCGGCTACCGAAATAGCTGCTGGCAATCAGACTGTTCGCTGCAGAACCGCCGCTGGCCAGCCTGGACTCTGCCAAATGAGCGTGCAGCAACTTGAGCAATTCATGCTGGCGGGGTTCATCCACCAGGGTCATCACCCCCTTGTCTACGCCGGCTTCCTGAAGAAAGCGATCACTGACCTCAATTTCAGTATCGACCAAAGCCGCGCCCATACCGTAGATATCGTACTTCTTGTCACCCATGCAATTCTCCAAAACCGTCTGCTTGCTCAGCAGTTGCCGTAGAAATTATTTGAAAAGCGACAATACTCTGCCGCCGTGCCACTTTGCAACATGGCACGATTAACGTCCCTGCCTGTGCGATCTTCGCAACGCGCAACTGTGCGCCCGTACTTGTCGGTATCCTGTATGTAGCAAGTGAGCTGCCGGTCTGCGGCCAGTTGTCTCAGTTGCTCACGGGCTGCGGCATAGCCCGGCTCATCGCGCTCCGGAGCGTCTACAGCCCACAAGCGGATCTGCTGTTTGTAGCCCTCCAGGTACAGGCTGTCGCCATCAACAATCCGTACGACCTTACCGGAGAGGCTGTCGTCGCTGCGCGGCTGCTGTTGGCTAAGCATGTATTGCGCCACTAAGGCCAAAGCAACAATGACCACAATGAAGACGTTTCGTTTTCCCCGGCCCATTACCAAAGCGCCTGCACAATTGCCAACAAACCAATTCCGAAGCCCGCGGCCAGCACATCATCTAACATAACACCAAAGCCGCCCCTGGTGTGTTGATCAAACCAGCTAATAGGCCAGGGCTTAACGATGTCAAACAGACGAAACAGGCCAAATGCGAGTACACCTGCCGTAAACCAATGCAGGTTCCATGCTTCACAGATATACAGCAGCACCATCCACTGACCAACAAATTCATCCCAAACGATCGCGCCATGATCGTGTACACCAAGTGCCGCTGAACATTTACCGCAAAGATACACCCCAACAACAAAAGCAAGCAGCAAACCGAGCGCTGCCCAACCCAGTGAAAGCTTGGCAAACACCAATGGGTAGATTGCAACGGCAGCCAGGCTGCCCCAGGTGCCCGGGGCACGCGGCAACAAGCCTGAGCCCAAGCCCAATGCCAAAAAATGCGCGGGATGGCGCCATAACAGTTTCTTTATGGCTTCATCGCTCATTATTGATGCCCGAAATGCTCATATCCGGTACGCTCAGGCAGTGGCTTTTCGACAGCACCTTCGTACAAACGAATTCCGGGTTCGGTAGAGACAGTGCCAATACGGTTCAGCTCATATCCTTGTTCGGACAGTTGCTGCTCATGCTCTGGGGGCATCGTGAAACAAAGGCGATAATCATCGCCTCCGGTCAAACTCCACAGCTGCGATTGCGCAAGGTTGCTGGCAGCTGCTCTGCTCGCCTCCGACACAGGCAAAGCGGTCAACTGTAGCTCCGCGCCAACCGAGCTGGCACTCAGTACATGCCCCAGGTCGGCCAACAGGCCGTCTGACACATCAATGGCGGCGTGCGCCAGCGATCGCAGGGCAACACCCAGGGGCAAGTTCACTTCAGGCTGATAGAAGCGCTGCTGCAGCGCGGGAGAATCCTGAAGACTGCCCTGGGTCAACAGGTGCAGCGCAGCGGCTCCGTCCCCCAAAGTACCGTCCACGTAGATACCATCACCCGCTCGGGCCCCAGCCCGTGTCAGCGCCTGTCCACGCGGCACTGACCCAAGTACAGTTATGGTGATCGCTAAGGAACCGCTGGTCGTGTCACCACCCACCAGCGGTATACCACTGTTTTTAGCACAAGCGGCCAGCCCCGCTGCAAATGGCCGTAACCATTGATCGTCGATTGCCGGCAGGCTCAGGGCCAGCGTGAACGCCAGCGGTTCAGCGCCCATCGCAGCCAGATCGCTCAAATTGACCTGCAAGGCCCGCCAGGCCAGCAACTCAGGCGGTGCAGCGTGCGGAAAATGCACCCCGGCGAGCAATGTGTCGGTGCTCATTGTGAGTTCTTGGCCGTCGGGTGGCTGTACCACTGCAGCATCATCGCCAATTCCCAGAACCACTGCGGGGTATCCATTGCCCAACTGAGCAAAATAGCGCTCGATCAGCGCAAACTCGGCACTCATGGCTTGCGCTGGCTAGCGGTTTCCGTCGGGCGTAAGCCCGTTGCCAGCTGGTCCAGAACGCCGTTGATGTACTTATGACTGTCCGTGGCCCCGAATTTCTTCGCCAGGTTGACGTGCTCGTTGATCACTACTTTGTAGGGCACTTCCAGATGCTCCGCCAATTCAAGGCTACCCACCAGAAGCAGAGCCTTTTCCACCACATCCAGCTCCTCAAGCGCACGGTCGATGGCCCCGGCAATCTGCTCATTAAGCGACTGTGCGTCGCGTACCACGCCGCTCAGCAGGGCGTGGAAAAACTCACGATCAAACTCTTTGTCCTGGTAGTCGGTAAGGAACTGCGCTTCGATTTCATGGCTCGGGGTGGCGGTCATCAACCACTGATAGGTGGCCTGCACTGCATAATGACGAGCGAGTTTGCGCGCCGCAATCTGCGGTTGTTGCGATGCGCCCATAATGGCTAAATTTTACTAAGCAAGCTAGCCATTTCCAGCGCGGACAAAGCAGCTTCCTCGCCTTTGTTTCCGGCTTTGGTGCCCGCCCGCTCGATGGCCTGCTCAATGGTGTCCACGGTCAATACGCCGAAAGCGACCGGGATGCCGGCTTGCAGACTGACCTGGGACAAACCCTTAACGCATTCTCCCGCGACGTAATCAAAGTGCGGAGTCCCGCCACGAATAACGGCACCAAGGGCAATAATGGCATCAAATCCTTCCTGTTCGGCCACTTTGCTGGCCAATAAAGGCAGCTCATAGGCACCAGGCGCCCGATAGACACAAATATCCTGCTCGGCAACCCCATGGCGGCGCAGGGTGTCAACCGCACCAGTCACGAGGCTGTCCACAACGAAGCTGTTAAACCGCGACACTACCAACGCAAACTTGCGCTTCCGACCGGTAAAGTCGCCTTCGTACGTTGCTATTTCACTCATGGTCGGGTCCAGACAATTAATTGGCAAAGGCGAATAATAGCATTTTTGCCGGCTTTTCGGTGCACTAAGGAATTGTCGATAGCGGCCGATAAACAGATATGCGGACGGCTGAATACCAACAAGGATGAGCTGCAACATGGATGTTGCCCTGCGGCGAAAACTCGAGCAATGTGAATACCTTCCAAGCCTGCCGGCAGCGGCGGCCAGGATCGTTGACTTGGCGGATGCTCCCTCCACCTCCATGGCTGACATCGGCGATGCCGTCAGCCTGGACCCTGCGCTGGCTGCGAAGCTGCTGCGCACCGCCAACTCGCCCTTATATGGCCAGCGTCGCCATTCCGACAATATCCGCGAAGCCATTGTCCTGCTCGGCCTGCAGACAACAATGACTCTTGCCTTGAGTTTCTCGCTGTACAAAAGCTTGCGTGCAGAGTCCGCCGGTGGCCTGAACTATGACCTGTTCTGGCGCCGCAGCATTCTCACCGCCAGCATCGCCAGAATACTGGGGCGTGACCACAGCTCGGCACCGGCGGAGGAGTGTTTTCTGGCCGCACTGCTACAGGACATTGGCGTACTTGCACTGGATAAAGCTGTCGATGGTGGCTACGAAACAATGGCGGCCGACGAGCAACATCCACACAAGCGCTTGATCACTTTTGAAAAGCAGGCCTTCAATGCTGACCATGCCGAAGCCGGCGCCTGGCTTCTGGAAACATGGCATCTCCCCAGCCAATTAGTTGAAGCGGTTGGGAGTAGCCACGACGATTCAGTGGACAACAAGGGCTATCTTGATGGTGCGCTGCGACAAACTGTCAATGTGGCCGCTTTGTGCGCGGATATTTTTCTCCCTGATGCTGATCAAGAGACAAGCTCGCAGGGGCTGGCGAGGGCGCAGGACTACTGGAGTGTCGGGGACGACTGGCTGGATACTCTTGCGGCCCAGCTGCAGGCCCTGATACCGGATATTGAGGCTTTGTTTGAGGTCAAACTGCTGGGTGGGGACGAACCTGATCGGTTGCTGCAAAAAGCCAAGGACAGTCTGGTGGAGAGAAGTCTATCGACCATAAGAGAACTGGGCGACGAACGCGCAACCACTGAGCGTATCCGCCGCCAGGTCAGCGACATGCGCGAACGAACCAAGCGCGATATTCTGACATCGCTGTACAACCGTGCCTATGCCACCGAACTGTTGGACGATGAATTCAAATTGTCCAGAGAGCACAATTGGCCGCTCAGCGTGATCTTTATCGACCTTGACCGGTTTAAAGACATTAATGATAACCACGGCCATGAGGCGGGTGATGCTGTATTGCAACATGGGGCGCAGTTACTGGCCGATGGTGTCCGCGAAAAAGACATAGTCGCTCGCTGGGGAGGGGAGGAGTTTCTGGTCATCCTGCCAGGCTCAGACAGCAAAACCGCAAACATACTGGGCTCGCGCCTTGTGCAGGCATTCCGGGAAGACGGACGGATTCGGCATAAAGGGAGTAATCTGCATGTCACCATTTCTGCCGGAGTGGCCACGCTGGATCAGAAATCAGCCTTTCTGGAAGCACCGGACCTGATCCAGGCAGCCGACCGTGCGATGTACCAGGCCAAATCCAAAGGCCGCGACCGGCTGATCGCTTACGGCTGACCACGCTACGATTGGCCAGCGCCATTCCAGCTAAGCGAAGCCGTTATCCTTAAGCAGCTGGTAGCTCACGCCTTCTTGCTCTTGGCTGCTTGTCAGTAGGCGTTCCACATAGCGTGCGATCAAATCCACCTCCAGGTTAACTTCCGACCCAACCTGGTAGGTGTGAAACAGGGTTTGCTGGCTGGTGTGAGGAATGATGTTTACACCAAACCCGTGATTGGACACCTCGTTCACCGTCAGACTGACACCATCGATGGTAATAGAGCCTTTGGGCGCAATGTACTTGTTCAATCCAGCCGGGGCCTGGATCACAAAACGTGTACTGCGGGCATCCGCCTGCAGGCTGGCGACTCGACCAACACCGTCTACATGGCCACTGACCAGATGACCGCCCAGCGCCTGATTGGCGAGTACGGCTTTTTCGAGATTGACCGGACTGCCAGGCCGACAGTGCTTTAAGGTTGTTGCATTCAGTGTTTCCACAGACACATCCGCACAAAATAAAGCGGGACTTTTGTCGGTAACTGTCAGACAGACTCCGTTCACGGCAATACTGTCCCCCAGCTCGGCCGTGTCCAATGCCAGCTCCGCAGATTCGATTGTCAGCACCACATCTCCGCCGTGCTCCTCAAGCCCGGTCACCTTGCCAAGCGCTTGAACAATTCCGGTAAACATTCAGATTCACTCCTGGGTTTTTTTCAGTCTGGCGTCCAAGCGAAAATCCTCCCCTACCGGGCGAATGTCTTTGACGTCCAATTCAATACTGTCGGCCAGATGCTCCAGCGGTAACTCAAACAATGGCCTCGCGTCACTGCCCATCAGTTTAGGTGCGAGGTAAACCGTCAACTCATCAAGCAGGCCGGCACGCAGCAACGCCCCGCCCAGTGTTGGCCCCGCTTCAACCAACACATCATTACAAGCCCGCTCCGCGAGCGCTCGCATGACCGATTCAAGGTCTGGCCGAGGAGTGGGTTGTTGTAATATGTCGAGATTCTTTTGTTGCTGCCAGTCAGTATTGATAATGGCGTTACTGCCGACGATCCACAACACCGGGCCCGCTTCCTGAAAAATCGGCGCATCTGTCGGGCACTTGCCATTGCGATCAAGAATAACCCGCAAGGGCTGGCGACCGCGCAATTCTTGCCATAGCGGCTCTCCCAGCTCAGCTTCACGCACCGTGAGCCGGGCATTGTCGGCAACAACTGTTGCCGCTCCCGAGAGCACGGCACAACTCTCTGCCCGCAGGCTTTGTACATCGCGGCGCGCCTGAACGCCGGTGATCCACTGACTTTCTCCGTTCGCCATGGCAGTGCGGCCATCCAGACTCATCGCCATTTTACAGCGAACGCGAGGCAAACCCTGTACCTGGCGCTTGATATAGCCTGGGTTGAGTGCGCGACTTTCGGCCTCCAATATACCGACCTGCACTTCCAGGCCGGCCGCTTGCAATTGCGCTACGCCTTTGCCGGCAACCAGCGGGTTTGGGTCCAGCATGCCGCACACCACACGAGACACACCGGCGTTGATCAAAGCCTGACTGCATGGCGCTGTGCGCCCCTGGTGGCAGCACGGTTCCAAAGTGACGTAGGCAGTTGCACCCCGAGCCTGTCCGCCAGCGGCGGCCAGCGCCATAACTTCGGCATGTGCTTGCCCAGCCCGCTCGTGCCACCCTTCTCCTACGCACAGCTCGCCGCGGGCAATTACGCAACCTACGCGAGGGTTTGGCGATGTGGAGTACCAGCCACGCTTGGCCAATTCCACAGCGCGCTGCATATATTTCCGGTCCGTACTGCTCAAATCAGCTGCCTTTGGGAAGGATATCGACAACTTGCTCGCGAGACAGCTTATCAATTTCCTGGCGGAACTCTTCGAGATCCTGAAAGCTTCGGTAGACCGAGGCAAAACGCACGTAGGCAACGTGGTCAATGCGTTTTAATTGCTCCATCACCAGCTCGCCCAGCTGCAGAGCTGGCACTTCTCGCTCTCCCATGGACTGCAATTCATGTTTGATCTGATTGACCGCGGCATCAACGGTTTCCATGCTGACCGGGCGTTTTTCCAGGGCTTTCAGAATACCGTTGCGCAACTTGGTTTCATTGAATGGCTCGGGCAGATTATTGGACTTTATGATTCGAGGCATCAGCAATTCCGCCACCTCGTAGGTAGTAAACCGCTCCGCACAACCCAAACACTCGCGACGCCGGCGAATTTGGTTACCTTCGCTGACAAGACGCGAATCGATTACTTTGGTTTCCGCAGCGTTACAAAACGGGCAGCGCATGAGCAGCTTCTCTCAGTTTCAGGCTCACATTGTACCCGTTTGCAGTCACACCGGCAGTGGCTCAGTGTGCTAGTCCTGCGGAGTGTGCACTGCCATCAAGGGGCGTATACCGGAAAACGCTGGCACAGCTCTGCAACCTCGGCACGGACTGCGCTGATCACAGTATCATCGTCCAAACTGCCAACCACGCGGGCAATCCATTGTGCAATTTGAACCATTTCCGGCTCTTTGAAGCCACGCCGGGTAACCGCCGGTGTGCCGATCCGCAATCCACTGGTTACAAACGGCGAGCGGGGGTCATTGGGCACGGCGTTTTTGTTGACGGTGATGTGGGCCCGGCCCAACGCGGCATCAGCATCTTTGCCGGTAATGTCTTTGCTGATCAGATCAACCAGAAACAGGTGGTTTTCGGTGCCGCCGGAAACCACATCGATGCCCTGCTTCATGATTTCGGCCGCCAGGGTCTTGGCGTTATTCAAGACCTGCTGCTGATAGATGCGATATTCATCGCTCATGGCTTCTTTAAAGCACACAGCCTTCGCGGCAATGATATGCATCAACGGGCCACCCTGCCCACCAGGAAAAACAGCTGAGTTCAGTTTTTTCTCAAGCTCGGGATTAGACCTGGCCAGAATGATGCCGCCACGTGGCCCACCCAATGTTTTATGGGTTGTAGACGTGCAGACATCGGCAATTTTTACCGGGCTGGGGTATAAACCGGTCGCGACCAGACCCGCCACATGGGCCATATCCACAACCAGGTAAGCACCAACAGCGTCTGCAATGTCGCGAAAGCGCTGCCAGTCCGCAATCATCGAGTAGGCGGAAAAGCCCGCCATGATCATCTTTGGTTTATGCTCGTGCGCCAGACGCTCTACTTCGGCGTAGTCGATCTCTCCAGTATTGGGGTCGAGCCCATACTGCACCGCGTGATAGATTTTGCCCGAAAAATTAACTGACGCGCCATGGGTCAAATGCCCACCATGGGCCAGGCTCATTCCCAATACCGTATCGCCGGCCTCAAGCAAGGCCATATAGACAGCCGAATTGGCCTGCGAGCCTGAATGCGGCTGCACATTTGCGTAGTCGGCACCGAAAAGTGCTTTTACCCGGTCGATTGCAATTTCTTCGACCGTATCCACATGTTCGCAGCCGCCGTAGTAGCGCTTGCCCGGATAGCCCTCGGCGTATTTGTTGGTCAACACCGAACCCTGCGCCTGCATCACTCGTGGGCTGGCGTAGTTTTCCGATGCAATCAGTTCGATGTGCTGCTCCTGGCGGCGCTCTTCATCGATTATTGCCTGCCAGATTTCATCATCAAAACCGGCTATCTGTTGCTGCTTACTAAACATCTCTGCTCTCCGTTTTAGACCGCCAGGAAAGTCGCGAGATTCTACAGTATCGCCCCGTGACAAGCACGCGCTAATCAGGATTTTGTGGTCGGTAGCTGTGGGTCAGCGTGCCAGGGTTCAAGCGCTGCGCTGCTGTTCCTCAGAGGGCAGCCGCTGGCGGACAAACTGTTCCAGTTCGTAGGCGGGCTTGGGCCCGCAGTAAAGATAGCCCTGAGCGGCTGAACAACCAAGCGCTTCGAGGAATGCAGATTGCTCAGCATTTTCAACGCCTTCGGCGATTGCCCGCAGCCCCAGGCCTTCGGCCAGCGCCAAAATGACTTTGATAATCTGCTGGTCCTCCCGGCCACCTGGCAATGACGCCACAAAGCTGCCATCGATTTTCAGCGCATCAATAGGCAACTGCTTGAGATTAAGCAACGACGAATAACCGGTACCGAAGTCATCGATAGCAACGCTCACCCCGAGCGCCTTCAGATTTTCGATCACCTTACGGGTCACGCTCATGTCGGCCATGATAACGCTTTCGGTCAATTCGAACTCCACATTCTGTGGAGGAATCTGGAACTTTGTCAGCATGTCACTAACGAATTCAACAAGCCGCTCGTCACCAAATTGCCGAGCTGACAAATTAATTGCCACTCGATCAATCGGAATGCTCATGCTCCGCCATTCCGCAAACTGCCACAGAGATCGCTCAATTAGCCACTCACCCATACGAATGATCAGGCCGGTCTGCTCCGCCAGCGGAATAAACTTCATTGGCGAGACCAACTCGCCATTTGGCAGACGCCAGCGCAGGAGACTCTCAACCGTAGTCATATTTTGGGTTGCGTAGTCATACTGCGGCTGAAAGAATACCTCGAACTCCTGGTCAGCCACAGCCTTATGCAGGCTGTTCTGGAAAGCCAGCTGCTCCAGGGAATGCGCATTCATTTTAGGCGTGTAGAACTGATAGTTGTTCTTGCCGGCTTCTTTGGCGAAGTACATTGCGGTATCGGCATTTCGCAGCAGCATGGATGAGGTCATGCCATCTTCCGGGTAAACCGCTACGCCAACGCTAACGCTAATGAAGGCCTCGCTGCCCTCGAGATTGAAAGGCTCGGCAAGCTCACGGAGAATTTTCTGCGCGACATGGGTCGCTGCCGCAACTACGTGCTCCTTACTTTGACGACCGCTCAGTATGATGGTGAATTCGTCACCGCTCATGCGCGCGACAGTGTCTTCGCTGCGCACATTAACCTTCAGACGTTCCGATGCAATCCGCAGCAACTTGTCGCCTGCCGCATGACCCAATGTGTCGTTAATCGCTTTGAATTTGTCCAGGTCAAGAAACAGCAATGCTGCAAATAAGCCGTTGCGCTCACAGCGTTGCAGCTCATGCTCAAGCCGGTCGTGAAACAGCGTACGGTTTGGCAAGCCGGTCAAAGCGTCGAAATAGGCCAGATGCCGAATACGTTCTTCGTGTGTTTTGCTCTCGGTAATATCACGCATCGTGACAATCAGGGATTGCACGGCATCAGA
>JAUIHW010000067.1 GCA_030431775.1 Gammaproteobacteria bacterium
CCGGCCAGGCGCTCGGCGTTAAGCTCGTAACTACCGCTTTCGATGGCTTGCTTCGCGCTCGCTACTTTGGCACTGTCAACGCCGGAAGCGTTTTTAGCAGCGGCTTCGAGTTCGGCAATTGAGCGCGCTTCGTCGCTGAGCTGAACAGTCTCTGCCGCGCTGCCGCCTGCGGACGTTCGGCTTGCCTGCCGGTCGCCGCCGCTTATCAGCGGTGTGCCACGCTGTGTTTGAGTGCTTTTGCTGTCTATGCCCGGATTACGCGGGCCGCTAATGTCGCCTACCATAAGGTCACCTGCTGTTGCTGGTAGATGGTATTCAGGACGGTATCGCCTTTTACCACTACTTGTTTAAATAATCGGCCTTCAGTGCCAAAACTTTAGAAAAAAAACACTAATAAATACAATAAGATAAAATCTATAAAACAACTTCTGCTTTGCCTCTGCCCACCACCCGGGCCTTTACGACTCGTTTTGACAACGCGTTTTCTATACGAATTTGCTCGCCCATTGCGCCGTCGCTCAGGGCTCGTCCTTCGGTTTTCACCAGAATGGATCCGCTATTGGCGACCAATACAACGCTGTCACCCTTTCGAACCAACTTGGCCTGCTCGACAAAGCGCCAGTCCACGGCTTTTCCAGCGGGCATCCGTCGTTGGCTGGCTTTCCCAAGCAATTGGTCCGGAGAGCTTAAAACCTGCCCGCCGGGCTGGGTAATGCGCATTCTTTGCACAATCAGGTCGCCATCGCGAAACTCCTGCCCACGGGCGATCGGCCGAGTGCTGACCACCACGTTTTGCTCCCAGCTCACTGCTGCGGGGACATACAGCGACCAAGACTGCTGGGCACGACAGCTGACTTTAATCATCACCCGGCCAGGCAATCGCTGGTGATTGTTGTGCTCGAAATCGAGAGGCTTGGCGCACTGGGTCAACTTCAGGCGTTGGTCAATCGCATTAAGCTTGATTTGCAAATCACTAAGCTCGCTTTCCGTTCCTGCGTAGTCGTTAACCATCTCGGTAATGTGTGCACGAACCCCGGAAATTAAAGCCTGATGCAGTGTATTGCCCGCAACAGACGCAGCGGCCAGCAGGCAGGCTGGGAGTGCCAGTGTTTTGACGATTAACAGGTTCAACGTATTCATACGCATAACGATGCAATTTGCATGCCTTACTTTCTGCGGCCGAGTGCCTTCTGGATTGCTCATAGGCCACTGACCAGCCCGTTGGCCGGACTGCTGCGGGCAGAAGCTGCCGGCAAGGCCTTGCCGGCGGTGCCTGCCAAGGCGGCAAATTTGCCGTTGAATCCGCGGGCTGAACTACATAAGTAATTGATTTTTATTGTTTTACTGAAGCTGGCACAGCGCTTGCTGAATACCTGGGCACAGTGACCACCTGACAAATAGCACACGCAGGATCCAGTATGGCAGTAAGTTTCGATAAAGCATTCGGCGTTCATGATGACGCACTTAAACTGCGTACCATGCGTGCCGAAATATTGGCGCATAACCTGGCCAATGCTGATACTCCCGGCTTCAAAGCCCGGGACATAGACTTCAGAACTACTCTGCAGCAGGCGGCGGAAGGTCGTTTGCAGGCGTCCGCGGGTCTGGCGCTGCAGACCAGTCATGCACGGCATCTCAGCACTGACAAGCCGGCTTATACGCTTCAAGGTGTGCCACTTGAACTCAAGTACCGTCAGCCCAGCCAGGCATCCATGGATGACAACACCGTGGAAACCGAACAGGAGCTGGCTCGTTTTGCTCGCAACGCCGGCGATTTCCAGGCCAGCATGACCTTTTTGAGTAGTCGTATCCGTGGGTTGTTGGGTGCGATCAAAGGCGAGTAGCCGCTGGACAGGGCGCTGAGCAAACGATAGGCAATGAACAACAGTAATAACAGACGCTGATCAGGATAAGAACATGTCATTAGGAGCCATATACGACATCGCAGCCTCGGGTATGAATGCCCAATCCATGCGTATGAATACCACCGCCAGCAATATTGCCAATGCGCAGGCAGTGGCGGGTTCAGCAGAGGAAACCTATAAGCCTCGGCACCCGATTTTCGCTGCCGTGATGCACGGTCAGAAGGCTGGCGATGAGTTTTCTATAGAAGAGCCCAAGACGGGTGGAATGGCCGTTCAGGTACTTGGAATCTACGAGAGCGATCAGCCTGGCATGAAGCGTTTTCAGCCCAATCATCCGCTCGCGGATGAAGAGGGTTATGTGTATTCACCCGATATCAATGTGGTGGAGGAAATGACCAATATGATTTCCGCATCGCGTTCATTTCAAATCAATGTTGAGGTCATGAACTCAACCAAAAGCATGCTGCAACGCTTGCTGACACTCGGTCAGTAAACGGGAGCGACAGGGAGGCCACCATGTCAGACATCGCACAAATCAATAACTCGGCACTGGATGCTCTGTCGCCGCGCGCGCGCTCCGATAGTCTTCCAAAGGAAAACGAGCTTGGTCAGGATGCATTTCTGCAACTGCTGGTGACTCAACTGAGCAACCAGGACCCACTCAGCCCACAGGAAAATGGCGAGTTCATTGCCCAGCTGGCCCAGTTCAGTTCGGTTGAAGGCATTCAAAACCTCAACAGTTCATTCGAGAGCATGGCGGGCTCTTTGCGCTCCAATCAAGCATTGCAAGCGTCTGCCCTGGTAGGCCGCAGTATTCGCCTGCCAAGCGAGAGCGCAGAGCTGCGTGCTGATAAACCCATAGAAGGGAGCGCAAGCCTGCCATTACCCACAGAGCAAGTGGAAGTTCGTATTTATGATCAGGGTGGCCAGCTGGTAAACCGCGAAGTCATTCGCAATGACGCGACCGGTTTACTGCGTGCTGGTGAAATTCCGCTGGCATGGGATGGCCAGAGTCAGGATGGGATAGTGGTTGCGCCAGGCACTTTCCGGTTTGAAGTAGAGGCGCTGATCGACGGGGAGCCTCAACGTTTGGCTACCCAGTTCAACAGTAACGTCAATAGTGTGACTCTTGAACAGAATAATGAAGTAACACTGAACGTTGCGGGCGCTGGCACTGTGCCGCTCTCGCAAGTCAAAGAGATTTTTTAATTCCAATGGAATAAGCAGCAGCAATATCGTTGAAGTAAGGAGAGAGTAATGCCTTTTAACACCGCACTCAGTGGCCTACGCGCCGCAGCAACCGACCTTGAGATAACCGGCAATAATATTGCCAACTCAGCGACCATCGGCTTCAAAGAGTCGCGCGCAGAGTTTGCCGATATTTTTGCGGCATCATTTGTCAGCGGCGGTAACGGCGTTGGTAGCGGCGTAGTCGTAGAGCAGGTTGAACAGCAGTTCGGCCAGGGAACTATCAGTTTTACCGACAACGCGCTGGATCTGGCCATCAATGGTGGCGGTTTCTTCGTGCTGCGTGATGGCGGTGCCCCCGCTTATACGCGAGCCGGCATGTTCAGTATTGATAGCGAAGGCTTCGTGGTCAACAACTCTGGTATGCGCCTGCAGGGTCTGCTGGCATCGGAAGACGGCACCATATCTGGTGAACCCACTGATTTGCTATTGAATACGCGAGACATTGCCCCACGTTCGACCACCAGAGTGAATGAGTCGTTTAACTTGGATGCGTCGGCCGAAATTCTGGAGAAACGTACCTCCAGCATTACCTCCAGCGGCCCGGGAATACAATCGGTTCAGTTGGGTGTGAACAATGGTTATACCGCTGGGACCGTTGACTTTAACGGGTCCACCCAAAACATTCCGTCTGCCGACAATCTCTCTGCCGTACAAATTGCCGGTGAGCTGAGTGCCCTGCCGGGAGTATCGGCCTCGGCCGAAACCTCGGCGCTGCTGACGGTTGACACAGGATTTCCTGTCGCTACCAACCAGCTATTGATTAATGGCTCAAGTTATGCGGGCAACGACATCAATGAGCTTGCTACTAACATTAACGCCTCCAGTGGTTTGAGTGCCAGCGTGATCGGAGGGCAAATTGAAGTGGTCGCTACAACCGGCGCTGACTTGATCTTTGATGTCGCCGCAGCCGTCGGTAGCGGTACTCAGGTAACCGTGACGGCCACCGGTGGGGGTGGCGGAACCACCTCGCAAACTATTGACGAAGCCGTGCTGGGTTCGCAGCAAGCCACAGTAGGCGGGCAGATCACCATCACTCTGGACGATCTCGCGGTACTGGAGAACCCCACTTCCACCAATATTTTTGGCCCGCTGACACCGATTGCCAACCCTGCATCTAATACTTTTGACCCTGACAATCCGAATTCATACAACTCGGTGACCTCGTTCACGATTTTTGATACCGAAGGTATCGCGCACAATGTAGTGCAGTATTTCTATCGGGTGCCGAACAGACCGGGTGAGCCGGAAGGCACCTTGTGGAATACAGTTGTGCAGATCGATGGTCGGAATGTCGGCCCAAATGGTGTGGATGGCAATCCATCCAGCGCAGTATTTGAACTTCGCTTCAATGCTGATGGTTCCTATGACCCTGCAGGCTCATCAGACATCGTCATTGAAAACTGGTTGCCTCGTGATGCCAATGGTATTCCCAATGGCGCACTTGGACCGCTGAGTCCGCCGGTCGTGCCGATCCCGGAACCGGCAAACAGCTCAAACTTTCTGATTGATGTGACCAACGCCTCAGCGTTTGGCGGCGAGTTTGCGGTGAGTTCACTGAATCAGAACGGCTTTGCGAAGGGCAGCCTGACAGGCGTTGAAGTCGCCGAGTCCGGCAGCATCTTCGCCCGCTACTCAAACGGTGAAACGCAAACCCTTGGCCAGGTGCAATTGGCCACTTTCCCAAACATCAGTGGCCTGACTCCGCTGGGCAACTCAGTATGGGGCGACTCTATTGACTCGGGTCAACCGATTCTCGGGGCGCCTGGCGCCGGTCAATTTGGGGTTATCCAGGCGGGTGCACTCGAAGACTCGAATGTGGACCTGACCGAACAACTGGTGAACCTGATATTGGCGCAGCGTAATTTCCAGGCCAATTCAAAAACCATTGAAACGGCTGACTCAGTAACGCAGACCATCATTAACCTGCGATAAATGAGTAATCCTGGAACACCCGCCATGTTTATGCAGACTATTAAATGCCAACTTTTACCGCTTCGCTCGGTGGTGCGGAAGTTGGCATCTTGTTTGCAACACTATTGGTGTGCGGCGAAAACCCGCCAAAAAAGTGGCACGGATGGCCACAATATAAGCGGACAGGGACAGCCGACAACAAAAAACCGTCACAGGATAGGACGGACTGGCTCAAGGATGAGCCCTTGTTCATCACAGGACGTGGTGACACTAGCCCCCGGATGGGCGAACCTGCCAGTATGGACGCTGGCTCAGCAGAAGCAGGACGCTTCGACATTCACAGGATGTGAGTGCACACAACCCACTGAAACTTGCCACGGAAGGCTGGTTTCAGTGGCATGGATGCCCAGCGGTTAAGGAAGACGCTATGGACAGAGCCATCTATACGGTAATGGCCGGGGCACGGCAAACCATGGACGCCCAAACGGTGCACGCCAATAATCTGGCGAACATCAGCACCACCGGGTTTCGACGGGACTTTGTCGCTGCTGAAAGTCGTTATGTCAATGCAGATGGCATGCTAAACAGTCGGGCTACGGCCGCGACCGTGGCAAATGAAACGGATTTCAGCGTTGGGGCTTTGCAGGAAACAGGTCGTGACCTTGATGTTGCGATTGAAGGCAAAGGATTTATTGCCGTAATAGCCAGGGATGGCAGCGAGGCCTACACTCGTGCTGGCGATCTGCAAATCACCTCACTGGGTCAACTGACAACCCGGGAAGGACTTCCCGTGCTTGGCAACGGCGGCCCGATCGCGATTCCACCCGCGCAGAAAATTGAAATTGGCAGAGATGGCGGCATCTCTGTTCGTGCTCTGGGGCAAGGCCCAGAAACGCTTGCCCTGGTAGACCGTATCAAACTGGTGAGTGACTCCGAGACCGGTATGAAGAAGCGGGAAGATGGATTGTTCAGCCCCAAAGAGGGCGGAGAATTGGCTCGCGACCCATTCGTGAGCGTAGTAACCGGTCGCTTGGAATCCAGTAATGTCAATGCGGTGGAGGCCATCACCCAGGTGCTGGGCCTTTCCAAGCAGTTTGAGTTACAGCTCAATGTGCTCAAGAAAATAGACACCAACTCGGAGTCTGCAACCCGGCTGCTGTCGCAGTCCTGATGCGGCTGCGAAGCAACAGATATAACTCGATAATTAGTGAAACATAGGAAGTAAGCAAATGTACCAGGCACTGTGGGCAAGCAAAACCGGACTGAACGCCCAGGATACTCAATTGGCAACGATCTCCAATAATCTGGCCAACTCAGCGACCATAGGCTTTAAGCGTGACCGCGCTGTGTTTGAAGATCTCTTATACCAGATTCAGCGTCAACCGGGTGGGCAGACCTCGGAAGTTAGCGAACTGCCAGCCGGCTTGCAGGTCGGCACCGGTGTGCGTGTGGTGGGTACGCAAAAGCAATTCACTAACGGTAGTATTCAGGTAACCGAGCAGAATCTCGATGTGGCCATCGATGGTCGTGGTTTTTTTCAGGTCGTCATGCCAGATGGCTCGCCTGCCTATACCCGTAACGGACAACTGCACCTCAGCGCAGAAGGTCAGTTGGTTACCGCAGGCGGCCTGGAGCTGCAGCCGGGAATCACTATCCCTAACAACGCCCGATCCATCACTATCGGCACGGATGGAACAGTCTCAGTGGTCACCCCTGGATCGGCGACCGCTACCCAGGTGGGCACCTTGCAATTGACTGACTTCATCAACCCAGCCGGGTTGGAGGCTGTTGGAGCCAACCTGTTCCGCGAGACCGCAGCCAGTGGTACGCCGCAAACACTCACCCCGGGAACTGAAGGGGCCGGAACGCTGCAACAGGGCTCGTTGGAAAGCTCGAATGTCGATGTTGTCGAAGAATTAGTGAATATGATCACCACGCAACGCGCCTATGAGATGAACTCAAAGGTGATATCAACCGCTGATCAGATGCTGCAGAATGTTAGTCAGAATATGTAATATCGCCGTAGCGGGGCTGCTGGTTCAGCTTTCAGCGTGTACGGTGGTTATGCCGCCGAGCCCCGGTGATCCGCTTTATGCGCCGGCCAACCCGACAGCAAAGGATGCGGCGCCAGCCAATGATGGTGGTATTTATCGGCCCGGCCACAGCCTGTCGTTGTTTTCCGACCGGCGTGCCAGTCGGGTCGGTGACATCGTCACTATCCTCTTGCAGGAGCGTACAACATCCAGCAAATCGGCTGATACCGAGATCAGCAAAGGGAATGACATTACCTTCAACGAGCCGAACATACTGGGTGCGCCGGTGTCCGCCGGCGACTACAGCCTGGAAACCGGCATCAGCCAAAGCCGTGAATTCGGCGGAGAGGCCAGCAGTGACCAGAGTAACCGGCTGGATGGCAGCATAGCGGTTACCGTGTCTGAGGTACTGCCCAATGGTTTACTGCGGGTGCAGGGCGAAAAATGGCTGACCCTGAATCGGGGTGACGAGTTCATCCGCGTACGCGGCATGATCCGCCCTGAGGACATAGATTCCAGTAATACGATAGCGTCCACCAAGTTGGCCGACGCTCATATTAGCTACAGCGGGCGCGGTGAGCTGGCGGATGCCAACAAATTGAGCTGGATCTCGCGTTTCTTTAATAACCCGATTTGGCCGTTTTGATGTTTTTTAGAAACTTAGTACCCGTAGTACGGGGGATAACACAGTTGGTCCATGCAAGACACGGCGGACCCAATGCACTCGCTTTGCTCGCGGGGCCAGCTTTAAACCCATCCCTGGGGGCTTGTCGAAAAGGTCCCTCTTTTAGTCAGTCTTGTATGGGCTACATGGTATCCCTGCGCCTTGCGCTGCTCATAATGACTGCATTGTTATTTGCCAGTGTATCTGTGACGAGCCAAGCAGAGCGACTTAAAGACATCGCTGATATCGCCGGAGTCCGGTCCAATCCCCTGGTTGGTTATGGCCTGGTGGTCGGTTTGGATGGAACCGGCGACCAGACCACACAAACGCCATTTACCACGCAGTCGTTCAACAGCATGTTGAAACAGTTTGGGGTCACCCTGCCGCAGGGTACCAACCTGCAGCTCAAAAACGTTGCAGCCGTGGCTGTGCATGCTGAGCTACCGGCTTTTGCCAAACCGGGGCAGGCGATTGACGTTACGATTTCTTCGATTGGTAACAGTAAGAGCCTGCGAGGTGGCAGTTTGTTGATGACGCCGCTGAAAGGAGCCGATGGCAATATTTATGCGGTCGCCCAGGGCAATTTGGTAGTCGGTGGTTTTGGTGCGCAGGGTGCGGATGGCTCTCGTATTACGGTTAATGTACCAAGCGTTGGCAGAATACCGAATG
The DNA here is from genome assembly GCA_030431775.1 of Gammaproteobacteria bacterium. GTDB lineage: Bacteria > Pseudomonadota > Gammaproteobacteria > Pseudomonadales > JAUIET01 > JAUIET01. The sequence goes on from JAUIHW010000067.1 coordinate 8,394, forward strand.
GCGCACAGGTGGAGCGGGCTGTGCCCAATGCCTTTTCCAAGAATCGCCACCTGATCTTTAACTTGCAGCGGCCGGACTTTACCACGGCCAAAAGAGTAGCTGAAACCATTAATGACATGTTAGGACCCCAGGTTGCCCAGGCGATTGATGCCGGTTCTATACAGGTCACCGCGCCGGATTCTCTGAACGACCGGGTCACTTATATGGCAATGTTGGAGAACATTGAAGTGACCCCTGGGGAAGAGGCGGCGAAAGTAATTATCAACTCTAGAACAGGCACCATTGTGGTGGGTGCCAAGGTGAAGGTCAATCCAGTCGCCGTCAGTCACGGAAGCCTGACGGTCACCATTTCCGAGGCCGCGGCAGTTTCGCAGCCGGCTCCGTTTTCCGAGGGTGAAACCGTTGTACTGCCAGAGTCACAGATAGATGTTTCCGAAGAGGGCAGCCGTATGTTCAAGTTTCAGAAAGGTACCTCGCTTGATGACATTGTACGTGCGGTCAATCAGGTGGGAGCAGCCCCCGGCGATCTGATGGCGATATTGGAAGCGATGAAACAGGCCGGTGCGCTGCAGGCCAATCTGATTGTGATTTAAGCCGATGCTGGATACAAACACCGCGCTCAATTCCCAGGCCGAGCTGATGAAAAGCGGCTCGGTATACACAGATCTGCAGGGTTTAAGCGGCCTGAAGCGGCTGGGTAAGCAATCCGAGGAAAGTGCGTTACGCAGCGTTGCTCAGCAGTTCGAGTCCATGTTTGTGCACATGATGCTGAAGAGTATGCGAGCGGCAAATAAGGCCTTTCAGGAAGGCAATCTTCTGCACAGCTTTGAATCGGATATGCACCAGCAGATGCTGGACCATCAGATGAGCTTGTCATTGAGCGAAGGCCAGGGAATAGGCCTGGCTGATGTCCTGTTTAAACAAATGCAGCAGCAATACAGTCGTCCTGCCGTTCAGGGCAATGCTGAAGAAACCGGCAAAGTAGCTGCCGATGAGTTCAGACGTTCTGTGGGCGGTATTAATTTGTCGGCGCTACACAGCCCGGCGGGGCAGCTTGTGCATTCCATGCTCAACGAGCAACAAAGTGTTTCTCAGCTCGAAAAAACAAAGGCTCAAGAAACTTCGCGCATGGCCGACACACTATTTGATACTCCAGCGCAGTTCATTCGTCGACTTCTGCCTGAGTTGAGCAGCGCAGCGCGTCATCTGGGCTTGGACGTTAAGGCTTTGGTATCACAGGCCGCGCTGGAGACGGGTTGGGGAAAACGTGTGATAGAGCGTGCCGACGGGCAGTCATCCCACAACCTATTCGGCATTAAGGCTGATAAGTCCTGGGACGGCAATGCAGTGCGGGTACCCGCTTTGGAGTACCGTCAAGGGCTCGCAGAACGAAGCCTTGAATCGTTTCGAGCCTACGATTCATTTGCGGAGAGTGCAATGGACTATGTCAATTTTCTGAAGTCCAACCCACGCTATCAGCGGGCTCTGTCGATAACTGAGAACGTAGCCGGTTTCTGGCAGGAATTGCAAAACGCCGGCTATGCCACTGACCCGAACTACGCCGACAAGTTACTGAACATCTATCGAAACATCGATATCGGTAATGCCTTGTCAATGGAGTAAACCATGGCTGACCTACTGCAAATAGGCACAAGCGGCCTGCTGACCTATCAGGCGGGAATCCAAACGACGGGTCACAACATCGCCAATGCAAGCGTTGAGGGCTACAGTCGCCAGGAAGTCAACTATAAAACCCGCATTCCACAGCGCGGTGCTGGCGGTTATATCGGCTCTGGTGTACAGACAGAAAATATTCGTCGCATCTCCAATCAGTTTCTTACCAATCAGCTGCGCTCCGCCACCGAAGAGTTTGCTCGCCAGTCGACTTTTGTGGACTTTGTTACTCAATTGGAGTCACTGGTTGCCAGTGAGTCTTCCGGGCTGTCCGGCGCTTTACAGAGCTTCTTTTCTTCCCTGCAGGTGGCGGGTGAAGACCCGGCGTCCTTAACGGGGCGTCAGCAGATCCTCAGTGAAGCTGAAAACCTGGCAACCCGTTTTAATACTATTTACAACCGAATCACTGGCCAGGCGACGTCAGTGAATCAGCAAATTGAACTGGCAGTCAGTGAAATCAATGATCTTGCTGGGGGAATTGCCGAGCTCAATAACAAAATAGCCCTGGCTCAGGGCCAGGCCGGTGGCGCTTCGCCCAACGATCTGCTTGACCAAAGAGAGATTCTTCTGCAACGGCTTTCAGAGTTGGTTTCTGTAAATACCAGTTTTCAGGATGGCAATCAAATCAATGTTTTTATTGGCAAAGGCCAATCGTTGGTCTTGGGCCCCAATACGTCGCCCCTGCGAGCTGAGGACAGCCGATCACGACCGGGAGAAGTCGACATATTAATCGGTTCATCGGATGTATCGAATGGCATCGATTTGGGTGAACTGGGTGCGTTGTTGAAAATACGGGAAGAGATACTCGACCCCGCGCTCAACACAATTGGCCAGATCGCCATTGGCTTCTCGATTGAGATGAACAGGCAGCAGGAAAAAGGCATCGACCTGTTTGGTCAGCTGGGTGACCCATTATTCGCTGATGTGAACCGGCAAGCCGCCCGGCTGGATCGGGTCGTTCCCAATTTGAACAATGATAAAGACGGTGATGGGGTTGTGGGCGTGCGGATTGAAGATATCGCCAAGCTGACCACCGAGGATTATCGTCTTGAATTCACCGGACCTACGGCCAGCGACTTTGTGCTTACGCGTGCAAGCAATGGCGAAATCGTAAAAACCGGTGCATTTGGCAGCAGTCTGCCAGCGTCGGTGCTTACTTCAGAAGGTTTTAGTATTGAATTGGAAAGCGGCAGCTTCACGGTTGGGGACAGTTTGTTGATACAGCCGACTCGAAAGGCCGCATTGGAGTTTGATGTTAAGCTCGACCGTGTTGAAAACCTTGCATTGGGGCAGGCTGTTCGTGGGCGGGCAGCGGTTCACAATACTGGTGCAGGCAGTATCTCGAATGGAGAAGTGCTGGATGTACGCACCACTAACGGCACTGGGCTGTTAGCAGACTTTGCAACAGCGCAAAGTCTGTCGCCGCCGTTGCTGGTGCGTTTTACCAGTCCCACCAGTTACGATATTCTTGACAATAGCGACCCGAATAATCCGGTCGATCTAATGCCGCCGCAAAATGGGCTGAATTTTGTACCCGGCAGTGACAATAGCCTGTTCCCAACAGATCCCATTAACCCCGCTTACCGAGGATACATCTTCAGTATTGGCGGTGAGCCCGCGACGGGCGATGAGTTTTTCATTGAATTCAACACCGACGGAGTAGGCGACAATCGAAATGCAGTAGCAATGGTTGCCTTGCAGAATCGCACCATATTCAATAATGGTGTGCACAGTGTGAACTCGGCTTACGCGGGTTTTGTTCAAGGAATTGCCGCGGAAGTCGGTCAGGCAAAAATTGATCGGGATGCCTCAGAAGCACTGCTCAACCAGACTCAGAGTGCAAGAGATTCACTTTCTGGCGTCAATCTGGATGAAGAGGCAGCGCGTTTGATTCAGCTTGAGCAAGCGTACAACGCGTCTGCCCAGGTTATTCAAGTGGGTCGGGAACTGTTCGATATACTGCTGAACGCGGTGAGTTAGTAGGAATGAATGATGCGCTTTTCACATATTCAGCTGTTTAATCAGAGTTTGCGAAGCTTTAACGACTTGCAGGCTGGAAACATTAAGATCCAGGAACAGATCAGTTCTGGACGTAAGGTGCTGCTACCATCTGATGACCCGATCGCTTCGGCACGAATTCAGCAGTTACAGGATGAGCTCGCACAAATTGGTCAATTCAAACAAAACATCAGCACGATTGAGCTACGCTTGAGCGCACAAGAAGTGCAGATTGGCTCTGCCGAAAATATTGTTATTCGCCTGCGTGAGCTCGCTATTCGGGCAGGCAATGCCTCGACAACCCAGCAAGACCGTCAGGCAATCGCGACCGAAGTTGAACAGATGCGCGACGAACTGCTGTCATTGGCGAATTCCCGCGATGGTAGTGGTAAATACATTTTTTCAGGCTTTCAATCAGATAACCCTCCCTACCAGAAGGATCCTACTGACAAAGTACAGTACGTTGGTGATGAGGGTGCCCGCTCGCTGAGAATCAGCGCCAGCACCTCGTTGTCGATGACGACCAAAGCGCGTGAGATTTTTACCGACGTACCCAGCCTCGGGAATACCTTTGCTGTCACGGCAGATCCTGCGAACACTTCATTACCTCCAGCAAAAATTGAACCGCTGGGTATCGTTAACCAAACAACGTTTGATGCCACCTTTGCAAGCTATCCCGATGACTATATTGTGGAGTTCGATGATCCGCCCACCAGCTTTAATGTGACCCGTCGCTCGGATGGTGGCGTCGAGAACCTGGCAATCCCTTATACATCGGGTGACCCAATAACCGTGAATGGGCGGCAGTTTGCGGTGACCGGTGTTCCGGCGGCCGGAGATCGCTTTGTTGTGGAATCCAGGTCCACGACCAGTGTGTTCGAGAGCATTGATACACTGATAGAGGGTTTGGATTCGCTGGGAGATACGGGGCCTGAAAGCATTGAGTTGAGTAATCTCGTTGGCGAAGCCTTGCAGAGCTTTGACAATTCATTGAACCAGATGTTGCGGGCGCGAACGTCGATAGGCGCCCGACTCAACGTGCTGGAAAACACCGAGAATATCCACCTGGATGTGGAGTTGATTTCGCAGCGCACTTTGTCCGAGATTCGTGACTTGAATTATGAGGAGGCGGTTACCCGCCTGGCACAGCAAAGTTTCGTGCTGGAAGCCGCGCAGCAAAGCTTCTCGCGCATTGCCAATTTATCGTTGTTTAACTTCTTGCGCTAGCTCGTCTTTCCAGACCAAGCTCTACCCCTACCGGCTTGGCCAGGAATGAGTTAGCCGGTGTATTGTACCGTCTCGGCCGCTTGTTCCGTGTAGGCATCCACTCCAGAGCGTATGTTTCGCAGTTGCTTGGACTGCTGGAGTAGTTCTTGCTGTTGTTGCCGGCAGGCCTCCATGATTTCCTGATCCTTGCTGACCAAGCTGGCAATCTGCTCTTCAAGCCCTTGCAGTTGCGTATCCGTATAGTCCAGTTCCGAAAAATAGGCTTCCAGTTCCGCCTGTCTCCGCTCCATCAGTATGAGCAGTTCTTCGGCGTCAGCGTGCGCTATTTGTTCCATCAATGTCGTGGTTTGATGCTCGATTTCTGCCCAGCGATCCTGTCGTCCATTATCATTCATTATTAGTTTCCTCGGGTGATAGCGGCAATATTTGAGAGTTCCTGGCTAAGAAAGTTGCCAGTCGATTGCAGTCCGGCAATCAATGTGTCCAGCCCGCTGAACTGCCGCCTGAATCGGGCTTCAATTGAGTCCAATCGGCGTTGCAGGGTTTCGCGCTGATCGGCAATGCGCTCCAGGCTCTGGTTCAGGCCTTCAGTGCGTGATGGAATGGTTCCACCGGCGGTAACAAAGCCTTCGATCACCTCATCTATTCGCTGCATGATGCCCGCGTCACCACTGATCAACTGACTGACGGCCTCCACATCGGTGTCGACCGCTCGTTGCAACGCGTCATTGTTGATACTCAGCGTGCCATCACGTTCTGTGGTTACACCAATAGATGCCAGGTTGCGGAAGGTCGCACCCACATCGCCAACTTCAGAAAACAGTGTCCGGCGTAGCAGGGTCTCTACCTGGCGCACACCGGCATCCCCCGTGAGCACTCCGGCTGATTGGGTCGCTGCGTCGTACGAACTTAAGGAATTAATGGTGGCAAACACATCGTTATAGCTGGTAATGAATGCTTCAACTTGGTTCTTGATGTCGGTATCCGATTCCACTATGGTCACTGTAGCGGTCTCGGGGTCCAGCTCGTCGGTGGGTTCTCGCAACGCTGTTATTTCGACACCTTCCAGCACATTGCTAAAGATATTGCTGCTGCTTCTGGCCAGAAACCCGTCGACCGTAATTCGAGCGTCTTTTGCCTCACTGCTGACCTGTAATTGCGAGCCAGCCAGGTCGTCGTTATCAAAATACAGCTGTGACAGGCCGCTGGCATCGGTATTGTTCCCGTCATCGTCGGCCACTTCGACCTTTATAAGGTTTTGTTCGCCTCCATCGTCAGCGCTCAGCACCAGTTTGCTCACGGTTCCTCCATCGCCAAGGCCGTTGTCTACGGTGATCAAACTGGCGCTGATGCCGATCTCGCCAGCGCCCTCGTTGATGGCATCACGGATCTGGGCCAGCTGGTCATTGACGCCCGCTTCGATGACAAGCTCGAAACTGCTGTTGCCGACGGAAATCGTGAGAGTGCCCGTGCCAACGCTGTCGGCGGGGCTGACAAAATCGCCACTGGCGACTTTGTGGTTGTTCGCCAGATTCAACACCTGGATGCTATGAGAGCCAAGCAAGGCTTCATTGTCGGCGCTGATGCTGACATACTCCTCATCACTGGAGCTGGTTGCCCGAAGTGATACAGAGTCGCTGTCGCTCAAGTCCTGAGCGGTTGAACGCAATGCGTCCAGTGCACTTTTTAAATTGCCAAAGCCCGAGATCGAGGCTTCGGCCTCGGCTTCCCGTAAGGTGAGTCGTCGCTCGGCGGGTGCTCGCTCGGCTTCCAGTATTTGGCCTATCAGGCCTTCAAGATCAATGCCTGATCCTGTACCGATTGAGCTGATCGTGGCCATAGTGATTCCTCTCGGGCAGTCCTGTCGCGTGGTTTAAGAAACCATGCAAGTAGAGTGCCACTGCCGGGTGGTCGGCAAGACGGCCGTTGTTAGTCTTGTTGCCGCCTTGAACGTCCTGTTACGCGCGGGCGTCCAACAACAAACCGCTGAGTTCTTCCTGATTCTCGCGGAAAACTTCCGCCAGTTTCAGAACCTGTTCGGCAGGAAATTGCCGAATCAGTTCATCGGTACCGCTGTTGTATACCTTCACGACTGTTTTACCGCTCCCCTGGTCAATGCTGAACGACAAAGACCTACCGGAGTTCTCCAGGTAGGTATTCAATTGCTCAACAACCTGCTCAGGGGGGATGTTCAGCTTGCTGGTGGTTTTAGCTTCTGGTTCAGCAACCTTATGCGCCGCGGGTTTGGCTGGCGCATTGACTGGTTCTGACGCAGAACGCGACGGCTTGCTAGCCGTCGCTTCGCTTGTGCTCACCAGGTCTCTTACACCATGTGTAACCATTGCCTTTTACCTGCCAGTGTTGGTTAAGATCGCCGGGGAGGCATTAAGCCACCCCGGCTTCCTTCCCTGGTTACTGGAGCAGTGACAACACACTCTGCGGTGCCGCATTCGCCTGGGCCAGTACCGAGAGTCCTGCCTGTTGCAGAATCTGGTTCTTGGTCAGGTTGGCGGTTTCTTGCGCAAAGTCTGCGTCCTGTACCCGAGATCGCGCAGCCGACACATTTTCGCTGATGTTCGACAGATTGGCGATCGTTGCTTCCAAACGGTTCTGGACCGCACCGAGGTCAGCTCGTACGTCGGTGATGAAGCTCAGCGCCTCATCCAGTACGACCAGGGCGTCATTCGAACCGTCTCGGGTGCTGACATCAATGTCGGCTACCGATGCCAGCTGGCTGGCAGTCGTTGCCGAGGCCAGAATGTCAGTGTTGGTGACGTTCAGCAGGAAGGAATCTGAAGAGTTGAATTCCACCTTACCGCCGACCACGATGCTGTCAGTGGCGCCACCGTCAGCCAGCGTCACCCCGCCAACATCCAGCACGTCGGCTGCAGCGCCTACACCGTCAGTGGCATCCTCGATCGCGATGTCAAAGCCTGTGGTGTTGCTCAGCGTGATACTGGTTTTGTCTTCGCTCAATACCGCAGTGATACCGGTTGATGCAGACTGCTCGTTTATCGCGTCGCGCAGAGCAGAAATATCGTTGGTATTCACAACAACCGCTGAGATTGCAGCGGCCGTGCCTACTGTGCCACTGGCGTTGTCACGTGAGCTCAGAGAGAACTGAACACTGCCAGCCTGAA
>JAUIHW010000068.1 GCA_030431775.1 Gammaproteobacteria bacterium
CCGCAATTGCGGCCCTTTCCATTAGCTTGTAGGGAATGGCTTACTGAACCATTTCCTTAAGCTTTTTCAGCGCAACTACCTTGACGGTCGTGCTGGCCGGTTTGGCGGCAACATCCATCGTTTCGCCAGGGCGGAACGGGTTGGGGACGTTTTTACGTGCCTTGCGAGCCGGCTTTTTAACGGTTTTGATTTTCAGCAGGCCTGGCAGGGCGAATTCGCCGACGGCGCGCTTTTTGACGTGACGCTCAATAATATTGCTGAGCTCGTCCATCACAGAGCTTACCTGAGACCTGGATAGATCGGTAGCTTCTGCTATTTCAGTCAGGATCTGAGATTTGCTGTAACGTGCTTTGATTGCTGCTGTATTGCTTGCTGCCTTTTTAGGGGCGGCCTTCTTGGCAGCTGCCTTTTTAGGAGCAGCTTTACGCTTTGGTGCAGCTTTCTTCGCTACTTTACGCTTTGCGGCTGGCTTGGCTTTCGCTTTGCGCGCCGGCTTTTTTGCAGATTTCTTTGCGGCCATGGTGATTCCCTTTGGGTTTGATCAATGGAACTGTTAAGTAAGGTTTTTTGCTTAGTTTGACTCAGTCAACGAAACTTCGCTATTCGCTGTGTTGCCAAACGAGGCATATATATATAGAAAATACGTAACTGCAGCAATATCGTCAGTAGTGTAGCGCGAGGGTTTATGCAAAAGTGCCATGTTTTTTCGGTTTTTGGCGTTCTTTTTAAAGCTGGCTAGTGTGCAGTATAATGCCGCGCGCTCTTGTATTGCCCTGACTACCGTTGCCTTCATCAGCGTACAGGAGCTTGAATTTCTTAACTGATTTTGGGTATTAAGCCATGCCAATATATGAATACTGTTGCCAGGAATGTGGGCATCAGTTGGAGATTATTCAAAAGCTCAGCGACCCGCTGGCAACGGATTGCCCGGCCTGTGGCAATCCGACCTTGAAAAAGAAAGTAAGCGCCGCCGCGTTTCGCCTTAAAGGTGGTGGCTGGTACGAAACCGACTTTAAGAGCGGCAACAAGAAAAACGTGGTGGGTCAAAAGCCTGATTCCGCGGAAACCAGTGACCAAAAGTCCAGTGATTCCAGCGGCAAGTCGGCAAGTGAGACCACTTCGGCCAAGCCGGCAGGCGATGCAGGCAGTAAACCGGCGTCTTCAGGCGCTTCAAGCAGCGACTGATAACCACAAGGAATACCGGTATGCGAAGTCATTTTTGCGGTGAACTGGGCGCCGAGCACATCGACGCGGAAGTCTGTCTGATGGGTTGGGTGCACCGACGCAGAGACCATGGTGGTGTGATTTTTCTGGATCTGCGAGACGTCCGGGGAATCGTGCAAGTGGTCTTTGACCCGGACACCGAAGAACATTTCGAGCTGGCCGACAAGGTGCGCAGCGAATATGTTATCAAGGTAAAGGGGCGGGTACGCCAGCGCATGGAGGGTACCATCAATCCGGATATGCCCACCGGTCAGATCGAGGTGCTCGGCAAGGAGCTGGAATTGCTGAACAGTGCGGAAACGCCGCCTTTTCAGCTGGATGAACACACACAGGTTGGCGAGGACGTTCGACTTCGGCATCGCTATGTGGACCTTCGTCGTCCGGAAATGCAGGAGCGTCTGCGGCTGCGCTCCAAGGTGAGCATGTTCGTCAGAAACTACCTGGCCGATAAGCATTTTCATGACATAGAAACCCCAATGCTGACTCGTGCCACGCCTGAAGGTGCAAGGGACTACCTCGTCCCAAGCCGGGTTCATCCTGGAGCATTCTATGCCCTGCCACAGTCACCGCAGCTGTTCAAGCAACTTCTCATGGTTGCTGGTATGGATCGCTACTACCAAATCGTCAAGTGCTTTCGTGATGAAGACCTGCGTGCTGACCGGCAACCGGAATTTACCCAGATCGATATAGAGCTTTCGTTCGCCAGCGAGCAGGAGATCATGACGCTGTGCGAGGACATGATCCGGCAGCTCTTTCAGTCCGTTCTGGGCGTCAACCTGGGTGAGTTTCCTCGCTTGAGCTACGCCGAAGCCATGCAGAAATACGGTAGTGACAAGCCTGACCTGCGAGTGCCCCTGGAACTGATTGACGTCAAAGATCTTATGAAAGACGTCGATTTCAAGGTGTTCAGTGGCCCGGCCAACGACCCCGAAGGTCGGGTAGCCATGCTCAGGGTGCCCGGGGGTGCCAGTTTGAGCCGCAAAGTCATTGACGATTACACCAGGTTTGTTGGCATTTATGGCGCTCGCGGTTTGGCGTGGATTAAAGTCAACGATGTGGCAGCGGGTGCTGAAGGTTTGCAGTCGCCCATTGTGAAAAACATGCTGGACAGCGTTCCGGCCCTTTTGGAGCGCAGTCAGGCCGCTGATGGCGATATTCTGTTTTTTGGCGCTGATAAAGCCAATACAGTCAATGAGGCCTTGGGTGCTTTACGGGTCAAACTGGGTGAGGACCTGCAATTACATACTTGTGATTGGGCGCCCGCCTGGGTGGTTGACTTTCCCATGTTTGAAAAAGATCAGGAAGGCCGCTGGAATTCACTGCACCACCCATTCACGATGCCGTCCTGCAGCGCGGATGAATTGCGCAGTTCGCCCGGCGACGCGTTGTCGCATGCCTATGATATGGTTCTCAATGGCACCGAGCTCGGGGGTGGCTCGTTGCGTATACATAACGCTGAACTGCAGCGCAGTGTTCTTGATGTTCTGGGCATTGATCAGCAGGAGGCCGAAGACAAGTTCGGCTTTCTGTTGCGGGCGCTCAAATACGGCTGTCCGCCGCATGGGGGGCTGGCAATCGGCCTGGATCGCCTGGTGATGCTGATGAGTGGTGCGACATCGATTCGAGATGTGATTGCGTTCCCGAAAACCCAAAGTGCGGCGTGTGTGATGACCGATGCGCCCAGTGCCGTCGATGAGCAGCAGGTTCGTGAACTGCATTTGCGATTACGTAAACCAACGAACGAGAGTTGAGGAAGCGCCATGGCAGGTCACAGTAAATGGGCGAACATCAAGCATCGTAAGGCAGCGCAGGACGCCAAGCGCGGTAAACTGTTTACCAAGATCATTCGGGAATTGACGGTTGCGGCCAAGCAAGGCGGCGGTGAGGTGGCGGACAATCCTCGTCTGCGGGCCGCTGTGGACAAAGCTTTGGGCGCAAATATGACCCGCGATACCATCGACCGGGCAATCGCGCGCGGCGCTGGTAACAATGAAGCCGACAACGTCGAAGAGCTAACCTACGAAGGGTATGGGCCCGGAGGCGTTGCAATCCTGGTTGAAGTGATGACCGACAACCGTAATCGTACGGTCGCCGAAATTCGCCACGCTTTCAGCAAAGCCGGGGGTAATCTGGGCACCGATGGTTCGGTCGCCTATCTGTTTGACAAAAAAGGCCAGATCAGTTTCGCACCGGGCGCCAATGAAGACAGTATTTTGGAAGTGGCCTTGGAAGCCGGCGCGGATGATGTGCAAACACAGGATGACGGGTCGATTGATGTTCTGACGAGCTTTGAGGATTTCGGTGTGGTTAAGGATCAGCTGGACGCTGCCGGTCTGGCCGCGCAGAATGCCGAAGTGACCATGTTGCCGTCGACCACCGCACCACTGGATGCCGATGGCGCAGAGAAAATTCTGCGTTTGGTGGATGCTTTGGAAGACCTGGATGACGTGCAGAACGTGTATTCCAATTCTGAAATCAGTGCTGAAGTGTTCGCCCAACTGGAAGCGCAGTAAGCGCGGGAGCTTGAGAGCATGGGAATCATCATGGGCCTGGACCCCGGTTCCCGGGTGACCGGCTTTGGCCTGATTGAGCTGGCCGGTCGCCAGCAACGGTATTTGGCCAGCGGCTGTATTCGCTTGCCGGAAACCGATCTGGCCGATCGGCTGCAACACATATTTTCCGATGTCTCGGAATTGATTAGACGTTACCAGCCCAACGAATTTGCGGTTGAGCGCGTTTTTATGGCTCGCAATGCCGATTCAGCACTGAAGCTTGGGCAGGCGCGCGGTGCGGCGATTGTGGCCGCAGCCAACGCCGGCCTGCCGGTCAGTGAGTATTCGGCGCGCCAGATTAAACAGGCCGTGGTTGGCCGCGGAGGTGCCGAAAAACGTCAGGTGCAACATATGGTCCAGGTGTTGTTGGCCTTGTCATCACCTCCTGCCGAGGATGCCGCAGACGCCCTGGCTGCTGCGTTGTGCCATGCCAATACTAACCAGGCGCTGGCGCAGAGGGCCAGCTTGTGATTGGTCGTATACAGGGCTGCCTGCTTGATAAACAGGCGCCGGAAATTCTCATTGATGTCGGCGGGCTGGGCTACGAGCTGACTGTGCCAATGATGACCTTTTATGAACTGCCGGAAGTTGGTCAAACCGTCAGTCTGAGTACGCACTTTGTGGTTCGGGAAGACGCCCAGTTATTGTTCGGCTTCCAGTCGAGGGCAGATCGCGACCTGTTTCGGGTGCTGATCAAAGTCAGTGGAATTGGCCCGAAAGCAGGCTTGGCCATTCTGTCGGCCATGACCTCTGCTGAAGTTATTCGTTGCATTCAGGATGGCAACAAGTCGGCCCTGGTCAAAGTACCCGGCATAGGCCCGAAAACGGCTGAGCGTCTGATTATTGAAACCCGCGATAAACTTAAGCAGACCAACAGCGCGGTGCCGGATGCCCCGCTACCCGGGCCGGGTGAGCCAGTGCCCGGCGGTGTGCAAAGCGAGGCAGAAGCGGCCCTGGAGTCACTGGGATACAAGCGCGCGGAAGCAGCGCGTGCAGTTGCCAAGGCATTGGCCGCAAGTGATGGGGAACAGAGCGTGGAGCAACTGATACGCGCTGCGTTGCGTATAGTATGATGTGGCTGAGCAACTATGCATTGTGGTGAACCACTATGATCGATTCTGACCGCTTGCTCTCAGGTGCGGAGAGCAGTGGCGAAGCGCGCCATGATCGTGCCATACGGCCGTTGAGCCTGGCCGAGTACGTTGGCCAATCGCAAGTAAAAGAGCAGATGGAGATTTTTGTCTCGGCCGCCCGTCAGCGCGGAGATTCTCTCGATCACACCTTGATCTTCGGCCCACCGGGGCTCGGTAAAACCACACTGGCAAATATTCTCGCACAGGAAATGCAGGTCTCTCTGCGTTCCACATCCGGCCCGGTGTTGGAGAGAGCCGGTGATCTGGCAGCGATTATGACCAATCTTGAGCCGGGCGATGTGCTGTTTATTGACGAGATTCATCGCTTGAGTCCGGTGGTTGAAGAAGTGCTCTACCCGGCGATGGAAGACTTTCAGTTGGATATTGTTATTGGTGAGGGCCCGGCGGCGCGCTCAATCAAACTGGACCTCCCACCCTTTACCCTCGTGGGTGCTACGACCCGGGCCGGATTGCTGACCGCGCCCATGCGCGACCGCTTTGGCATTATTCAGCGCCTGGAGTTTTATACTGCCAGTGAGCTGACCACCATTGTTCAGCGCTCCGCCAGTATTCTCCAGGTCAGTATCGATGTTGCCGGTGCCCAGGAAATTGCCCGCCGCTCGCGCGGTACACCCCGTATTGCCAACCGCCTGTTACGCCGGGTGCGCGACTATGCTGAAGTCAAGGCCGATGGGGCGATTGACGCGGCGGTTGCCGATCTCGCGCTGAATATGTTGAACGTTGACCAGCACGGCTTCGACCAGATGGACCGACGCATGCTGATGACCGTCATCGACAAATTTGATGGTGGACCGGTTGGCCTGGACAGCCTGGCGGCGGCGCTGGGTGAAGACAAGGGTACGATCGAAGAGGTGCTGGAGCCCTACCTGATCCAGGAGGGCTACGTCACTCGAACACCGCGTGGCAGGGTAGTGACTGCAGCCGCCTACCGTGATTTGCAGGTTGCGGGGGCAGGCCAAGGTTCTGGCACAACATTGAATCTGGAGTTGTAATCGGTGTCCGCCACGATCACCGTTGCGGTGCGTGTTTACATCGAAGATACCGACGCAGGCGGTATTGTCTATTACGTTAACTACCTTAAATTCATGGAGCGTGCCCGAACCGAGTTGCTGCGGTCCCTGGGCTATGCAAAGACGGCCATAATGGACGAAAAGCTGATGTTTGTTGTGCATTCTACACAGATTAAATACCTGAGCCCTGCTAAATTGGATGAGTCGTTAGATGTGACTGCTACGGTGGTACAGCTGGGTCGAACGTTTATCCTGTTCGACCAGCTGGTGACGCGCGGTGATACCCGGTTGTGTGAAGGCCGGGTCAAGGTCGCCTGTGTTGAGCAGGGTAGCCTGCGTCCAAGCCGCATTCCGCAGCACATGCAGGAAGCGCTGGCGTAGCAGCAGGAAGCGCTAGCGACTACCCTGGGCTTGCGGAGACAATAGTGGAACAACAACTCTCAATCTGGGAACTGGTGAGTAATGCCAGCTTATTGGTGCAGCTGGTTATGCTGGTACTGGTACTGGCATCCATCGTTTCCTGGACCATGATCATCCGGCGGGTGTTTCTGTACCGCGATGCCGAATATCAGCTTGCTGAATTCGAACAGCAATTCTGGTCGGGTATTGACCTTGGAAAGCTGTATCGGCAAGCCAATGCCAATGCCGAGGATCGTGACTCAATCGTTGGAGTGGAGAATATCTTCCGTTCCGGCTTCAAAGAGTTTTCTCGCCTGCGCCAGCAAAACAACGTGGATGCCGATGCCATCATGCAAGGTGCTCAGCGAGGGATGCGGGTTGCCATGGCTCGCGAGGAAGACAAGCTGGCGGCCAGTTTGCCCTTTCTGGCAACGGTTGGCTCCACCAGCCCGTATATTGGTCTGTTTGGTACCGTGTGGGGCATCATGAACTCCTTTCGTGGTCTGGCCAATGTTCAGCAGGCGACCATTGCAACGGTAGCCCCGGGCATCTCGGAAGCTTTGATTGCTACCGCCATGGGTCTGTTTGCCGCCATACCGGCGGTAATCGCCTATAACCGTTTCAGTACCCGGGTGGATACGCTGGTGAGCCGTTATGAACAGTTTTCCGATGAGTTTTCCAGCATATTGCACCGCCAGATATACTCCTCCAAACCCGGTGAGGGCAGGACGCCACCGGTGCCAAACAAAGCCTGAGCGGGCCTTCTAAGCCATGTCATACCGTCAAAACAAACGTCGGCCAATGTCCGAGATCAATGTGGTGCCCTACATTGACGTTATGCTGGTATTGCTGGTGATCTTCATGGTTACCGCTCCGCTGTTAATGCAGGGCGTGCAGGTGGAGTTGCCGAAAGCCACCACGGCCCCGGTGGACGTGAATGAAGAGCCATTGATTGTGTCCATCAAGCTTGATGGCAGCTACTACATAAATTTGGGCGAAGACCACGAAAAAGCAGTGGAGTTAAGCGAAGTCACCCGGCAAGTACAATTAGTGTTGAAGCGCAAACCCAATACGGCCGTATTAATCTGGGGTGATACCAATGTTGCCTATGGACGTATCATCGACCTGATGGCAAGCCTGAAACAGGCTGGTGCCACTTCATTGGGCCTGGTGACTGAAAACCCGGAAACCTGAACGATGAAAGTGCTGCAGGGAGTGTGGATGCCGGGCTTTATGGCCGCGCTTATGCATGCGCTGCTGGCTTACCTGATGCTCATGAGTTGGAGTACCGAGCTTCCAAAGTTGCATGAAACGCCGCAGTTTGACCACGTTGCTGCCAAGCTGGTGGTGTTGCCAGAGGATGTAGTGGCGCCCAAGCCGCAACCCAAGGCAGCCCCGGAGCCTGCTGCCAGCAAACCGCCGGAAGACCAGTTTGAAGCGGCCCGCGCAGAACCCGCCCCGACGCCGGCCCAGGATACCCCCGAATACGCGGTGAAACCCGAGCCCAAACCGAAGCCAAAGCCGCGGGAACAACCCAAACCGGCCCGCGAACCCCAGCCCGACCCTCAGGCCTTGGCCCGGATGCGCGAGCGGGCTGCCGAAATTCGGCGTCAACAGCAGGCGCGCGAGGACATGCAGAACGCGCTGCGGCAGGAACAGCAGGTCGCCGACCGTCGGCGGGATGCGGAAGTGACACAAAGTTACATTGCATTGATCAAACGCGTCATAGAAAATAATTGGCGTAGACCACTCAGTGCGCGCAATGGGATGCAAACTGAGCTGCTGATTCAACTGATTCCGAGTGGAGACATAGTTGGGGTCACGGTATTGCAAAGCAGTGGAGACCCGGCCTTTGATCGCAGTGCCGAAAATGCAGTAAAGAAAGCGGGCCGCTTTCCCGAAATTCGTAATATGCCAAACGATGTGTTTGAGCGAAATTTCCGCCGCCTGCGGTTTCGCTTCAAGCCGGAGGATCTTCGATCATAATGACAACTGACAGTACAGCCGAATTGAAACCGGCCTGGTTACACAGCCTGTGCATGCTGGCCTTGTTGAGCCTGTTGGCGCTTGGCTTTGCGAGTAAAAGCCTGGCCCAGATTACCATTGAAATTACCGAGGGTGTGGACGACCCCACGTCCATCGCCGTGGTGCCATTCGGTTGGTCCGGCAGCGGGGTGCCCAGTGAGGATATCGCCAAAATAGTGGGCGCCGATTTGCGGCGCAGTGGGCTTTTCTCTCCAGTGCCACCCAGCGAAATGCTTGGGCAACCGCATCAGTCCAGTGATGTGCACTACCGAGACTGGCGGGCGATCAATGTCGAGTACGTTGTAGTGGGCACAATTCGTACTGGGGGCGTTTCCAAATCTGTGGAAGTGCAGTACGAAGTGATGGATGTGCTGAAACAGCAGCGTATCATGTACGAGAAACTATCGGGCAGCAGTGCGCAAATGCGCGATATGGCCCACGCGATCAGCGACAAGATATATGAGAAACTCACGGGTATTCCCGGTGCATTTTCAACCAAGATTCTGTATGTCTCGGCGGCCAACCGGGAAAATCGTCGTTACAACTATCGGCTGTACAAAGCCGACGCAGACGGTGCTCGAGAGCAACTTATTGTGGAGTCCGAGGAACCGTTGCTTTCGCCAAGCTGGTCGCCGGATGGCTCCGAGCTGGCTTATGTGTCCTTCGAAAGTGGCCGGCCCGCGATCTACCGCCAAAACCTGGCAACCGGCGCGCGCGAGAAACTGACCAATTTCAAAGGCCTGAACAGCGCACCGGCGTGGTCACCCGACGGTACCCAACTGGCGATGGTGTTGTCCAAGGATGGCAATCCGGACATCTACGTGATGGATCTGGCGAGCAAGAACCTGCGACGCCTGACCCGTAGCTCGGCAATTGATACGGAACCCAGCTGGTACCCGGATGGCAAGTCTCTGGTGTTCACCTCTGACCGCGGGCGCGCTCCTCAAATATACAAAGTATCGCTGGCCACCGGTGCCATCCAGAGGTTGACCTTCGAGGGAAGCTATAATGCCCGCGCCAGCGTGTTGCCAGACAATAGCGGCCTGGTGCTGGTGCACCGTCAGGACGGCCAGTTTCATATTGCGGAGTATAATTTTGCCAGTGAGCGGATGCGCGCGCTGACCAAAACCAGCCTGGATGAGTCGCCCAGCGTGGCTCCCAATGGGCGGATGATTATTTATGCAACCCATCAACGGGGTCGGGGAATACTGGCCGCGGTCTCCACAGATGGCAACGTGAAGTACAATTTCCCGCGGACTACCCGCGATCTGCGCGAACCGGCGTGGGGCCCGTGGCCCAAGTAATCCGTTTCGGCTTTTTTGAACAGAATTGTTAATAACCGACTTTAAACACAGAGGCACAACAATGAACCACATCAAGCAACTAATCTTTACCGCAGCGCTGCTGGGCTTACTGGCCGCGTGTGGCGGCAGTCAGCCGGTTGTGGATGAAACCTCGTCCGCCGACCGCGCCGGCTCAGCTGATACCATGGGTGCCGGGGCTGATTCAGGGCTGGGGCGTGACGGCATGGATGACGGGCAGGCGGCTGGCAGCGGCCTGGCAACCGTGTTCTATTTCGACTATGACCGTTCAACCCTGACTTATGAAACTCGTCAGGCGCTCGATCGGCATGCCGAGATTCTGCGCAATTCCGCACGGGTTGTTCGGTTGGAGGGGCATGCCGATGACCGCGGCACCCGGGAATACAACCTCGCTCTCGGCGAACGGCGTGCCAAGTCCATTGCGGACTACCTGGTATTGCAGGGCGTTTCCCGCTCGCAGCTGGAAACCATCAGTTATGGTGAAGAAAAACCGGTTGCTTATGGTCAAAGTGAAGAGTCCTACCGCTTAAACCGTCGGGTTGAAATCAAGTAGTAGAGTGATCGAGACAATCTCGGGGTACAGACAATGATGAGCCGAAGTAAATTCCTGGCCGGACGGCATGTCGCCGTATTGCTGGTATGCGCAGCTTGCAGTCAGGTCAATGCACAGCAGGTTGTTGAATCCAGAGCATCCGGCAACGCAGTGGCAGACCTGTTTTACAAAATTCAGAAGTTGGAGCAGGAAGTTGCTGGTTTACGCGGGCGAATTGAGGAGCAGGAGCACAAAATTCGCCGCCTGAGTAAACAACGCCTGGAAGACTACAAGAGCCTGGATCAGCGTATCAGCAGCATGAGCGGTACCAGTGCGCCACCGGCTGGAAGTTACGCGGCCAGTTCGGTGCCAGCGCCAGCTGTGCAGGCAGCCAGTAGCGTGCCAGCGCCCGCCGCTGCAGCGCCGGCGGGTGATCCGGCCATGGAGCAAGGCGCCTACCAGGCAGCCTACGACCTGGTGAAACGGCAGCGTTTCGAAGAAGCCTTGCCGGCATTTCAAGATTTTATTCTGCTTTATCCCAATGGCCGCTATGCGCCGAACGCCCATTACTGGCTGGGCGAGCTGTACTTGTACGAAGCAGACCTGGACAACGCGATCAAGGAATTTAATACGGTGGTGCAGAACTTCCCGCGCGACAGCAAAGCGCCGGATGCATTGTTTAAGCTCGGTAAGGCGCACCACGTTCGCGGCGACTCACAGACTGCGCGCATCATGCTGAACCGCGTGCTCAGCGACTATGGGCGAAGTGGCAGCAATGCGGTCAGCCTGGCTCGCGACTATCTGAACAACGAACTGGGTCGTTGAGCATCGGGGAGCCTCAGGCAGCCATCGATTCAACGCTGCGAATATCAGAGATTTTTTTCTCTCTACAGGGCGAGAGTCGCAGCGTTGGTTTGCCCACCGTATTTGTCCGCTTGACCGGTTGCCCGATGCGCTGCCATTACTGCGATACCGCCTACGCGTTTTCCGGTGGGCAGTTACAGACATTACCGGCTATTCTCGACCAGGTGCGCCAGCACCCGGCCCGCTACGTGACCGTCACCGGCGGAGAACCGCTGGCGCAGGAAAACTGCTGGCCTCTGCTGGATCAATTGGTGACCGCGGGCTACGAAGTGTCTCTGGAAACAGGGGGAGCGATCTCCATCCGCGGCATCAATTCCGCAGTCAGCGTGGTGCTGGATATAAAAACCCCGGCGTCCGGGGAAATGGCTCGAAACCATTGGCAAAACATCGAGCAGCTGCAAGCCAACGACCAGGTAAAGTTTGTGTTGTGTGACCGCAATGATTACGAATGGGCCCGCTTCAAGCTGGATGAGCTGAAATTAACCGAGCGGGTGGGTGAGGTGCTGTTTTCACCCAGTTACCAGCAACTTCAGCCACGTGAGCTGGCCGAGTGGATTTTGGCCGATGGACTGCCAGTGCGCATGCAGTTGCAGATGCATAAAGCACTGTGGGGTGATGTGCCGGGCCACTGAATGAAGGATAAACAGCAACTCAAGAAGGCCATTGTATTACTCTCCGGAGGGCTGGATTCCGCGACCGTACTGGCCATTGCGCTTGAGCAGGGCTATCAGTGCTTTGCGCTCAGCATAGACTATGGCCAGCGGCACAATGCTGAGCTGGAAGCCGCCAGACGGGTAGCCAGGGCCTACCCCTCCGTTGAGCACAAAATTCTCGCGCTTGATTTGCGGGCTTTCGGTGGATCGGCGCTAACCGATACAGATATTGATGTGCCTGATGCCGGTGAGTCGGCCGAGGCAATCCCGGTAACCTATGTTCCTGCGCGCAACACGGTTTTTCTGGCGCTGGCGCTGGCCTGGGCCGAAGCCCTTCAGGCCACCGAGCTCTTTATCGGGGTAAACGCAGTGGATTACTCCGGCTACCCGGATTGTCGACCCGAATTTATTGAATCCTTCGAAAAAACCGCCAATCTGGGAACCAAAGCCGGCGTGCAAGCCCAGGACGGACCCGCGTTGCGCCTGCGTGCCCCCCTGGTGAGTATGAGTAAAGCGGAAATCATCAAAAAAGGCAGTGAATTAGGGGTGGATTACTCACTCACCGTAAGCTGCTACCAGGCTGACACTAGTGGTGCAGCCTGTGGACGTTGCGATTCCTGCCACCTCAGGCGGCAGGGTTTCATCGCCGCCGGAATCGCCGACCCGACTATCTACCGCTAAGGTAATATTTCAGCGAAATTACTTGAGTTTTCAATGCATATCAGTACCATATGCGCCTTCGTCCACCACGGCCCATCAAGCCACCCGGTGAGCGCTAAATACCTTTTTAAGGGCCGTTAGCTCAGTTGGTAGAGCAGTTGGCTTTTAACCAATTGGTCGCTGGTTCGAATCCAGCACGGCCCACCAATTTTCCCCTTTTTTTCCAATTGCTTAGCGCGTCACCGCGCTCAGCGTCCGGTGCTTCAGCACTACCAGTGCCGGAGTTTTGCCGGACTTTCCTTCACACACCCTGTTTGACGCCTCTATGAGCTCCTCTAGCTCCGGCGCAGAGTAGTGTGTGGTGATATCGCCGTTCTTGTGGCCAAGCAGTATTTTCCGGGTTTCCAACGGCACCCCGGCCGCGCGCAAGCGGCGGCCGAAGGTGTGCTTCAGGTCGTGTACCCGTATGGGCATGTCCAGCTTTCGCCGCACCGACTTCCAGCCATTGTTGTTGATGCTTCGCACCGGACGGCCGTAATAGGTGAAAACGCGCTCGGGGTGTTGCCCGCGCACGCTCTCAATCACTGACTTTGCCACCCGATTCAACACCACCAACCGATCCTCCCGGTTCTTGACCCTCTCTCCCGGAATGAGAAACACCGAGGTGTCGAGTTCCGGTACGTCGATCTCCCACTCCCATCGCATGCTACACACTTCACCATCACGGCAACCGGTATTCACCTTGAACAGACACATCCGGCTAAGATGGTCTGGCAGCGCCTTGAACAGCCGGTGTTGCTCCTCCCAACTCAGCGGGTAGGGGCGCCTGGCATCGTGTAGAGGCAGCAACTGTATCAGCGGTGCCGTCTCCAGCCAGGTCAAACCGTGTTCATCGCGCCACAGGCGGGCACTCAGGTTGAGTACCCTGCGCACTGTGGCCAGCGCGCCGTTGACGGTTTTGTTCTTCTTTCCCTCCTTCTTCCTTCTATCTATATAGGCTTGTAGTGTTCCCATATGGACCTGGTACAAGGGCAGATCGCCGATGTAAGGGTCCAGCTCTTTCAGATGGAAGGCGTAGGTCCGAATGGTGGCGAGATGGGTATTCTCCTCGAGAAAGCGCGTGGCTGCCTCGCGAAAAATGCGCACCGGCCGTATGCCGAATACTGACGCCTGCCTGATCTGCTCAATCCGGCGGGCTAACATCAGTTCCGCTGTCTTGAGTTCACTCGTTCCAGTGCTTTCGTGAATGCGGTGGCCGAGGACCTGCTTGTCGATATGCCAGATCCCACCCCGATTCCGCAGCCCGGAGCTTCGATTGCGTCCCATACTTCATCTCCTCGATTACGTGCGGGACGCCCGTTGCACCGCATATAGTGGTCCACCCAGGCGTCCATTTCAAGGCGGTCGAAGGCGACACCCTGTTTGCCGATCCGAAGCTCAGTCAGAGCGGGGCGTACCTCCCGGTTAAAGCGGTTGCGGTCCATACCGAGGTAGGTAGGGGCATCACGGAGTCGGAGGAGGCGGGGCTGTATCTGCATCAGCTATCTTCCTACGTAAACTGCAGTAATCTGGGCTCTGACATGGCCCAACTCGGCACTGATGGTCAGGCGGGCCCGATGGTCGGCCTGCAGTTGGGTCTCGGTCATTGCCTTTTTGCTTGGGCCGCCCGCATGAGGCGAGGGCCAGCCGGTGAGTTCCCGATATCGCTGCTGGGCATAGGCATGGCGCAGGCCGTGCATTTTCGATAGCCCGGCATTGGCGGTGTGGCGTTCGTAGATCCTGAGCTGCTCGATAAATTGCCGGCTTCGGGGTATCAACGAACCGTAGCCCGCCAGTCGCTTCGCCTCTTCCAGCAGGTTGCGCTGTTCTCGGGTGCGGATAGGGACGGTGCGTTCCCGTCCGCCCTTGGTCCAACTGTCCTTGAGTTGCAGGTGATCGCCCCGGTCCGCCCAGCGAGGGCGGATTTTGAGGGCTTCTTCCCTTCTCAATCCGAAGGCCTGTTGTAACCTCAGGCTCATCCTGACGTGTTCATCCTTGACCCGGGAAAGCTGCGCTTTAGTCAGGTCTTTGGCCTTGCTTTGGTCGGACACGAACTGCCGGTCCGGTATCCCGTAGAAATCATTGGAGCCGGCCACGACATTCCGCCTGTTCACCTTTTCGGCCCACCAGCGTATACAACTCATGCGGTTCTTGATGGTGCCGGGGGAAAGGTTCTGTTTCAGCCAGGCGTCCACCAGTGCCTGGACGTGTTTCTGCTTGAGGGACGTCGCCTTCAACTGCCTGAATCCCAGGTCGTATAACTGGTTGGCCATAGCGCTCAATTGACGCTCACGGCCCACCCGCGTTTTAAAGCTGCCTTCGTGGCTGTGTTTGCATAACATTTTCAGTTGGTAGTTCAGGTCTCGCATAGTGTTGTTTCCTTTGGTAAGTGTTTCTGATCACCTGGCAACAGAAGCTGCGCAGGTCCGACAAGCGGTGCGATCACGGGACACCAATCCCGGTTGACCTGAATGTGTCTGGCCATAGACAGCACGGTGTGTTTTTTGGGGAAAACTGGCCCGTGCAAACCAACGGTTATCCAGCCAGGGGCTGGGGTGGAGCTACCTCCTTATTTAAAAAATGCTGAACACACTGACTGCCAGTGTGTTCGCGGGGTTGAAGATGCTGTCATTCAGTCCGGCAGACGTGCCCGGCCATTAACAGCGGTTATGGAACAAGTCCCCATAACGAGCGGGAGAGATTGGAAGATGCGTTACCCGGACGACGCGGTATCGCGATATGTCGAAGATGGATCCGGTCATCGCTGACCGTTGCGTCAATAAAGATCCTGAGTGACGCTTGCGGCAGACTCCGAAACTACCGGATTCCGCCTACCCCTTCGCTTTCGCAAGGTGGGGTCTTAGATGCCACTTTTCCGCAGTGACCGCGTTTAGTGGGTTTACTATACGAACACGGAATGCGGGTGTCACAAAGAATTCAGCTTGAATCGGGCGTGGTTTCGGAACCGCATGCCTTTGCATCGATAGCCCCGAGTGCCCTTGGCAGAGAAAAGCTCTATCCATAACAGGGTGTCGGTTGCCGCAAACCCCCTAAAACCGGCACATCCCATCTCGGTTCCACTGGAAACAGCGTTGTCGTGAGAACGATTCTGAGACGGCGGAGAATTTTGTGATGAATGTCGCGCTGCCCACGTCACTACTCGCTTCGCGCCTTAGTGACGTGGGGTTTTGATGCGGAAAACGATATGCTCCGCTGTGAAAAGCCTATCAACGCCGGACGAAAACTGCACATTTGTACCCGCAAAAA
>JAUIHW010000118.1 GCA_030431775.1 Gammaproteobacteria bacterium
GCTCATCGTTAATGCAAGCCATATCGACCTGGTGGGCAATGATGACCACTATCAGCGCTTACTTGAGCTGGTGATGGAAACCAGCAGTGGGCGGAATTACTTTAACCCGAGCATCCTGAAAGATGCCTCTGCATCCTTGCTGTAGAACACGCCAGTGCGACAGCTTAACAACATAGCCAGCATCCGACAGGCCATCCGTGAAAAGCGCATGGCCGGGCTGCGATGTGTCCTGGTTCCCACGATGGGCAATCTGCACGCCGGGCACATCAGTCTGGTTCGCAAGGCGCGCGAGCTGGGCGACTGCGTGGTTGTCAGCATCTTCGTCAATCCTCTGCAATTTGGCGCTAATGAGGATCTGGACAGCTACCCGCGGACACTCGAAGACGATATCAAGAAACTACAACACGAAGGCGTAGAACTGGTATTCGCCCCGACGGCCAATGAAATGTACCCCAATGGTCAGCACCAGATGACGCGTGTTGAAGTACCGTATTTCAATGCCATTCTGTGTGGCGACAGCCGGCCAGGCCACTTCGATGGCGTCACCACCGTGGTTTGCAAGCTGTTGAATCTGGTCCAGCCGGACGCCGCCGTGTTTGGTGAAAAAGACTTTCAGCAGCTGTTTATCATTCGCCGGATGGTTGCTGATCTTAGCCTGCCTGTCGATATCGTGGGCGCCCCGATCGTGCGCGAGCCAGACGGTCTTGCCATGAGTTCACGAAATCAGTATCTGAGCAGCAGCGAACGCAAACTTGCCGCTGCTTTGTCGCGTGTACTGCATGAAACCCGTGACAAATGCCAAAGTGCCGGCCGCAATCCCGATACCTGGCAAGCAGCGAAACAACAAGCCAGTACCGTATTGGCAGAAATCGGCTTCCGTCTGGATTACCTGGAGCTGCGCGATACTGGCAACCTGATGGAGCCAGCTGCCGACAGCCATGAGCTGGTATTGCTGGCAGCCGCTTATCTTGGAAATACTCGGCTCATCGACAATCTGTGCTTTTCGATTGAGCCCTGAGCCATGCTGGTGCACTGGGTGGATGTGTTTGCCGAACGTTCTTTTCAGGGCAACCCACTGGCCGTCGTCATGGCCGACGATGTACCGCTTGACACAAATGCAATGCAGGCCATTGCTCAGGAGTTCAATCTCAGCGAAACCACGTTTGTCATCGGCTTGAGTGATGGACGTGCCCAGGTACGCATATTCACCCCCAGCACCGAACTGCCGTTTGCTGGACACCCGGTGCTTGGCACTGCCTGGGTTTTGCTGCAACGCATTCTCAAAGGTGCACGCAATCAGATTACTCTGCAGCTCGCCGCGGGCGATGTCGCTGTGGAACTTGAAGAAGAGTCGGGAGTGCTCTGGCTGCAATCACCGTCGCCGCTTCTGCAGGAAGGGCTGAACCCGACGACTGCGGCCGAGCTGCTGAATCTGAGCGAGCAGGATTTGCTCAGCACGGAGTACCCAATACAACGAGCCGACATCGGCCCATGCTTTCAGATCATCGCCGTCAGCGACCGCCAGGCACTGGCGCGCTGTCGAGTTAACGCAGCGGCTTATGAGGCTTACCTCGCAGACAAACAGACTGTCGATGGTTTGTTTGTTTTTACCACCGACAGCCACAGCGCTGACGCCGATTTCGCCGCCAGAATGTTTTTTTCAGCCGACGGGGTGCGCGAAGACCCAGCTACCGGTTCCGCAAACTGCTGTTTCGCCGCGTACCTGCAATCTTTGTACAATGGCCCATTCACTGCGCAAGTAGATCAGGGGGTGGAAATGGGCCGGGCATCACGCATTCATATTGAAGTCGGTGATGACAACATTCGCGTCGGTGGTCGTGTCCAACCAGTGTTTCAGGGAACGTTGACCACCTTACCTGACCACGGCAAGCCAGTAACAGGAGAATGATGATAATGACCCAGGATATATATCCCGTACCGCACAGTTTCGAAGACATTGCCTTAATCGATAAGGCGACCTACCGCGCGGAGTACCAGCGTTCCATCGAGCAACCGGCCGAATTCTGGGCCGACAAGGCCAGAGAGTTTTTGAGCTGGGACCAGGAATGGTCTGAGGTTTTTGACTTTAACTTCCCCGAGGCCCGGGCAAGCTGGTTCAAGGGCGCACGGCTAAACGTCAGCACGAACTGCATTGACCGGCATTTACCGCAGCGTGCCGGGCAAACCGCAATCATCTGGGAAGGCGACGCGCTGGATGACAGCAAACACATTTCCTATCAAACACTGCACGACAATGTATGCCAGCTGGCCAATGCGCTGCGCTCGCGCGGTGTTAGCAAAGGCGACCGGGTGTGCATTTACATGCCGATGATCCCGGAGGCGGCGTATGCAATGCTGGCCTGTGCCCGCATCGGCGCGATCCACTCGGTCGTATTCGGTGGCTTCTCACCGGAGGCATTGAAAGACCGCATACTCGACTCCGACTGCCAAACTTTGATTACCGCCGATGAAGGGGTGCGTGGCGGCAAGAACATACCGCTGAAGGCCAATGCCGACCAGGCACTGGCTGCCTGCCCGAATGTGCACACCTGCCTGACTGTCATGCGCACTGGCGCCGATGTTAGCTGGCAGGAAGGCCGGGACGTCTGGTATCACGAGCTGTGCAATTCCCAGGGTACAGAATGTGAACCGGAAAGCATGGACTCCGAGGACCCATTGTTCATCCTTTACACCTCTGGCTCCACGGGCAAACCCAAGGGCGTACTGCACAGCACCGGCGGCTACCTGCTGCAGGCGGCCATGACCCACAAATATATTTTCAACTACCGCGACGGGGATATTTACTGGTGCACTGCGGATGTTGGCTGGATCACCGGACACACCTACATCGTGTACGGCCCCTTAGCCAAT
>JAUIHW010000011.1 GCA_030431775.1 Gammaproteobacteria bacterium
TAACACCGTGAACTCATTGCCGCTGTGCGTGTGCTGGAACACACTGCGGCCTTTGCCTACCCGCAACAACTTCACGATAAATCCTTCTTCATTGGCTGCGGGCAGGTCGAAGAAACTCACCCCGGGCGCCAAACGCTGCCAGTTCAAGCCGGCAAGTCCACTGGGTAGCAATTGCCGCAGGCCACCCAGCTTGCTAGACGGATTGGCTACGGGCGGTGTTGCATCGAGCTGGGCCAGTGTTTTGTCCAGCAGATCATCGCTGACTGCCTCAGACTCACAATACTGCAACATGGCTGCGCCGAGCACATTCATGTTCTGCACCTGTTGAGCACAGCAATGGCATTGCTCCAGGTGAGTGCGAACGCACAGGGCAGGGCCAACGGCCAGGCCGCCTGATGAATATTCCAGTAAGAGATCTTCACCGGGGTGATGATTCATAAATCTTTCTCCTGCAATAACAGCTTCATGCGCGCAAGCGCCAGACGAGTTCGCGATTTGACCGTGCCGAGAGGGATGTCAAATTCCTCGGCAATTTCCCGCTGGGATTTACCTTCCAAGTACATTTTCTTCAGCACCAGTGCCTGTTCCGGGTTGATCGATTCCAGGCCCTCGCGAATATTGTCAGCCACCTGCCGTTGGTTGAACTGAACCAGTGGGCCCGGTGTTGGCGATTCGTGCCAGATGTCATCGGAATCCACGCAGGCGTCATGGTGCTTGTTTCGACGCTGCAAATCGATTCGCACATTTCTGGCAATCGTGAACACCCAGGCGTCTACGTTGGCCTTACTCTGGTCGTAAAGCGACGCCTTTTTCCAGACTTTCAACATAGTTTCCTGCACGATGTCCTCAGCCAGTGAGCCAGAACCGGCCACCCCGGGAGACTTCAATGCAAACGCCTTTATGCGGCCTGCATAGCGCTGGAACAGCTGCCGGAAGGCTTCGCGGTCCTGATTTTCTGCAACAGCGCTTAGCCAGTTAACGGCCTCTTGAGTATCGGTCACATCCATTCTCTTTCCACATTTGAACCACACTACGGGTGGTGTGTGTTTTTGGATCACTTGCCTCTGGCGTAAGGTGCAAAACTATGCGCAGTGATCCTTTTAAGGTGGGCTGCCGTAAATAGTACACAAACCAACTCAAATTTTCTTCAAATTCCCTATGAAATCAAGCATATGCGTATAGCCGTTATTGGGTCGGGTATCTCCGGGCTGGTTGTCGCGAACAAGCTAAGCCGCTCGCATGCGGTAACTGTTTTCGAGGCTGAGGATCGTCTGGGCGGCCACACAGCCACGCAGGATGTGCATTTGGATGGCCGCAATTATCAAATTGACACCGGCTTTATTGTGTACAACGACCACACATACCCGGAGTTCATCAGGCTGCTGGGCGAGCTCGGTGTGACCACTCAGCAGACCACAATGGGCTTCAGCGTGAGCTGTGAGACGACTGGTCTCGAATACAGCGGGGCCGGCCTCAACAGTCTGTTTGCCCAGCGACGCAATTTGATATCCCCTTATTTTTTCAGACTGGTGCGAGATATTGTGCGCTTTAACCGCGAGGCTGTGGCCGACTTCGATTCGGACCGCCTGGCAAACAATCAAACCTTGCAGGCCTATCTGCACGCTGGGAACTATAGCCCAGGTTTTATTGACCATTACCTTGCGCCCATGGCATCAGCAATCTGGTCCTCAAGTACCCAAGCGGTGCTGCAATTTCCCGTTGTGTTCTTTGTGCGCTTTTTTAAGAACCACGGCCTGCTGCAACTGCGGAACCGTCCTCAGTGGCACACCATTGTCGGCGGTTCGCGGGAGTATATTGCGCCACTCAGCAAGAATTTTGCCAATCAGGTGCGATTGTCTTGCCCGGTTGAGGCCGTCCTGAGAACCGCTGATGAGGTATGCGTATTCAGCCCGCGATATGGGGAGGAGCGCTTTGACCAGGTAGTGTTCGCTACTCATTCAGACCAGGCGCTGAATCTTCTTCGCGACCCAAGCCAGTTGGAGCAGGAAATACTTGCAGCGATACCCTACGTCAGTAATTCCGTTGTGCTGCACACCGATGACAGCCTGCTGCCCGAGCTTCGTTCCACCTGGTCAAGCTGGAACTATCGATTGACGGGCGACAGTGAAAAACCGATACTCACTTACAACATGAACATTTTGCAGCGGATTGAGTCGCCCCATACTTTTTGCGTTACTCTGAATCATGATGACGCGATTGCTGCGGACAAAATCCTGGCACGTTTTAATTATTCTCATCCTGAATTCAGCGCGCCCGGTATTCGGGCGCAACAACGTTGGCATGAGATTAACGGAGTAAATAGAACCTGGTTCTGTGGTGCCTATTGGCGAAACGGCTTTCACGAAGACGGTGTTGTCAGCGCGCTCAAAGTGGTTGATGGCATGACCGGCGGAGTGGGAGTTGTATGAGGACCGGGATATTCACCGGTCAGTTACGGCACCGGCGTTTTCGTACCCGCAAGCATCAGTTCAGTTACTCAGTATTCATGGTGTTGGTAGACCTGGACGCTGTGCAATCGCTGTTTCCTAAAGCCAGCTTTTTCTGGGGCCAGCGCGCGCTGAGTCTGGTGCGATTTCAGCGCGGCGATTATCTGCCGGGTGTGCCAGACCTTGGTGACGAGGTGCGACAAACCGTACAACGCAAGCTGGGCAGCCAGCCGGCGGGACGTATCCTGTTGCTAACCAACCCTCGAATTGCTGGCTATCTTATCAACCCTATTTCCATTTTTTATTGTTTTAATTCGGATCAGCAAAGCCTGCATTCCATAGTGCTGGAGGTCACTAATACGCCATGGGGAGAGCGCCAGCGCTACGTGCTGGCCTGTGATCCTGAACGCAGCAAGCAGCGTATTACTTTCAACAAGGCCATGCACGTTTCACCTTTTATGCCGATGGATATGCAGTACGACCTGCGCGTCAGTACGCCAGCCCAACTCATTGCGGTGCATCTGAGAAATATGGAGCACGAGCAACTTGCGTTTGATGCCACCCTCAGACTGCGCTTTGAAGGTTCTGGCAGGCGGGCGAAAACAGCGGTACTGCTGCGCTACCCGTTAATGACCCTGAAAGTGTGGGCAGCCATTCATTGGCAGGCCGTGCGACTGTTCTTGAAAAAAATTCCGGTAGTCCCGCATCCTGATAAGCGGGCTGCCAATTGAAGAGCGATTGATAATCAACAGGAAATGCAATGAACGACTACTCTATTGCCCAGGTGTCTCCCAAGCCTGCGTTTGCGGTTCAACCTAAATCCAGTTTGGCGAAGCGTCTGGTGTACAGACTTCTGGGCAAGCTACAGTTGGGTGGAATAAGCCTGTTAGAGGAAGGTAGCAGAACGGTGTTTGGAGAGGCCGGGTGTCCGGAGCTCGATGGCACCATCATTATTAATGATCCGCGTGCTTATGGGCATATTGTCCGCAATGGAGTGCTGGGCGCGGGAGAGGCCTACATTCTCGGTTGGTGGTCAAGTCCTGATCTGGTATCCGTGATTCGGGTTTTTTCAGCCAATATGCAAACCATGCAGGCCATGGACAAGCGCGGGCGAGTACGCAAGCTGCTCAAAGACGCTGTGCAGTCAGTGCTTTCCAAAAATACTCTGATAGGTTCGAAAAAGAATATTGTCGCTCATTACGATCTGAGCAATGAGTTCTTTGCGAGTTTTCTTGATTCGTCAATGATGTACTCATCGGCCATTTTCCCAAAACCTGATTCGACCCTTGAGGAAGCGGCGGAATACAAACTCAAGCATATCTGCGACCGTCTTCAGCTGACTGCCGACGATCATCTGTTGGAAATCGGCACGGGCTGGGGTGGCTTGGCCTGCTACGCGGCACTTAACTGCGGATGTCGGATAACGACAACTACGATTTCCAACGAGCAGTTTGCCTACGCCCGGTCCCGTGTCCAGGAACTGGGGCTTGAGGACCGGGTAACCCTGCTGGATTGGGATTACCGTAACCTGACGGGTCAGTACGATAAGCTGGTATCGGTGGAAATGATCGAGGCGGTAGGCCATGAATACTATACTGAATATTTCTCGACTTGCAGTCGCTTGCTGAAGCCGAATGGGTTGATGTTATTGCAGGCAATTACCATTGCGGATCAGCGCTACCAGCACGCAAAGAACTCCATCGATTTTATTAAGAAATATATTTTCCCGGGCGGCTGTTTGCCATCCAACTCGGTGATAGCGGCGCAGTTTGCAACGTCGACCGATATGCAGGTGATTGGGGTTGAGGACATTGGTCAGCACTACGCTGATACGCTGGCACACTGGCGACAACGTTTTCTGGCAGCGGCCGACCGGCTCGATCAGTTCGGCTTTGATGAGCGCTTCAAACGCATGTGGGAATATTATTTGTGTTACTGCGAAGGCGGCTTCCGCGAGCGTATTATCAGCACCGTGCAGGTACTGGCGGCAAAGCCGCAGAACCGCACGATTCCGGAAGTCACCCGGGTATAAAGCCGTGCGAATTTGCCTGGTTGCTTGTTTGCTGGTTGCCGCGGCTCTGCCAGGGCTGTGCTACGGAGCAACCTTCCCTGATCAGCCTTTTGTGGTGGGCACGGCTTATAAACCGGGTGAAGACACGGTTGCCTATATCGAGAAGCATTTTGCAGCCGACAATGGCTTGGTCGAAGTTCGCTACTTCAATGCCATTGGAGAATCAATTGCGAATAAGCAGCTGGATTTTTCGCAGAGCGAATTTGCGCCCAATATGAAGGTGGATGACTATCGGCTCGAGCGAAACATCGTTGTTCGGCATGCCAGCGACAGTCACGATGCCGATCGCTGCGAGGTGCTGATCACAGACGTCGCGAAAGGGCACGCTGCTGAGCGCTATGCAGCGAAACAGCACAGCGTGATGGACGCCGGTTTTCACTATTACATTCAGCATCATTGGGACAGCATTATTGACAGCAGAAACAAGCAGTTTCGTATTCTGTTGCCGGCGAAGAAGATGGCACTGAAGATGCAAGTGGAACCGCGCGACTGTGAACAAGCTGGGGCGTCTGACCATATGCAGTGCTTTCGGATATCGCCTCGCAGTTGGCTGCTGGCCCGACTGGTCAAACCGATTGACCTGAAATACGCAAGAGACGGTAAACGCCTGCTGCGGTTTCAGGGGCTTGGGCAGTTGCCGGATGAACACGGCAAGGGCCTGGTAGTGGACCTGCGCTATGAATACCCGCCGCAGTGATCAGTTATTCCTAAGAATAGGAATGTGCGCTATTCTCGCGACCTTGTGTTCAAGGGTGCGCGATGATGCAGGAGTTAGGCTGGCGAGAATGGGTGGCACTGCCCGATCTTGGCATTGACCGTATCAAGGCGAAGGTAGATACCGGCGCCAGGTCCTCTTGTCTGCATGCTTTTCGTATCGAACAGACCTCCAGGCAGGGGCAGCCTTGGGTTGATATCTGGGTGCACCCTGAGCAGTTTTCAGAGCGCGTTCACCAGTGTTCTGCGCCGCTGGTAGACCAGCGAAACGTGACTGACTCGGGTGGGCATAGCGAGCAGCGCTTTGTTATCGCAACCACCCTGCAAATTGGCACTACTCGGCATCAGGTTGAAATGACCCTGACCAATCGCGATACAATGCGCTTTCGCATGCTGGTTGGCCGCACCGCGCTTCGTGGCCACTATCTGGTCAACTCTGGCGCTTCTTACCTCTCTGGAGGTCCACAATGAACATAGCTATCCTGTCGCGTAACCCAAATCTGTACTCTACCCGGCGCTTGAAAGAGGCCGCCGAAGCGCGTGGGCACAGTATTAAAATCATCGATGTGCTTAAGTGCTATATGAACATCAATATGCAAAGCCCAAGCATCCATAGTAAAGGGGAGGACCTTCCAGGTTTTGATGCAGTGATTCCTCGCATTGGTGCGTCTGTGACTTTCTATGGCACGGCGGTGTTGCGTCAGTTTGAGATGATGGGCACTTACCCGCTTAATGAGTCAGTGGCGATCAGCCGCTCGCGTGACAAATTGCGCTCCATGCAATTATTGTCCAGAAAAGGCATTGGTCTGCCGGTTACCGGCTTTGCCAGCAAGCCCAGTGATATTCCAGATCTGATTGATATGGTGGGAGGGCCCCCACTGGTGATTAAAATTCTGGAAGGCACACAGGGCATCGGTGTGGTGCTGGCGGAAACCCGCAAGGCCGCGCAATCGGTGATTGAGGCATTCATGGGGGTACGCTCGAATATTATGGTGCAGGAATACATTAAGGAGGCTGGCGGAGCGGATATTCGTTGCTTTGTGATTGGTAACAAAGTGGTTGCCGCCATGAAACGACAGGCTCCTGCGGGTGAGTTTCGCTCAAACCTGCATCGCGGTGGCACCGCCTCGCTGGTGAAACTTCAACCTTCCGAGCGGGCGACTGCGGTGCGCGCCGCCAGAACCATGGGGCTGAATGTGGCGGGTGTCGATATTTTACGTTCCAACCATGGTCCAGTGGTTATGGAAGTGAATTCTTCTCCTGGTTTGCGCGGCATTGAAGAATACGCTCAGAAAGATGTCGCCACACTGATCATCAAATACCTGGAAGAGAACGCACAGGCACATAAAACCAGAACCAGAGGCCGCGGTTGAGCCAGGAATTCCTTATAGGTGGCACCAGGGTTAAGCCGGGCAGCCGCGAATTGATCAGCATTCCAGCTGTTCGCCTGTATACCAGTACGCCGGTTGATATTGAGCTCAGCGTTTTTCACGGACGAAAGCCGGGCCCCGTGCTACTGGTTACCTCGACGTTGCACGGCGATGAACTAAACGGCGTGGAAATTTGCCGGCAGCTGATGCGCCGAAAGCGCTTGAGCAGGCTGCGGGGTACCTTGCTGGTTGTTCCGGTGGTCAACAGCCTCAGCTTTATTCAGCAGTCGCGTTATTTGCCCGATCGTCGCGACCTGAATCGTTGTTTTCCCGGTTCCGCGAATGGCTCGCTGGGTTCACGCCTGGCCCACATATTGCGGACCGAGCTGCTTGCATTGGCCACGCACGCGATAGACCTGCATACCGGGGCAATCCATCGCACCAATCTGCCGCAAATTCGTGCTGATCTGCGTAACCCCGTGAACCTGCGGATGGCCCAGGCATTCAATGCACCGGTTATTCTTGACTCAGTGCCCAGCGAAGGAACCTACAGAGCCTGCGCCAGTGAGGACCAAGTGCCTACTATTGTGTATGAAGCCGGTGAAGCGCTGCGCTTCGATCCGGCGTCAGTAAAAGCCGGCGTGCAGGGTATTCTGCGTGTGATGGAAATGCTGGACATGTTGCCGCTCAGCCGTTCTGACAAGCGCCGTACCGGCATGAAACCTGTGCAGGTGCATCGGAGTTACTGGGAACGGGCCGAATGCGACGGCATGATGGTGAGGCGTGCCAAGCTGGGCGCCACCGTGTTGGAAGGCGAGGTGATCTGCACGCTGGCCACGCCATTTGATAATGTTTCCCACGATATACGGGCGCGCAGTGATGGTTTGGTGATCGGTGCCAATCAGATCCCTTTGGTCAATGAAGGAGAGGCGCTACTGCACATTGCCGAGTTTCCTGAGCTGGAATCAGCCGAGGCCTCGGTGACCAGTTTTCAGGATCACTATGGTGACGAAGAGCTGACTTAGAGCAGCTCGTCTTAAAGTTTGCGCAGCAGGTTGGACAGTTTGGGTTTTGCTTGCTTTGCGGCCCTGAACAACAAAATGACGTTGCCGATGCGTTGCACGATTTCTGCCTTGTGAGTGGCGCTGATTTCGTCGGCCATATCACGCCGGACATCACGATCGGCAACACTGATGCGAATCTTGATCAGCTCGTGGTCTTCCAGGGCGCGCTCGATTTCCGCATCAATGGCGTCGGTAATGCCGTTTCCGGCGATCATCACAATCGGCTTCAGCTTGTGCCCGACGGCTTTCAATTGTTTTCGGTAGGCGTTGTCCACGCGATTTCGGTCCATGATTCGGGAGCGCGGCATTCTACAGTAAAATTGCCCGGGTAAAAGTGGAGAGAGCGCATGGCGAGGTCAAAAAGCAGTGGCCGCTGGCTGAAAGAACATTTCGACGACCAGTACGTCAAGCTGGCGCAACAGCAGGGCTATCGGTCGCGGGCAAGCTTCAAGCTGCTGGAAATGAACGAAAAGTATCGCCTGCTGAAGCCCGGCATGACCGTTATTGACCTCGGAGCAGCGCCCGGTGGCTGGTCCCAGGTAGCAAGCCGGGTGCTCGGCTCAAAAGGCCATATTATCGCCTTGGACCTGTTACCAATGGACTCCCTGGAGGATGTTGACATCATTCAGGGAGACTTTACGGAACAGGCCATTCTGGACACACTTATGCAACGCTTGGAAAACCGGCCGGTGGACCTTGTTTTGTCCGATATGGCCCCCAATATCAGTGGTATGGCGGACATTGATCAACCGCGCGCCATGTATCTGGCCGAATTGGCTCTGGACCTGGCTCAGCAGGTATTACGCCCCGGCGGTGCGATGCTGGTCAAGGTTTTCCAGGGCGAGGGATTTGATGCCTGGTTAAAAGACTGCAGGCAGGTTTTTGAATCGGTGCGTTCGGTAAAACCCAAGGCCTCACGCCCGCGTTCCAAAGAAATATACCTGTTGGCACAGGGCTTTAAAGGCTGAATTGCCGGTATGCTGCGCCTTTAGTCATGGAGAGTGATCGTAATGTGTAGTACAGTTAAAAGAACTCTCCATGAATGTTGCAGTCTAATATTGCAAGCGGGGTGCGCTCGTACCGGTATGATCGTATCTCAATTAGCTAGGGCAGCCACCGCTACTTAAAGGGTACTGTTTTGAACGATATGGCAAAAAACCTCATTCTCTGGACAATCATCGCGGCTGTGTTGCTGATGGTGTTTCAGAATCTCAATGTCAAAGCTCCCATCAACGAGCTGGACTATTCCGAATTTGTTGCCCAGGTGCAGGCTGGCCAGGTGAACAAGGTCATCATTGATGGCCTGGAAATTTATGGTGAAACGGTCAATGGTGAGGCTTTTCAGACCGTTCGGCCCAATGTGGTTGATAACGGGCTGATGGGTGACTTACTGGACAACAATGTGTCGGTTGAAGGACGGGCGCCAGAAAAACAAAGCCTGCTAACGCAACTGCTGGTTGCCTGTTTCCCCATTTTGATCATTATCGCTGTGTTCATGTTTTTTATGCGCCAGATGCAAGGCGGCGCCGGTGGACGTGGTGGTCCCATGAGTTTCGGCAAAAGCAAGGCGCGTCTGTTGGGTGAAGACCAGATCAAAACGACCTTTGCTGATGTGGCCGGCGTGGAAGAAGCCAAAGAAGATGTGAAGGAGCTGGTGGAATTTCTGCGTGATCCCAGCAAATTTCAACGGCTCGGTGGCAAGATTCCCCGTGGTGTATTGATGGTGGGCCAGCCGGGTACTGGTAAAACCCTGTTAGCCAAAGCGATTGCCGGTGAAGCGAAAGTGCCGTTCTTTTCCATATCCGGTTCCGACTTTGTGGAAATGTTTGTCGGTGTTGGTGCGAGCCGGGTTCGCGACATGTTTGAGCAGGCCAAGAAACAATCGCCCTGTATTATCTTCATTGACGAGATTGACGCGGTAGGCCGCCATCGTGGTGCCGGCCTCGGCGGCGGGCACGATGAGCGGGAACAAACCCTGAACCAGCTGCTGGTGGAAATGGACGGGTTTGAAGTGAACGACGGCGTGATTGTAATCGCCGCCACCAACCGGCCGGACGTGCTGGACCCGGCCTTATTGCGCCCGGGCCGTTTCGACCGTCAGGTTGTGGTAGGCCTGCCCGATATTCGTGGCCGCGAACAGATTCTGAAAGTACATATGCGCAAAGTGCCGCTGGCCGACGATGTAGAGCCGTCTAAGATTGCGCGCGGAACGCCGGGTTTTTCCGGAGCAGACCTGGCCAACCTTGTGAATGAGGCGTCGCTGTTTGCGGCCCGGGCCAATCGTCGCACCGTGGGAATGGAGCAGTTTGAGAAAGCCAAAGACAAAATCATGATGGGCGCCGAGCGCAAATCCATGGTGATGTCAGAAGATGAAAAACGAAATACAGCGTACCACGAAGCTGGTCACGCCATTGTCGGGCGTTTGGTGCCCGAGCATGATCCGGTGTACAAGGTCAGTATCATTCCGCGCGGGCGAGCGCTGGGTGTGACCATGTTTCTGCCGGAAGAAGACCGTTACAGCCACAGTCGTCGTGCGATCATAAGCCAGATTTGCAGTCTGTTTGGTGGCCGGATTGCTGAAGAGATGACCTTGGGCGCTGATGGGGTGACTACCGGTGCGGCCAATGATATTCAACGCGCGACCGAGATTGCCCGCAATATGGTGACCAAGTGGGGGTTGTCTGAAAAGCTTGGCCCGTTGATGTATGACGAGGCGGACGAGGAAGTGTTTCTCGGGCGCAGCGCAGGGCAGAGCAATAAACACTACTCGCAAGGCACCGCCAAAGCGATCGATGAAGAAATTCGTCGTATCATCGATGACTGCTACGCGACCGCCGAGCAATTGTTGAAAGACAATGAAGACAAGCTGCACGTTATGTCCGACGCGTTGATGATGTATGAAACCCTGGACTCTGACCAGATTGATGACATCATGGCCGGCCGGCCCGTGCGCGAGCCCAGCGACTGGGATTCGGGCGCGGGTGGCACGGGCGACAGTGTGGCGGCCGATTCGGCTGATGGCAGCGAGCCTGACGAAAACACCGTGGGCGGCCCTGCAAGCGATACTCACTGACTCCGTTAACTCACACGGCTGTGGAGCAGGCTCCCGTACTGCTGGCGGGTGATCGACGGATAGCCCTGGGTGGCAGAGCGCAGGTCATGGCTATTTTGAATGTCACCCCTGACTCCTTCTCGGACGGCGGAGAGCTTTTTGCCGCGGGTAGCCTGTCGCTAGACCGGGTAATGCGCCGCGCCGAAGCCATGGTGCACGCCGGTGCTGATTGGTTTGATATCGGTGGGGAATCCACTCGCCCGGGAGCAGCACAGGTTACCGCGAGCGAAGAAGCCGACCGGGTGCTGCCCGTGGTGAAGGCTCTGGTCGAGCGCTTTGACTTGCCCGTTTCCGTGGATACCAGTACCCCAACATTGATGCTGGCCGCAGCAGAAGCGGGTGCGTCCATGATTAACGATGTTCGTGCACTGCAACGCCCGGGTGCACTGGAAGCCGCTGCGCAGACTGATCTGGCAGTCTGCCTGATGCACATGCAAGGTCAGCCCGGTACCATGCAGACCGCGCCCAGCTACCAGAATGTCTGCGCCGAAGTAAGTGCTTACTTGCAAGCCAGGGCTTCGGCCTGTGTTGATGCGGGAATTGACCGGCAAAGAATACTGATCGATCCGGGCTTTGGTTTTGGCAAAACTCTCGCGCACAATCTGAGCCTGTTCCGGGCCGTGATGGATAACGCAGGGTGGCCTTTCCCGTTGTTGATTGGTGTCTCTCGAAAGTCAATGTTTGGGTCTATACTTTCTAACGAAGCGGCCCGGAATGACGCCAAACAACGTCTTTCCGCAAGTCTGGCGCTGGCGGCGCTGGCTGCTTACAGTGGCGTGGCCATGATACGCGTGCACGATGTGCGGGAGACACGTGACGTGGTGGAAGTCATCGAGGCTTTGCAGACAGTTGGGGAATAGTGCCGACTGATAACGGCAGTTGGAATACATCGGGTGGTTGACTGGCCCGGGCACAAGACGGACTGAACTTCATGGCAGATAAAAAATATTTCGGTACAGACGGTATTCGCGGGCGGGTTGGTAATGATGTGATCAACCCGGAGTTTGTGCTCAAGCTCGGTTGGGCGGTTGGCAAGGTGTTTTCTGAAGAGCGGCGGGGTAAGTCGTCTCTCGGCAGAGTGCTGATCGGCAAGGACACGCGTATTTCCGGTTACATGTTTGAATCGGCATTGGAGGCGGGGCTGGTCGCAGCTGGAATCGATGTTGCCTTGTTGGGCCCGATGCCAACGCCCGCAATTGCCTATCTAACCCGCACCTTTAATGCCCAGGCCGGTATTGTGATCAGCGCCTCGCACAATCCATACCACGACAACGGTATCAAGTTCTTCTCGCGTGCGGGCACCAAGCTGCCGGATGAGTTGGAGCTGCGAGTGGAAAGCCAGCTTGATATGCCGATGTCGACGGTCGATTCGGACCAGCTCGGCAAGGTGGCGCGAATTGAGGACGCCGCAGGCCGCTATATCGAATTCTGTAAAAGCACGACCCCAAAAGGTTTCAACCTGGATGGGCTGACCATAGTGGTGGATTGTGCCAATGGTGCGACCTACCACGTTGCACCTGCCGTACTTAAGGAGCTGGGTGCCCGGGTAATAGCCATTGGCGCGGACCCAGATGGTATCAATATAAACGCGGGGGTGGGCTCAACCAGCCCGGAGCTATTGCAGAAAACGGTGGTTGAGCAGAGAGCTGATCTTGGAATAGCGCTGGATGGTGATGGCGACCGGGTGCTGATGGTTGATCATGCGGGCGACCTGGTGGACGGCGATGAACTTTTATATGTGATTGCCTGTAACAAAGTGCGTGAGCACGGCAGTTTTGATGGCGTCGTGGGCACGCTGATGTCCAATCTCGGCTTCGAGCTGGCCTTGAATGAACTCGGTGTTCCGTTTGCTCGTGCCAAGGTGGGCGACCGCTACGTGGTTGAAATGATGCGCCAGCACAAATGGTCGCTGGGGGGTGAAAGCTCCGGACACATAATCTGTGGCGATGAAACCACAACCGGAGACGGCATTGTCGCTGCGTTGCAGGTACTCACGGCGGTTCGCGAAAGTGAACGCAACCTTCGGGAATTGCGCTCGGGCATGAACAAGTTCCCGCAGCGTATGATCAACGTAAAACTGAGTGGCAAGATCGACCTGGATGACCAGCCCGCCATTCTGTCGGCAGTCAATGAAGCCGAAAACCAGCTCGGCAAGAAGGGCCGGGTTTTGCTTCGCCCTTCCGGCACCGAGCCCGTCGTTCGGGTAATGGTTGAAGGCGAAGACGAACCTTTGGTGGGCAAGCTGGCAGAAGAGCTGGCGGGCGTGGTCGAGCGCTCAGTGGCCTGATCAAGCGCCCAGAAGTAAAGCCTGGCTGCAAATCGATTCAAGGCCCCGCTCTCAGCCCGCTTGTATGTTCAAAGTGGCTCCGGTACCATGTGCGGCCGCTAAATTGCGCCCGATTTGTGTGACAACCGGGGTGCCTGGAGGCCTGATATGCGAAAGCCGCTGGTAGTTGGCAACTGGAAACTGAATGGTTCCCGGTCAATGCTGACGTCGCTCATCCAGAATATCCGTGAAAATCGCGATCAGGCGGGGGCCACTGAATTGGCCGTTTGTCCGCCAGTTGTGTACTTGCCGTTGGCACAGGAGCTGCTGGCAGGAAGCGACATCGGCCTGGGCGCGCAGAATTGTGCGACTGCAGAGAGTGGCGCTTACACGGGTGAAGTTGCGGCGCCGATGCTGGCTGAATTTGGCTGTCGTTTTGTGTTGCTCGGGCATTCCGAGCGGCGAACCTTGTACGGCGAGTCCGACCAGGATGTGGTTGCCAAACTGGCGCAGGTTCTGGCAGCGGGGTTACAGCCGATAGTGTGCCTGGGTGAAACCCTTGAGCAGCGGGATGCGGGCCAGACGCTGGCGGTGGTCGGTGCACAGCTGGAAGCGGTACTGGCCGCTTACTCGACGAGCGAGCTGGCCACCCTGTGTCTTGCCTATGAGCCGGTGTGGGCTATTGGTACCGGGCGCACGGCGACACCGGAGCAGGCGCAGGAAGTACATGCTGCCTTGCGCGGGCAAGTGGCGTCGAAAGACGCTGAACTGGCGCAGGGGCTGAGAATTTTGTACGGCGGCAGTGTCAAAGCTGGTAATGCCAGCGAGCTGCTCGGTCAAGCGGATATCGACGGCGGCCTGATTGGCGGAGCGTCGCTGAATGGTGAAGAATTTATTGCAATTGGCGCAGCGGCGCCGGTATAGCGGGTAGAAAATATGGGTCTTGAACAGCTTGTTCTGATTGCGCACGTACTGATCGCAATCGGCATTGTGGCGTTAATTTTACTGCAACAGGGCAAGGGCGCGGACGCCGGCGCATCCTTCGGCTCTGGTGCCTCACAAACTGTTTTTGGAAGCTCCGGCAGCGGAAATTTCCTGACTCGCAGCACGGCAATGCTGGCAACTCTGTTTTTTGCCACGAGCTTTGCGCTGGCGATTTTTGCCAAGCAGAATGCTGCAGTCGACGTCAACGCGGCCTTGCCTTCGCAGGAAGTCATTGAGGCGCAAGCTGGTGGCGCGGGCGACGTGCCCTCACCAGAGGCAGTCGGTGAAACTGATGTACCAATTTTGGATGCCAGCGACATTCCTGTGGCACCTGCTGGTGATGGTGACATTGGTAATACCGACGACATTCCGGTCAGTCAGTAAATGGTTTATGCCCAAGTGGTGGAATTGGTAGACACGCTATCTTGAGGGGGTAGTGGCGAAAGCCGTGCCGGTTCAAGTCCGGCCTTGGGCACCATTCAGGATTTAGCTATATCCGGCTAAATCCAACTTTATCTTGCTAATCAATGACTTAGGCTTCCCCCTTGAGGGGGATGGCAGCTACATTACTTGCCATATTCAGCCGTAATTCGCGTGATTTTACGAACAAATTGCGAATGAATTACGAACGCGCTCATGCGTGAGAGGAAACTGATATGGCAAGCCTGCGTAAACTCAAAAACAAGCGCTTTCTAGCGGAAGTCAGAAAGCATGGTTGTTACAAATCCAAAACCTTTGATGCCAAGGTTCAGGCGATGGCCTGGATTGCGGAAACGGAAGCGAGTCTCGCACCGGAGGGAATGATACACGGCAAGGTACTTGCCGATGCTCTGTCCCGTTACCACCAAGTTTGCGCTTGTTTGTTTTGGACTTGGTACTTTTTTTCTTGTGGTTAGAAACACGTTTAAATCTGACTATCATAGAAAGACAGCGACATCGTCAGACAGTGAGTAATTATTCATAACGTATATTATTCTAGCAACCAGTCACCATACGCTTGAATATTAATCATCGGCACAGTGCCACTGAATTGCAGCTCAGAGATCAACTTGAATAAGAAGGCTGTTGCAGCTTTCGTCTCAGTCTGCACGTTAAACTGATCGCTTTCATTGTCATGATAGAAATATCCATGGCTTGCGACACAGCCTATATTTAGCAAAGAGTTGTGTTTCTCCATTTCTAGTTGATTTTTCAACGGCTCTCCCAGTGCGGGATTCCAGTCACTTTCCAGTGCTAAAATGCCACCCATGATAGGAATCAGTGGTTTTGGCGGGTATACACCGCCAGCATGTGGAATTGGTAAAGATGTCCGGTGTAGACTTCGAACGCTCTTAGCTTTCTCCTGCGCGTATTTAATCATCCCCAGGTTTAAAGTTTGCTTTGCTTCAAACACGGCATAGACACTTTCTGCAGGAATGATGGTTTGATCTTGATAATAAAATACAAATGGCGAATATTGCCGGTCAAAAACTACCACATCAATTTGATCGCTAAAGACTCCATTACTATCGACAACAAAAGCGTTTGCTGCCTGATATCTTTTCGGAAGATAGGTATTTAGCAGGTCTAACCATACCTTCTCACTACCATCTCCCTTTGCTCCAGGATGTGCGATAGATTTACGTACCGTAGATAATTGATGTTCAATATCTTTGTGAAGATTTTTTAGTAACTCCGGGAGTGACCAATCACTCATATTTACTTCTCCAGAAATGGTGGTGTTGGCTCAATTCTTTGAGCGACCCTGAGAGCGCGGTCAGGTGTGATGGCCTTACTCGGATAGGCATCTAAAACGATGGCAGGTATTAGCCTTTGTGTAAGATCAGAAAAAGTAAATCCATATTTCCTATCCCCGTAAGGCCCTGTCGCTTCAACAACAGAATTTATCTGCGGCTGTGAAAACCCCAGTTGTGATAGTGGGGTATGAAGCACCGAGAAGCGTTGCTCTGTGTCCGGCCTATGGAATGTGAGTATGTCTGCCGCACGTCTTTGGATAGCAGGATCAAGGGCATTCAGGCGATTTGTACACATAATAACTGCGGCTGGAAGCTGCCCGTTGGCAATCCGGTCAATACCCCGGATAAACGCATTCACTCCGGCTTTGTCTTCGTGGTGCATCTGTGATGCTTCCCTGGACTGCGCCAAAGCATCAGCCTCATCAACCAGAAGAATTACGCCGCCCCGAGATGCGCCGTTTGAAGACTTTAACTTCTGCGCTTCATTTACCGTGTATTCAAATGCACTGGAAATTAACTGTGTCATTTCACCGACTCGTCCTTGTCCACGACTGGAAAGGCTTAATGGTAGAAGAGTGATATCAATGTCTTCCTGACGTGCTATCGCATCACCAATCGTTTCAGCCAACTCGGACTTACCAGAGCCAACATCACCAGCCAATACAACAAGCGGTGGGCGCCGCAGAATCATATTTACGAGCTGGTCTGCTCCTGAATGGTGTCTTGCCGCCCATTGTTTTAGTCCTTGTGGATTTACCAACAGAGATAGCATTTTAGTTAGCCTGTCTTTGTGTTCATCAAGGCCAACCAGCCGATTAAGCCGCTCTTGTGCATCGAAATCGGGATAGGTTTTCGCAGCTTCAAAAAGGCCACTCATCGCTGTTGCTGTGTTCATTAAAAACTCCTTACGCTGGAACGTGATAATGATTTTCCTCCCGATGAATAGGTTTTATCATCCTCGATATAACCATCTATTCCCGGTGTATCAGCAGTCCCCCGATCAAAAGGCAATGTGTTGTTAAACTGCTCTTTTTCACTTTCACTAAGGTCAAACCACGCGCTTGAGTATTCAAGGTAGCTATAAAACGAAGCCCCGGAAACATCCCGACCCGGTCTAACTCTACCCGGATCATCATCGGCTGAGTGTTCAATGTCTATTGCACGATATATCAGGGTCGGCTCTATCCAGTTTCCGTTTTTCCTGAATCCATATGAAACTTTTTCCATATATCCGTGTTTTAGATATTGAGTTATTTCCTCCTCAAATTTTTCTATTTTGCTGTCACTGGGATAACCATAAAAACGTTGCATACGTTTAAGGTCTGTTGCCACCTTAGATGCGAGGCGTCTAGCATGGGTAATCGTAAATGTTTTGGATTCTGTTTCG
Organism: Gammaproteobacteria bacterium; assembly: GCA_030431775.1. GTDB lineage: Bacteria > Pseudomonadota > Gammaproteobacteria > Pseudomonadales > JAUIET01 > JAUIET01. The sequence continues at coordinate 17,152 of JAUIHW010000011.1, forward strand.
GTAACACTAAAGCTCATTGCTGCTCACCTCACACCTGAAATGAAGGCCCAAAGACCTTTTGCCAGTAATATACGGTTTCTTGCTTAGAAGTCGCCGCGAGTGCTGAATCAATAGCGTCCCCGGCATCAAGCGCTGCATCAACGATCATGTCGGCCTGCGCATTCGTATACAAGTCACTCACGTTGTTCTCTTCATTGACGGGATCAATTATTTTAACTGGTGTTGTAATCGAACCAACTTTGTCTGGAGAATAATAGTCACTGAATACAATCAGTTCGCGCATGGCTGTTGTGGCGATATAGGTAAAGAAACTTTGCAGAGCCTCCGGGTAGTCAAAAAAACTCACGCCGTTGTCACTAAGCTTCGCAAGAATTAGTTCGATCATGAACGACTTGAAACGGAATCCATCCTTCTCACGTTTTTCTTTGCGTGCCCAATATTTTACTAATCGAACAACCTGCGCAAAGTTCTGGTCATGCTTCTGCTTTCGCTTCTTAATAAAATCAAGATGAAGGGGAATACTGGTCTTCAGAAATGAGCCATCGTCCTGACTTACAAGATTCCCGTACCAGTTATCATCACCGTAATAAAGAATGGGGACGATATCGACATCAAGCCCTGAGCCTTTAAACGATACGGTAATGCTGTAGGTCTGTGGTTTTACCTGGTCGGGAGAGAAATTGGGGAATGCTTTACGCAGTCTCTCAGCGATGTATTCCAGCAATTTGGGAATGTCGGAAGGAGCATCTGCACCACTCACATAGCAGGCCACATCAATATCATTGAGTGTCCGAAGCGCTGTGCCCTTAGCCAGACTGCCGGACAACATCATCTTTTTAAGCGAGAAATCCGGGTGTTCATTGAGGTAACTCTCCACTTTTTCCCTCAGTCTCCGTGCTTGCGCGCGGTATTCTTTGGCTTTGTCTGCGGGAAGATTCACCTTGTTTTGTGCGAAATCCGCTATGTCTTTGTGGCTCACGTGGTCGCGTGACATGTGCATACCTCTATAGAAATACCCAAAGTTCAGAACTCTGAACAAATAAAAACATGGATTTTTCCGGAAGTCAATACTATTATGTATGTCAACTCTGAACTTTTTTGTTGTCAGTTGGAGGTTCTATGACAAAAACCGCTTTAGGAGCGAAAATTAGAGAGCTGAGAGAGAAGAAGAAATATACACTCGAAAAACTTGCGGATTTAGCCGGGTCTAGTAAAAGCTATATCTGGGAGCTGGAAAATAAAGCCCCACCCCGACCATCCGCAGATAAACTATCGAAGATAGCCCACCATTTGGGCGTGACCATTGAGTATTTGATCGACGAAGAGGCCAGCATTACTGTGGAGGATGCTACGGACGCCAAGTTTTACCGGAAGTACCAGCAAATGGATTATAAAACCAAGGCCAAGATTCGGTCTATGGTAGATTTGTGGGATGAGGATGACGACGGATAAAATGACCCCACAAAAATGGGCATTCCAGTTAACCCATATATTGAATGCCTATGCCTATGCCAATGAGCATGAGCGCTTCCCGGTCAATGTAAAGGCCATAGCAAAAGATTTTTCCCACCATAAATATCCCGATGATCCCATTACCAAAGTTAAAGGCGCATCGTTTCCACGATTTGATGGAGGATTATTTAAAGCCCCGGCCGGAAAGACAGGCTGGGGCATTATTTACAACAATTCAATGCAATCCAAAGGGCGCATAAATTACACCCTGGCCCACGAATTGGGGCACTATCTGTTACACAGAATGGATTACCCAAATGGTATTGAATGCGGCGAACAAGATATGGTTCGCTGGGACTCTGCGTTTGGGCAGATTGAGCATGAAGCCAATGTATTTGCCGCAAATCTTTTAATGCCGCTAGATGACTACCGGAAACAAATTGATCCAAAGACAGTAATTGACCTGGATATGATAGGCCACTGTGCTGATAGGTATGAAGTATCATTGATCGCAGCCGTATTAAGATGGATAGAATATACAGAGCGCCGCGCCGTTCTGGTGGTATCCCGTGACGGATTTATTCTTTGGGCGAGATCAAGTAAAGCCGCTTTCCGCAGCGGCATTTTTTTTAAAACGTCAAACCGCCCTCCGATTCCAATTCCAGCAGGTTCGTTAGCGTCAGGCCGTATAACCTCAGAAAACCAAAGACAGGGAATTGAACTTCCACCCGGAACCTGGTTTGAAGAAAGCTGTGCCGAAATGGTGGTATTTTCTGAGCTTTATGACTTTACCATTTCGGTACTGCAACTTGAGAACAATCCCGCTGGTTATTACCGTAAACAGGATGAAGAGGATTAGAGCTTTCGTTTAATTAACTACTCTCTAGCTCTCCCACATTTGGGCGTATAGCGCACGCTTTTCTTTTCCCTGAGCATCGAGATATATAGAAGTGGTTTTCAAATCGGCATGGCCGAGCGCTTTTTGTAATTCAGTAATCGGCGTCCCGGAAAGGACAGCAGCAATACCGTATGCGTGCCGAAGGCCTTTGGGTGTCGCGTGGGGTAGCCTCGTATCAATTCCAGCCTGTTCCATTACTTCTTTTACATTGCGCCACGCGGTAGTGCGTGACCAATTCCATAATTTGGGATATTTGCGCTGCTTTTGCTTCTCCCTCACCTCATGCACCATATCAAGACTATCCAGATAGTCCGGTGGAACGGGCACAGGTCGGTAATGAATTTTCTGCCTTTTTTTGAGCGTCCTGAAGGTGATGGTTTGTTGCTGCAAATCGATCCGGTCTATTGTGGTTTCAAGTGCTTCGGTAATTCGGCAGCCAGTTATATGAAGTGCATGGCAAAAGGTTCTAACTTCACGGGAAGCCGTTTCTGCAGATTCATAAAACGCCTTGCGTTCTTCTGGTGTTAAATACAGACGCTTCCCTTGATTATCATATAGTTGTTTTTCACTCATATGAAACGGAATACTAGAATTCTGTTTCATGTTCAACAAAAAAGCGCACTATAAATAAAAATGGGGAGCTGGAGAATCGTTCTGCAGGACGGTATTTTTGAAACAGAATTGCCCATACTGTTTCAAGTATTGTTAGTTGACTCGCTTTAGCGAGTTAAAAAGGACTGCGTCCCCGCGCCGATCAAGAACTGGACGCAAGCGCAGTCGAGTACATTATTTTCCCCTCAGCCTGAAGGCTGATCCTCGCGCAACAAAATAATATTCCCGCCTGGTTCTTTGATCTTTGCTACCCGCCTGAGTCGCCCTCTGTCGTCAGAGATTTAAGAGCGCGTTCATTCGCAAGCTCATTAAACGGTTCTTAGAACCTCAACTTAGATTAAAGGATTAGAACAATGACAATAAAATCAGTCAAACTATCTGACATCATTTCACCAGAGAACAATCCTCGTAAAGCGTTTGACGATGCGACTATTCAGGGTTTAGCAGAGAGTATTGAACATGACGGACTGTTACAGAATCTTGTTGTAATGCAGAGCCAGGGAAAGAAATACCATATTATCAGTGGTGAAAGACGGTTCAGAGTGTCCCCGGAATTGCAAAAGCGATACTTTAATTAGGTGTACTGTCCCCGGAATTCCTACCTGTTTTCCAATGCCGCATTGATCATCTTCGCAAGTTGAGGTGCGAATTCCTGTTTCAAATCGCTAAGGGTCGCGGTCCCGAAAATGTTTTTGAGTGTTGGCTCGGAGATGCTGTAGTAATTTATGGCACCCAACAACTGGTAGACCAGCGCCAACGCTTCTGCGTCTTTCGCTGATTGCCATGTTGGAATGGCTTGAACCATGGCAATTAGCCTTTGCAGAAAGGGTTTTAGGTACCACGTACCAGCGCTATCTGCTCGGCGCTTGTTATCCAATAGCTCGCGCATAAGTAATCGGGTTTGATCAGTGTGCGCTGTCGTATACACGTGAATGCGTACAAGATAACTCTTTAGTCGCTCTTCTGGGTCTTCAATGCTGTTGCTTTCATCAGCCAGTGCCTCAAATCGTTCTGAGATACGGCGGAGCACCTCAGCATACATTTTTTCTTTGCTGCCAAAGTGGTGCAGTAAAGCTTGTTTGGTCAAATCCAGCTCGTCGGCTATAGCCGCAATGCTAACCCCATAGAATCCGCGCTCAGCGAACAGCCGCTCGGCCTCGTCGAGAAATTGTACTCGAGTGTCTTTTGTCATACCGGCTCCTTCCAGGCATTGACAGCTTACCACATGGTAAGTAGTATTACCTGGCTTACCAGGCGGTAAGTAGAATGCGGGTCGCCGATAGTTCGGAACTTGGGAGCCGGAATATGAATCGTGAAACTGAACTTTCCCTGATTGACGAGTTGTTGGCTCTGAAAGCTAACAACGCAGCATTTTTGGATGAAAGCGTGGCGCGCAACCCCACCAGCCACTACGCTTGTGCAGAACGCTTTGGTAAAGAGCAAAAGCATATTTTCAGGCGTGTGCCGATTATTGCCGCACACTCGAGTGAGCTGGATGGCCCCGATGCATTTATAACCCGGGGTTTGAGCGGTCTGCCGGTGTTGATCACGCGGGATCAATCTGGCCAGGTGCATACGTTTATCAACGTCTGTCGTCATCGCGGTACCCGCCTGGTTGACGATCTGGAGGGTTGCAAACATCGTTTTTCCTGCCCCTATCACGCATGGACTTATGACAGCACCGGTGATCTCATCGCCGCGCCGCATTTTGAGCAAGGTTTTGGCGAGGAGCAGAAATCCAAGCTGGGTCTAAGCCGGCTGGAATGCGTAGAGCGCTATGGCTTTATTTGGGTGCTACCCGCAGAAAATGTGCAGCTGGATCTGGATGTATATTTGGAAGGTATCGATGATGATCTTGAATCACTCTCCATCGACCAGATGGCCATCGCAGAGTGTCACACTGAAACCCGTAAAGCCAATTGGAAAATCCTGGTGGAAGGGGGCATAGAAGCCTATCACTTCCGCGTCGCGCACCGCACAACCATCGGGCCCCACTTCGAAAACAATCTGTCCTCCTATCGGCAATTTGGTCCGCATTTGCGCTCGATTCTGCCGCGCACGAGTATGGCCGATTTAGGCAGTGAAGCGCACGATAAGTGGCGATTGCGTGATCATGCCAACGTCCTGTACACAGTGTTTCCGACAAGTCAGCTTCTGGTACAGCAGGACCACATAGTCTGGATCAGTCAGGAACCGATATCGGTTGGAGAGACGCGTCTTAGACTGGCCACGCTGGTGCCGCAATGCCGCTTAGCCGATGAAGCGCACTGGAAACGTAATCACGCCATTACAACTGCCACGTTGCTAGAAGATTTCGATATTGGTGAAAGTATTCAAGCAGGCGTGGGTAGCGGTGCAAACGACAGCATGTTGTTTGGTCGCTTCGAAGGCGCACTGGATAAATTCAACTGCACCGTTGACAGGTACCTGAATGTCTAAGGGCAGGCAAGATGCTGGCCGCGAGTTCTGCTACAGGAACCAAGTTGCTATGAAGCCTTGACCGCAGTGGTTCGCCTCTCTATAATTCACGCCCCTTCTGAGGAGGGTGCCAGTTTTGATGCGGGGTGGGCAGTCAGATAGTTTGTTGGGCTCCCAACCCGCAAAAGCCGAAGGTTACCGACCTTCGGCTTATGAGCCCGGTGTCAGGCGGCGCTGGGTGGCAAAGGAATTGCAGAGTTTTGATGCGGGGTGGAGCAGTCTGGTAGCTCGTCGGGCTCATAACCCGAAGGTCGTTGGTTCAAATCCGGCCCCCGCTACCAACAATAGAACCCGCCAATATGGCGGGTTTTTTGTTACGGCGCTAAATCTGGCCAAATTTTACCCCCGACGTTGAGGGATAGGGGGTATTTCGGGTAGAATTCGCGCCCTGACAAGCGTGGGCTCCCTCTAAGCAAGAAAGTAACGCGCTGTTTTTTGGCGGCTTAGGGGCAAGCGTCACACGGGTAACCGTAGGGCGTGGGGCACGCTACTGGCGAGCTGGTTCGTCCGGTTTGCGCCAGTGGGTGTATGGCAGAGTTTTATTGAAAGCCCCTTTTTGGGGCTTTTTTGTTGAAGCACGGAAGGTGTTGAAATGGCAACGGTGGCGCAGCTGGAGGCCTTGAGCAGGCCGGCGGTGGAAGCACTGGGCTGTGAGCTGTGGGGCGTTGAGTTGCAGTTTGGCAAAAAACAGCAGCTGTTACGGGTCTACATAGACAAACCTGACGGCGTGAATGTTGAGGATTGTGCGCGAGTCAGCCGGCAGCTGAGCATCAACCTAGATGTTGAAGATGCGATAGCAGGGGAGTATCGGCTGGAGGTTTCCTCGCCGGGTATGGACCGGCCGCTGTTTCACTTATCGCAGTATCAGCGGTACGTGGGCCACAGGGTGCAGATACGTTTGCAGATGGCGTTTGAAGGAAGGAAAAATTTTAAAGGTATCTTGCGCGCAATAGAAAATGACGAATTGATTGTGCAAGTTGACGACACTGAGTACGTCTTGCCTTTCGAATTAGTGGACAGGGCACGTTTGGTGCCGGAATACGAATGACGGTAATCATCAGTCTAACAGGCCTACAGAGGGTGTGATGAGTAAAGAAATACTAATGGTAGCTGAGGCGGTATCTAACGAAAAGGGTGTTTCGGAGGATATCATTTTTGAAGCGTTGGAGTCTGCGCTGGCAACTGCCACCAAAAAACGTTACGAAGAAGACGCGGATATTTATGTAACCATCGACCGCGCTACCGGTGACTATGAGTCGTTCCGCCGCTGGCTGGTGGTTGCTGACGATGAGATGGCTTTGCTGGGCACGCAGTTCACTACGGAAGAGGCTGCTGAGAAAGACACCAGTCTGCAGGTGGGTGACTGGTACGAAGAGCAGGTTGAGAACGTGGAGTTCGGCCGAATCGCCGCACAAACGGCCAAGCAGGTAATTGTACAGAAAGTGCGTGAGGCTGAGCGCGCCAAGATTGTTGCTGAGTATGAAGGAAGAATAGGCGAGCTGCTCTCAGGCATTGTAAAACGTGTGACTCGTGAGCATATTATTATCGATTTGGGTGGTAATGCCGAAGGCCTGCTGTCGCGGGACCACGTGGTTGGGCGAGAGGCATTTCGCATCAATGACCGGGTGCGCGCGATACTGGTTGAAGTAAACCCTGAAGCGCGCGGCCCACAGTTGATACTGAGCCGCACCTGCAATGAAATGCTGATAGAGCTCTTTAAAATAGAGGTGCCGGAAATTTCGGAGCAGGTGATCGAGATTCGCAGCGCCGCAAGAGATCCCGGCTCGCGGGCAAAAATCGCTGTTAAGACAAATGACGGGCGAATTGACCCGGTGGGTGCTTGTGTGGGAATGCGTGGCTCGCGGGTGCAGGCGGTATCCAATGAGCTGATGAACGAACGGGTCGACATCGTTCTGTGGGATGACAATCAAGCTCAGCTCGTGATAAACGCGATGGCGCCGGCCGAAGTGGAATCCATCGTAGTGGATGAAGACAACCGCACCATGGATGTTGCCGTAGCTGAGGACAATCTGGCACAGGCGATTGGTCGCAGTGGCCAGAACGTGCGGCTCGCCAGTGAGCTGACCGGATGGACAATCAATGTCATGAGCATTGAAGATGCCAATCGCAAGCAGGAAGAAGAAGCCGGCCGTATTATGCAGATGTTTATCGACAGCCTGGAAGTGGATGAGGATGTCGGCCTGGTGCTGGTGGAAGAAGGCTTTACGTCACTGGAAGAAGTGGCCTATGTTCCGCTGGAAGAGATGGTTGCAATCGAAGGCTTTGATGAAGACATTGCCGAAGAGTTGCGAGCTCGTGCTAAGGATGCCCTGTTAACCTCCGCGATCGCATCAGAAGAGCATGCAGCCGAGCCAGCGGAAGACTTGCTGGGCATGGAAGGAATGACCCGCGCCCTGGCCTTTAAGCTGGCTGGCATGGGAATTGTCACCATGGAAGACCTTGCAGAGCAGGCCGTGGAAGACATTATCGAGTTGGAAGAATTGGACGAGGAAAAGGCTGGTGAGCTGATTATGGCAGCTCGTGCCCCCTGGTTCGAGGATCAGTAACAAGCATTTCTTTTCGAAGTAATGTGAGTAACCTGAACAAACGCAACCGGTAACGGTTGAATAGGAGCGCATAAATGGCGGAAGTTACAGTCAGTGAACTTGCCAAAGTGGTGGGAACGCCAGTTAATCGCCTGCTCGATCAGATGAAGCAGGCCGGCTTACCGCATGATGATGAAAACCAGGTCGTGTCTGACGAAGACAAGAAAGCGTTGTTGTCATTTCTGCAGCGTTCGCATGGTGAAACTCCAACGGCGCCCAAGAAGATCACTCTTAAGCGCAAGACCGTCAGCCGGCTGAAAACCGGCTCCGGTCAGGCACGTAAAACAGTTAATGTCGAGGTGCGTAAAAAGCGTACCTATGTGAAGCGCGAAGAATTGCCTGAGGAAGAAGCCGCTGTTGAGCCAGCGCCGGAGCCGGTAGAGGAAGCGCCGACGGCAGAGCCGATAGTCGAAGCGCCCGCTGCTGCAGCTGAGCCAGAAAGTACCGAAGCAGAGGCGCCCAGTGAAGCGCCAGAGCAGGCCGCAGAGGAACTTACCGAGCCGCCCATAGCGGAGGAAGTACCTGAGCCTGTCGATAAAGTTGAAGCCAAGCCGGGTCGAAAGGCCGACTTCGACGCCGAGGCCTTGCGATTGGCAGCGGCATCGAAACGTAAGCAGAAAGAGCGTGAGGAGCAAGCCCGTCGCGAAGAGGCGCACCGCAAACGTCTGGAGGCGGCTGAGAAGGAACGACAACGTCTTGCCAAAGAAGCCGCTGCTGCGGCTGCGGCAAAAACCGCAACTGAGGCACCGGGTGCTGCACCTGGGGACCTCAAGCATAAGCGCAAAGAACGTGATGATGACGATGATCGCCCGCGCAAACGTGCCGGCGGAACTCCGAAGCGCAAAGAAAAACTGTCTGGCCAGAGCCTAACCCGACAGGCTGAGTTGCTGGCAATGGAAGAGCAAGCGCAGCAGGCCCAGCGGGCTCTGGCCGCGCAGGCGCTCAAGCCGGTACACGCCGAACACCACAAACATCAGTTCGAGATGCCCACAGCAGCCATCGTGCATGAAGTAGAGCTTCCCGAGAGTATTCAGGTTTCTGAGCTGGCACAGAAAATGTCGATCAAATCCGGTCAGCTTATCAAGACGCTGATGGGGCTGGGCGTGATGGCAACCATAAACGACTCCCTCGATCAGGATACAGCCACACTGGCGGTCGAGGAGCTTGGTCACAAGGTGAAGCTTGCCGAGCCGGAAACGGCTGAGTCACAGCTTGAAAACGTATTGAGCGACGAGGGTACGCCGGAGCCTCGTGCTCCGGTAGTAACCGTTATGGGACACGTTGACCACGGTAAAACCTCACTGCTCGACTACATTCGCAAATCCCAGGTGGCTCAGGGAGAAGCGGGCGGAATCACCCAGCACATTGGCGCTTACCATGTGGAAACCGATCGCGGCATGATCAGTTTTCTGGACACGCCGGGTCACGCTGCCTTTACCGCAATGCGAGCGCGCGGCGCCCAGAGTACCGATATCGTCATTCTGGTGGTAGCGGCTGACGACGGGGTGATGCCGCAAACTGAAGAGGCTATCGCGCATTCAAAAGCCGCAGGTGTACCCTTAGTGGTTGCTGTCAACAAAATTGACAAAGAAGGTGCTGACCCTGAGCGAGTCAAAAATGAGCTGTCGGCTAAGGAAGTGATCCCCGAAGACTGGGGCGGCGACACGCAGTTCATACACGTTTCTGCGCACACTGGCGAAGGAATCGAAGCGTTGCTGGACGCTGTGCTTTTGCAGGCTGAATTGTTGGAGCTGAAAGCTCCACGCGATGTTCCGGCGCAAGGCATGGTGATCGAGTCTCGCCTGGACAAAGGTCGCGGCCCGGTCGCATCATTGCTGGTGCAGCGTGGCGTGCTGAATTCTGGAGATATCATACTGGCAGGCACCTGTGTTGGTCGGGTACGGGCCATGCTGGATGAAAACGGTCAGCCCATTTCCAGTGCGGGCCCATCCATTCCGGTTGAAGTACTGGGTCTGGACAACACACCCAACGCCGGTGATAGCTTTCTGAAAGTCGAGTCTGAAAAACAGGCGCGCGACATCGCTGATGAGCGCGAGGTTCGTGAACGCGAGGAACGCATGTCCACTCAGCGTGCGGTCAAACTGGATGATCCGTTTGCGATGTTTGGTGGTGGCGAGAAGAAACAGCTGAACGTGGTGGTCAAGGCTGATGTCCGCGGCTCGCTGGAGGCCATTCAATCTGCGCTTCTCGAGCTGGGTAACGACGAGGTTGAAGTCAGCATCGTATCCGCTGGTGTTGGCGGCATTGCCGAAACCGATGTCAATCTGGCATTAACTTCACAAGCCGTCGTGTTTGGTTTTAATGTGCGTGCCGATACCGCGGCGCGTAAGCTGGTCGAAGAAGAAAATGTTGACCTGCGTTACTACAGCGTCATTTACAATCTGATCGACGACGTCAAAGCTGCGCTGAGTGGCATGTTGGCGCCGGAAATGCGAGAGGAGATTGTTGGAATCGCCGAAGTGCGTGATGTGTTCAAATCACCGAAGTTTGGCCAGGTGGCCGGTTGCATGGTTGTCGAGGGAACGGTCCATCGCAATAAGCCCATTCGTGTACTGCGCGAGAACGTTGTTATTTTTGAAGGCGAGCTGGAATCTTTGCGTCGTTTCAAAGACGATGTCAATGAGGTGCGTAACGGCATGGAGTGTGGCATCGGCGTGAAAAACTATGACGTCAAAGTGGGTGATCAGATAGAAGTGTTCAGCGTGGAGGAAGTCGCGCGCAGCCTGTAGGGTTAGCCTGCTTGAGGTCCGCGATTTACAGCGAGTTTGAAAGATGACTTACTGTGCGCGTTGTGGCTCAAGTATGGTTCGACGCATACCGGAGCAGGACAACCGTGAACGCTGGGTCTGCCCGGCTTGCAACAATATCCAATACGACAACCCGAGAGTGATTGTTTCCTGCCTCGCGTACCAGGACGATCGTGTGGTCTGGGTGCGTCGAGCGGAGGAGCCACGCCGTGGCTATTGGGTGATACCCGCCGGGTTTCTGGAAACTGACGAATCGTTGGCCCAGGGGGCAGCCCGGGAACTTCAAGAAGAAACCCAGTTGCAGCTTGTCACCGACAGCCTGGAGCTATACACCCTTGGAACGCTGCGCTATACCAATGAAGTCTATATCGTTTTCCGTGGTCAGCTGCTGAACGAAGAATACTCTCCAAATCATGAAGTGCTCGAAGTTGGCCTCTTTAACGAACAGGACGCGCCCTGGTCCGAGCTGGCCTACCCGGTTATGGAAGACTATATCCGGCGGTTTTATCGGGAGCTGCGCAGCGGGCAGTTTTCACCCTACATAGGTGACTTTTCCGAGGCAGGTAATCTCGTTTGGGATTTGCGCTAGCTCGGGCTCGAGCGATGGATTGTGCCAACCGCAAGTGAAGGCCATCAATGCTATAACGGCATTAGTTATTAGCAGGCGTTTTGTGCCAGGTCTTGGGCCACTCATGAACGGCTGGCCCGTTTTTATCGTTGCCGTTTGAATTGTATTTCCGATAGAGAAAAAGTAACCTGATATTGTCGGAAGTGGAGAGAACAAAATAATGCGGATATTCGTAACAGGTGGTACCGGATTCATTGGGTCACAAACCTGCTTTGCACTGCTGGAAGCCGGGCATACTCTAAAACTCTTTGTCAGAAACAAAGCGAAAGCGAAAGATATTTTCGGCAGTAAAGTGCGTTCAATCGCCGTCGGCGACATTGCCAGTTCTAATGATGTGGGCAGGGCAATGCGCGGTTGTGATGCGGTGATTCATACGGCCGCAATGGTGTCGACCAGCAAGGAAGACGCCGATCAGGTGTATGAGACCAATATGTCAGCCGCAAAGAATGTGCTCGGTATAGCGGTTGAGCAGGGCTGCAAGAAAATTATTCATGTTTCCAGTGTTACGGCACTGTATGACCCCAAAGCAAAGAAGTTAGATCACAAATCACCTCCCGGCGTGGCACAAAACGCCTATGGGCGGTCAAAAGTGGACTGCGAAATCTATGCGCGGCAGCTGCAGCAACGAGGTGCACCGCTGCATATCACCTATCCGGCAAGCGTGATTGGTCCGGGTGACCCCGGCCTTACTGAGCCGCACGCAGGACTGATCGCCAATTTATTCGGCCTGGGCCTGAATATGCCCAGCGGTAATCAATATGTTGATGTTCGTGACGTGGCACGTGCGCATACAGTGCTTTTCAAAAAGTCGCTGAAACCCGGCCGCTATATGCTGGGGGGGCACTATGTCAGCTGGAAAGAGCTGTACGCCACGCTTGAGCGGCTCACCGGGCGCGACCTGCTCATGCTTCCCATACCGGGTGCCGCTATGCGCATACTGGGCCGCACTCTGGATGCACTTAAGCCTCTAATGGATACGAAAATGCCAATCACTCATGAAGCCATGGTGTACGCGACCAAATGGGTCGAAATGGACAACCGTAAAACCGAAAAGGATTTGCAGATTCGCTTTCGTCCGTTTGAGGAATCCCTGATTGACGCAGTACGCTGGCTGGAACAAGAGAATTACATTACCCGTGATCAAGCCGGCTTATTGTCGCGCCATCAACAACAGTAGCCGTTTGCTCTAAAGCTATCGAGGGGCTTGTTGCTCACCGGTTTGCTAGAATCTCTGTTACCGCGCTAGAATTGATCGGGGCGCAACATAGCGTCGTGTCCGCCGTCGACAAAAAGTACGCTACCGCAAACAAAACTCGCGGCATCGCTTAACAGGTACGCTGCTGCGTTAGCCATATCTTCGGGCTGTCCTGGGCGTCCAACTGGAATGCTCGCCATAAAGTCACGAATAGCCTGCCCGTATTCTTCGCTTTCTTCCACAGCCCGGGTCATCGGTGTTTGCGTATATCCTGGCGCGATTGCATTGATTCGCACGCCTTGTTGGGCGAAGCGATTGACATTTCGTCGCATCCAGCGGGCGACCGCTTGTTTGCTGCCACTGTAGGCTGCCTGCCCATCGATGTTCTCGACATGAGAAAGCGCCGCCGGCTCATCGTTGTTAAGCAATAAATCCACATAGTCGTTATCTGTCGACATTGGCGCTGAGTTGGATGAAACCAGCAATACCGCGCCTTTGCTGCTTGCCAACAGGTCTGCCAGGCCATCCACCAGTTCGGTGGTGCCAAAATAATTCACGGCTGGAATCAGTGCTTTGTTGGCAACATGAGTTGCCACACCGGCACAAGCAATGAAGCCATCCAGGGCAGCAGGACAGGCTGATCGTATTCCGGCAATCGCCTTCTGCCGGCCCTCGGTGTTAGACAGATCAGCAATAACATCCGCGTCTTTAATATCCACTACGATGACCTCGTGGCCCCCTTTGCGTAGCTGCTCCTTAATTGCCGCGCCTATGCCGGTCGCTCCTCCGGTCATTGCATATACTGCCATTTGCTTTCCCCTTTTAAGACGTCGTTTCCAGTGGCATTGTAAGATGCACGGCCCTGCAAGCCCAGCACATAAACCGCCAGAATACAGACTTCAGAGATCGTGGTTACGGCGGTAAGCGGCTAAATGGGGCAGCGATACCCGGTGAACTGGCCACAGTATGGATTCTTAGAACACTAAAATGGCGTTTCCGGAACTGGTCCCAAGGCATTTTCTGGCTTACAGTACAGCTTGTAATTGCTTGTACATACTCAATATTACGCTTTTCCCGCTCAAGGAGTAACGTGGCAAACACACTGGCTGAAGATATCCGTAAGGAAGCCCTGATCAATGGCTGTGCAAACGCCTTTTTCAACGGGCTTATTGCCTGGTGGCTGCTGCAGGACAGCGAGCCACTCGGCCTGTTGGGGAGCGGAGGCATGCTTGTGGATTTGGCCGCTACCGGGTTTATTCTGGTGTTTATCGTTACCCTGATCGTTGTCGCGATTAACCGACGAAAAGTTGCCAGTGGTGAAGTAGCGTTCTGCGGGCTTGAGCAGGGTAATGCGCTGCACGGCCTGTTGGCACGCTTACCGGCAAAAAGCTGGCTGACGGGCTTGCTGTTTGGCTCTTTCGCTTTGCTCGTTGTGGCTCCTGCCACAGGCCTGCTGCTTTGGCTGTTTGGAGTGCATTCATTACCGGGCTCGCAGTATGCAATATTTAAAGGTGTTTGGGCGGGTCTGCTTGCTGCACTCATGGTAGGGCCAATGATTACCTATGCTCGTGCAACGGCCAGCCGGCCTGGTGTCAGTACCGCCTAACCGTGTCGCAGGCCGGCTGCGATGAAAATTTTCGCCATTAAACTCTGCCAGTTGCGGCACTACCCGTTTACCGAGTCGCCAGTAAAATTCCTGCGGTAGGGCCTGAATTTCCAGTTCGAACGCGGTTCGGGCGGAACAAGGCCGACGACGTTTCAGTGCATTTGCGCAAGCCGCTTAAATTGAAAAATTGGACCTTAGCTGATTATGAAACAACTGGGTGTGCTCGACAGCGCGTTTATCAATCTGGAGAACCCCAACACTCCTCAGCATGTGGGCGGTCTTGGCATATATGACCCTTCAACCGCGCCGGGTGGCAACGTTCGTTTCAAAGAAGTGATTGCTAACTTTGAGCAGCGCCTGAATACCATGCCCCTGTTTCGAACGCGAGTGGTGCATGTGCCAGGCAAAATCGATCGCCCTTACTGGGTTCAGGATGATAACTTTGATGTGGAGTTTCACCTTCGGCATATCGCCTTGCCTGCCCCCGGAGATTGGCGGCAATTGTGGATTCAGGCGGCTCGCCTGCATGCCCGCCCGCTGGACATGTCTCGTCCGCTGTGGGAAGCCTATATTATCGAAGGGCTGGATAACATTCCGGATGTGCCAGCCGGCTCATTCGCAATTTACACCAAGATGCATCATAGCCTGGTGGATGGTGCAGGCGGAGATGCTTTCATGATGGCGCTGCACGACATGGAGCCTGTGCCAACCGCTGCGCCGCTTGAACCCAAGGTGATTATTGCCGATCACCAGCCTTCCGGTGGCGAGTTACTGTTGCGCGCTGTGCTAAACAGCAGCCGCGACACGATAGGCCTGGTAAAAGGTGCTTCCAGCACACTGTTTCGAACAGTTCAGCACCAATTGGCCGTTGCTCGCGAGGAAATACCTTCTGCCGATATGAATGCGCCAAAGACTCGCTTTAACAACCCGGTGGGTCCACATCGTGTAGCCGAAGCGGCAGTATTTGATCTGGAGCACTTCAAGGCCATCAAGAACGAGTTTGGCGTCACAATCAATGATGTGGCGCTGGCTGTTATTGGCGGCGCCATGCGTCGCTATCTGCTGGAGCACGATGAGTTGCCCGATGAATCATTGGCCGCGGGTATCCCTCTGAATATGCGTACCCGTCGGGACAAAACCGATGACAATAATCAGGTGGGCTCGACTTTTTGTGAGATTCACACCAACGTGGCCGACCCGGTTGAACGTTTGCGGGCGGTTCATCAAAGTGCAGAGAATGCGAAGGCGAGCAGCGAGAACAACCCGTTGGTGGAAATGCTCCGCGTGGCCGGCGTGTTCTCTCCCGCGGTATCGCAGAGTGCGGCGCGGCTTTGGTCCAAGCATCAACTCAGCCGGTACGTGCCGGCCAATATCAGTACTGTAATATCCAATGTGCCGGGCCCAAGAATGCCTCTGTACAGCGCTGGTGCAGAAATGGTGCGTTACCACTCGCTAGGTTTACTGACGCCAGGATGTGGCTCATTTCACCTCGTTTTTAGCAGTCAGGGCTTAATAACGATTACCGTTCTGGCGGATCGCGACATTGTTCCGGACCCCGAGTTCTATCGTCAATGCCTGGAGCGTTCATTCGAAGAGATGCTTGCTGCAGTACCAAAAGGCGCATCCTCTGCCGGCACTGAGCGCAAGACCGCAAAATCTCGCCGGCCGCGCACCAAGAAATCAACCAGTAAGAAATCACCGGAAAAGTTCTCGAATACTCGCAAGGCCTCGGCCTGACAGTTTGAGCCGTGGCCAATTAACAGGCTCTGTGCCTGAATCAGAACGGAGAGCATGCATGCAGCTTGATACGAACAACGCAATCAGCGGTGACGTTGGGCCGGTAGCGAACGCGGGGCTCCTCCACTCAAGCCCTTATCATCTTCTTCAGTACCCCTCCAAGTCGTCCCTGGGTAAACCCAAAACCAGAATTCTACTGAGCTGCGACACCGGAAACGATTTGCGTTTTGTTACGGAGTTTTGCGAACGCTATTCGCAGCATTTTCGTTGCACCATCGTAGAGCCCTTTAACCGCCAACAGGCGAACCGCATGGATTATGTGTTCTGGTTGGCAACTGAGAGAGCTCTGGCGCGCAATACCGTGCTTGTGGTGTTGGTAGGTCCAACCACGGCAGGCTGTGCGAACGTCGACTGGGACATTGCCGCATCGCTGACCGATTCGGGCCTCGGTACAGCCGGGCTGGTCGGTGTTTTGTTGCCCAACTACTTTGAGTCCGGCAGCGAGGCAAAGAGCTTGCGCAACATACCACATCGCCTGGCGCTCAATACCAGCAATGGCTACGCCACGGTGTATACCTGGCAGCATGTTATGAGCAGTTTATTTAACGCCGAATCAATGGTGCGAAGGGCGCTGGAAAACAGCCGGTCTTCACAGTTCCAGCCGAACAACCGGCCACCCCTCAGGAAGCCATAAGCAGGCAATTTGAACGCCATTGGGGCCACCACTTTCAGATGATTTTACTCACCTTGGCTGACGGCGGCTCGTAGAGTGTTTTTCAGCACCTTACCGGCGGCATTGCGTGGTAACGGCTCAGTCTGAATGACAATTCGCGCGGGTACTTTGTAGCCGGCTAGTTGCTGCTGGGCAAATTCTCTGAGCTCTCCGTCAGTCAGAGTATGGCCCGCTTTGGGCACCACTGAAACCACCACCTGCTCGCCAAGATTCTGATCGGCAATTCCGTACACTGCAAGCTCCTCAACAGCAGGGTGTTCGGCCAGCTCAGCTTCCACTTCAGCCGGGTATATGTTTTCGCCGCCGCGAATAATCATGTCTTTGGCCCGATCTGCGAGATAGAGATAACCGTCGGTATCGAAATAGCCAATGTCTTCAGTATCAAACCAGCCTTCGTGAAAACTCTTCGTGCTGGCGTCTGTACGGTTCCAGTATTCGTTGACTAAAGTCGGTGTCTTCAGCCAGATGCGGCCTGTCTCCCCCGCCGCGCATTCAGCACCGTGCTCGTCACACACCTTTGCCTCAACCGTAGCGTGACAAAACCCGGCACTGCCAGGGTTATCAATAAAAGCCTGTCCGGTGAAAGCGGTGCCAATCGAATTGGATTCGGTCATCCCCCAGCCCGTGCCCGGGTAGGCGTGTTCAAGCTTGGCCGAAATCAGGCGGGCTACTCGCGGCGGGGTGGCAGAGCCTCCGGCGCCAAGGCTGCACAGGCTGCGGGTATCGGCCTTGTCGAACTGAGGTGACTCCAGAAGTTGCTGCAACATGCTGGGCGCTGCACTCAGAATGGTGACCTGTTCCTGCTCAATCAACTGCAGTGCCTGCTCGGCATTCCACTTATACATCATGACAATTTTGCGCCCGGCGCGCAGCGCGGTGAGAAAGATGGCGTGCAAGCCACTGACATGAAACAGCGGAACCGCGAGCAATTGTACGGGCTCATACCCTTTCTCCAGCATCTTGCCGATCAACTCCGGATTGGCCATGGCGGAGGCGGCCGCAGTGCAATCAAAATTCATTAAAGCCTGGCAGATAGCACGATGGCTTGACACCGCCCCCTTAGGTTTGCCCGTGGTGCCAGAGGTGTACATGATCATGGCCAGATCTTCACCATCGAGCGCGGGTTCGTGACAGTCCGCGGCGTCAACCGCTTCGAGTAGCTGCGTCAGTGACTCCGAGTCGGCTTGCCGATTACCGGTTTGCGGCTGTGGGCGCACAACCACCGAGCGAATACCGGTTTTTTCCAGGCCACTTGCCATCAGCTCATAGCGTTGCTGATCGCAGAATACGGTCTTGCAGCCGGCATCGCGGGCCGCAAACAGCAGGTCTTTTTCTTTCCCCCAGCTGTTGATCGGCACCGCGACAGCGCCAATTCTGGTAATGCCAATAAATGCGCTCATCCATTCCGGAAAATTGCGCATGGCAATGCCGATTCGATCGCCCTTGAGAACCGCGTGCTTGACCCTCAGTGCAGCAGCAATCTGCTTGCTTTGCTGCAGCACTTGCGCCACGCTCCAGCGTTCGCTGCCATAGACCAGAAACTCCTTGTCATTATGCTGTTCGGCTTCCTGATACACTGTCTGCAGGGAATCGGGTGCCTTAGCGAATGCCTTGTATTCAACTCCATTGAAACATCGGGTAGCCACTTCGAATGCCTGACCTTCTCCGGTCAGTAAGCTGACCGCTTCATCATATGCCTGTTTTATTGCTTTCACAGAGAATCTCCCGGAAAATGAGCGTTATCAGTAAGGTACGCTGGTTGCGATAAAGTCAGGAGTGCGGTTCTCTGCAAAACACAGTGACCAAACTTGTCGCATGGAAACTGTTGGCTAAGGTTGGAGATGGTTGTGCCGCGAAGTCTTTCGGCTGAGCAAGCTATCGCAACGGCATCGCTCATGGGATTGTCGGCGGCTGATCTCCGCCGTGAAGCCGCGGAGCTGGGCATTGATGACAGCGTATTTATCGGTGCGCCGGGCGCTACGCTGACGGCTCGGGATTTTGGTCGGCTGTTCATCAGTTTAATTCGCCGATCACAGCTGGCCGCGGGTGTGGATGTCGAGGCGCTCGATGACGTACTCGCACTCAGCAGCTACCGCCTACTGTATCTCTATCTGATTCACGGTGACACACTGGCCTCCTGTCTGCAGCGTGCCGCGGGGTATTTCACGCGCTTTGAAGAAAGTCGTCGCAGCTTCAAGCTGGCAGAGAATGAAGCCCAGGTCCGTTGGGAGTTTGACCTGGGAGTGCTTAAGCCGGGTGAACAGCCAGGCCCCCAGGATTTCAGTATGGAACAGTTGCGCTGGTTACCGGGCTTGCCCGGCCGCATGCTGGCGCTCTACCTTTGGCACCGCACAGCCAGCTGGCTGATCGGAAATTTCATTGATCTGGGCAGTGTCCACTTTGATTGCGAACCCTATGGCTCAGCCAATGATTACGTGGCGGCCTTTGGTGCTCCGGTCTACTTTAATGCCGATTGGTGTGGTATGACCTTCCATCCTCGTTATCTGGACGCGCCGAATGTACAGAATGAACGCGCTGTGCAATCCATGCTCGCAACATTCCCAGCCGAGTTGATCGAGGTTGATGAACTGGCGTCGAGTGCGACGGCCCGCGTGCGAGGCCTGCTGGGTACCGATTTCAGCGTAGAAATGCCATCGCTGGAACAGGTGGCTGAGCGCTTGTTCACCACAACGGCCACGCTCCATCGCAGGCTGCGAGAAGAGGGCACGTCATTTCAAAAGCTGAAGGATGGCTGCCGTCGGGACGCGGCTATCACAATGCTCCGAGGCGGTGAAAAAAGTGGCGCTGCTATCGCGGACGTTCTGGGCTTCTCCGACCCCAGCACCTTCTATCGAGCATTCAAAAAGTGGACCGGCATGACACCTCAGGAATTCAAAAGCCGCGGCGCCTGAAAAATACGGCCACGTAATTCTGCATATCATGGCCATTGTTGGCCTGCGAATATTCCATAGACTGTCATTAAGCCTGCACGTGGTATTGGCATGGCAATCACGTAAACATAATGAGGGCAAATAAGATGAAATACTTTGTTACCGGTGGTACCGGGTTTATTGGCAAATACATGGTGCAAAAGCTGCTGGAGCGTGGCGGCACGGTTTATTGCCTGGTCCGCAAGTCATCCATAAAGAAGTTTCAGGAGCTGCGTGAATGGACCGGGGCCAGCGAAAAGAAGCTGATTCCGGTTTATGGTGATCTCGCCAAAAAGAAACTGGGCCTGGCGAAGGCCGATGTGGAAAACTTGCAAGGAAAAATCGGCCATTTTTACCACCTGGCGGCAATCTATGATTTGCGAGCATCGGCTGAGAGCCAGCTGGTTGCCAATGTGGAGGGTACCCGTAATGCGGTGCAATGCGCCGAGCAACTCAAAGCCAAGAGCTTCCAACACGTCAGTTCCATTGCAGCAGCGGGTAAGTACCTCGGAACGTTTCGCGAGGATATGTTCGAGGAAGCCGGCGAACTGAACCATCCGTATTTCCGAACCAAGCATGACTCGGAAGCCATCGTTCGCAGAGAATGCTCGATTCCCTGGAGGGTTTATCGCCCGGCGTCGGTGGTTGGCCACTCGCAAACCGGTGAAATCGATAAAGTAGATGGCCCTTACTACAGTTTCAAAGTGTTGCAGAAAATGCGCGATGTGCTGCCGCCCTGGTTCCCGCTGATTGGCGTCGATTCCGGCAGCTTCAATGTGGTACCGGTTGATTACGTTGTTGATGCAATGGACTATATCGCCCACCAGAAGGGTTATGACGGGCAATGCTTCCACCTCACTAACCCTGATCACTACACCTCGGGAGAGCTGCTAAATATTATTGCTGATGCGGCGCATGCACCCCGTTTTGCTATTCGTCTTGATACCAAAATCTTTTCCTTCGTTCCGACAGGGCTCACCTCCATGCTGGCCAAGCTACCACCGGTGCGTCGCCTGCTCGATTCCACTCTCGAAGGTTTCGGCATGCCCGCAGACGCCGCCTTGTTTTTCAGCTGGACCACGCGTTATGACAACCGCGATACCGTGCGTGCTCTGGAGGGCAGCGGCATTGAAGTGCCCAAGCTGCACAGCTACGCAGCGAAGTTGTGGGATTTCTGGGAACGCAATCTGGATCCTGACCTGTTTATTGACCGTACTCTCAAAGGTAATGTGGCAGGCAAGGTGGTGGTGATTACCGGTGCCGGCAGCGGTATTGGCCTGTCGGCGGCGCTTCGTCTGGCCGAGGCGGGTGCCCGGCTTGTGATTTGCGGGCGCACTCTGGAGAAGCTGAAAGAAGCCAGGAAACAGATCAAGGCTGTTGGTGGTGAGGTGCATATCTACGCCGCTGACCTGGCGGATATGGACTCCTGCGACCGCTTCATGGCGCAGGTACTCAAGGACCATGGTCAGGTGGATATTCTGATCAACAACGCCGGGCGCTCCATTCGCCGCGCGGTCGAGGACTCTTACGACCGCTTTCACGACTTTGAGCGCACCATGCAGATCAACTACTACGGCGCGCTGCGTTGCAGTCTGGCAGTACTGCCAGGAATGAGCGAACGCAAGGCCGGCCAGATCATCAATATATCGTCCATGGGTGTGGTTGGCCCTCCGGCCCGTTTCTCAGCGTACATCGCGTCCAAATCGGCGCTCGAAGGTTGGACGCGTTGCGCCGAGGCGGAGTTTTGTGACCGTGGCATTAGTTTCACCAATATCAATATGCCACTGGTCAAAACACCCATGATCAGTCCCACCAAGGCCTATGAATATGCGCCTACACTGACCCCGGAGGAGGCGGCCGACCTGGTGGTGGACGCGGTCATACATAAGCCCAGCCGTGTAACTACCGGCATGGGCCGGATGTTCCAGATTTTGCATGTGATTGCGCCCAAGCTTGCGGCCAGCATGATGAACATGCCCTTCAGAATGTTCGATGAGAAAAAGGCCATGGAAGCGATTGATAAGAGTAAAACGGATGAGCCCAGCTCCGAACAGGTAGCACTGGCGTCATTAATGAAAGGTGTGCACTATTAATTCGCTGCACGCTGGGTGAGTGTTGAAGACAACATAACTGAACGTAAATGTTGCAGCCGACGGTGACGCATTACGATACACTCCGAACATTGTGTTAAAGGCTTCCAGGAGGACAAGTGAGTAGTTTGAACAACAAGGTTGCCCTGGTTACCGGTGGTGGCAGTGGTATAGGGCGAGCAATCTGTGAGGTCATGGCGCGTGAAGGCGCGAGCGTGGTGGTGGTTGACTTCAATGCGGAAGCCGGGCAACAGGCGGCCAATGAATTGCAGCAAGGTGGCTGCGAGTCGCTGTTTGTGCAGGCCGACCTGACCCGCGATGAACAGGTTGAAGCCATGGTAAGTGCCTGCCTGGAACGCTTTGGTCGCCTGGATTGCGCCTGCAATAATGCGGCCCTGAGCAAGGGCCGGGGGCCCATCGAAGATTTCTCCCGTGACGAGTTCGAGTTCGCGCTGGAGTACTCTCTGGTGAATACCTGGCTGTCAATGAAGTACGAAATTGCCGCCATGCGTCAGGCGGGTCGCGGGGCGATCGTGAATATCTCCTCGAATGCTTCGTTGAAAGGTGACCCGCATAACACGCCTTATGCCACGGCTAAAGGTGGGGTGAATACCTTGACCATGAGCTCGGCTGGCGAACTGGCGCGTGCCGGTATTCGTTTAAATGCGGTCTCTCCCGGTGTGATTCGAACGCCTGGTGTGCAGAAATACATCGACGACAATCCAAGTGTGGAGAAGGCCATGAACCGTGCATCGGCCATTGGCCGCATGGGGGAGCCCGAAGAGATTGCTGAAGCGGTTGCTTTTCTGTGCTCTGATCGCGCGTCGTTTATCACCGGACAGATTCTGTCGGTTGACGGTGGCGCCACTGTAAAAATGGGAGGATAAAAAATGGGACCGAGATTTACTGGCCGGGTAGCGATAGTAACCGGTGCCAGCATGGGCATTGGCCGGGCGATAGCCTTACAACTGGCGGCCGAAGGTGCGCATGTTGTGATGTGCGCGCGGCGTCAACCCAGGCTGGATGAATTGAGCCAGGAGATTGCTGCGGCCGGTGGCAGCAGTACCGCAGTGGCCCTGGACGTGAATGACCTGGATGGCTTTGCAGAGCTGATTCGCGACACCCATGCTGAGCACGGTCGCCTGGATGTGTTGGTGAATAATGCGCCATCGGTGGTTGGCGGTATGGTGGTTGATCAGACCATAGAGCAGTGGCGGTCGAATTTTACTGCCTCCGTTGACAGCGTGTTTGTCGGCTGCAAGGAAGCAATGAAGATCATGCAGCCACAGGGTTCCGGTTCCATTATCAATATCAGTTCGGTCAGCAGCCTGCGTGCCGGCATGGCGGCTGGAGCCTACTCGGGTTCCAAGGCCGCCGTAAACCAGTTTACCTGCTGTGCTGCGATGGAAGCCGCGCCTTACAATGTTCGTTTGAATGTGGTGGCTCCGGGTTCAGTAGTCACACCGGGTCAGCAAACCGCGTTTCGCAACGACCAGAAAATCAGTGATCTGGTCGCCGGAGCGATACCAATGCAGCGCCATGCCGAAGCGGAGGAAGTGGCCGAGGCCGTGTGCTTCCTGGCATCCGATCAGGCTTCATTCATTACCGGAGTTATCCTGCCGGTTGATGGCGGTAAAACTCCACAGATGTATATACCAAGCTTCGACATCACAGCGCTTGATAATGTGGATGCCGACAAGGCTTAAGGCAGAATCTTTTCAAGAACCGTTTGCACATCAGCCTCACTCATAAAATGCGGCGTGGGGTAGGCAAAAGCCTCTTTGCGGGCGCGTCTGATAATGGCCGGGAAATCCTCGCGCCGCAGGGAGTCCAGCGCAGTGGGCACTCCAATATTGCCGTTGAGGTCCCGAATCGCCTGAATGAAATCCTCCGCTGAATGCTGGCCGATCAGTTCGGCCAGCTCGGCCAGCGGTTTGCGCGCAGCATTCAGCGATAGCTGCAATACATGCGGCAATACCAGCGCATTGGCCAGGCCATGGGGAGTTCCGTATAACGCGCCCAGCTGATGGGCAATAGCGTGCACATTGCCCACATGAACTTGATTGATGGCCTGCCCGGCCTGGTAGGCAGCATGCGCCAGCGCATCCCGGTCTGCCAGGTCTTTGCCGTCACGAACGGCACTCTCCAGGTGCTGGAAAATAAGCCGGGTGGCGTTTGCCGCAAGTTGGCGACTGTTCCCGCGGTCCCAAGTACCGATGTAGGATTCAATCGCATGGGTGAGCGCATCGATGCCGGTCGCAGCGGTGATAGCCGGCGGCAGACCGGTCAATAGCGCCGGGTCGATGCAGGCGGCCAGCGGAATCAGCTCCGGGCCGATAATCGTATTCTTCTCATGCGTGGCTGAATCCGTAATCACCGCTCCAGCGGTCGCCTCCGACCCGGTACCCGAGGTCGTTGGAATGGCGAACAAAGGCGGAATGGGGTTCTTGATTTTCCCTAAGCCCACATAGTCTCTGACATTGCCTTCACAGCTGACCGTCACACCAATGACCTTTGCCGCATCAATGGATGAGCCGCCGCCGATGGCTAGAATGGCATCACACTGTTCAGCGTGGTAGAGGGCGGCACCGGCTTCAACAATTTCGAAGCTCGGGTCGGGTAAGACATCGGCGAAGGTAACCTGGCCGGTGATGCTGTGGTCCAGTGCATGAGTGGCTTGCGCAACGATGCCAAGTTCCACCAGCGGTTTGTCGGTGACAATCAGCACTCGTCGTGCCCCGCTGCGCTGCATGTGGCGGCACAGTTGGGCCGAGCTGCCCTGCCCGGCGAAGAGCATATGACTGCTGCCGGGCATGAGCGTGGCAATGACTTTGACCAGCGCAATATACAGTTTGTGCAGTAGTTTACCCATGCCTGCCTACTGTGGCTCCCTACGGATGGTGTTATTCCGGTGTATACCAGATGGGTGAGCTCCAGGCACGCTCCTGGATGACTTTCTTGTGGTCGGCCGCGCAGCAGCCTTCCAGCCCCTCGGTCACGGTGTTCGGGTCATCGCAGCGCACCCCGGCTGCAATACAGATCTGCTGGCTCCAGCGACAACTGGGGTTCTCCAGAATTCGTGTGTAGTAAAACGCTTCGGCGTTGGGATTGAAATCGTTGTCGGTCCATACAGTACACAGCTGTTGATGGCCAGAACCGCTTTGTTCGCAGGTGTTAATGTCGACGCTGGCGCCATTGGGGCCGCCGGCCACATCCAGCACCGCCTCTTTGAGTTCACCGTCTTCATACCAGCCTTTGATGATCTGGGCTCGCTGCAGTTCATTTCCGGGGTATTCCGCGGTGCCGTTATCCGCCAGCGCGGAAACGATAAAGCGTGGCGCGGTTTGCTGTTCGCCAGGCGCTGGCAGATCGGCTCCCATAGGAACCCCGGTGGCGTAGGCCTGCTCTACCATGTCAGGGGCATCGCATAGATTTTCTTCAAAGTCCCAGCCGGCGAAGAAGCGCAGAACCGGGCGGGTGCCACTGGTGGCGTAGGCTTCTCGACGTTGCATGGCGGCGAATAGCGAGTCGCGGCTGTTTTCTTCAGCCCACAGTACCGCCAGGCCTCCGGGGCCGTACTCCAGTTCATCCGGCAGGCCTTTGGGTACGCCATCGCCGGCTCCCATTCCGGCGCCGCCATGGCCTGGGTGATTCTTCTCCATGGTTAGCCCCGGAGCGGCGATGTGGGTATCAGTGCTTGATATCAGGCCGAACTTGAAACCATTGGCACCCAGCTCGGCCTGCTGCTGCAGGCCTTTGGCCAAGCCATAACGCAGGAAGTTGTTGGCTTCCGGCGGCTTGGTTTCGGGTATCATGTCCTCATCCACAAACAGCGTCAGCCAGTCCATTGCTCCGTCGGCGGCATTACCGGTGTTCTTGCCGCCAAAACTGTCATAACCCATTTTTTCAAAATCACAGAACTCGTCCGCCGACCACGCAGTGCGGCTATCGCATTCGCTGGAACCCTTGTGCTGCATGACTTCAAACAGAGTATTCCAACGGGCACGGCGGCTTGCTTCTTCGGCCGTGACTGGCTCGCTGGGCACAATGTCGGTAGTCAGGCGGGCGGTTTCAAACATCAGCCCGCCACTGAGGTTAGAATTGTGGGGTATCACCACAGCGTCACAGCCAGGTTTGTCGGCAACGCATTTCTGATCCAGGTAATCCCAAAGCTGCACCTGCGACCCGGTCTGCACCCAGCCGATCGGCTGGTCGGGTACTTGATCATTTCTGAATACTACGTTGTGGTGCAGGTTCTGCCCACGGCCAACGCTGGCTGTCCATTCGTAGGCATTAAAGCTGGTGAAGCGACAGGCACTGCTGCGATCGTAAGCGGCTTCGGCATCAGCCTGAATATCCTTCCAGGTATCGCGCGCCGCGGCGTAACAATCTTCGAAGTTGTCACCGCAAAACCCCCAGCGTTTTTTGCTGATCATCGTATAGGCCGCAAAAGTGCCGAACGACCACTGTGGCAACCAGCGATGCTGCATACAGACCGGGTGCCAATAGCCTTTTTGGCCCGGGGTATTGCACATGCGCATTTCACCCAAGAATTCCGCGTGGTCTGTCACCGCAGTAAAATCCAGTGGTCGGTCCAGCTGAATCGTTCGAAGTGGTTGGTCATCTTTATAGGGCTGAATGCCCATCGGCTGACCTTTGGCAAAATTGTAGGCATCGATGGGCTTATTTCGCGTATCTTGAGAGTTGGCGTCAAACGACCAGGCGGTATGGACATGAAAGTCGCCAAAGTGCGGGCGCTTTAGCGGGTTATAGTCCGCACAGGGCTCCCGTTCTTCAGTGGTTTGATAAGGCCGCTCTTGAGCGTGAGTGGCAGCCGCCAGCAGAATGACGGTCAATGCAGCGGGAATCAGCGTGAAGGCGTTCATGTTCGGGTTTCCTTTTTATCGTGTCCGAAGGATTCCAGCAATTCGCCCGGCGTGCAAGTTAAGATGGGGACACACACCGGAATCAGGCCTGTCCCCATAAAGTGTGTGTTCCCGCAGCCCATCAACGGTTAAAATGCCGCCTTTTTAGAGCCAGGACCATGCCCAGAGAATTTCAGCGCACCGAGCGCGTCGCCGATTTCATCCAACGCGAGCTGGCTACACTGATTTCCCGGGAACTTCGAGACCCGCGCATCCATTTGGTTGATGTGGTCGATGTGGAAGTCAGCAGCGACCTTGGCAGTGCCAAAGTGTTTGTGACGTTCCCCGGCGAATCCACAGAAGAGCAGGATAAGGAGCGAGCCGAGGTACTCAATGGCGCGGCCGGTTTTATTCGCTCACAACTGGCTAAAGTCAGCACTATGCGCAATACACCGCGATTGAAATTTATTTACGACGACAGCGTTCGCCGCGGCAGTCACATCAGCCAGCTGATTGACAAGGCCCTGGCGAAAGACCGTTACCAGCATGCGCCTGAGTCAGACCAGGACCCGGATGGCTCCGACTAAACCGCAGCGCATTCGACACGCGATTAACGGCATACTGGTGCTCGACAAGCCCCTGGGGCTGAGTTCCAACGCGGCCTTACAAAAAGTGAAGTGGTTGCTGCGGGCCAAAAAAGCCGGCCATACGGGTGCATTGGACCCTCTGGCGACCGGCGTGCTCCCGCTGTGTTTTGGCGAGGCAACCAAGTTTTCCCAATACCTGCTGGACGCTGACAAGGCCTATCGCACTGAGGTCATTCTGGGTGTGGCCACCGACAGTGGCGACCGTGACGGTGAGATCACCTTTGAGCAGGACGCTTCCGGTGTCAGCCTGGCGCAGGTGGAGGACTGCCTGCAGGGCTTTCGTGGGGAGATCGCTCAGACGCCACCCATGCACTCAGCGCTCAAGCACCAGGGGCAGCCATTGTATAAGCTCGCCCGACAAGGCCTTGAGGTGCCTCGGCGGCCGCGCCAGGTCTGTATTCATGAGCTCAAGCTGTTGGGCTTTGAGCCAGGTGCCAAGGCCCGGCTGGAGCTGGCGGTACACTGTTCAAAAGGCACCTATATCCGCTCCCTGGCGCAGGATATTGGCGCTGCGCTGGGTGTTGGAGGACATGTTGTCACGCTGCATCGCACCCTGGCCGGCCCATTCACCGAGCAACAGATGTGGGCATTGCCGGCATTGAGCGAGCAGGTAGAGGCCATCGCTCCCTACAGTGTCGAGCGGGTCAGTGAGTTGCTGTTGCCCATTGATGCCGGTATCCAGCAACTGCCAGCAGTGGAAATAAGCGACGAACAGGCCGTTTTGCTCCGCCAGGGGAGGAAAATAACCGCTCCAGAGGGCGTGAGAAAGGGGCTGGTTCGTGTTATCCTGCGCGCCGCTTTTATCGGTATTGCTGACGCAGACGGCGGGGCCTTACAGCCAAAACGCCTGGTGGTGTAGACCAGCTCTGCCACAATGCCTCGCTAAGCGCGAACCTCGCTGTAAATATGCACGGCCAGGCTCGATTCATACTCAAACCCTTGCATATTGGAGAACGATTATGGCACTTGATGCTGCCCAGAAGGCTCAAATTGTTAAAGACTATCAGCGTGAAGAAGGTGACACTGGTTCGCCGGAAGTACAGGTAGCGTTGTTATCAGCGAACATCGAAGCGCTACAAGCGCATTTTGCTGACCATAAGAAAGATCATCATTCCCGTCGTGGCCTGATCCGCATGGTTAACCAGCGCCGCAAGCTGCTGGACTATCTGAAGCGAAAAGATACAGAGCGATACTCAGCACTGATCAAGCGCCTGGGCTTACGCCGATAATCCGGCAGCAACGGACCAACAGAGAGAACAAGAGTGAATCCAATACAGAAAACGTTTACGTATGGCGGCCAGACCGTCACCCTGGAAACCGGCCGAATTGCCCGTCAGGCAACAGGCGCGGTCCTGGTCAGCATGGACGATACCGTGGTTCTGGCCACCGTTGTCGGTGCCAAAACCGAAAAACCCGGGCAGGATTTTTTCCCCCTGGGCGTGCATTATCAGGAAAAAACCTATGCAGCCGGCAAGATTCCCGGTGGCTACTTCAAGCGTGAAGCGCGGCCCAGCGAAAAAGAAACCCTGACGTCACGGCTGATCGACCGGCCTATTCGTCCGCTGTTTCCGAAAGGCTTCAAAAACGAGGTACAGGTCATCTGCACGGTCATGTCAGCCAACAACGACGTTGACCCGGATATTTGCGCAATGATCGGAACGTCAGCCGCGCTGTCAATTTCCGGCATACCGTTTAACGGCCCGGTAGGCGCTGCACGCGTTGGCTTTACCGCAGAAGACGGATACCTGCTCAACCCCACCTACAGCCAATTGAAAGGGTCTGCGCTGGATATGGTGGTTGCCGGAACCAGCGAAGCCGTACTGATGGTCGAGTCCGAAGCCGATCAGCTGACGGAAGACCAGATGTTGGGTGCAGTGCTGTATGCGCACCAGGAAATGCAGGTGGTTATCAAGGCGATTGAAGAGCTGGTTGCCGATGCCGGTAAACCCCGCTGGGACTGGCAGCTGGCGGAAGTCAACGAAGAGCTGATGGAAGCCGTCAAAGAAAACTTTGCGGTTGGTATTGGCGAGGCTTACCGCGTCAGCGATAAGATGGAGCGCAAGGCGCAACTGGATGCACTGCGTGACCAGGCGATTGCCCAGTTGAGCGACGAAGAAAAAGGCGTCAGCGGCGACGATGTGGCCGAGCTGTTTGCCACTGTCGAGAAAAAGCTGGTTCGCGGGCGTATTGTGAACGGCGAGAAGCGTATCGATGGCCGGGACAACAAAACGGTCCGCCCGATTCGTGTGGAAACCGGTATTCTTCCCAAGGTACACGGCTCGGCATTGTTCACCCGCGGCGAAACTCAGGCCATTGCGGTAGCGACCCTGGGGACAACCCGCGACGCGCAGATTATCGATGCCCTGCAGGGCGAGTACAAAGACGGCTTCATGCTGCATTACAACTTCCCCCCGTACTCAGTGGGTGAGTGTGGCCGCCCCGGCTTTACCGGCCGGCGTGAAATTGGCCATGGCCGCCTGGCCCGGCGCGGTATTGCGGCGGTTATGCCGGACATGGAGAGTTTTCCATACACCATCCGCCTGGTCTCGGAAATTACTGAATCCAATGGCTCCAGTTCCATGGCCTCGGTTTGTGGCGCAAGCCTGGCGTTGATGGATGCCGGTGTACCCATTTCCGAACCGGTTGCCGGTATCGCCATGGGCCTGGTCAAGGACGCCAATCGCTTTGCTGTTCTGACAGACATTTTGGGTGACGAAGACCACCTCGGTGACATGGATTTCAAAGTGGCGGGCACCGCCAGTGGTATTACCGCCTTGCAGATGGACATTAAAATCGAGGGCATCACCGAGCAGATCATGGAAACGGCACTGGATCAGGCCAAGGACGCGCGCCTGCACATCCTGGCGCAGATGAACTCGGTCATCAATGAGCCTCGGAAGGAACTGTCGGTAAATGCGCCAAGCATGCACACCATGAAGGTTGATCCCGACAAGATTCGTGATGTGATCGGTAAGGGTGGCGCCACTATTCGTGGTATCACCGAGGAAACCGGTGCGTCGGTTGATATCGAAGACGACGGCAGCATCAAGATCTTCGCGGTCGACCGTGCAGGCATGGACCGAGCGGTGGAGATGATCAACGAAATCACCGCCGAGGCCGAAGTGGGTGAAACCTACACCGGCACGGTGGCCCGTATTGTTGACTTCGGTGCCTTTGTTACGATTCTGCCTGGTAAAGACGGCCTGGTACACATTTCGCAAATCGCCAACGAGCGTATTGAAAACGTGTCCGATGTGCTTGAGGAAGGCCAGGAAGTGCAGGTGAAAGTGCTGGACGTTGACGCCCGTGGGCGCATCAAACTCAGCATGAAAGCGCTGTTGGAAGAAAGCGCCCCTGCCGAGCAGGGCGAGCCAGACGAAGCACCTCAGCAGTCCGCAGCCGACGAGTAAGCCGCCATGGAGTACCTGCACACCATGGTGCGAGTGAGCAATCTGGAGGAATCTCTGGATTTCTATTGCTCGCAGCTCGGCCTGGTGGAAGCGCACCGCTACGACAGCGAGCAGGGGCGTTTCACGTTGGTCTTCCTGGTCACTCGAGAGGATGTGCCAAGCACGATTGAACGCATCAGCTCAGCGTCGGACTTACGCCCGGCGTTGGAGTTAACCTATAACTGGGATGCTGAAGAGTACAGCGGTGGACGTAACTTCGGCCACCTGGCCTATGCCGTGGATAACATCTACGACAAATGTCAGAAGCTCATGGACGCCGGCGTAACCATTAACCGGCCTCCTCGGGATGGGCACATGGCGTTTGTGCGCTCACCGGACAACATTTCCATTGAGCTATTGCAGCGCGGTGACGCGTTGCCTCCGCAGGAGCCCTGGCAGTCCATGCCGAATATCGGGGAGTGGTAAACATGCCGCGAGCTATCGTCGCCTTTCTGCTGCTGCACAGTCTCCTTTTTGTCGGCATCGTGCATGCCGAGCAGGCAACGGTGCGTTCCGTTACCGGTGGGCAGGTACAGGGTATCGTTGTCAGCGACTCGGACTACGCCGGCCCGGACCTGGAAGTGTACAAGGGTATTCCCTATGCAGCGCCTCCGGTCGGTGATCTGCGCTGGCGGCCTCCGCAAGCGGTCACGCCCTGGAATGGAGTGCTGAAAACCGACAACTATGGGGCCACCTGCCCGCAAACTCGGGATCTTCGCAAAATACTGGATACCATGGTCGAAGGTCAGGGCATGAGTTGGCTGCGCACAAAGCTAACGCTCTGGTTAATTGGTCTGGCGCCTGAACGGCCAATGTCGGAAGATTGTCTGACAATCAATGTATGGACTCAAAAGGGCGCATCCGAGCAGGAGCTGAAGCCAGTGATGGTGTGGCTGCACGGTGGCGGGCATATCGCTGGCAGCGCCAGTGACGGGCTGTACGAGGGAGATCTTCTGGCCCGTAAAGGGGTTGTGCTGGTGACTATGAATTACCGGCTGGGTATTCTTGGTTATATGGCCCACGAGGGTTTGAGCGACGAGGCAGAAGCCGAGCAGCGGCCAAGAAGCTCCGGCAATTACGGTACCCTGGACCAGATCGCCGCACTGCAATGGGTGCAAGACAACATCACGGCCTTTGGTGGTAATCCGGACAAAGTCACCATATTTGGTGAATCAGCCGGTGGGCATTCGGTAGGGCAGCTGATGGCATCGCCCCTGGCGCGAGGCCTGTTTCACCGGGCGATTGCCCAAAGTGGTCTGGGTAGCCACAATCTTTTGCGTTTGAGTGATCCTGTGCCGGCACGCAACCCCGCAGAGTACAGTGGCCAGGAAATTGCCAAAGCGGCCGGCGTGGCCGCTGCTGAAGACCCTGTGCAGGCACTGCGATCGGTCACTGTGGAACAGTTGTTGGAGATCAGCTCGCAGCGGCAGGACTTGATGGACTACTTGCACCCGAATGTTGACGGCTGGGTGTTGCCTAAGTCGGTTGCAGAAATTTTTGCAGCCGGTGAGCAGGCCGATGTGCCGCTGCTGATAGGCAGCAACGCAGACGAAGGCACCTTGTTTAGCATCTTTGACATGCCACCATTTCACTGGCGTACGGAGGTCCCGCGCACCGTGGCCGAGCTTGATGCATTGCTGTCAGAAGAATTCGGCGCCAATGACGCGAGACTGCTGATGGCACACTACGGTGTGAAGCAGGATGAAAACGTGGCATCGGCGGTTTTGAATATTTGGGGTGATGTGTATTTTGGTGCCCAGGCGCTGTTTGCTGCGCGGCAAATGGAGAATGTGGAATCTCCGGCCTATCTGTATTTCTTCAAACAGACTCCACCATCGGATAAGCAAATCCTTGGCGCGACCCACAGCGCGGAAATCCCGTTTGTATTCGGAAGCGGAATACCCTTGTTCCCGGCAAACGACTCGGATGAAATGCTGACCGATATCATGTCAACATACTGGGTAAACTTCGCCAAAGCGGGCCTGCCAATTGCCAAAGGCCAGCCGGCCTGGCCGCAGTTTGTAGCCGATCAGCCGCGCTGGATGGAATTCAAACACGGCGCACGGGTTACCCCGATTGAGCGAAGTATGCTGTACGATATTTATCTCAGGCGACAGCAAGCGCTTTTGACCGACGTCAAGAAAAGTCTGGGGCATGGCGTGCAAACTGCATCTTCTGAATCAGCCACTCAGTAACTCTACATGCAGGTTCTCGACACCATTCAGGAACTGACTCAGCAGAATCGTCAGGCACGCGACGATGAATTGGAAATCAGGCTTGCCGCGCAGCGCATTGATTTTGATCTGGACCAGCAACGAGCGCAATGTGCACCTCGGCGGCCGTGGAACCCTGCGCCGGACAGCCCTTTCACTGTTGGTGCGCGAGAGCTTCCGGAAATCGATCGCGCTGCAGTCAGCGCGGAAACTCTCGGTAATGGTGTCCATCATCACGGGGCCATTATTGTCCGTAATTTCTGGAAGCCGTCGCTGGCTGCTCAATATCGCGAGCAAATCGACCAGGTGTTGGATGAGCAAGTACGCTTTGATGCCGGAGAAGCCACCAGCAGCTGGTACCGGCCACCGGATGTACTGCTAAACCATCGATTCTGCAGGTACAAGGGTATGGGCCGGCAAACAGGCAGCACCTGGGCTGCTAACTCACCGCGCATCATGTTTAATCTGCTGGAAGAGTTCCAACGCATGGGCTTGCGCAGAGCGGTGGAGGAGTACCTGGGCGAGCAGTCACTGCTGTCGGTGAAAAAATGGGTGGTACGCCGGGTCAAACCCCTGGCCGCACCGGCAAACTGGCATCAGGATGGTTCTTTCATGGGTAAGGACGTGCACAGCATTAATATGTGGATAGCGCTGAGTGAATGCGGCCCTGGCACTTCAGTCCCAGGGCTCGATCTTGTCCCGGGGCGCATCGACCATATTGTTGAAACCGGTACGGACGGTGCGGTATTTGACTGGAGCGTCAGCGCAAAAGAAGCAGCCAGGTACCTGGCCGGCGACGAGGTGCTGCAACCCCACTTCAATATTGGCGATGCAATCTTCTTCGACCATTTCAACTTACATCGCACTTCCAGCGGACCGGCGTTTATCGAGCCGCGTTACGCCATAGAGTGCTGGTTTCTCGGCGTCAGTAATTACCCCGAACGGCAGGTGCCGGTGCTTTGGTGAGCCTATTGCTGTAGAGTATTGATGATCTTGAGCGGTGCCAGAGTGTCGAGTTTGCAGTACTCCAGTAGCTGCCGGCGGATTTCCTCGCGACGCTCAGCAGAGGTGTCAGGGTTGATAGCTTCCAGGTAGGCATGCTGCGCAGCAAGGCCATCCCGCACACCTTCCAGCGCCTGGTAGTTGA
The DNA here is from genome assembly GCA_030431775.1 of Gammaproteobacteria bacterium. GTDB lineage: Bacteria > Pseudomonadota > Gammaproteobacteria > Pseudomonadales > JAUIET01 > JAUIET01. Next base: position 51,206 of record JAUIHW010000011.1, read on the forward strand.
TCTCAGAATCATCCAGAACACAGGGGAGAATGCTCTTGATCGAGAACGAGCCGTTCTGTTCGGGGTGGTAATAATGATGTTTCAGCACCGGGTGTAAATCAAACAGGCGCTCAATGATGGCCTGCAACGCCTCGGATAGATCCGGGTAACGTTTGGCTAGCTCGCGCAAGCGGGTACGCTCATAGCTGGTAAAAACAATAATAGGCCCTGTATTGCCAAGGCAGCTGATCATCGCCTCGGTAAGGGCGCGCATTGGTGGCTTGCCGGAAACGTCCAGGAATTCATCATGATCAAGTTTTCCGGAACGCTGCTCGATGTGTACCGACCATTGAAATGGCAAATGTTCAAAAGGTTGTGTGCCGGGCCAACGGGGTACTGTGAAGGAGATGCTTTCAAAATCAAGATAATAGCGGGGGTATTCGAGTGCGCCCAGGATGCCGCTGAGTTGACTGGAATACCAGGCTTTGCCTTGTCGAGCGGCTTCCCAGCGTTCGCGCTCATCCGGTTGCCGCAATTCTGCGAGCTGTGCGGCTCGCTCATCGGGAACATCGCCGATGTCCTGGTAGCCCTCGGCGATCAGTTCATGTCGGCTGTTTATTTTCAGGCTGGGAAACTTGCTGATTGCCCGTTCGATCACTGGCGTGCCGCTGGAACAATGCATGATGAAAGGGCAGGAGTGGGGTTTGTTGCATTGCGGCCCCATGGCAATCACCGGCTGATCGCTGGCAATGACTGACTTGGCCTGCGCTACCCACGCGCTCACCTCGGGCAGTACATCCGCCACCTGCTCAGTCAGGTCAGCCAGTGCAAACAGGCCGTCGTATGAGGCGTCTTCGGGTGCGGAGTCCAGCATAAATTGCTTGTTGATGTGTGCAATACTAATGGTCTGGGGCTGATAACCTGCCCCTTGCAGCACCCACCATTGGATGGCGCAGTCTGCCAGATAGTGCTTTTTTACCCGGCTGGACGACTTGACCTCGACAATCCGGTAACGCTCGCCCTCAGGCCACAATAGATCGGTACGCACCATCACATCGTCGGCCTCAAAGGTGGCTTCGTACAACGCGCTCCGTGGATTCTTTGCAAGCTCAGCCCGAGTGTCGTCCAGTGCTTGTTGCGAGTGGCGGTCAATCAAACGGCCGCCTGGCGCGAGCACACTTTGGGCCAGCGTACCCACCTCGATACCCGTTTGAATAATCGCTGCCGAGCCAGCGGCTGCCTCGGCCAAATGTGGTTTGTACACCTCAAGCCACAAGCGCTTTTTACACTGCAGGCCGTTTAGCAGGCGGGTTTTGGATAATCGCATCAAGGAGTACTGATCCTTTATCGCCATGAATATCGTATCGCAGCTAAATGATACTGTATTCAGTTGGGGACACACACGTCAATGGAGGGTGTCCTCAAGGAGTTATGATGATTGCAGCGCTAATACTGGCGAATCAGCTGTCAGCAAACAACCCGGCTATCGATAAAGCCGATATAGTGCTCATGATTGAGGCGGATGATCTGTGCCGTAAGCTGCCTTATCACCAACACAAGCTGGTGCTGTTACTCAGCGGCATGCGCCATTATGCCGAAGAGCTGCGTCAGTTGGGGAAGACGGTTGTTTATCGCGAGCATCAAACGGCAAGCCGGTTTCTGATTTCCCTGGCGGAACTCTGCACAGCGTACAAGGTCACAGAGCTGCGCATGATGCAGCCGTTCGACTGGTCGACTGACCGATCGATAGCCGACTTTTGTAAACAGAACAGCCTGACACTCACAATACTCGACAATAACAGTTTCCTGTCGTCGCAGGTGGAATTTTCTGCCTGGTATCACCGGCAGAAATCACCGCGAATGGAGAACTTTTATCGCCAGCAGCGCCGTCGCCTGGGCTACCTGATGGCCCATGCCCGCCCGCTGGGAGGTGAATGGAATTACGACCAGCACAATCGTAAGCCTCTTCCAAAACGGGGCCTGGATATCCCGAAATTACCGAGTAGTCAGGCTGATTCACAGACCACTGCCGTGATTGATTTGGTGCAGACTCACTTCAGCGAGCATCCTGGGCAAGCGGCGCAGTTCTGGCTACCGGTCAGCCGTGATACTGCTCTGGAGTGGTTACAGAGCTTTTTGATACAGCGTTTCGCCGGGTTTGGGCCGTATGAAGATGCGATGGCGGCCGATGAGCCGTTTCTGTTTCATTCTGTGCTGAGCCCGCTGATCAATATTGGCCTGCTATCACCGCAGGAATGTGTCGAGCAGGCTATAGAGTACTACGAACAGAATAACTCTGTTTCATTGGCCACGGTGGAAGGCTTCGTACGCCAGTTGATTGGCTGGCGTGAGTACATGGCCGGTATTTATCGTGAAGAAATGCCCGCCATGAAGCACGCCAACTTCTTTGGTTTTAGCCGGGAACTGGAAGACTGGTGGTACAGTGACCAAATTCATGCGCAGAATATTCCCGAGCCAGTAAAGCGGGTTGCATTGCGCGTACAGCGTTGGGGGTATGCGCATCACATAGAGCGCCTGATGGTGCTGGGTAACTGGTTTCTGCTGAACGAGTACAATCCACAAAGTGTGAACCGGTGGTTTACTGCTATGTTTGTGGATGCCTACGATTGGGTGATGGTGCCGAATGTTATCGGTATGAGCCAGTATGCGGACGGTGGCAGGCTGGCCAGCAAGCCCTATATTGCCGGCGGCAACTATCTACAAAAGATGGGCCGCTGGTTTACTAACAACGACGAGGCAAAAGCGAGCGAGTTCACCCGCCTTTACTGGAATTTTTTATACCGACACCGCTCCAGGTTGGCCAACAACCCACGCATGGCACTAACTTTGAAAAATGCGGCGAACTACAGCGAGCTTGCGAAGCCTCAGGTCTAAAGCCAGTATTTGAACAACATTGAGAATTTTTCAAATAGCAGGAACCTCCATGGTCTGGTCGCCCATTCTTCTTTGTACACCGCAGTACACTGCTTCAGGTCCTCGTTAAAACTGGTTTCCACTGCACTTGCAAATTCAGCATTCAGGACAGCTACATTGGCTTCGCTGTTATGCTCCAGGCTTCGTATATCAAGATTGCTGGAGCCAATCGTTGCCCACAGCCCATCGATGACGGCGTATTTTGCATGCATCATGCGGTGTTCAAAAAGAAAGACCTCAATGTTATGTTCAAGCAACACGTTAAAGTGTGCCTTGGTCGCGTGTTCCGCCAGGAAGTTGTCGCCACAATTGGGAACGATAATTCGGACCTGTACACCGCGGTCGGCAGCGGCAACCAATGCCCAAATCAGCTCTTCGTGTGGCACAAAGTAGGCTTGTGCTATCCAGATCCTGGTGCGCGCCGCGTGCACAGCTGCTGTTAGAACGTCAATAATTCGCGACTCAACATCAAGTCGGTCGGAGCTTACAATGGCGGCCTTGCAAGGGCCATGGTTGCCCAAATCAGGGAAATAGCCGCTAGCGGCAGAAGTTCTCGCACCCGTATTCAACCAGTTCCGGAGAAAAACCGTTTGCAATTGTGCGACAACAGGCCCGCGCAGCTGCGTGTGAACATCCCGCATACCGGCATCACCGGGTGACTGCTTTGGCGCAAAGGCACTTTTGTCGGCAAGATAGTCATCCGCCCAGTTCACCCCTCCGATGAAGCCAATTTGGCCGTCTATGATCGCAAGTTTGCGATGGTCACGTTGGTTAAAACGCCAGAAGCGTAAATCCAGCGATGCCTGAAAAGCCCGTACTGAAATACCCGCAGCCCGTAATGTTTCGACATAGGACTTTTTCAACTCCAGCGAACCCAGTGCGTCGTATAGCAGATTAACCTCAACGCCCTGTTGCGCTTTCTGTATGAGCAGGTCGGAAAATTGCCTGGCAACCTCGCCGTCAAGAATCATATAGACTTCAATGTTGATATGCGCCTTGGCTGCACGAATCGCTTGCAACAGAGCGCGGTAAGTCTCCGGCCCGTCATGCAGCAGGCAGATTTCATTGCCCCCAAGCATGGGTATACCGGTAGCCGCTTCCTGTACCCGCTGCAGATAGTCTGTATTCGAGCCGGTATCCAGTGGCAAAGGCCAGGACGAGGCAGCGTCGCGTTTGGTGAAAAGCAGTCTGGCCACTGATCTTAGTGCAGATTGACGGCGCCCAATGCTCACGGCAGCAAGAATGGCGAAAGTAATAGCGAGAGCGGTCCACATACAGACTATAGTAACCCAGAGCGCGAACGAACATCTGCAAGCAGTGCGCAACGGCGTCAAAATGTGGATCAGCTTGCAAAGCCATTGGCATCGCGCCTAACATGTCTTTTTACGCTGGCTGAACATGTATGGTTGTGGCTCAAGCCCCAAAACCTCGCTGCTTGGTCGTACTCTGCGACGGCACCGGCAACGAGATAACTGCCGATGGCGAAACCAATGTTCTTCGGCTTTATCAGCTGCTGAAGAAAACGCAGCGTCAACGGGTGTTTTACGACCCCGGTGTTGGCACTGCCGGCTCAACCGAAGACTGGGCACGCTGGAAAGCCAATACCGAGCGGGTACTGGGTTTGTTGACCGGTTATGGCCTGGATAACAATGTACTCGACGCCTACCGGTTTTTACTGCACGAATACCGCAAAGGCGATGACATTGTATTATTTGGCTACAGCCGTGGCGCCTATACCGTACGAGTGTTGGCCGGCTTTATTAATGCCGTTGGTTTATTGCACCCGGACCAACAGCATTTAACCGAGTACGCCTTTGCCGCCTACAAACAGATATCCGAAGAAGGTGGCTTCAGTCAGGTAAGACGCTTTGAGCGTATTCTTCGGCCACGTCGCCCATCCATTCGATTGTTAGGTTTGTGGGATACCGTGAGCAGTATTCTGGTGCCACGCAAAGACCGTTTCTATTTACCCGCGCGCCGGCAACTGGCCTATACTGAGCGCAATCCCAGTGTACAACAGGTGTTGCACGCCCTGGCGCTCGATGAGCGGCGCCGCATGTTTAGGCCTTATCTATGGCGCGAAGATCAGCCGTATTGGGGTGGGCCGTTTAATAATGGCGATGAGCAAGCGCAGCTAATCCAGCAGCTGTGGTTTCCCGGCGTGCACTCGGATGTCGGCGGGGGGCGTAGTGACGCCGACAGCGGCCTGGCGAAGCTGTCCTTGCAGTGGATGCTGGAACAAACTGGTGACTTGCTGGAGCTGAACCAGCGGCTGCTCAAACGGCTGGTACTGGGCGAGCACCCGGACTACAGCGCACCGAACCCGCTGGCGCCCATCCATGACTCGCTAAGCTCAGCCTGGAAAACTCTGGAATACTTGCCGAGCCTGCGGTTGCGCGGTGCGCTGCCCAGGGGGAAGCCGCGCGAACTGCCGGAAGGGGCTGAACTCCATCCCAGCGTGAAGCTGCGCGCGCAGCATGACCCGAGTTATCGGCCATCCAACATCGATGTTGAATAAACCATCACCAGGCAACAGATTTTCCTTACCCCAGCACTCTATCAGGGGAGACCCACAGTAAAATTCCAAAGAGTGCAGCATGAAGGTTTGTCACATTAACCTGGCCAAGACATTCAGAGGCGGGGAGCGGCAAACACTGATACTCATGAACGAATTGGCGAAACAGGGTGTTGATCAATGCCTGGTGGTCAGACGTGATGGCGGCGCTTGGGCTGACAGTGGCGCTTTCAGTCAGCATGAAATCAGGAAAACTCCTGGTAATCTTTGGCCCAAACTCAAGATATTCGAAGATATCGACCTGATCCACGCCCATGATGCGAAGGCGCTGCGTCTGGCTTTTGCCGCGCACAAACGCTTCGCCATCCCCTACGTCGTTACTCGCCGTATCGTGCAGAAACCAAGCGGTAATACACTGAACAAGCGCTCCTATGCGGCTGCGGCTGCGGTGGTAGCCGTCTCCTCAGTGATCCAGCCGGTCATTCAACCGATGGCAAGAGTTGCTGTGCAAAGAATCCCAGATGCTTACGCGAACCTCAGTGTTGACCCAGAGCGTGCACGGGCCATTCGCAGCCGGTATCCGGGGAAGTTTATTATCGGTCATGTAGGCGCGCTGGAAAATGTCGACAAGGGGCAACTGCACTTGCTGAATATAGCCGAAGCGCTTAACGAGCTTGCGCCCGATGTGCAGCTGCTCTTTTTGGGTGCCGGCAGCGATTCGCAATGGTTTGCAGCGCTCAGTGAACAGCTGAGTAATGTAGAATTTCTCGGCTTTCAGCGAGATGTTGGGGATTTTATTGCGGCATTCGACCTGTTCGTATTTCCGTCTTTGCGAGAGGGTTTGGGTTCGACTCTGCTGGATGTTATGCAGGCCAATGTTCCGATAATCGCGAGTGAAGTCGGCGGTATCGTGGATATCATCCAACATGAACACAACGGTTTGCTGTTTGCAAAAGGCGACGAGCAGAAACTTTTACAGTTAATATTGCAGCTCTATCATTCCCCGGATCTTCGCACACAACTGGCTCTGAAGGCGGCCGCCGGCTTGGAGCAGTTTTCGCCGCATCAGATTGCCCAACAGTACTCTGTGCTGTATCGGAAAGTGTTGCACAATCAGTCTGCGTCGTCACTCAGCGAATAGTATTGCGACCTGACTGCCGGAAAAGAACAGATTATCTGCAAGACAGAACTCTATATCAGCTAAGTCCCCGATCGAGAGCAGTCTGTTATGCGAATCGTTGTCATAAGTTTGTCCACTGCGCACGAACGTCGTGCTGCAATCATTGAACAGTTTGCCCAGGCCGGCTTACAGTTTGAGTTTTGCGCGGCGTTCACCGCTGAGACCCAGCCAATCCAAGCCATCGATGTTGACCAACAACGCTGTTACCGCAACATGGGGCGCTACCTGACGCCCACTGAACTGGCTTGTTTCGCAAGCCACCGGCGAGTCTGGCTTCAGGCCGTGCAAACAAATGAGACCTGCATTGTCTTTGAGGATGACATCGCTCTTCTGCCGGATTTTCTCAGCTGCCTGCCTTTTCTGGAGCAGGTCAGCGATCACTATGGTTTCATTCGACTCGAGACCAAACCGGGTAGACGGCAAAAAACGGTCTACGAGGGCAAAGATTTTCAATTGAGGCGCATGTATCGCTGTCCCTGGAGCGCAGCAGCGTACTGCATCAGCCCGGCAACAGCAGCCGGGTTCTTGGAACGGTCAACACCTGTTTATGGGCCGGTGGATCTGTTTTTCAAGCATTACTGGCTGCACGGACAAGCCATTTATCGAATCGAGCCCGATGTCGTCCGCTTGTCGGCATTGAGTGCTTTTACCACCATTTCTGACCGGCCGGAGATTCGGCTCTCAAGCTCTAAACGCTTGAAGCGACAATTCTACAAACTTCAGTTGTTCTACCGGCGCGCGGTATTCAACATGCTTCATCAACCTGAGAACAGCCAACAGGCGAGATCACCCACAGGACTATTTTTGGACAAACGGGTACACAATACGACAGAATCTCAGCGCAGCATTGCTCCAAACAGATAACAGCGTCATTCAACGACCCCTGCATGAAAAACGAAATTCAATGTGCACAGGACAAACAGCTGGCCAAAAGGCTATTGGCTGGCGACGAGCGGGCGTTTGTAGAATTTGTAGACAGTTATTTTCCCAAACTTTATCGCTATCTGTTCGCGCGCCTGAAAGATGACGAGTTAGTAGAGGAAATTCTCCAGATGACACTGGCCTCGGCTGCGCGCTATTTGCACTCCTACCGCGGCGAGGCCAGCTTGCTTACCTGGCTGATTCAAATCAGTCGTGGTGAAACCTCAAGGGTGTTAAAGAACCACCATAAGCATCGGGAGCAGACCGTCAATTGGCAGGACAATGAAACCCTGCAGGCAGTTATAGCGGCTTATGCCGCCCCTGAAGAATATAACCCGGACCATGAGTTCGCGCGGGCAGAGCTGGCTGGCATGGTGCAGCACCTGCTGGATCAATTGCCGTCGAACTATGCAACTGCCCTGGAACTGAAATACATTCTTGGCCAGGGTTCTCAGGAAATCGCTGGAAAGCTGAGCATCAGCGATCAAGCGGCTCAATCACTATTGGCCAGAGCGAGAAAAGCGTTCCGCGCACTGTGTGATGAAACTCTGCCGGCCTTACTCGATGGCTCCTATTCCCGGCAAATATCCAAGAGGGTTGAATCGTGACGACAAACGATCATGACCGTGAAGACCAGAATGAACAACAAGTAGCGGATTTGCTGCGGCTGGCGGGCGCACGCCCTGATATGCCTTCCGCGATGCAGGAACGCCTGAGTGCGGGATTCGCGGCTGAGTTAAGCAAGCAGCAATTCGCTCGGCGACGAAGGAGGAGCTTTCTGATTGCACTACCTGCTTGTGCGGCCCTGCTGCTGAGCGTGATTGTGCTATTCCGACCGAGCCCGCAAATGACGCACAGCCAGCCCGTTGTGGCGCAGGTGCATGATTTGTTGGGCCGAGCGCAATTGATTCGCGATGGTGAAACGACCTCGCTGAAGCCGGGCGTAGCACTGCGAGAAAATGACCAGGTACGAACTGCGAATAATGCGTTAATCGCGGTGCAATACGGTGAGCATCGGGTGCGGGTAAACGGTCGGTCCTTCCTATCGCTTGCTATGGACGGCTTACACCTTGATAAAGGCGAAGTGTATGTCACTTCAAACGCAGTCGACTCCGACACTGGGCTGACTGTACGTACCCCGCACTTCCATGTACGCGATATTGGTACCCAGTTTCTGGTGAAAACCACTGCCGATGGTGCTGAAGCGTGGGTGCGCGAGGGGCAAATAGTGGTGACTGCACAAAGCGATACCTTGCAGGCGAAAGCTGATTCTGAGCATGCCGTACACGTCCGTTTGTCCGATGCCACATTGCAACACACGGTCGCTCCAAAGTTTGGCGCTGTTTGGTCCTGGGTGGAGAAATTACCCGAGAGCTTTACTCTGGACCGGAAAACCGTGCACGACTATCTCGTCTGGGTGCAGCAAGAAAGCGGCGTGCAAGTTCACTACCTGGATCAGGCCGCGAAAACTGCCGCGCAGTCTACTCGTCTGGCCGGGGATTTGACTGATGGAATGACCGCATTGCAAACACTGTCACCGGTATTGTCCACAACCGGGCTACAGGCAGACATACTGCAGAACGGGCATCTGAACATAAGCCTTAAAAAGTGAACCTGAATCCGATGTTCGGAATCAAGGGGAGCAGCACTTCACGCTCCACTTCCAGTTCGATCTGCCCTTGCTCCACTTGCGGTGCGTACTCCAATCCAGCCGCGTTTGCGCGGTTGGTGAGGTTACTCACGTTCAGATAAACCTGCAAATCCCGCTTGCCCCAGTGCCAGCGCTTAGCGGCAGCAATATCCAATGCAATGTAATTGCGTAATTCTATATTGTTCAACAGTTGCGCGACTGGCAAGGTATCTCCCAGTGCAACCGATTCCGGCAATTGGGACGCACGCCAGCCACTGTGCCAGGACACGGCCGCGCTGAACTGGTAGTTGTTCCAGGCCCATCGTGATATGGCGTTGAAAGCGTGGCGTTGTTGCCAGCGCCGCGCAATATCAATGCCATCTATGGTTTCGCGTGCGCGCAGGTAACTGTAGCGTAGTTGAAGCTGCCAGTGTTCGGAGAAATGTTGGCTGTATTCCAGGTCGATACCCTTACTGGAGGAGGAATCTGCGAGTACTTCAAATCGATCGGGCTCAATCTCGGGCAACAGTACAAAAGTATTGAATAAATTCTCAAAACGCCTGTTTGGCCGACGATAGTCCTTGCGATACGCTTCAGCCCGAAACCGGCTGAGACCTTGGGACCAGGTGACTCCGGCCACCCACTGATTGGCGCGTTGCGGTGCGACAAAGCGCTCCACACCATCGATAGCCTGCAGTTCGTGCACGGCCTGAGCCTGGTGGAATTGGCCGACTGTCGCGTGCCAGGTCCAGGATTTGCTGGGTTGATAACGCATGCTAAGACGCGGTGACCATTGCTGGCGTGCTTTGTCCAGATAATAATTCTGTCGGTCCCAGCGCAGGCCCGGTTGCAGCCATAAACCCTCTACCAGTTCGAATTCAGCTGCTAAATAGGCTGCTGTTGCCCAGCCTGTCGGTTTTGACTGAATGCTCCAATCCGATTGACGCGGTTGGCCGATTACAGGTGCCAACACTCCGCGGTCAATCTCGGCAACACTGAAGTATTCGCTTTGTCCATAGTCGGTGCGCACTCCGACTTCCACTTTGTGTGAGTTGAATGCGCGCGCGTAATCTACTGACGCAGTCAGCTTGCGGGTGCGCTGGCGATAACGCAAAAAACCAAGGCTGGCTTCTGGTTCCTCGCTTAAGCCGTTTTTTTTCTTGTCCTGTGCGGTGAACGCGAGCGTGGTTTTCAAAGTGGTTTGCGGATCAATATCCGCAGTCAACTTAGTCCAAAAATTGTAATTTCGCACATCCGACGAAACCGCGCGCAGATCGGCAGTGAGGCTGACATCGTCCTGTGAGTACAGTACACCAAAAACCAGATCCGCGTACTCTGCCCAATCGCCATGTGGCAGCGGAATCTTTACTCGCCCGTATAGGTCCGCATAGTCCGGTTCGCCGAGCTGTGAATTTACCTGCTTCAGGGAGTGTTCCAGAAGACTTTCTCGCATCGAGAGTTGCCAACTGGCGCTGTCATCTTCCAGCCAATTGCCCTGCATGTTGAGATTGGCGGAAAACAAAGAAAGGTCAATAGTTGTGCTGGATGTCTCAAAGTCATCATGTGGCTTGATATCAAGCACACCGCTGATGCGTGTGCCATAACGTACCGGAAAACCGCCGGTGTAAAAATCCACCGATTCCACCGTATTGTAATCGAGGCTGCTGAATATGCTTTGAAAGTCAGAAAGGTGAAAGGGTTCCAGAAGCTCCACACCATCACTCAGCACCAGCAGCTCATTTTGCAGGCCGCCGCGGATATGGGGTTTGGCTGACACTCCAACGCTGGAAACACCCGGTAAACGGGTGATGATACGAAATGCATCGCCACCCAGAGCAGGAGTGTTAGACAAATCGGATTCCGTCAGATGGGTGACACTCACGGTGCGCTTGCCATCGGCAAGGCGATGTCGCGAGCCAGTTACAATAATGGATTCCAATTCCCGGGACGCTGGCGAGGGTAAACCGCGCTTTGGTACTTGTACTGTGTTGGCCGATTTTCCTTCGGCGGGTGCGATATACCAGGTTCTGGAGCGATAGCTCAGAACCAAATCAAATTGGCGCACCAGTTGTTCCAGGTCCCAGATAGACACCTCGTCCAGGGCCTCCAGCTCGACCAACATATTGGCATGCACGAAGCGGTCACTGTAAACAATATTGTGCCCGCTGGCTCGGAGCTTGTTAACGACGTCGAGTAGCGCAACGCTTTCCGCAGCGAACACCAGTGCGCTGTAGAGAGCCAGCAGTACTGTCAGTATAGATCGAGTGAATATCACTGATGTGCTCAACAATGTCGGCGATGCATACAGCCTACTATACACAAATGACAGCATTAGATGAGAGGCATACTGAAGCAGTTTTCTGTCGAAGAAGGACGACTGGCAGACGACAGATTTTTTTGCAGGCCTTGCTCTGAACATACTGTGCATCTGGCACACAAACTGGCTAACACCGCTAATCAAAATGGAGGCTTCCTGCCATGAATTCCAAACTGTTTATACCACTTTCTGTGCTGCTGGCGCCCGTGTCGGCCCTGGCATTAGAACAATACGATGTATTCGACCCCATAGTAGAGATCAACGCTTCTGATGGTGATGTTGGTTTTCACTTTTTGCTGGGTGGCGAACCTTATCGGAATGCCACGATTTTCGACCCTTACCTCCAGCGTGTGCTCATCAGTCGCGCCGCCACCGGCCTGAAAGAACAGGGAATGTCAGAGCTTTTTCTGGAAAGTGCGGAACCCCCTTGCTGGGCAAACCCGGAGGCTGATGCGGACTCGGTCATCAGTACGGTTGCCGATTTTGTGGAACGCTTTGAAGCGGGTATTTACTTCGCATTCGGTCGCAGTATCGACAAGGAGCTTCTGGTGGGTGCTGCCATGTTCACCCATGATCTACCAGCGGCGCCTGTCACCGATGCCGCTCAGGTAGACAGTTCTAACGGTATTGCTGTGGAAATTCATTGGGAGCCTGGGTCTGACCTGGGGGTTTGTCCCTATGATGATGCCGGCATACCCGACCCTGCTTCCGTCGAGGTGGTGCGCTGGGAAGTGGCGTTTGAGCCGGACGTTGACGATCTGCCGGAAAGCATAGAGATGGATGCCAAGTATGTTGTGCAGGTGCCGGGCAATGTGAGCAGTGTCACCGTACCGGCAGAGTTCATCGGCCCGTGGCTGGACGCGGGGGTTACCGAGTTCAAGTACGAAGTGGGTGCCAAGGAGGCCGGCGGCAACCAGACTTTCACGGAAAACAGTCTGGAAATTGAGTAGGTACAGGGCCCGAAGGTGATGTGATGGTGAAGCGCAGGCTGCCAATAATTACTGCAACGGTAACATTATTGCTGCTAGCCGCTGCTCACCTTCGGCCTGACAAGCACCATGCCGAGCTGCCGTCAGCCAGAGATTCTGGCCAAACTGCCGGGTATTATCTGAATCACATTTCGCCAACATTGTTGGAGCACCGGAATGCTCAGCCACTGGCTGTCGATGGGTTTAATCCTGATCATGCAGCACAGAATGCCACGGCGGGGAGGGATATTGTCTCCGATAGTGCGCCTGTGGTTCTGACGGCGCTCGATGCCGCAGCGCAATCCGGGACAACGGCCGCGCTGGCGCTCGCACTGCAGCACGATAATTCGGCGGTGCGAGAGCAAATCGTCAATGCCCTGGCGGAATTGGATGATGAGTCAGCAATGCCAATCCTGCTCAGTGTTCAGGATGACCCCGAGCCAGCCGTGCGCCTGGCTTTGCTTGCTGTAATGGCACCCAAAGCCAGGCAAAACCGGGACGCGTTAAATGTATTGGGCAGGGCGCTGGCGGATACTCATTCGGATGTCCGAGAGGAGGCCGTCTTCAGCCTGGCGAGCACCGACCTGCCAGAAGCACTGGAATACCTGCGCTATGCGCAGTCTCATGACAGTGATCCAGGCATTCGGGTGATTGCCGGCATGCTGGCTGATGCGCGACAAAGGCTCGTTCAAAGCGACACTCCTGGTCTGCTTTTGCAGGAACAGGGCATTGACAGCCCACCCTAAATACGCCAACGTCTGTACGGCTATCCCTTCCAGGGTTTGAATAATAACAATACGGACTCAATTCCATGGCGTACTCAAGCGACACCACGCTGCTGCATCACAAAACCGAATTCGACGACTGGCGATCGCTGAGCATAGGGATTTACATGGCTTTGGCCGGCTATGCGGTGATGGTGGGCCTGCCGGTGATCTCGACTTCCTGGGTGGGCAACCTGGGGTTTACTGAGGAACAGGTGGGGAGAGTAGCGGGCGCGGATCTTGGTGGACTGGCCGTTGGCGCTGTTATTGCAGCGCTGCTGGTGGCGCGCATGGATCGACGCCTGCTTACGGTGATTTCCGCGGTCATTGCCATCACGGCCAACCTGGCCTGTATTTATTATCAAAGCTATGAAGCCACTTTGTGGTTGCGCCTGGTGGCGGGTATTGGTGCCGGTATTTACACCGGTATTGCGGTAGCCACGATCGGCGGGCATTCCCGGCCGGCCTTCGCGTTCGGCATGGAACTGTTCGCTTTCGCCGGTTCGCAGGGCGCTGAATTGAAATTCCTGCCCATGTTGTCAATCGAAGGCATGTACATCGCGTTCGCCTTGACCTTCGTGGTTGGTTTGCTGTTCATCAGTTGGCTGCCGCGCCGCCCGGTCGAAAAGGCATTGGAAGTGGAACTGGATGTTGAGGAGCCAAGCGGAGCCCACCACAGCGAACAACGTTCAGTGCCGGCGTATGTGCCCTGGTTGGTGCTCTCAGCCGTTGTGTTTACCTACATCAATATCGGTGGCTACTGGGCCTATGTCGAGCTGGCCACCGTGAATTCCGAAGCCTCGCCAGACTGGGTTGCCAGTATGCTGGTGTACACCTCGGTGTTTTCGGTGATCGGTTGCCTGTTTGCGGTGTTGCTCAGTAATCGCTTTGGTCTGGCGCGGCCGCTGCTGGTCACCCTGGTGATACAGGCCGGTATTGTCGCGATGCTGGTATTTGGCATTACCAACACCACGGTTGCCATCAGCATGTTTGCCTTTAATTTCTGCTGGATATTTGTCGACATTTACCAGGCCGCCACCATTGCCAATGTGGACCACACCGGGCGATACGTTGCGCTGCTGCCAGCCGCACAGGGTCTGGGGAATTTTCTTGGCCCGAATGTGGCAGCATCCACCCTGGCCTATGGCCTGGGCTACCATGGCGTGTTTATCATGTGCGCGACAGCCTCTATTGTGGCCATGCTGGTCTACGGCTACATGTACCTGAGCTTACGGCGCAGCATTCCGGCGCTTGCCGATGCGTCCTGATGTGTGGCTGAAACTTTATTTATCAAAGGAGAATCACCGTTGAACCTGTCTGTCGAACTCAGTCTGTATCCCTTGCAGGAAAACTACAAAGCGATCATCCAGGAATTTCTGGCTGACCTCAATGCTAACGCAGAGCATGTTGAAATTCGCACCTCCAATATGAGTACCCGCTTGTTTGGGGAATTCGATGCAGTGACCCGCCTGCTGAACGCCGCAATGCAGCGCTCCATGGAAAAATACGGCAAGTGCGTATTCGTGTGTAAATACCTGCAGGGCGATGCGCGCGAACTGAGCAGCTACCATTAAGCGCCTTGGCTGGCTGTTGCATTGTGACGCCAAGGTGCATAATAAGCGCTGTTTGCTCAGGGAAACTGCAATGATATTTAAGAAAAAAGCCCCATTGTTTGCTGCATTGCTCAGCCTTCTGCTGCTGAGTGGCTGCGGGATCAATAATATCCCCACCTACGATGAAGCCGTGGACGCGGCCTGGAGCGAGGTGCAAAACCAGTACCAGCGTCGCGCGGAACTGATACCGAACCTGGTGGAAACAGTGAAAGGCTTTGCCGAGCAGGAGAAGGACGTACTGACCAGTGTGGTGGAAGCCCGTGCGAAGGCGACCAGCGTTCAAATGTCGCCCGACATGCTCAGCAACCCTGAGGCGTTTCAGCAGTTTCAGGCCGCGCAGGACCAGCTAAGTGGTGCGCTGTCGCGCCTACTGTTGGTGGTGGAGCGCTACCCGGACCTGAAGTCCAATGAGAATTTTCTGGCCTTGCAAAGCCAGCTGGAAGGCACGGAAAACCGTATTTCGGTTGCCCGACGCGACTACATTGAGGCCGTGAAAACCTACAATACCGAGTTGCGCACCTTCCCAGGGCGCATCTGGAAATCGATTTTGTATTCTGACCAGCAGCCACGGGAAACCTTTTCAGTACCGCAGGAGTTGCAGCAGGTTCCGTCGATAGAATTCTAGAACAGCCTTTTTTGCTGATGCACGCCCGAGCCCTTTTGCCTGCGCGAGTTGTGGCCCGCGGCCTGCTGTTGGCCTTGCTGCTGCTCAGTCAGGGTCTGCTTGGCGCACCGGATTTCCCCTCCTTAAGCAGTCGTATAGTTGATCAGGCCGGCCTGCTCAGCGAGCAAACTGTGCAGCAGCTTGACGCCAGCTTGGCCGCGCACGAGCAGGCCACGTCCAATCAGGTAGTGGTGGTTACCCTGTCCGACCTGCAGGGCTATGACATTGCCGATTACGGCTATCAACTGGGTCGGTATTGGGAAATTGGCACCGCCGAGAATGATAACGGGGTTTTGCTGATCATCGCGCCGAATGAAAGAAAGCTGCGGATTGAAGTGGGTTATGGTCTGGAAGGTGCGTTGACCGACGCCCTGAGTCACACCATTATCCGCCGTGAGATCACGCCCGCGTTTCGTGCCGGCAAGATGGATGAAGGCGTGCTATTGGGCGTGGATGCCATTTTGCGCGCTATCGAAGGTGAGTACGCACAACCCGAGGACACTCCCGGCCAAGTGACCGAAGCGGGTGAAATGGTGCCGATTGTATTCTTCAGCCTCATGCTGGGCAGCATTTTTCTGGGCCGGGTGAAGCGTCGCGGACTGGCCAGTGCAATTGTCGGTACCGGTGCGGGTGCGGTCGCCCTGCTAATCACCAAAGTTTTTCTAATGGGTCTTATTGTTGGCGTGATAGCGGCCGTGGCGTTCCTGTTGTTTGGTGGCAGCGGAGCTGGGGGCGGAGGGGGAGGTCGCGGATCTTATTTTCCCGGGGGCGGAAGCAGTGGTGGCTTCGGCGGCGGTTTCGGCGGTGGGGGAGGCTCCTTCGGCGGCGGTGGAGCGTCAGGGGGTTGGTAATGAGTCATTTAAGTGAACAAGACAAGGCTCGCATCGCTCAGCGCATTCGCGAGATCGAGGCGGGCTGTAACGCTGAGCTGGTGACCGTCATCGCCCAGCAAAGTGACGACTACCGTTACATACCTTTGTTATGGGCTGCGCTGATCGGTCTATTGCTGCCCGGCCTTGTTTCTCTCTTGGACTGGCCGGTCACTGTGGGCGAGTTGTACCTGTTGCAAATCGCCAGCTTTGTGTTCTTTGCGTTGTTGTTTTCCTGGCCTCCGATCAAGCACCGGATGGTACCGCAAGGTGTGCAGCATCAACGTGCCAGCCGGAACGCGCATCAGCTGTTTTTCATTGAGGGCCTGCACATTACCGAGCACCGCTCCGGTATCATGCTGTTCGTTTCTCTTGCCGAGCGCTACGTTGAGATTATCGCCGACCACGGCATCAATCAGTACATTGCACCGGAAACCTGGCAGGATATCGTCGACGAATTCATCCGCCTGGTGCGTACCGGAGATGTAGCCCAAGGTTATCTCACCGCCATCGAGCGTTGCGGTGCACTATTGCAGCAGCATTACCCGGGCGGCAGCGGTGAAGCCAATGAACTGCCCGACCATTTGATCGAACTGTGACTTCCACCGTGCAAGGTGACTGGCTGAGTCGCCTGGTTCAGGTGCAGCCCCACGAGCGGCCGGCCCTGCTATGGGCGTTTGTGTATTTCTTTTGCCTGCTGTGCAGCTATTACATTATTCGCCCAATCCGCGACACGCTTGGCATCAGCGCGGGCATTGAAAATCTGCAGGTTCTGTACCTGATGACCATCGCCGCCATGCTGTTGCTGGTACCGCTGTTTGGCTGGCTGACTTCGCGCTGGCCCCGACGCTTGTTTCTCCCCTTTGTGTATTTGTTTTTTATCAGTAATCTGCTGCTGTTTTATGTAGCCTTCGAAACTCTTGGAGACCATAGGCTATTGGCGCAGGGTTTTTACCTGTGGGTTAACGTATTCAACCTGTTTGTCGTGTCCGTATTCTGGAGCTACATGACCGATGTATTCGACGATGAACAGGCCAAGCGCCTGTTCGGTTTTATAGCGGCGGGAGGTTCAGCGGGCGCCATTGCCGGCCCGTTGATTACTTCGTCATTGATAGAAGTGCTTGGTCAACAGCAGCTGTTTCTGGTTTCGGCCGGCTTTCTTGGTGTGGCGATTGCTTGCATTAGTAAGGTTCGGGCGGCCGACCAGGCTATGGAAACTGATCGCCCCGCATTCGAATCGGGCAGCAACTCGGTTGCCGACAAGGAAGCCACGCTGGGTGGCGGTGTCTGGGCCGGTATCGCGCTGGTGCTGCGCTCGCCTTATTTGTTGGGCATTGCGGTGCTGATGCTGTGCTACAGCGTGATCTCCACGTTTTTGTATTTTCAGCAGGTGGGCATCATCGCTGCGAGCTTTAGCGACGATGCCAGCCGTACCGTGATGTTTGCCCGGGTGGACCTGGCTGTCAATGTGCTCACCATATTCTGCCAATTGTTTCTGACCGGGCGGCTGATAAAAACTCTTGGGCTTGGCATGACGCTGGCCATTATTCCTGTGGTGCTGGTGTTTGGCTTGTTAATGCTTGGCTTTGCGACCTCACTGGGAATTCCCCTGCTTGCGGTCATCATCGGTTTGCAGATTGTGCGGCGCGCAGGTTATTACGCCATCATCAACCCGGCCCGAGAGGCCTTGTACGTGGTGCTTAGCCGGGAAGAAAAGTACAAGGCGAAAAACTTCATCGACACCTCGGTCTACCGTGGCGGCGATGCACTGGCAGCGGGGCTATCCGGCCTGCTGCGCAGTGCAGGAATCGGGGTGGCGCAAGTGGCCTTGCTGACAGTGCCAATCGCCGCACTGTGGCTGGCGGTGTCGCTGTGGTTAGGCAAACGCCATGACCAGGCTGCTCAGTCTGGCCTTTCCTGACCTGCCGCTGATCAAATAGCCATAAAAAAGCTCAATTTATGCCCGTCCGACGGTGGTTTTTTGCGCTATTTGCAAGCAAACTAGCGCTAATTGGGCAAAAAGTGTCCATTTGTATGCTCAAACTCCGTGAGACCACCCATGATTCGTTTGACCCTTAGTACCTTATGGCAAGCTTTCAGTAAGGCGAAAACTCCTAGCGTGAAAAACCTGACCACCTGGCTATGCGTGGCACTGTTGTCGGCCACTCTGGCCGCCTGTTCTGGAGGCGGTGGCGGGGACGCGACGGCTGGGGGCGGAAACAACAATGGCGGTAACGGCTCCGGCGGGGATTCCGGTGGCGGGGGCACGGGCGGCGGCGACAACGGGGATGGTAACGGCGGCGGTAGCGGTAACAATGGTAATGGCAACACTGGTGGAGGCGGTGCCAACCCCAGCTCGGTGATTGATCTGCCGCCAAGTGCTAACGCGGATGTTATTGCGCCAATGCAACAGGCCAGCGGTAATGTGACGCTCACCCTGGCACTGGATACGGCGGTAGAAAACCGGTCGTTCAAAACAGGTATACCCTTTCCGTATGGTGCGGTCCAAAGTGTCGATAACCTGCGTATCGAGGCGCTTGGGCCCTTGTCCGAGCCGCGCACCCAATTCAATACTCTGGCAAGCTGGCCGGACGGTAGTCTTAAATCAGCGCTGGTGCTTGTTAACGGAGATTTTCCGGCTGGCCAGTCGCAACTGCGCCTTAACTATGGGCCGGGTATCGCTAACACGCCGGGCAACGGGCCGTTTGCAATCAATGAGTCTGCCCAGCAGTTCCAGGTGGATACGGGTTTGTTGCGGGTCACACTGAGCCCGTCCAGCGGTTTAATGAGCAGCTTGCACCGTGATTCCAATGGCGACGGCAGCTACTCGGCTGATGAGCAGATTCTGGCGGGTGCCCGAATCTTCCTAAACAATGCTCTCGATCAGCGTGCCTACCAGGCTGGTACAGCGGTACAGATTACTGTTGAGGAGGAAGGCCCGGCCCGTGCCGTGATTCGCGTAAACGGCGAGTTGGTCAATGGCAACAACCGGCACAGCAAATACACGCTCAGATACTACTTGTACGCCGACTCGGATGTGGTGGATATGGACCTCACATTGGTTGACGATCGGCTGGAGCATGTGTTTGAGACCACCGAAGATAACCAGTTTGCTCTTGCCGTGTCCGCCTATGGCATGGCCTGGGAGTTTGCCGCGGGCGGCGCGCGGGAATATCGCTTTGGTGGTGGCAATGGCGCAGTACACTCAGGCACCGTTCAACAGGAGCATTATCTTCTGCAAAACGGTCAGCTGAATCACATTGACGGCGACCTGCAGGGTTATGATTTCAACTACTCCGGTGTTGCCACCGGTGAGCGTGCTGCCGGATGGGCGACGAGCCAAAGTGCCGCTGGCGGCGATGCCATCAGTGTTTATTTCCGAGACTTCTGGCAACAGTTCCCCGCCGAGCTGGCCGTCACGGCTGATGAGCTGCGAGTGTCTTTCTTTCCGGAACGGCTTGGTTATGACGACACCCAGCAGTTACAGCAACAGTCTGGCACGGCCTATCGGCGCGCCAACAGCTTCTATTTTGAGCGTGAAGGCGGGGCCAAGACCTATCAGTTGCGTTTGGTGGCAAGTGGCGACACGCCGGCAAACTCACAGCTGGCCGCCGACAACGAGCTGTTTCAACAGCATGAGCTGCCGATGCGGGCTCCGATCGACTGGTATGTAAACTCCGGCGTGTTCGGTGAGCTGTCCGCTGGCGGCAACCCGGATGCTGAAGGGGGTTACGACGCCTTTCTGAAACAGAATGTGCTGGTGCCAAGCCTGGAGAACCCGGGCTCCGGAATCAATATGTACGGCTGGCGCGATTTTGGTGATCGTATGCGCGGTGGCTGGGAAGATGTGGAGAACGATGTGCGCGTCCCGGCGTTCTACAACGATACACACGTAGGCGCAAACACCTTCTTTGGTGAGTTTATTCGCACCGGTGACCAGGCCTGGTTCTCGATTGCCGAGCAGGCCACCCGGCACTTTATGGATATTGACGTCTCGCACGGGCCGCGCCATGGGCGTTGGTCCACGCCGAACACTGACGCGGCCAATGCGCAGCCTGCGGGGGAGATTCATGCTATTTCACACTCCATGATTGACCATGAAACCAGCCGTATGCACACTGGCCACGCCCACATCAGCGGTTTGACTAATTATTACCTGCTGACCGGTGATTACCGTGCGCTGGAAGTGATCCACGAGATCGGCGGCTGGTGGGAATACGTGGGTCCCTATGAATTCCGCCATCCCTTTGTATTTGATGACGATGCACCAGGTGGCGCCTATCGAGAAGCGGAACGGGATTATGGCTGGCCGCTGTACGTCATGAACGAATATGTCCGGGTCACCGGTGACCCGGACTATCATCGCAGGGTATCAGCCAATCTTGTGCAGTACATGATCGATTGGTGGAAAACGCCGGCCCAGCGAATCGGCGTCAACCTGAATAACGGTTCCATCGGGCCGCAGGGCACCAATAACGCGGCCCAGGGCACCGGCTGGTGGACCATGACTCAGATGGACAACAACAATGGCTTTGCCGGTGCCAATGGCACCCATCCATGGATGGCCGGCTCGCTACTGAGCAACCTGATTCGCTTTTACATATTGGATCAACAATTCGCCGCGGTGGATGCTCACTCCTTCGTCGACCATGGAGAACTGAAGGATATGCTCTTTCAAACCATGAACTACGTGGTCAAGTACGGTTGGGAGCCCGAGCTCGACGACTTTGTGTATTCCGAGGCCTGGCGGGATGATGGCGGCGGCTTTGAGCACCTGGTGTATCCGCTGGCCTATCTTTACCGTTTGCACGCTCAGGAGTTGCAGGCCGGCCGGATCGCAAACCCGCAGTGGTATGACACCGTTGACTGGTGGAAAACCATTGCCGAGAGCAAGTATGAGTATTATCGGGAAGACAAGTACAACAGCCAGACCTTACGCTTCGGTTTCTACGGTTATGAGATTGTGTACCCGGCTGATTACTTCAGGATTATGGCGGACGGCTTGCCAGAGGGCTAATGGGCGGTGTCCTGCAGGATACCCTCGCCTTTAACAAACCAGGAAACGCCGAAGGCGATGATGGCAATGGCTTCCAGCCAGAAAACGTACCGCAACTCATCCACAGCGCCGGTGTGTAATAACAGGTACTGAATTCCGATCAGTACGACACACGCGACCAGGGTAATACCACAAACGGTATAAACCCTATTGCGTTTCAGTTTGGCGGCCGTTGGCGGTTGATCAGGGCTGGCTTTTCTAAACAACACCAGGCAAAAGTAAGCCAGCGCAAAAAAGAACAGTGCAGCAAAGCCGGCATGTAACAGGTCGCAAATTCTTTCCACCAGGCTCAGACTTTCCGTCTCCGGCGCCACCGGAAACAGGGCGACTCCGATGGCGCTGACCCCGGCGATATCACCCGCCAGGTTGTCGCGCCAGTCCCAGCCACGATACGTCCACAAAAATACTGCAATCGCAAACAGACTGCCAACAAATACATCGCCCATCGGGGTGTAGTAATAAGCGCTCAAGGTGTTTTTGACACCTTCTCCACCCAGTGCGATATTGCCAATAGCCAACACAAAGGGCAGCGAAATACCGATCAGGCCCACAGTACGCCGCAGCGCCAGGTAAGAAACGACAAGAGATTGGTTCGGCATGGTTGGCACTGAAAGAAAATCGAAATCTGGAAATCTGGGGGGAAATCGGGGGACAGTTTACCTAACTCCCTGCGGGAGTTAGGTAAACTGTCCCCCGATTTCCAGATTTCCCAGATTTAAGTTTTGATTGTCAGGGCAATGGAAACAACACGTTGCACTGGCCGGTACCGGAACTCGGGAAGTAGTCGGTCACCACTTCGGCCTTTTCCCGATACGCCCGCCAGCCGAGCAGACCGTACAGCATGATGGTGTCATGCATGCCGCCTTCGCCATCGCAGTCTTCGGCGTACTGTGGCAAAATATCGAGAAACTGCTCGCTGTCGCCCTCGCGCCACATATCCAGCACGCGCTTGTCCATGGTCTCATTAAATGGCCTGCTGATCTTGAACAGGTGGTCAGCGGCCTCCTGGTTTGGCGGAATTCGGTGCGACAATGAGCCACTGGCCAGAAACGCCACGCGCCTATCTGACTGCCTGGCGGCTTGCATGACTGCCTCACCCATTGTTTTAGACTCGTCGATGCTGGCGTCATACATCCAGCCGGCAATAGAAACGACTTTGATGTCCTCGCCGATCTCCATAAAGTGCAGCGGCACCAGAGTTCCGTACATCAGGTTCAGCGACGGTATCTCGTGATGACAAAGCGTGTGTGTACCCATGGTTGTTGCCGTGTCTGCAATGAGTTGGCCGAATTCGGGGTCACCGATGTGGCTGAAAGGCAGGTTGCTTAAAAACTGTGGGAACTCGGTGCTGGTAAAGGTGCCCTTCATTTCGGGCTTGGCGTTTATGTGGTAACCGGAGTTCACCAACCAGTGTGTGTCTGAGATAACAATGGTGTCTACATTGCGCTCCCGGCACACCTGGCCTATGTGTTTCAGGCCATCGATGGCCGCCTGCCGGCAACCGTGATGCTTGCCGGGCTGCAGCGAAATAAACATGGATGGCACATGCGTGATTTTTGCTGCCAGAACAAGTTCGCCCATGATGAAACCCTCCTGTCAGGCCAGCCGTGGGTCTGGCTCGAGACCAATCAGATGGCGGCCGTAAATTTGTTTGCAAACGTCGTAGTCGGTGTAGGCATGTGCACCGGTAATGTGTGAGTCTCTGAACAGGCGTTGCGCTTCATTGCTGTCGAACCAGGCATTCGCGCCACTGGACTCGTACAGCCGGTCTACAGCCTGAATGCACATCTTGGTGGCATAAGCCTGGTTAGTGCGCCAGCGCGCCAGTTGATCAGCACTTTGTAATTCCTGTTTTTTGCATTGCTCGCTCAAATCATTCCAGTCTTTTTCCAGCAGAGCGCGGGCGGCATTCACCTGGTGCTGTGACTCCGCCAGGCGCATGTACGCCGGTACATCCTTACCCACTTCCGACAGGGTATAAGCGCGAATGCGCGACTTACTGCGCTTGGTAAACCATTCGATCATCTGTTCGGCAATGCCCAGACTGATGGCTGAAAACCCGCAGGCAAAATAGGGCCGGTAGGCAGCAAAATAAATCTGGCTGTCCGGGTACAAACCCCAGCCGGCAGAGCGGCCAGTCATCAGGGCCTGGGCCGACTCAATGCGGTGGTTGGGCACGAATACGTCACGAATTTTCAGGGTTTTGGTGCCGCTGCCGCGCATAGCGCAGGCGTACCAGTCGTCGATAATGTCGTATTCATGGCGAGGCACCAATGCAAAATGAGTATGCGCCGCCGGGTTCACCGGATTGCCTTCGCGCATAAAGCCCATGATGGCCCACTCGGCGTGGTCGCAGCCGGTGCTCCAGGTCATATCCCCGCTGAGCTTCACGCCGCCGTCTACTTCTTCGATCTTGCCGAATGGCGCCACGCTGCTGCTGGCTGTAGCCAGCGGGTCATCGCCCCAGATCTCTTCCTGGGCCTCAGCGCTGAACAGTGCAATCTGGTGCTGGTGGGTGTTCAGCAGGGTCGCCGCCCAGGCTGTGCTGCCGCAGGCGCGCGCCAGCTCCACCACGCATTGGCAAAACTCTTCCAGGGTTATTTCCAGGCCGCCGTATTTCTTCGGCTGAAAGGCGCGGGTAAACCCCACCTCTTTGAGCAGGCGAACGTTTTCCTCCGGCAGGGTACGCAGTTTCTCGCACTCCAGCGCGTTGTCGGCAATGGTAGGCAAAACACTTTGCAAGCGTTCCATCAAGCTGCTGTTGTCGGTATTCATGGCGGCCTCCTCGGGCTGATGGTTTGTTATGCCCTAATAGTGGGCCGCAAAGGCCTGTTCGGCCATAGACTTTCTGTGGTTTAGCTTGTACTTTTTATTGTCAACCAAATTTGACCGATTGGTGCCGAAAATGAGTCGAGAGCCGGAAATACCCAATATTGACGTTGTTCAGCGCTATGAATACGATCGCTTGGATACTGACTTGCACATAGACACCTTGCACAATTTGTCGAAAATGTTTGGTCGCAGCATGCCGGCACATCGTCATGACCGCTATTACCAAGTGCATTTTCTGGAGCGTGGCAGCCTCACCCTGACTTTGGGTGATCAGGCTTATAGCGGAGCGGGACCGCTGTTTTTTTTCACGCCGCCGGCTGTTCCGCATGCCTTTGAATTCAGCGAGGCGGCAAGCGGGGTTGCGCTCACGGTACGGCAGGATGTGCTGAGCCGTATGATTACCGGCAGCGACAATGCCGCCCTGCAACGGCAGTTTGCCCAGCCGGTGTTTGTTGCGCTGGATGCGGTCGGGGGGCAACTGGTGCGCGACGCCGAACGCTTGCCGCTCTTGATGCGCATGCTGTCCGAAGAGTTTTCCCAGTCGCGCCCGGGCCGCAAGCACACCCTGCCGGCACTGGCCAGCCTGGTGTTGGTTAGTATTTTTCGCTTGTCGCAGTTGCCGGAGCGGCGCGAACCCTTGGGCAAGGTGGAGCTGGAAATACTGCAGGCCTTCAACAACCTGGTTGAGGCGCATTTTCGCGAACACTGGAAGCTGGAACAATACGCTGCCGCGTTGAATGTGACCGCTGGCCGGCTGGCTGACATTTGCCGGCGACTTGCCGGACTGCCGCCCAAGGCCATGATCTTTGAACGGCTGATCGAAGAAGCGCGTTGGCAGCTTATTTACACCACTACCACGATCAGCGAAATTGCCGATACCCTGGGTTTCGTGGACCCAGCTTACTTCTGCCGGTTTTTCAAGAAGCATACCGGGCTGGCTCCCAGCGCATTCCGGTCTTGTCATTGACGGGTAGACGCGCTTAGGAAGATTCCTGCTTGGCCAACTCTTTTTTGATTTCGTTAAGCCAGTATCTGGCGGTGCGGCTCTGTTTCTCGGCTTTTTCGGCCTTGCGCAGTAATTCGCGTGCCGTGCTGAAGTTACCGGCTTTAACCGCGGCAATGCCCCCGATCAGTTGAGTATTGTGGACGTCTTCCAGCCCACCTTTGCCAATGGCCAGGCTGCAGTACTTTTCCGCCTGTTCCCACTGCTCGTCATTAAAATAGAGGTTGGCCAGCATATTGTAGGTTTTGCCGGTGGTATCCAGCGCGGCTGCTTGTTCGTAAATCGACCTGGCTTTGTCGCGTTCCCGGGCAATAAGCCAGTAATTGGCGAGCTGCTTCAGGGTTTTGAAGTCTTTGTTTTTGCGGTCGCTGTTCTCAATCCATGTTTCCAGCAGGCGGGCCGAGTTTTCGGGCATGCCGAGGTAGGCGTGCATGCTAACCAGCTGTTCGTAGTCCCGCTCTTCAAGCAAGTGATTGTGGTAGGCCGTCATCAATGCGGCAAGTGCTTTTGAGTAGTCTTCCCGCTCGACATAAATGCGGGCCAGGCGCCGCCAGTTTTCGGCGTTGTTGGGTTGCGAGTTGGTCAGCATTTTTGCCAAGCCTTCGGCCTTGTTGAATTTTTCCAGATAAAAATAAGTGGCCAGCAGCAACGCATACCAGGAGTCCGGTACCGGGTCCATCAGGGAAACGGCGATTTCCAGGTCCTGCTCGGCCTGCGAGTATTTCTTGCTGGCATAGTAGGCGTAGCCGCGGGTGTAATAAGGGTCGGCTGGAATATCTTCCTGCACGGCCATCCATTCGGACAGGTAGCGAATACCCCGGGCAAAATCGTCCTGCATGATTAACAACTTGCCAAAAGTATCGCCAAGCTGCGCCTTGATTTCCGGGCGGTCAATAATGCTCTCTATTTCGGCAATCGCGCCTTCTACATCATCAAGCTTGATTAACAAACTGGCGATAAACTGTTTAACCTGCACAATATCCGTGGCATTGTCGTGCACTTTGGGCGCGTACTCGCGCAGTACACGCACTGCTTCCTGTTCGTTCTTCTGGTCAACCAGCTTACGAGCGGCTTCAATTTTTCGGTAAGTGGCGGCGGATATCTGCTGGGCCAGCAGGTCTGTGCTCAATAGGCACAAAACGGCGCAGCTGCCAATAAGCGTGCGCATCGCAGGCCAGCCGAGCCTAGCCATTGCCTTGTGCCAGCCTGAAAATAACACGAGCTTTTGCCTTCACCGCGATGGGTTTGCCGTTTTCCAGCATGGGTGAGTACTTCCAGCGCACAATTGCCCGCATGGCCGCCTTTTCAAACATGCCTTCCGGTTGGGCCTCCAGAACCACCGGGTCTTCAACCAGGCCGGTTTTGGTGATCGTGTAGAGAATGTCCACGTAGCCCTCAACACCGCGTGCTGCGGCCCTCGAGGGGTACACCGGAGGCGTGCGGATTATTGCGGTCAGCAGGCTGTCCATGTAGATCTTCGGCGCGCCCACTCCACCGGCATCAAAACCAAACTCAAAACTGGCGGGTACGTTCAGGCTGGAGCCTTGCTGATTGTTCTGGGCAAGGCTGGTCGTTTCTGCCTGGTGCGCCTCGGCGCTGGGTTTGCTCGGGGCCTCGCGGCGGCTCGGCGGCGGTTTGCTTGCCTCGGGTACGCGAATAAAGTTGGCCAGCTGAAAATCGCTGACATCCGCGAGGCGAATGCGTTTTTGTACGACCATGGCCTGCATCACCACAAACAGCGCTACGTTCAGCGCGAAGGCAATCAGCAGGGGAAAGGCCAGCCGCTTCACTGCACACCCGCCGTAGTGGCAGCAACGGCAACGTTTTCAATCCCCGCCAGGCGGGCCTGGTCGAGCACTTGAATGACAATGCCGGTTTCAGAGGCTTCATCGGCCATAATCACAACCGAGCCTTCCGGGTTTTCCGCATGCATGCGCTCCACATGGCCACGCACACTGCGCACATCCACACGCTGCTGATCAATCCAGATTTGTCCCTGCTGGGTTACTGCAATCAGAATATTGGCCTGGTCCTGAGACACAGCGCTTTTCGCGCTGGGGCGTTCCACCTCAACACCAGACTCCTTAACGAAGTTGGCGTTGACCGCAAAAAACACCAGCAGAATAAACACCATATCAATCAATGGGGTTATATTGAGAGCGGCCCCGCTGGATTCTTCTTTTACATGTGAGCGATACATTGTTTAACTCCGGCTTGGCCTCAGTCCAGCTCCAGCTCCTTGGTGAAGCGATGGGCTTCCAGGTCGATTCGTTGCTTGATGTTGGTTGCGAAAAACAGTCCAGACACCGCCGTTAGCAGGCCGCCCATGGTAGTAACCAGGGCACGCGAGATACCCGCTGCCATTCCTCGGGTGTTACCACCGCCGAAATTGGTGATCACGTCAAACACCGATATCATGCCAGACACAGTCCCTAACAGACCCAGCATGGGGAGAATGACGGTCAGGGTTTCAATGGGTAAGATGAAGCGGCTGGCCCGCTCGCGGAAGCGTCGCGTGCTCAGGTCCGCCAGAAACTGTGCACCCGTGCTCTTGGCGCGCTTGTTGTTGCCGTTATGGTTCAGGTTGTGCATTTGGGCGGAGCGCGCCTGCTTCCAACTGGTCAGCAGCTCTTCGCGCAGCTTCGGTAAGCCGTTTTTTAGAAACACATAGCGTTCCAGAATCAAGGTCCACATCAGAATGGACAGCGCGAAGATCAGCCACAGGATAATGCCGCCCTGCTCAAACAGGACGGCCCAGCCATCTTGTATTTCAGTTATGGACACGGTTGGAAAATAGGTCTGCGCTGTAGCGGCCCATGAGCTCTACAACATCATTGGCGCGTCCGACCAGCAGACTGTGTAATAAAACCAGAGGGATGGCGACTGCAAGCCCAAGTTGGGTGGTGATCAGGGCTTGCGAAATACCGCCCGACATCAGTTTCGGGTCGCCGGTACCAAACAGTGTGATCGAGTTAAAGGTTTCGATCATGCCGGTTACCGTACCCAGCAGCCCAAGCAGGGGGCTCACGGCAGCGAGCACCGCTACTGTGGCAAGGCCGCGATGCAAGGCTGAGCTTTCTTCGGCCATTTGCTCATCCAACCGCATGCTCAGCACTTCCGCGCTTGGATTGGGTGCATCGTCCACCACCTGCAGCAGGCGCGCCAGCGGACTCTTGTCTTTGAGCTCGCCGGACTCCAGTTGTTTTTCCACACTGCGCTTCTGCGCGAAGATCACAAAGAAGCGGTAAGCAATAATCAGCAGGCCGGTCGCACCGATTACCAGAATCAAATATCCGATCAGGCCGCCCTGGCCGATTTTCTCCTGCATATCCGGTGTTAGCACCAAGAGGCCAAGAATGGCGCCTTTGGAAGGGTCGACCGACATGTCGACGTAAGTATCGTCCGATGTTTGCAGGTTTTCAGCCAGTTGCCGGTGGCGCGGTGCCGGTTGCTTGGCCAGCTGCACCATTTTGCTGGAGCTTGGGATGTACTTCAGAAACTGGCCATCCGAAACGGCCGTAAACGTGCCGACCCGTATGATTTCGCCAGCGGTTTCCTCACCGTCCGGGCGAATGATGGAGGCATCAAAGCGACTGACCTTGCCCGACTGGTTCATCTCGGTCAGCAGTATGCTCCACAGCTGGCGTAAGTCGTCGATGCGTGGCGTGGTTGTGCTTTTGCCCATTTGATGCAGGTACTGGGCGCGACCGGGAAACTCGGCAGACACCATGGAGTTTTCCACGGTACTGGCCGTACCTACCGCCACCTGGCGAACCACGGCAAACAGCTCGTTCAGGTCGCCGGCGGCTTCCTTCATCTGTGCGGTTTTCTCATCAATGCTTTTTTCGTTGGCTTCGTAGCTGGCTCGCAATTGGTCAGCGCGGCTATTGACTGCGTTGAACGCCGCCTGGGCATCTTTCAGCAGCTGTTCCTGCTTGTCCTTGTCTTCCTGAAAGCGTTGTACCCGCTGGTCCTGGTGGCGCTTCTCGTCCAGAGTTTTCTGCTGCACACTCTGGATGATCTGGTCGAGCGCCTGTGCGGCCGACACCGGCGCCTCGCTGTTTTGCGCCAGGCTGTTGACGGCCAGTAAGCCGGTAAGAATGACTGTGAGCACGCGATAAATCATGAGCCGGCCCTCGCTGCTTGCGGAATGGGTAAGCGCAACAGGTCTGGCGGCATTTGCTTGCGAGCAATGCGAATTGCCCGGTCAAGGTGCTCTTTGTAGCGCGAGTCGAGAGTTTGCCACTGGCTGGTGTTTTTATCCCATACTCCCAAGGACTCGCCGTCCAGGCTCAAATAGAACAGAGCAACCCTTCCAAAGCGCAGGAAATTGACGGTGCGGGTTTTGTCCCCGTTTTCCAGTTCTCCCTGGTAAGCTTCAATGTTGTGGCCGTATTCGGACTCCACCTGATAAGCTTCCATCAGGCGGCGATACTTCTCGGCAACGGTAACGTCGGCCCGTTCCATTAACTCCTTAAGCTCATTCAGGCGTAATTGACGCTCGCGTGCCAGAAACGGGGCATCCACGGCGATAATCTCACTCAGGGTGTCAACCATCTGGTGCATCAGCGGCAGAATTTGCCGGCGGGTTTGCTCCAATGCAGCCAGTTCGGCGTCGTATTCGGCGATTTCGATTTCCTGGTTGTTGATCAGCCGAACCATTTGTTCGTTGTAGATTTCCAGGTCTTCGGTTTGCTGCAACAGGTTGCGGTATTTCACCGCCATGTCGTTGCTGGCATCGTCCAGGTCGTCAATTTTTTCTTGCGCACTGCTGGCTATGTTTTGTTCCTGCAGCTGCCGCTCGATTGCCTGCTGAGCAGATTGCGCGTTGCCTGGCGCGCTGATGAAGAGTGGAACAAATGATAGCGCCGCAAGGATTGGGGTTACTATTTTCACGTTGTTCTCCCAGCCTTGGTGGTCTTTTATCTTTTTGGCTGAGTACTACGCTACGCCGGTTTGATGACGCAAGTTTTGATGTCTGTCAAACTTTTGTGCTACAGGCGGCGATCTGTTTGGCGTGAAATCTGGGAAATCTGGGGACAGTGGAAATCGGGGGAATCGGGGGACAGTGTACCTAACTCCCGAGCGGGAGTTAGGTACACTGTCCCCCGATTTCCTGTCCCTAGATTTCAGATTTCGTTCACGCTATCCAGCGAAGAGCTGGGCTTCAATATTATTAAAAGCCTTGAATTCCAGTGCATTGCCGGAGGGGTCGGCAAAGAACATGGTGGCCTGCTCGCCGGGCTCGCCCCGGAAGCGAACTGTGGGCTCGATAATAAACTGTTCAAGTACACCGGTAAGCCGTTCTGCCAGCGCCTGCCAGTCCGGCATTTCCAGCACCACTCCGCAATGTGGTACAGGCACACCGTGGCCGTCGACTGCGTTAACATGCTGACTGACCGACCCATCAGGGCCGAGCGCCTCATTCAGGTGTACGACAAACTGATGGCCGTACATATTGAAGTCTATCCAGTTGTCAGCACTGCGGCCTTCCTCCAGCCCGAGCGTACGGCCATAAAAGTCCCGCGCCTCTTGCAGGTCGCGCACCTGCACTGCAATGTGAAAAGGCGTCACGAAAGAGCCACTAAAAGAACAACTCGCTGCATACGCCCCACAGCGCGGCGAGAAAAGCCACCAGAATGGGCAGTGAGCCGATCATCATACCCAGTCCGCGGGACTCTGGGTCGACGACGTACTTAGCGCCATACAGAAAACGTCCGATTACGAAGATAGCGCCCAACACGGCAGCCAGGGTCGGCGATAAGTACAGTGCGCAAAGCCACATGGAAGGGAGCATCATCATCAGTTGCTCAATAGTGTTTTGATGCACCCGGTTATTGCGGTCGAACTCCTCATGGCCGCTCATGGCGGGGGCTTTGATGTCGTGCTTTACGCGCGCAGCGCCTACCTTGCCCATGAAATACATCAATTGAGCCACCATTAACAGGGTTACTAATGCGACCATTGCCATTGTTTTATCCTCTTTTTTGAAGTCAGGGTGGGGGTTTGCTTGAAATGGTATTCATCGCAGCTAAATGGACACTGCAGTACCACTGATACTGACCATCAGCATACCACCTTCCTTGCCAACCACCTCATAGTCCAGGTCGATACCGACCACGGCATTTGCGCCCATTTTTGTTGCCTCTTCCTCCATGTCCTCAAAGGCAATCTCGCGCGCTTTGCGCAATTCTTTTTCGTATGCGCCTGAACGGCCACCAACGATGTCGCGAATACCGGCAAACAGGTCTCGAAACAGGTTGGCGCCCAGAATTGCCTCACCGACCACCACACCGTGGTAGCGCTGAATTGTTTTACCCTCAACAGTGGGTGTGGT
Organism: Gammaproteobacteria bacterium; assembly: GCA_030431775.1. GTDB lineage: Bacteria > Pseudomonadota > Gammaproteobacteria > Pseudomonadales > JAUIET01 > JAUIET01. Next base: position 82,788 of record JAUIHW010000011.1, read on the forward strand.
CACCATAAGCATGTTGTGTCTCCATTGATCAATAAGGACCAACAGAGATTATGTCAGCGATGGTGTGACGAAGTGAACAAAGTCTTGCAGTTTTTTACTTCTTGCGGCCGGCTTTCGCCCATGTTGCAAGGCGCAAAAGAGCAGGTTTGGCCGAACTGAATTGCAGGAACATACGAATTTATTGTCTGGCCAGGGCAACTATATTGTAAGAAACACAGGCTGTTTAAGGAGAGTGACATGAACTTCAAGATACAAGCACGAGACTTTGAACTGACAGAAGCACTTGAGAACTACACACTGTGGCGAATCCGGCGAAGCCTTGGAACCCAACTGGACCGGGTACGCAGCCTGCGCATAGGGCTGAGTAATGGCGATGGGCAGAGCAACGTAGCGGGTAAGCGTTGCCAGGTGTATATCGCCTTACCGCAACAACGTGACGTTGTGGTGGAGGATGTTCAGGAAGACATGTACGACGCCATTAACAGCGCGCTGCACAGGGCTCGCCAGGCATTGCGTCGACGGCTGTCAAAAGTGCGTACTCGTTCTCAGCGGGCTGCCAGCAAACGCGCCCGGCTTGTTCCAGCGCAGCCGGAGGCGGCGTAGGCAGCCTGACAGATACCTGGGCCAATACCTTACTCAAACCCGCTTTTAAACAGGAAGCATGAGCATGACAGACAACACAATCAATACTGCAGTGAACAATGAGCCCGCCGCCAGCACATGGAGCAACTGGTTGGCCGACCCAATGGGCTCGGTAATTGCAGCGACCTGCTCGGTGATGGCCAGTTTCACGCTGGTGGTATCCGGCATTGGCATGATTCATATGACACTGCAGTAGCGGCCTATCGAGTGGCTGCAGGACCCTGTTAAGATAGGGGCACACACTGATGCACGGTCAGCATGGATCACATCAAACTGCAGCAGGGCGATATTACCCGCGCAAGCGTAGATGCCATTGTTAATGCCGCTAATCCGGTAATGCTGGGCGGCGGCGGGGTGGACGGCGCAATCCATCGCGCGGCCGGGCCGGCCTTATTGGAAGCCTGCCGGCAGCTGCCGGATGTAAACGGCGTACGCTGCCCCATTGGTGAGGCGCGGATCACGCCTGCTGGTAAGCTATTGGCGCAGTACGTGATTCACACCGTTGGGCCGCGCTATGAGATTGACCCGGACCCAGCGGGGCTGCTGGCTGATGCGTATCGCAATTCCTTATCACTGGCGCTAGAGCACGACTGCAGCTCCATCGCCTTTCCCGCTATTTCCTGTGGAGTGTACGGCTATCCTCTGGCCGAGGCCGCCGACGTAGCGCTTAACATTTGCGCGCTGCCCACCTACCACAAGCTGGACATTCAGTTTTACCTGTTCGGCGATGCTGCGTTCAATGCTTGGGCCAAGGCGCTGGATATTATGGCCGGCGTGGCCCGGTAAACGCCCCCTGCTATGTGGCATAAGCTGGCATTACCTGTATTGGCTCCGCTGCTGTTAGTGCAAGGCAGACAGGTACAGCGTGATACACCGCAATTACCGGAAGCCAGGGGCGAGCGCGAAGGGGTGTTTGGTAACGGCCCGCTTTTGCGCTTGTTGATTCTGGGTGATTCCTCGGCCGCGGGCGTGGGAGCCGCGACTCAGCAGGACGCTTTGGCAGGCCAGTTGGTGGGTGCGCTCAGCGGCCATTTCGAAACACATTGGCAGTTATTGGCCACCACTGGCCACACCACGCGCGATGGTATTCAGCGGCTGGCAGCGCTTGAGCATGCGCGGTTCGATGTTGCGGTGACGGTGTTTGGCGTCAACGATGTAACGTCCATGCTGCGTACTGAGCAGTTTCTGCAACAGCAAGCGGCGCTGCGCGAACGCTTGCGGGCGCAGTGTGAGGTAGCCCGCATTATCGTCAATGCCTTGCCGCCAATGGGTGAGTTCCCCGCCTTACCCCATCCGCTGCGCTGGTTTTTGGGCCAGCGCGCGGCCCGGTTTAACGCAGCGCTGCAAGCAGAGCTTGCCGCCGACCCCCACGCGGATTTTCTGGCCATGGAGCTGGACAATGAGCCAGCAGATATGGCCAGCGATGGCTTTCATCCTGGCCCGGCAATTTATGCACAGTGGGCTAAAAAACTGGCTGACCTTATTGTTTGAAAACAAATAGGCTCTACAATCCAAGCTGTGCGCGGCGGCGTATACCTTCATGTGGCTGCTTCTTTGGTGGCCAGGCAGGCACCGGGATAAGAAACCAATGTTGACCAGACTAACACTAATAATTGCTGCTATCGCTGTTGCTGCCTGCCAGCCTGGGGGCAAGCATGGCACTGCGGAACCATCGCAACGGCTTGCCTGGGTGGATGGTGCGCGCATTATTCAGGCCAATGCTGAGCCCCATAACTGGCTGGCCCATGGCCGGGATTACAGTGAGCAGCGCTTTTCGCCCTTAGCGCAAATTAACAGCAGCAACGTGCAGCGTCTGGGCCTTGCCTGGGAGCAAAGCATGTGGTCTGAGCGCGGGCTGGAGGCCACACCCATTGTAGTGGACGGTGTGATGTTTACTACCAGCACCTGGTCGCGTGTGATTGCACTGAACGCCGCCAGCGGTGAGGTGCTGTGGCAGTACGACCCTGAAGTGCCGCGTGGCTGGGCCAAGAAACTTTGCTGCGATATTGTTAACCGCGGCGTGGCCGTGTGGCAGGGCCGGGTGTATGTGGGCACGCTGGATGGCCGTTTGATCGCCCTGGATGCAGGCGACGGTTCGCCTGTGTGGGAAGTGGACACATTAATAGACCGCGACAAGTGGTATTCCATCACCGGTGCACCGCGGGTGGTGAAGGGCAAGGTAATTATTGGTAACGGCGGTGCCGAGTTCGGTGTCCGCGGTTACATCAGTGCTTATGATGCAAACAGCGGCGAACTGAACTGGCGCTTTTACACCGTGCCTGGCCGCGCCGACGGTCCGTTTGAGAACCCCGAGCTCGCCTGGGCCGTAAAAACCTGGAGTAATGACAGCTACTGGGCCGGTGCGGGCGGCACGGCCTGGGATTCCATGGCCTACGACCCCGAGCTGGACCTGTTGTATGTCGGCACTGGTAACGGCTCACCGTGGCCCGCTTACAAGCGCAGCCCGGGTGGTGGTGACAACCTGTTTCTGGCGTCAATTCTTGCTTTACGGCCGGATAGCGGTGAACTGGTGTGGCACTACCAGACCACACCGGGTGACAGTTGGGACTACACTGCCACCCAGCACATGATTCTGGCCGATCTTGAAATCAACGGGCGAACTCGCAAAGTACTGATGCAGGCGCCTAAGAACGGCTTTTTCTATGTGTTAGACCGGGAAAGCGGCGAGCTGATCTCGGCGGAAAAATACGTGTTCGTCAACTGGGCCAGCCATGTGGATGCGAATGGCAGGGCAGTGGTTAGCCAGGCGGCTGATTACCGCAACGAAGATAAGTATGTGTTTCCCTCGGCGGCCGGTGGCCACAACTGGCACCCTATGGCCTTCCACCCCGGCACCGGTCTGGTGTACATACCGGCGCGGGATGCTGGCTGGGTGCACAGTATCGATGAAGACAAATGGTTTACCCTGGGTGCAAATAACCTCGAGGCACTGCTTGCCGACCTTGAATACCCGTCGGACAGCGGCTATCTGAAAGCCTGGGACCCGCAACGCCAGCAATTGGTGTGGGAGAAAGCCCTGCCGAACATCTGGAACGGAGGGGTATTAGCCACTGCGGGCGATCTGGTCGTGCATGGTACCGCCATGGGTGACTTGTTAGTATTGCATGCCGAAGATGGCCGTGAACTGCAGCGCATTGCGCTGGGTACCGGTGTCATCGCACCGCCCATGACCTATGCCGTGAATGGTAAACAGTACATCGCAGTCATGGCCGGCTGGGGTGGGCCGGCTTTTAACACGCTGGCCGGAAACGAAGCTCTGCTGCAATATGGTAACGCCGGCCGCCTGTTGGTATTTGCGCTGGACGGCGGGCCGGTACCGCTGCCGGCCGCTGTCGCACCACGCGGCCCTGTTCCCGAGCCGCCGCCATTAGAGGCCAGTGCCGAAACAATTGAACAGGGGCGTCAGTTATACGTGTTTAACTGCGGAGGCTGCCACGGCATGTACGGCAGTACGCCAATGCTCCCAGACCTGCGGCGCATGAGCGCGGCGACGCATGAAATATTTGATGCCATCGTGCTGGACGGTGTGCTGGAACCCAGGGGTATGGCCGGCTTCGGCGATAGCCTGAGTAAGGAAGACAGTTTCGCCATTCGCGCTTACATCACGGAACTGGCACGCCAGGCGCAAGACTAATTGATTAGCAACGGCTGAAGAGCACCACGAGGAGACTGCGATGAAAGTACCTGAGTTTATGTTTGCCCTGGTCAACCCCATTATGACGCTGTTGCTGAAATCCCCTCTGCACGGCATTGTCAGCAAGAGCCTGATGGTGATCAGCTTCACTGGGCGTAAGAGCGGCAAAGCCTACAGCACGCCGGTTCGCTACCTGCCTTATGAAGGCAATTATCTATGCTTTTCGTCCACCGACACTCAATGGTGGCGCAACCTGCGCGATGGCGCCGAAGCCAGCCTGCTGATTCGTGGGGAGGTTATTGAATGTCGCACCGAAGTGATCGAAAATGACCCGCCAAAAGTGAAGGAGTGGTTGCTGTATTACCTGGATTTGTTCCCGCAGGATGCCGTGTACCACGACATCAAGTTGAACAAGGACAAAACCCTGGACGTGGATGACCTTGAAAGGGCTGCGCAGCATGGCGTGGTCGTAACGGCAACACCGATAAACAGGGATTAAGAAGAGGGCGCAACGCAAGCAACACCATGAAAGAAATTGACTGGGATGATTTTGAGCAGGTGGAGCTGCGCGTAGGAACCGTAATCAGCGTGGAAGAGTTTCCCGAAGCGCGCCGCCCCGCGTACAAGCTGCAAGTGGATTTTGGCGGAGACATTGGCATAAAGAAATCCAGCGCGCAGCTTACTCACCTGTACAGCGTGGAAGACCTGCAAGGCCGCCAGGTTGTGGCGGTGACTAATTTTCCACCCAAGCAGATTGGGCCATTTATGTCGGAATGCCTGGTGACCGGCTTTTACCGGGATGACGGTAGCGTGGTGCTGGCAGTGCCTGACAAAGAAGTAGCGAACGGGGCCAAATTGGGCTGAGCTTACCCTTCTGGTGGTTCAGCGGGGCCCTGTTGCATCGCAAGAAGCGCGAGCGGAGCCGTGCTGAAACCGGTAGAATAGCCGCCCAGACTGTAGGGAGAGGCTGGCTTGGGTTTTATCAACGCACTGGAACAGTGTTCCAATACTAACAATTCATTCGTGTGTGTGGGCCTGGACCCAAACCCGGGCCGCTACCCTGCGCCGCTGCAAAACTCGCCCGGGCGCCTGCTCGAATTCTGTAAATCCATTGTGGACGCCACGCACGACAAAGTATGCGCTTACAAGCCACAGATTTCCTACTTCGCCGCGCAGCGTGGTGAAGCCCAACTGGAAGAGCTGATCGGCTATATTAAAAGTGAGTATCCAGGCGTTCCTGTCATTCTGGACGCCAAGCGCGGCGACATCGGCGCCACAGCCGAGCAGTATGCGGCTGAGGCCTTCGAGCGCTACGGTGCCGATGCCGTGACCGTAAACCCCTACATGGGTTTTGATGCAATCGAGCCTTTTCTGAACTACAGCGAGCGGGGTGTGGTCATTTTGTGCCGCACCTCCAACCCCGGCGGGCAGGACTTTCAGGAACTGCTGGTAGATGGCAAGCCCTTGTACCAGCAAGTGGCGCGCACGGTGAGTGAGCAATGGAACGGTCATGGCAACTGCCTGCTGGTGGTGGGTGCCACTGCTCCTGAACAGATGCGCGAAGTGCGCGCACTGGTGGGCGACATGCCGTTTCTGGTGCCGGGTGTGGGCGCCCAGGGTGGTGACCTGCCGGCACTGTGGGCGGCAGGCAGGGATTCCAACGGCGCCGGCCTGATCATCAATTCCTCGCGCGGCATACTGTACGCCAGCGGCGGTGATGACTTTGCTGACGCCGCTCGCGCAGCAACCGACAGTCTGCGCCAGCAGATCAATTCCGTGCGGGAATAAGCAATGAGCAAGGTGCACACAGCAGGCAAACCGCTGACCCCGGAATGGCTGGCCTGGGCCCGCGACAATCTGGCTCGTGGCTGCGACAGGCGGGAGATTCTGCAAACCCTGTTGCAAAACGGTTTCAGCCAGGCCTCGATAGCCGCCGGCCTGGGTGATTACTACAGTACGGTAGCCGCGTCTCCACAAAGCGCGCCGGCACCGGCAGCGCAATCCCAGGTCAACTATCACAAGCTGAACAAACTCACGCCAAACATCAGTGGCCGTATGCGCCTGACCCGGCTGAAAAGCAAAAAGGTTCGGCTGTTCACCATCGACCACTTCCTGACTGACGGCGAATGCAGTGCCGTGGCCGAGTTGGTAAACACCCATTGCCGGCGCTCCACTGTGACCACCGACAATGGCGACCCGGAGTTTCGTACCAGCTCCACCTCGGAGCTGTCTGCACTGGGCCTGCCCATAGTGGATGACGTGGATGAAAAAATTGCCCGCTGCATCGGCATTCGTCTGCCCTGGTCGGAAGGAATCCAGGCGCAGAAGTACGAAGTGGGTGAACAGTTCAAAGCACACACCGATTATTTTGAACCCGGCACCGAAGAATATGAGCAGCATGCCAAAGAGCGCGGCCAGCGTACCTGGACGTTTATGGTGTACCTGAACAGTACGCCCGCGGGAGGTGGCACCCACTTCGTAAACGTAGGCCAAACCTTTTACCCAAAGAAAGGCCAGGCCGTGGTGTGGAACAACCTGCTGGCGGATGGTCAGCCCAACCCGGATTCCCTACACCACGGCATGCCGGTGGAGCAGGGCAATAAACTGATCATCACCAAATGGTTTCGTGCCCAGGGCAGCGGACGGCTCAGTTGGTGAGCGCACCAGGTACCCGCGCGAGCAGTGTCACCGTACCATTTCTGGTGGCCACGCTGAGCATTGCCGGCTTCTCCTGCATGGATGCAATGATGAAGGAGCTTTCCACCCTGCTGGGCGCTTACAATGCGATGCTGTGGCGTACCCCATTCGCTATTTCCATCACTCTGTTTGGGCTGTTGTGGCGGGGGCGACATTGGCCCAATGGAGCGGTACTGAAACTGCATGTGCTGCGCGGCGTGATCGTGACCATTATGGGTTTTCTGTTCTTCTGGGGCCTGACACGAGTGCCGCTGGCAGAAGCCATTGCCTTGTCGTTTGTGGCGCCATTGATTGCACTGTATTTGGCAGCTGTGTTGTTGCACGAACAGGTCGGGCGGGAAGCTGTGCTGGCCTCGCTGCTTGGCTTTGTTGGTGTGCTGGTTATTGTCTGGGGACGCCTGGGCGCCGAGTACGAGCGCGAGGTGGTTCTGGGCATAGTGGCCATTCTGCTTTCTGCGCTGCTGTACGCGTACAACCTGATTCTGCAACGCCGCCAGTCGCTCGTGGCCTCGCCCATTGAAATAGCATTCTTTCAAAACCTGACAGTGGCTGTATTGTTGCTATTGGTCGCGCCGCTGTTTGCCAGCCCGCCGCCAATGGCTGAGCTACCCGCGCTGGCGCTGGCCGCGATGTTGAGCGTGGGCTCACTGATGCTGGTGGCCTGGGCCTACGCCCGCGCGGAAGCTCGACTGCTGATCCCCGTGGAATACTCGGCGTTTATCTGGGCCGCCATCTTAGGTTGGCTGTTTTTCAACGAAACCGTTACCTGGCTAACCGTCGCCGGCACCGGGCTGATAGTGGCTGGCTGCCTGATTGCTGCACGGCAGGAGCCGCGCCAGGCCGCGCATTCCGAAACGACTGCGCTTTAATTTGGTAAACATAAAATGACAGCTGAGCTTGCCAATGCCTTCATCGATGAGCATACAGTGGATGACACACTGTTTGAGCGAATCGCTCGGGACCTGGAACAACAGGGTTACAGTATTCAGCCGGGCGCACTCCCTGCACCTCTGGTGGCGACCTTGATGGAGCACCAAAGGAACATCGATGCAGCGCAATTTTTCAATGCTGGTACTGGCCGAGGACTTGATTACGCACAAAACGAGCTTGTGCGCACCGATGAAATCTGCTGGATAACCGGCACCTCTGCCGCCGGGCAGCAGTGGCTAGACTGGGCAAGTCGCCTGCAGGTGTATTTGAACCGACGGTTGTTCCTAGGCCTGTTTTCCTTCGAGAGCCATTTTGCTCACTACGCCCCGGGAGATTTCTACCGAAAGCACTACGACGCCTTCAAAGGTGAAGCCAACCGTCAGCTGTCCATCGTTGTTTACCTCAATCCGGGCTGGAGTGTCGGCGACGGTGGTGAGCTGGTGCTGTATCGAAACGATCAGGACCCTGAAGGTATTAAGGTTACCCCACTGCTTGGCAGCATCGTTACCTTTTTGAGTGAGGACTTTCCTCACGAAGTTCTGCCGGCAAAGCGCGACCGCTATTCCATCGCCGGCTGGTTTCGGGTGAATACTTCAGTGGCTGAGCGGGTTGATCCGCCGCGCTAACGTGATTACCTGCGAGGCACTATATTGTAGTTCAGTTGGATACAATTCAGGGACGCCATAGGCGTTATGCAAGATGCAAGACCCCAGTTCAATGATACTTTGACAAAACCCCGTCAACCTGTGATTGTCTATAGCATCTTTAAGTGGATGTGTGAACAAAACTATGGCACCCCGCCGTGCACGCTTTTACTGCACAGACTGCAGCCGCCGCTTATGCCCTTCCAGTTTGTTCCACATGCCCGCGTAGTCTGCGTAGTCACTGTGCCGAACAACCCGGCCATTCTTTACCGTCAGCACTGTAACAAGGTCGGTCGTGTCTTTAATGGTCTCCTGGGGAAACCCGATGATGCCGGCTCGCACTTCAACGCTCACTTCGATAACGTTAATCGACTGAGTGCCTGCGGTGTACTGTTTAACAAAATGATACCGCGTTGACAGCGTGTCTATTGCCCCTTCGCGGTAGAAGTTGACAATGGCCTTGGCGCCAATATACCGCCACGGTTCGCCGAAGTATTCTGCTGTCTGGTCTTCAAATACAGCGTCTGGTGACAGCAGTTCCTCCATGCGCGCCCAATCCATGGCCTCCACGGCTGCGAGGTAGGCATTTGCAAGCTGTTGAACGTCTGCAATATCATCCTGCGAATTCGCAGAAGCCGAACCCAGGCCCAACCCGGAGCAGGCACAGATTAATCCAAACATCAGTGTGCTTACGGCAAGTTTTATCATCCAGGTGCTCTCTTTAACGCGACTTCACCACCATTTTACCTTGGCAGTGGCTGTAACCGGCCCTCCAAAATGGTACCCCAGATGCCTATATCCTTAATGGCAGCCGGGTTTACGGTGAAAGGATTGTTGTCAAGGATGGTAAAGTTTGCGCGCTTGCCGGGGCTGATGCTGCCAATCTCGTCCTCCAGTTGCAGTGAGTAAGCCGCGTCCAGGGTAACGGCTTTCAGGGCATCCTCTATGCTGACTTGTTGCTCCGGGTCAGCAATGCTCCCGGAAAAGGTTGTGCGGTTGACCGCGGCCCACATCAGGAACAAGGGGCGTGCCGGCGCCATGGGCATATCGGAATGCAAGGAGAAGGAAATGTCGGCTCGAGCCACATCACCCAGGCGCACCATACTGTTAGCGCGCTCAGGCCCTACGCCGAAGGCGCTGTACTGGTCGGCAAGCGCCACCGTATAGTAGGGGTTTGCGCTAACGATTGCACCTAACCGCGCAATCCGCTTGACCTGAGCTATGGTGGAAAAGCCGAAGTGGACGATGGTAGTGCGGTGGTCCTTTCGCGGATGGCGTTTTTGGTTGTCTTCCAATACATCAAGCACCCGCTGCAAGCCAGCGTCGCCGTTCTGGTGGACGTGAATCTGATAGCCCGCTTCCCAGTAGGTGCGAAAAGCCGACGCGAAGTCATTTTCCTGCATCAGCCATTCGCCGTGATGGCCGTCAAGATAACCGTCTGTCATCTGCATAAGCTGACTGAATATGGCGCCATCAGCAAACAACTTGACTTGTTTGGGAAGGAAAGCGGTGTGCCCGTGCGCACCGGTCATTACTTGCTCGGTTGCCGCAAGCAGGTCTGCCCCGGCGTGTTTCAAGCTTAGTGACCGGCCGTCTGGAATAAAGTAGAAGCGAAACGGCGTATCAGTATCGCCCAATACCGCGATTTGTGGTGGGTAATAGCCCGCTATACCGCCGGGTTCCGCAGACGTGGTGACACCGGCGGCGTGCAGATAATCCGCCATTAATTCAATGCCCGCGGTCATCCTGGATGGTGAACCAATGACTGACATGATTCGTGGCAGCAGGAAATCGAAGGCCCCTCGCTCCCAGAAGTGACCTTCATCCAAATTGATTTGCTCACGAATCTCCTGGCTGGTTTGTTGCAACATTTCTTCGGAGATATCTGCCACCTGCAAAGCGGGCGAATTCAGAACGAATTCATGAGCGGAGCGGTGCCATATAAATATCGGGCGCTCGGCAGACACCCTATCCAGATCGGCTCGGGTGAGTTTGTCGTGAAAATAATGGTGGAAGCCCCAGGAAATCAGTGGCGCTGCAGGGTCTTTCATTGCAGCCTCCACTTCCCGCAGGCGTTTGAAATAATCCTCGCGGTTGCGTGCTGCGGGAAAAGTGCCCCTCGGCAGTTGCCATTCTTCGATAGAAATAATGCTGGATGTCAGGGTCAGTGCCGACAAGATCGGATGAATGTGCTGTTCGATCAGCCCTGGAACGATAACCTTATCGGCAAAACGGTCATCGATTACTGCCTCGTCTTCCCCGACCAGCTCAAGCAGCTGTCGCTTGCTGCCAATGGCCTGAATGCGCCCCTGGTTGACCGCCACAGCACTCACTCTCGGCCGCTTGGGGTCGACAGTAATGATGTCCTTCGCGACATAAATCACTGTTTTTCCCGAGTGTTCTGATGGCTGATTCGCAGGCTTCATACCCCCCGGCTCGCCACTGGCTGCGGCCAGCTGTGCACATGTCATACAAGCCAGGGCCGCAAAGAAAGAACCTAGACAATGAGCGAATAACCTGGTCATGTAAGCCTTCCTATTTCGGTTTTCATTTTTAGCTTCTGCTGCACCAGCGGGGCACGCCTTGCATTTTACACGGTCATGCCTGTGGTCTGATGGGCAATCTCCGCCCGTAGCCATCGAAGCACCGCAATAAAGGCCTATCGATGATAGGTGGCTGAGGGCCAGGGTCAGCCTGCGCTGTTTGCTGGTGTAGATTGGGTGTAAAGTGTATGGCTTGGCCCCAACCACCTGAGGTAACGCTTATGAGCAACAAAGTAACGGCACTGGTTACCGGTGCTTCGGCCGGTATTGGTCGCGAGTTCGCGCGCCAGCTGGCTCCCCGGTGCAGCGATATGATCCTCGTGGGGCGCCGTCAGGACCGCCTGGATGCGTTGGCGGCTGAATTGAACGAACACGCTGTGTCATCGACCTTGTTGAGCGTTGACCTTGCCGAGGAAGCAGGCCTTGCCCGGGTTGTTGAGGCAGTTGATGCGGCGGGGCCGCTGGATATTCTGGTCAATAATGCCGGTTTCACGATTATTGGTGCGTTCGACGAGCTGCCCCTGGCAAAGCAGCGCACTATGTTGGCGGTACACATCGATGCCACCATTGCATTGTGTCATGCAGCATTGCCTGCCATGAAAGCTGCACGCCGTGGCCAGATCATAAACGTTTCGTCCATGGTTGCGTTCACGCCTTATAAGGACGTGGCGGTGTACGGCGGCGGTAAAGCCTTTATCAGCAATTTTACCGGCTCGCTAAACGTTGAGCTGGAGGGTAGCGGGGTTACAGCGCAGTGTTTGGTACCGGGCTTTACGCACACTGAATTACATGATCGAGAGGCGTTCGATCATTACGATACGCCGGAAGTCCCCGCTGAGTTTTGGATGGAAGCCACTGATGTAGTAAGCGAGAGTTTGGCTGCACTGGCGAGCGGTGCACCCCTGGTGGTGGCCGGCCAGGTCAACAAGAAAGCAGCGATAGCAGCGCTGGAGAAAGACCTGGCGTTTATTCGGCAATCGATGGAGGCCTGACTCCAACCCACGACTTGACCCATTCCCCAATCAAAGGAAGAATTGAGTCTTGAGCCTGGAGCATGCTCTGTATGCTGAAGCGGACCACCAAAGTTTATCTTGCGCCCCTGAGCCTATTGCTCCTTGTTCTATCAGCATGCAGCGGCGGCGGTGGTGGTGGCCCGTCGCCCACTTCACCCGCTCCAGTAGACACGGGCCCACCACCCGAGCCTGCCTTTGGCTTGGTGATGCGTCAATCATTGCAAGCGCCGCAATTTTCAACCGGCTCCACCGGCACCACAGACATAGAACTGTTTAATGCCTTTCCGGCGCTGAATGTTAGCAACGCGGTGTACCTGACGGGCATTCCAGGCAGTGATGAGCTGGCGGTTGTGGAGCAGGATGGGCGTATTTTGCGGTTTGATTCGGCCAATGCCTCAAGCGCATCGGTGATGTTGGATATCAGTGCGCGTCAGCCCATGCAGGCCAATGAAGAAGGTCTTCTAGGGCTTGCGTTCGATGCCGATTATGCCAATAACGGTCGTGCCTATGTGCATTACACAGACCATGGCCCGCGACGCTCTGTGTTGTCTCGCATCAGTCGGTCTACCAGCAACCCGCAGCAGCTTGACCCGGCAACAGAGCAGGTTTTGCTGGAGGTGGCTCAGCCGTTTTCCAATCACAACGGCGGCATGCTGACATTTGGCCCGGATAACAGGCTTTATATGGCGCTTGGTGACGGCGGGTCGGCGAACGACCCTCAGAACAACTCCCAGC
>JAUIHW010000119.1 GCA_030431775.1 Gammaproteobacteria bacterium
CCAGATAAGACTCCCTGGATGGCGCCGCACCAATATGGATTGCCTCGTCCGCCATAGTGACATGCAGCGCATGCTTGTCAGCATCGCTGTAGACGGCGACGGTCGCTACCCCTAAACGACGGGCCGTGCGAATTACACGGCAAGCAATTTCGCCACGATTGGCAACCAGGATTTTAGTAAAGAAGCGATTGTGCGCCATGGCGGTACTCTGCTGATTGATTCCCATGTCAGGTCACATTCGAAAAACACCAAACTTGGTGTCGGCAATGGCTTGATTGAGGCTGGCTGAAATTGCCAAACCCAGCACTGAACGAGTTTCAGCGGGATCGATTACTCCGTCATCCCACAAACGAGCAGACGCATAATAGGGATGCCCCTGGTGCTCGTAGCTGTCAATAATTGGTTGTTTGAATGCGGCTTCCTCGGCCTCACTCCACTGCTCACCGTTCTTTTCCAGGCCAGTGCGCTTTACCTGCGCCAAGACAGTTGCGGCCTGCTCACCTCCCATGACGGAGATGCGTGAGTTTGGCCACATAAACAGAAAGCGTGGATCATAGGCACGGCCACACATACCGTAATTGCCGGCGCCGAAGGACCCGCCGATCAATACAGTGAATTTTGGTACCGCGACAGTCGCAACAGCGGTAACCATTTTGGCACCATGCTTGGCAATGCCTTCGTTCTCGTATTGCCGGCCAACCATGAAGCCCGTAATGTTCTGCAGAAACACCAGTGGTATCTTGCGCTGACCGCACAGCTCGATAAAGTGCGCGCCTTTCTGCGCTGACTCGCTGAATAGAATGCCATTATTAGCCACAATACCCACCGGATAGCCATGAATGCGCGCGAAACCACAAACGAGAGTGGTGCCATAGCGCGCTTTGAATTCGTCAAGCTCTGAGCCGTCAACGATACGGGCAATCACCTCACGGACATCGTAGGGTTTGCGCGTATCCTTGGGGATAATGCCGTAAATCTCCTCTATTGGATACGCAGGTTCAACTGAGTTGCTAACATCCAGGCTTATGCTCTTAACTCGGTTTAAGCGCTGCACGCAACGGCGCGCAATTTGCAGTGCGTGATTATCGTTTTGAGCAAAATGGTCCACTACCCCGGAAATTCGTGTATGCACATCGCCACCACCCAGCTCCTCGGCGGTGACTTCCTCACCCGTCGCTGCTTTGACCAACGGAGGACCACCGAGAAAAATAGTGCCTTGTTCTTTGACAATAATTGACTCGTCAGCCATGGCTGGAATGTAGGCACCACCCGCGGTGCAGGAACCCATGACAACTGCGATCTGCGGAATGCCTTTCGACGACATAACCGCCTGGTTATAAAAGATATGGCCGAAATGATCGCGGTCTGGAAAAATCTCATCCTGATGCGGCAGGTTTGCTCCCCCCGAGTCGACAAGATATATGCAGGGCAGGTTATTCTCGTGCGCGATAGTTTGTGCGCGCAGGTGTTTTTTGACAGTGATCGGGTAGTAGGTGCCACCTTTGGTGGTCGCATCATTCGCAATAATCATGCATTCCTGACCGCAGACACGGCCAATTCCGCTGATCAGCGCTCCGGAATTAACCACCTCGTCGCCATACAGATCAAGGCCTGCCAGTTGCGACAGTTCCAAAAAAGGTGAGCCGGGGTCCAAAACCCCATTAACCCGATCGCGTGGAAGCAGCTTGCCACGGCTCAAATGTCGGGCACGTGATTTCTCTCCACCGCCTTCTTTGACAGCTTCCAATCTGGCGTGCAAATCATCAACCTGAACCTGCATGGCCGACTGATTCTCGGCGAATTCTGCTGAACGAGTATTTATTTTTGATTTGATTTGGGGCATTGCTGCTTCCTGAATAAGAGTAGGCTGTGTTTAACCAGCCTCACTTGGTGTCGTTAAACAGTTCCCGGCCAATTAGCATACGGCGTATCTCCGAGGTGCCAGCGCCAATTTCATACAGCTTGGCATCACGCAGCAGACGCCCGGTCGGAAAGTCGTTGATGTATCCATTGCCACCCAATAACTGAATCGCGTCCAGTGCCATTTTTGTAGCCTGTTCCGCTGTATACAAAATCACTGCAGCAGCGTCCTTGCGGCTTTCTTCTCCACGGTCACAGGCTTTTGCTACGGTATATAAAAAAGCACGCGAGGCATTCATAACGGTGTACATATCGGCCAGCTTTCCCTGAATCAACTGGAACTCACCGATAGACTGGCCAAACTGCTTACGATCATGAACATACGGCAAAACCTGGTCCATGCATGCCAGCATAATGCCGGTCGGCCCGCCTGACAGCACAGTGCGTTCATAATCCAGGCCACTCATCAACACAGACACGCCTTTGCCCTGTTCACCAAGGACATTGCTTACCGGCACCTCGCAATTCTCGAATACCAGTTCGCAGGTGTTAGAGCCACGCATGCCAAGCTTATCGAGCTTGGTATTGCGGGAAAACCCTGCGAAGTCCCGTTCAACAATAAATGCAGTGATGCCGCGCGAAGCGGCATCGGGGTCCGTTTTCGCATAAATCACGTAAGTATCGGCGTCTGGCCCATTCGTGATCCACATCTTGCTGCCATTCAGTACAAACACATCGCCCTGCTTTTCGGCCTTCAGCTTCATGCTGACCACATCCGAACCGGCATTGGGCTCAGACATCGCCAAGGCGCCAACGTGCTCACCGGAACACAAGCCCGGCAGGTATTTCTCCTTCTGCGCTGCATTGCCATTGCGGTAAATCTGATTAACACACAGATTGGAATGCGCCCCATAGGACAGGCCCACGGATGCAGATG
>JAUIHW010000069.1 GCA_030431775.1 Gammaproteobacteria bacterium
GTCTGTACACCACGCTCGGTATTGTCTGTTTGGCTCATTCCCTCGCGCTGGGGCCAGTCAAGAGCGTCCGCGGGCAGCTCATCCAGAAATCGAGAGGGCTCGCAGTTGACCAGCTGACCGTGCTGTTTTCGCTTGCGCACGTAAATTAGCTGCAGAGTTTCCTGGGCGCGTGTCAGGCCCACATAGGCCAATCGGCGCTCTTCTTCAATATTCTCGTCCTCCACGCTGTTACGGTGTGGCAAAATCTGCTCTTCCATTCCCATAATATAGACGTGTTTAAACTCCAACCCTTTGGCAGCATGCAGGGTCAGCAGCTGAATTTGGTCCAATTCCTGTTCGTTCTGCTGTTGCTCCAGCAGGTCTCTGAGCACAAGCTTGCCAATGGCTGCCTCCACGCCGTGTTCGTCCTCACCCTCGTCAGCCTCTTTGCTCAGGTCTTTTTCAATATTAGACAACAAAAACTGAACATTGGCCCAACGTTGCTCGGCGGCGCTGTCGCTGCTGCTGTTCTGTAACAGCCAGTCCTGATAGTTGATGTCCTCAAACAGTTCGCGCAAGCAGGCCATCGGTTGGTTGGCCAGCAGGCGTTGTTTGGTTTGCAGCCAATCGGTCAGACTGGCCACTGCTTGCCTTGCTTTGTCGCCCAATTGCTGTTGCAAACCGATTTCGCCGCAGCTGGCCAGCAGCGAAACTTCCCTTTGTTGGGCGTAGGCGGCAATGGCCTCTAAAGTCTGGGTTCCGATGCCCCGCCGCGGAACGTTTACAACCCGCAAAAAGGCGCTGTCGTCGTCCGGGTTAATCAACAGGCGAAGATACGCCATGGCGTCCTTGATTTCGTTGCGCGCGAAAAAAGATGTTCCTCCACTGATGCGGTAAGGCAGTTGTTCAGACTGCAAGCGAAGCTCCAGCAGCCGAGCCTGGAAGTTGCCTCGGTACAACACCGCAAAGTCACCCAGCCGGGAGCGACTGCGCAGGCGTTGATCAAGAATGGAGTTGGTAATGTAATCCACTTCGGCGTTTTCATCACTCTGGCAAACCACTTTAATTCGCTCGCCGGGCGCGCGGTCACTCCACAGGCGTTTCTCAAACAAGTGGGGATTGTTTGCAATCAGATGGTTGGCCGCCTGCAGAATGGTGGGAGTGGAGCGATAGTTCTGTTCCAGTTTAACCACTTGCAGCTGAGGGAAGTCGCTTTGCAGCTTGGCCATATTTTCCGGATTGGCTCCGCGCCAGGCATAAATAGATTGGTCATCGTCGCCAACCACCGTAAACATCGCTCGTTTACCAGTCAGCAGTCGAACCAGCTCATACTGCGAGGTATTGGTGTCCTGATACTCATCGACCAGCAAGTAATGTACCCGCTGTTGCCACCGATCTAACAATTCTGAAGAGGTGTTCAGAGCCTGCACAGGGCGAAAAATAAGATCGTCGAAATCGACGGCGTTGTAAACTGCCAGGCTGCGCTGATACTGCTCATAAAGGGCCGCCGCCAATTGTTCCAGAGGGTTGGCGGCCAGTTGCAAGGCCTGGCCAGGTGTTAGCAAGTCATTTTTCCATTGGGAAATAAGATGCTGACTGCTTTTTATGGAGTCAGTCTCCGCACAACGCGCCTGCAGAGCCAGGTCTTTGAGCAGGCCAAGGGAATCCTCCTGGTCGAAAATGGAAAACCCCGGTTTGAGCCCAAACAACTCAAGGTCCTGACGTAATACTCGCAGCCCCAAAGTATGGAACGTAGAAATATGCACGCGGCTGGCGTTTTTCCCAACGCTGCTGGTCAGTCGCTCACGCATTTCCTGGGCGGCTTTATTGGTAAATGTCACCGCAACGATACGCTGCGAATCGTAGCCACAATCACCCATCAGATAAGCGATTTTTTCGGTGATTACCCGGGTTTTACCACTGCCGGCTCCTGCCAGCACCAGCAACGGTCCCGTGATGTTCTTCACCGCGTCGCGCTGCGGCGCATTTAGTTTTTGTATTGAGGAACTCACGACTGCAGAGCTCGGCGTGTGCACGCAACCAGAAAAAGGCGCGCTAGTGTAGCAGACGGTTGCCAATTCGCGCCGAGTGGCGTTGCATTCCTGTGGTAAATACCGGATAGTCAGCCAATGGACCTGTCCACGCTTAGCGATACCAGCCTCGACCAGGCCTTGCACCATTCTACCCGCGTGTTGCTGGTCAGCGAACACCGCTCGGACTACCTCCGCGTAAGCAATATTCTGGCCGCTGTCGAATCCCGACGCTTTGAGCTGACCTGGTGTCAGGACCTGAACTACGCCCTGGAAGCCATAATGAGCCAGATACACGATGTGGTGTTACTGGATTATGCGCCGGGCTCGGCTCCTGAGGAGGGACGTCGCTTGCTGCACGCAGCCAGTCAGCAGGGCTGTACCGAACCTATTATTGTGCTGACCGACACGCTGGATCCTCAACTGGACCGCGAGGTGATTAAAGCCGGTGCGGCCGACTATCTGACCAAGAATCAATTGACTTCACGCTTGCTGGAGCGCGCGATTCGTTACGCACTGGACCGTAAGCAGACGGAATTGAAACTGGCGCGTCTGGCGCATTATGACGCACTCAGCGGAGTGCCCAACCGGGTGCTATTCAAAGACCGGCTCGAGCGCGCCATACAGCGCGCGGAACGTGGTCATCAGAGCGTGGCCCTGCTATTTCTGGATTTTGACGGCTTCAAGGCCGTCAACGACACCTACGGTCATGACGCGGGCGACCGTCTGATTGAGCTGATCGCTGAACGCCTGTCGGCCTGTATGCGTAAAACCGATAGCGTTGCCCGTCTGGGAGGTGATGAATTCACGGTGGTCCTGGAAGATGTCAAATCACGCGCCGACATAGTGTATGTGGCCAAGAAAATCATTCGAACGGTAGCCAAACCCTTTCCGATCATGGGGCATCAGATCGTGGCCGGCTGCAGTATCGGCATCGCGCCCTACCCTGAAGCTGGCACCGATTTTGAGACCCTGCTCAAACATGCCGATACGGCGATGTATGAAGCCAAGCAAATCCAGGGCAGCGCCTACAAGTTTTATTCAGACCAAATGGGTCGCGAAGAGTCTGACCACAGCCGCATGGAAGATGAGCTGTTGCAGGCGTCCCGCAACAGTGAATGGCAGTTGTTTTTTCAGCCGCGGGTAGACCTGCAAAGCCGTCGGATTACCGCGGTAGAAAGCCTGTTACGCTGGCAACATCCGAAGCGCGGCCTGCTGACGCCAGCGGAGTTTTTGAGTATTGCTGAAGAAACTGGGCAAATTGTACAGATTGGCTATTGGGTTCTGCATGAAGCCTGTCAGGTGATCAATAAACTCGATGAGCTCGGCTATTCGAACATTCAGGTAGCGGTCAATCTGTCGGCTCAGCAGCTGCTTGATCCGGCATTTGCCGGCACCTTGGAACAGATTCTGAACCAGAGCAATGTTTCAGCCTCGCGCTTAGAGCTGGAGCTTGCCGAACCGGTTTTAATGCATAATCTGCAGGAAAAACTGGCGCTAATGGAGCAGTTGCACCAGCTAGGTCTGAGTTTCACGCTGGATGATTTTGGCACCGGCTTCTCTTCCTTCCCGCACCTTCAACGACTCCCCGTGGGTGCGTTGAAAATTCATCAAAGCCTGGTGGCGCCGCTGGCTGCAAACCAGACCGGTGAGGGCGATGAGCGCATTGTTAACGCCATGATTCACCTCGGCAAAAGCATGGAATTGGTGGTGATCGCCGAAGGCGTGGAAACGCTTGAACAGGTCCGCTTTCTGAAAGAACATGGGTGCGATGCCATGCAGGGCCGATATTTCAGTGATGCTGTGGACTTTGCGGCTCTGGCCCAGCTGCTGAATGCCAAGGTGTTTCTGGCCGTCTGAGGCCACTGTGTTTATTGCGCCCGGATCAGAGGTTTGATCACATTCGCTAAGGGTGGTAGAGTGTCGCCCGACATGAGACTGGAATAATAAGCATGCTTTGGTACGCCCTGCCCTCTTTTCTGGCGATTCTTTTAAAACTGTGTCTTACCTGGCATTTTTGGGAACGTTTGCAGCAAAATGGCATTCTTTTGGGCCTTTTTGTCGGCTTTCTGGTGCTCAATGCCCTTGAGTTTACGTCGTTTTTTCTATCGGTCGACGCGATTGAGGGCCTCGGCTGGATGATGCACGCTTATTATGTGGCGGGTACATTTACCGCAGCCGCCATATTGGCCTTTTGCATGTCAGTGACCGGGCGATTCCCGGGCAGCTATTACAATGCCCTGGCCGTTGTTGCCTGCGTAATTGCCCTCGCCAGTGCCATTCCAGGGCTTATTTTGGACGGCTGGAGCTTTCATCAGGCAAGAATAACAATGCGGGTTCCGGGGCCGGCGCTGTTTGTCTGGAATGGCTTTGTGTTGTTGTGTATGGCAACGTCTATCGTGCTGTTATACCGTGCTTATCGCCAGGCCAAGGAGCTGGCGGTGCGTCGTGCCTCGCTGCTGATGCTACTGGGAACGCTGCCCAGCCTGCTAACCGCTGGTGCAGTGATTGGCTTCAGTCAGTTGGGCTATGCACTGAATGCGACGGTCTATTTGTCTTCTGCCACGATCATCTTTATGTTGACCCTGGCTGTTAGTTCAACTCGCTATTCAGTATTCCAGCTGTTGTCTCTGGTGCCCGGCACCGAAGAGCGCAGAATTGCTTCGCGGGTGAATCGTTTGACCACCTACCTGAAGAAATGCGTCTTTGCCGAAGCGGACAATAGTGCTTTGTTCCGCAACGCCCGCTCTGAAATGGAAGCCAGTCTGGTGGAACTGGCAATATGGGCGCACGGTGATAACAAATCCGCTGCGGCCAAGCAATTAGGCATCTCGCGCGCTACCTTGTCTCGCAAGGAAGCTCAACCTACAACATAAAACCGATATCGGTGCTGTTGAAGTTTCCGAGGTTAGGGAAAACCCCGCCAAGATCGGCATCGCTAACGCCAAACCAGCGCGCCAGGGTTGCACCGTATTGGTCCACTGCCGTGGTGGGGATAATCCGCCCCTGGCCTGCATCCTGCGGACCTTCGATTTCCAGTTCAGGCATCAAACCGTAGATTTGTTGCCCATTGACAGCGCCGCCAACCACTAATTGGTGGCTGCCCCAACCATGGTCGCTACCGTCGCCATTACTGGTCAGTGTGCGGCCGAAGTCGCTGGCGGTAAAGGTAGTGACCTGGCTGGAAACGCCCAATTCCGTGGTGGCACTGTAAAATGCGCCCAGAGCCGCACTTAACTCCGAAAGCAATAATGGGTGGCGGGTGAGCTGGTCGCTGTGGGTATCCCAGCCGCTGAATCCGACAAAGAAGATTTGTCTCGACATGCCCAACTCTGCGCTGGCAGCAATCAGTTGTGCGACCATGGATAGCGAGGCGCCCAGCGACCCAGCGGGAAATTCAGTGCTAATTGCCGGGGCGTTTGCGAGGGCTGCGATTACCTCGCCAGAAAGGGCCTGTGCATTCAGACGGACGGCAGCAAACTCTTCACTGAACAGGTTGCTGTTGCTTTTTTCCAGCAAAGCCTGATAGGCCAGGGCTCGATGCTGTTCCAGTTCGCTGCCGTCAAGCGCTACACCCTGCAAGGTAACAATGCCCTCTGGTGAAACATTGTATGGCAGCCCGCCGCTGCTGACTTGCAGCAAATTAGCACCGCTGAGCGAGATATTCAGGGACAGGTTCGGGTTCTGGTTCAGGTTTGTTAGCAGCTCGCTCATTCGTCCTGCCCAGCCGCTGGGAATGGGGCCGCTATCGCCAAGCGCTTGCCAGAAATCCTGCTGGTCATTGTGTGAGAACAGACGTGGCGGTAGAGCGACGCTCTGCTGAAGGTAACTGTTGCGATCGGTTGGTTCAACCAGGCTACCGACATTGGCCTGAATGGCTGCGCTACCCTGATTAAACAGTTCCTGTACGGCCTCCATACCGGGATGAAGGCCGTAGTCAACGCCGTTACCGCTCAGTGGACTGATGGGCAGCAGGCTTTCCTGGGCGACAGCCAAGGTCCGCCGAGTGTCGGCGTATTTCTGGTACTCGGCATCGCTGCGCGGCACGACCATGTTGAATGAATCGTTGCCGCCATACAAAAACACACAAACCAGCGCTTTGTAGTCGGCCGCGGTTTGCGCAAGCGCTTTGCTAATGGTCAGTGAGCTCATTAGCCCGGTCGCGCTTACCGAGCCTGCGGCACCCAGCAGGCTGCGCTGCAAAAACCCGCGGCGATTGATAGCGCGAGTTGATAAAGAACGTGATGGTTTCATAGTGCTTACCCCTGGAATGCGAATTCGGGTGATGTGGTGATCAGGAAAATCAGTTCACGAACGAGCAGCTCATCGTTTGTTTGCGGGTGATCGCTAATATGCTGCTCCAGCATGCCGCGCATTGCGCTTGACATTGAGCCTGCCATCAGCAGGTCATTGAAGTGATCCAGCAGCGCACTGCTGTTGTTCATCAGCGCCAGTTCATTGTTAAGTTCAAGGTCTACCCCGTGAACGGCGGCTTCAGGGTTGTCTGACAACGCCGCCGAGGCGATGAAGCTCGCCAGTCGGTTGCTGATACTGATGGATGTTGGTTCGTTCAGAATCTGCGTTTCCGGTGCCACCAGACCGTTGGCTGACAGTGCACCGGGCGGGCTGTAGCCGGGTAGATAGAAATTGAATACTGACGGTGCGCCTAAAGGTTTCTGGCCGAGTTCGGCCAGGGTGTTGCTGTAGCGAATGTAGCCGCGCTTACCGGTGGCGTTGAAGGCGCGCAATACATGGCTGACTTTCAGCAAGGGCTCTTTCAGCTTACCGAAATGGCTTGCCGCCTGGGCGTCCAGAGCTTCCTCGTCAAGAAATATTGCTTTGACTACCGCCGCCAGATTGCCACGCTCCCCGTTGCCGTCGTCATCGAATACCTCAGCAACCCTACCGACGTAAGCAGGACTGGGATTACTGGTGACCAGCCGTTGAATTAAACGGTAGGCGACAAATGGCCCGACATTGGGATGATTGAAAACAATGTCCAAGGCCTGCTCGAGATCCTCGACAGCACTCTGTCCAGCGGGCAGCTCCGTGCCAAACAGAAGCTTCGAGTCTGCGTCATGAAACTCGTCAAAAGCCTTCATCGGTAGAATTTCGCTATCGATGGTGATGCGGTTACTTTGCAGCTCATCGGCGTCGCCAAAATTCCAGCCGGTAAATACCCGTGCCAGGGTTCGTACTTCATGCTGACCGTAGCTGGGAACAGGCTGGTCATTGGCATCCAACTGAGCGCTACCGTCATTGTTGAGCTCAATCAGACCAATGGTGAACAGCTGCATTAGCTCGCGCGCGTAGTTTTCGTCAGGTTGAATGTTGTTCGCTTCGTCTGCCTTTTCATTGCGGCGCATGCTCAGAAACGTGCCCATTACGGGGTTCAGGGTGACCGCTTCCAATAACTCCCGATAGTTGCCAAAGGCGTGCTCAGCAAGCAGGTCATAATAATTGGCCAGGCCGCGAACCCTTGAGGCGAGCATCGAGTCGAGGTCGGAAACCACCAGAATCTGGCTGAGTGCGAACGCGACACGTTGGCGCAGCTGGTCGTCACTTTGCAGCGACAGCTCCCACCAGGTATCCATTCTCAGATTGCGACGCAGACCGATGTCCTGATTGGTCAGCACCCCGTATACTCCATTGGCCTGCAAGAGTTCGTTCAGCCTGTTCAAGTGGCTGCTCGGTGGCTGGCTGATCTGGGCATCCAGGTACTCTTCGTAGCTTTGTTCCAGCAGAGTATCGATGTCTTGCTGGCGTGGACCAAAAGTCGTTCTCAACAGAAAACGTGCCGCATCAGCGGCGGTCTCTGGGCCTGAGGCTTCGGGTGGAGGCGGAGGCGGGGGCGGAGGCGTGGACACCGAGGCGTCATGCCCGCCCCCTGAACAAGCAACTATCAGAAGGGAGACGATTGGCAGGCACAATTTGCGAAGTAATATTCCGGCGAACACAGTAACACCTCATTGTTAAGCATTGCAGGCCGCAGCTGCGGTCTATGCGGCTTAACACGCGGCTGCAAAGGCGGTTGACCGGTAAACGCAATTTTGGACAAACGGTGGTGTTAGCCGTTTTCCCGGTAAGCCAGCGCTTCCATCAGAGCGGTACTGTTGATCTTGGCTGTGCCGGCCAGGTCGGTGATGCTGCGCGCGACCTTCAGTACCCGGTAGTAAGCTCTGCCGGAAAGCTGCAGACGTTCGGCGGCGGTGTGTATCAGCTCTTTTTCTTTTTTATCCAATGCACAGTATCGCTCGATTTCGGCTGAGTCGAGCTGGCTGTTCAACTTTTTCTGACGGCGTAGCTGAGTGGTTCGGGCTGCGCTAACCCGCCGCAGGATGCTCGCGCTGCTTTCGGCTGAAGTAGTGAGCGCATCCAGGTCTCTGGTCGGGACCCGGTGTACACTTACGTGCAGATCTATGCGGTCCAGCAGCGGGCCGGATACCTTACGGTTGTAGGCGGCAATTTGCTCAGGTGTGCAGTTGCACACTCTCTTTAGGTCGCCATAGTAGCCGCACTTGCAGGGATTGCGCGCAGCGATCAGCTGAAAACGGCTGGGGAAGCTGGCTCGTTCTCGCGTACGGATAATGGTTACTGAGCCGTTTTCCATGGGCTCGCGCAGGGCCTCGATAACGTTTCGGGGAAACTCGGGCAGTTCATCCAGAAACAATACGCCATTGTGTGCCAACGATATTTCGCCTGGGCGGGGGTGGCTGCCCCCACCGACAATAGCGCTGGCGGACGCGGAGTGATGCGGTGCGCGAAAAGGCGGTGTTGTACTAATAAGCGCAGTATCCGGGCGTTCATGCAATGCATGAATGCAGGCGGTCTCCAGTGCCTGGTGGTTGGACAGCTCGGGCAGAATACCCACTAGGCGACTGGCGAGCATGGTTTTTCCGGTGCCCGGTGGGCCGGTGAACAGTAAATTGTGGCCGCCGGCGGCCGCAATCTCGAGCGCGCGTTTAGCGGCCTCTTGGCCTTTGACGTCGGCCAGGTCAGGGTGGTCGACTGTTTTAACGGCCTGCAAACAAGCAACACGTGCCAGGCTTTGTTCGCCGTTCAGGTGGGCACAAACCTCAAGAAGATGTCCGGCAGCATAACATTGCGCATGCTCAATCAAAGCGGCCTGTTTGCGCAGTGGTCGCGGTATGAACAGGCTAGCCTGGTTTTTAGCGCCCTGTAGTAGAGCGGGTAACGTACCGCCCACATCCCGCAGCGCGCCATCCAAAGACAGCTCGCCATAAAATTCGCTGTCCTCTAGTGTGGTGGCCGCCAGTTGACCGGAAGCCTGCAAAATGCCAATGGCAATGGCCAGATCATAACGCCCGCTGTGTTTGGGAATGTCGGCCGGAGCAAGGTTGACCGTAATGCGATTGTCCGGAAAGTCGAAATGCGAGTTGAGTATTGCACTGCGCACTCGATCCTTGCTTTCTTTAACGGCTGTTTGTGCCAGGCCAACGATGTGAAAAGCTGGCAAGCCGTTGGACAGGTGGGTTTCCACGGCCACTCTGGGCGCCTGAATACCCAATTGCGCACGTGTATAAACAATAGAAAATGCCATACCACTACCCTCCCTGGTTGTGTGGTTTGAAGTTTGGCTGGCGCTTGCCAGCGCTAGTTAATTTGCTTTGTGAGCTCCTCCAGTTCCTGCTCCAGCTGCTCGACTCGGGCGCGGGTTTTTCGCAGTACCTCCTGTTGTGCGTCAAACTCTTCACGGGTTACCAGGTCGAGTTTGCTGAAGGCGTTTTGGACCACGCTGCGCAGGCTTTTCTGCAGCTCATTGCGCGCGCTGCTGGTGTCGTTGTTATCCGACTGCCCGGCAAAAACCCGACCGATCTGTTCGTTTATCTGTTCAATGATGCGGTCACTCAGCATGCGTTTGGTCTACTTCAAAGAAGTCACTAGTTTACCCAAGTGACGGCGCAGGGTGAATCATTGAGATGACTGATTTTGGTGCACGCACCGGGAAAAAGAGTTCATTTGGCGCGTGCGGCGTCGATTATTCTGGCTCCCAACGCGGAGTTCGAAGGCTAAGCCTTTGAAAAAAAGCAATATTTTGATTCTGGCACGGGAACTGCTCTATTCGACCTGCTTATCTATAACTGGCTTTGCAGCCGTTTGAAACCGGAGTTCACTATGAAGAAATCTACGCTTATGTTTGCCGCTCTGTTGGGCGGAGCAACCCCCGTGCTGGCGGATACCTCTGTATCGGCCAACCTCGGGGTTATGTCCGACTACTTTTTCCGCGGTATCTTTCAGTCCGACAGCGTGGCTAACGGCGGTCTGGACCTGGAGTCTGGCGGCTTTTATCTGGGCACCTGGGCTGCCGATGTAGACGATGGCCTGGAAGTGGACCTTTACGGAGGTTACGGCCATGAATTTGATGGCGGGTTTAGCCTTGGCGTGGGCTTTACCGGGTATTTTTATACTGGCGAGTTTGATGACACCTACAAGGAAATCAACCTTAGCGCTGCTTGGAATTTCCTGACCATCGACTACGCGATTGGTGAGTATGACAATTTTGATGGCCCAACGCTGGACTACGACTTTTTGAGCATTACCGCAGAATACAATGGCTTTTACGCGCTGTTCGGAACCTTCGGTGATGACGCCGACGGCGACTATTGGGAGTTGGGTTATGGTGCGAGCGTCGGCGGTTTTGACGTTACCGGCTCAATCGTCATCAATGATGAAGACCTGTCCGGGACGGTAGATTCGGATGGTAATCCGGATACTGACGAGAGCTTTGTTCTGAGCATCAGCAAATCGTTCGACATCCTGTGAACAGCAATACCGCAGACCCACAGCTAAAGCAGCGAACAGGCAATGGAAACAGTGATACCATTGCCGTTAGCGCAGCGGAGGAAAAATTATGAAGTTAGTAACAGCAATCATCAAACCATTCAAATTGGATGATGTTCGCGCCGCCCTGTCTGAAATTGGTGTACAGGGGATCACAGTGACGGAAGTCAAAGGCTTTGGCCGTCAGAAAGGTCATACGGAGTTGTATCGTGGGGCCGAATATGTGGTCGATTTTCTGCCGAAAGTGAAATTGGAAATCGCGATCGACGATGGTCTGCTCGACCAGGTTATTGAAACCGTGTCCAGCTCGGCCAACACCGGCAAGATTGGTGATGGCAAGATCTTCGTGTCCAACCTGGAGCAGGTAATCCGTATTCGAACCGGAGAGACGGGTAGCGACGCGGTATAGCAGGCGCCCATCACAGGAGCTTAAATTCCCCAACTATTGCCAGGTTTTTGCAAAATTCTGTAGCTGGTCTATAACTATTGTCAGCCTGTTGTCAGGCGGGCCGCGGCGGATCCGACCAAGTTTGTTGCGGCATGAACCATAGATGAAATGACATAAGCTTTGGGGGGCTGGCCTACATGAAGGGAGCAACTGTTGATACTCAGGTAAAGGAATATCTGGGGTCTAAAGACGATTCTGCCGAAACTCGAACCGTGCGCACACGCACTCGCTTGCGCAGCAAGATGGAGTCCGACATCGAGCAGTTTTTGCAAAGTGGCGGAAAAATCGCAACGATCGAGCCCAATGTAATGGCAGACCCGCCTCGCAAGCCCAGCAGCGACTACGGTAGCCAGCCTATATAAACTATTCTACTGAGCGAATCACTGCAGGCAGTGTGCCCAGTGATTCCACCTCAGCGTCCGGTGCCTGGCCCCATCGCCAGGCATCGCCACGCCGATTAACCCACACGGTTCGAATACCCAACTGTTGTGCCGCCTGCACATCGTGCTCTGGATGGTCACCCACATGCAGCATTTGCATGGCACTGATCCCGTAGCGCTGCAGGGTTAACTCAAAGTGTGCCGGATCCGGTTTGCTGGAGTCGATGTCTTCGGCCTTGATGCTGTAATCGAAGTACTGCCCGATACTCAGGCGACGCACGTCAGCATTCCCATTGGTCAGCGCAACCAGGGTGTAGCGGTGCGATAACTCCCGCATACAATGCTCAGCGTCGGCAAAGTACTGCACCTCATGGCGAGCCTGGATAAACAGCTGAAATGCCTGCAGGGCAATCTGATCGGCGTGCTGTTCACTGTAGCCGCATTCCAGTACCAATAGGCGAATGGATTCGCGCCGCAAGCGGCTGATCTGATGGTGCAGGTCCGGTCGCGACTGGTAAAGCTCAAGTCGGCGTTGGTTTATTTCTTCTACCGAAAAGCGTTCGCCTATCTCTGGACAGACCTGTTCCAGGTAAGCAGCAACCTTTTTTTCTGCCATGATCAGTACTGGACGCACTTCCCACAGGGTGTCGTCCAGGTCAAAAGACACTACCTTGATCGAGCCCATGTAATCAGCCTTTAGAGCGCTTTCTGGCTCGTGGATGCGCCTGATCGTACACTTCGGCCAGGTGTTGATAGTCCAGGTGTGTATAAACCTGGGTGGTCGCCAGGTTGGCGTGTCCCAACAGTTCCTGCAGTGCGCGTAAATCCCCACTTGATTGCAGCAAATGAGAGGCGAAGGAGTGGCGCAGCATATGCGGATGCAGCTGGTAACCAAGGGCCTGCCGTTTGCTCCAGTAGGCCAACCGTGTTTGCACGCTTCGGCTGCTGATGCGAGTATTGCGACGGCTGACAAACAATGCCCGTTCTGTATCACTCACCGCCCAACTCGCGCGCACTGTTAACCAGGCGCTGACGGCGTCAAGCGCCTTGCGTCCCATTGGCAGCAGACGAGTTTTATTGCCTTTACCGGTTACCCTGAGTTGCTGTTCAGATAAATAGAGCTGCTCAAGGTTAAGACTGACCAGCTCGGCAAGCCGCAACCCGCTGGAATACAGCAATTCAAACATTGCGGTATCGCGAATGGCCAGATCATCACCGTCATCAATATCCAGAAACTGCTGCAACTGGTCGACTTCAGCGGCTTTGGGTAGTTTTGCCGGCGCTTTCGGTGCGCTTACCAGCGCGGCTGGATTGTATTTGCGGTGCTGGTTGCGCTCCAAGTGTTTGTACAGGGAACGAATTGCAGACAACATGCGCTGGATGCTGCGAGCCGCCAGGCCGCACTGACGGCGTTCGGCAACCAAGCGACGAATATGACTTTCGCTGACATCGGTGGCCGTATTGAGCTGCTGCCGCTTGCAGAATTCCTGAAAGAAGCGAAGGTCACGGCGATAATTGGCGATGGTGTGCGCTGACAGTCGGCGCACGGTTTCGCAGTAACGCAAGTAGCTGTCTATCTGGTCGGCGAGTTCGGTAGCGACATCGGGCGAAGGCTTGGTCTCAGAGGTATTTGGGAAGGGCATGCGCCAGAATTTCACCAATATAGCTCAGAAACAGCGTGCCCATGCCGCTTTTGTAGTGCTGAGGATCTTTGCTACCAACGGCCAACAGCCCAATTTTGGATGCCTGGCCAATCGGCACGACCGCGGCGGAACGTACCTGATCACTGGCGTCACCGAATAGGAACTCGTTTTCTGAGCGACGCAGAACACCACAGATCACCTGGCGCGCGTCCAGCAGGTTACCAATGGAAGCTCGGGCATCAACCGGCGTGACGCTGTGAAAGTATTTGTCGCAGCGAGGCTCACTTTGCAGCAAGCAGAGCTGGTTAAAATCGGTTTTGAAATCGTTGCTCAGACTTTTGTTCAGGGCCTCAGCCGCCGCCGGAAGCGAATCGGCCAGCAGTAACTCCAGTACCAAACGCCGGGTCAATTCGAACAAACGGTCATTCTCACGGGCATTGTCAACCAGGCGTCCCAGCCGGTTGCGCATTTCGATGTTACGTTCGCGCAGCACGGCCACCTGACGTTCGACCAGAGAGATAGCCTCACCGCTCTGATGAGGTAAGGAAAGCTCGGCCAGCACATCGGGGTGTGCGGCAAAAAAGTCCGGGTTGGCTCGCAGAAACTCCGCCACCGTGGCGTTGTCGATACTGGTACTTTGTTTTACCGGGATGCTGGCGCTCATATGCGGATCTGGCCTTCATAAACCGTTATTGCAGGGCCTGTCAGGTAAACAGGCTCTCCCTCACCCCGCCATTCTAGGCGTAAAATGCCGCCTTTCAAGTGAGCTTGTACCGAATCCGTGAGTAAGTTACGTAATCGGCCCGCAACAAACGCGGCGCAAGCGCCACTGCCGCAGGCCAGGGTCTCACCCACGCCGCGCTCGTAAACCCGCAGATCAAAGTTTTCCCTGTCCCTGATGGCAGCAAAGCCAACATTCACCTGCTTGGGAAACCGCGGGTGCTGGCTAAGGCCGCGGCCCAATTTGTTGATTCGAACCCGTCGCAGACTGTCAACGAACAGCACCATATGCGGGTTGCCCATGGAAATGGCTGAAATATCGTATTCCTTGCCCTTGTATTCCAGTTTATAGAGGTCTCGGCGCTTCTTAGCGTCAAAGGGAATTGCTTTTGGTTCGAGAACCGGGACCCCCATATTAACTCGTACCAGCTGGTCATCCAGTAATTCCAGAGTAAGCTTTCCAGACGATGTTTCCACCCGGATTTCGCTTGCACCGATGTGCTTGCGATCATGCACATACCTGGCAAAACAGCGGGCCCCATTGCCACATTGCTCAACTTCATTACCATCCTGATTGAATATGCGGTAACGAAAGTCCACTTCGGGGTCCTGGGGGTGTTCCACCAGCAACACCTGGTCACAGCCGACTCCGAAATGCCTGTCAGCCAGGCGCTTCACCAGCGCTTTATTCACTTTAAGGTTTTGTGCGAGCAGGTCCAGTACGACAAAGTCGTTTCCGAGGCCATGCATTTTGGTGAACTTTACAATCATGCGGGCAATCCGGAATCGGGCAGCACGGCCTCGCCCTGAATCAACTGACTGAATGATTCCCGTGGCCTAACCAAGTGTGTATTGTGGCCATCCACCATGATTTCGGCAGCCCTGGGTCGGGTATTGTAATTGGAGCTCATGACAAAGCCATAGGCGCCAGCTGAACATACCGCTAACAGCTCGCCGGCTTGTATCTTCAGCGCTCGTTGTTTGGCCAGGAAATCGGTGGATTCGCAAATCGGGCCGACCACATCGTAAACAGCCTCGTCATGACCTGGGCTTTCAAGCACGGTCATGACATCACACCAGGCCTGGTACAGGCTGGGGCGGATCAGGTCGTTCATGGCCGCATCGACAATGGCAAACTGGCGGCTGCCGTTTGACTTCAGATACAAGACCTCAGACAGCAGAACTCCGGCATTGGCAACGATTGATCGTCCAGGCT
>JAUIHW010000070.1 GCA_030431775.1 Gammaproteobacteria bacterium
ACCCTGGCGATTGGACTGTTTTTACTACTACTGGTTTCTGGTGTACTGGTTTGGTTCGTTGAGCGGCGCCACCCTCGTGATCCGGGCCATCGTGACATAGACACCATTGAGGACGGCCTGTGGTGGTCGGCGGTCACTATTTCAACCATCGGTTATGGCGACAAAGTACCGCGTACGCGTTTTGGCAGGATTGTGGGCGTGTTCTGGATCTTTGCCGGCCTGGTCATGTTGTCGCTGTTTACCGCCAATGCCAGCGCGATATTCACAGTGGCTGAGTTTGAATCACAAATAGAGAGCAAAGAAGACTTGCGTAAAGTGCGCGTCGGCGCAGCCGTTAAGTCTTCCGGGCAGGAGTACCTGCTGCGCGAAAAGATTCCACACCAGAAGTTCTCGGATATACAAGCAGCTTTAGATGCCCTGCTGCGCCAGGAGATTGATTGTGTCGTATCCAACGTACCTGTGGTGCAATATCTGAATAACAATCACTACCAGAAGGAATTGAGTGTTGCACCGCGCTGGCTGGCCAGAAACAACATGGGCATTGCCCTCAGTCCGAACAGCGAGCTGCGAGAAGACATCAACCAACATTTATTGCGACTGCTCGCTCAGCCCGAGTGGGATGCCGCATTAAAACGCTACCTGGGGGATGAGTAAGCTGGAGCGCTAAGGGTATCGCTAATAACCCAGAAAAGATAGAACCATGCATTGTAAGTAGCAACGGTGCTTAGGCGATGAGGAATACTCAACTAGTGGCGGCTTGCGACGCGCAGCGTAAGCGTCCGCAATAATGCATTTAGTTGAGGAATTCCTCGGAATCAACCTCGTTCGTCATCACATTGCATGAGTGCGAGATTTTTGTCAGTCGCTCAGACCGGATAGCGTTGCAGCATGTCGTTCCAGCCGGCTTGAATCAGCTCCTTGAGCACGTCCAGATTGATGTCCTCCAGCTTGCGAATGTACAGGCAGGACTTGCCCTTACGGTGCTTGCCCAATTTTTTCAACAATGGCCCGTAGTCGGAATACCCTGGCATGATATACACCACCAGTTCCGCCTTACGTGGTGAAAAACCCAGCCGCATAAAATCACCTTCGCGGCCACTGTCGTATTTGTAGTGATATTCACCGTAGCCCACGATGGACGGGCCCCACATTTTTGGCCGTTTGCCAGACACCTCGCGCATTATTTTGGCGACCACTTTGGCGTCCTTTCTGCGCTGGGGGTTCTCAACGCTATTGATAAACTGCGTAACACTCGCCTTGCTGGCCTGGGTTTTGTTTTCAGCCATTTTCCGTTACTGCCTCCGCTTGCTAAAGTGCTAAGGAGTAAGAATAAAATTCCTCATCAACAATCCGGTAACCCAGCTTCTGGTACAGATGCTGGCCCGGCTTATTGCTGTGTGCGGTGGACAGGTCTATGCGCCGTGCGCCCTGGGATGTGGCGAATTCGGCAGCGCGGTTCATCAACTTTGCTCCCAGGCCGCTATTTCGCTGCGCAAGGTCAACGTAAAGGTCGTACAACACATATATCTTAATGGCTTCAACCGAGCAGAACGAGGGGTAAAGCTGCACGAAGCCGTGTAACTGCTCTCCATCACTGGCAGCAAAAATTATTGACTCGTCGTTCTGCAGGCGGGCGGCAATGTAATCGCGCGCAAGTTGCAAATTCGGCTCACATTCATAGAACTGCCGATAGAGATCAAACAACCGGGCCAACTCGGGAAGCTGTGCTTCGCTCACACGAATAATGTCCATAAGATACTCGCTTTCCTGCCAATCGTTTGTTCAGTCTTTCATTAGTGCGTAAACGCCTCTGGTGGATAGTTTTCTCCAACCGCGCAGGCGCAAATTCGGCTGAGGTGGCTGTATGGCAGACCGCTTTGCTGATGCCAGCTGTTAAAAGCCTGCTGCACTTTTTTCAGATCACTTTGGCTTGTCGGCTTGTCATTGATGTCCAGGCCGGCCTGCTGTAAACAGCTCACCACGTCATGAGTCAAAATAAAGCCGTCCACCTGCAGATTGCGCAGCATGCGAGGCCCGGTGGCGCCACCCAGGCGACAGCCTTTCTGCTTCAACATTTTATAAAGACCTATGTGGTCCCCAGTGGGCCAGCCGGCCACCAGCTTTCCGAAGCTGCCGTATTCCTTACGCTGGTCGAGTACAAACTGGGCATTCTTTTGCACAGAGATAATTTTCTGCATATTCCGAATAATTGCCGGGTTCTGGCCAATTCTTTCGAGTTGCTCGGGGCTGAGCAGCACCAGTTTATCCGGCACGAAACCGAAGAACACTTTCTCAAAATCCGGCCATTTCTGATTGACCACACGCCAAACGAAACCAGCCTGGAACACACAGCGACTCATTTCAGCCAGAAAACGGTCGTCCGGAATAGTCTTCACCGCATTGTCGGGCAGTACCTTTGGTAGTAACTTCTGCAGCTGTTTATCACCGCCTTTGCGTTTGCTCGCCGTTGCATAAATGCTGTCGAATTTTTTCATTAGCGGGTACTCGAAAATTCGGGTGAACTGTTGCGCGCGCTCAACCGTGCATCGCCTCCATCAAAAGCTCAAATGAGCGTTTGCGGTCTTCGAAATAATACATATTGGTCACCGCCATGATCTCATCGGCCGCATGCGACTGTGCAAAAGATTCAATTTGCTCGCGCACCTGCGCGGGCGTGCCGACCGCCCTGCTGCTGGCGCGGCTTTTAATAAAAGCCTGCTCCTGCGGGCCAAGCTGAATGTTTTGCGCTTCTTGCGGAGTCAGCGAACGGCCGTTGCTTTGCCCGGTGAAAAAACGAAAAAGGTTGAGATCAAAAGTGAGCTGTAAGGCGCGCGCCTGCTGTTCTGACTCAGCACAGAACACACTCAGCGCCAAAATGGCATACGGCTCCGGCCACAAGGAGCTGGGCTTAAAATGCTGCTTGTAGTGCGTAATTAATTGTGTGCTGGCTTGCGGGTTGATAAACAGCCCCAGGTTGTACGGCAGGCCGCGCTTTGCTGCCAATACGGCACTGTCGGGGCTGGAGCCCAGCATCCACAGGGGTAGATCGGCTGGCGGCGACGGGCTGACCAGCGGAGTGGCGGCCGGGTTCCACAGGTAGTCGCTGAGTTCAGCCACCAGTTCAGGGAAACGTTCGAACTTCGGCCGCCGGTCGGTGGCCAGAGCGACCGCTGTGGCCATGTCCGCTCCCGGAGCCCGCCCCACGCCGAGATCGATTCGCCCGGCGTAAAGATTGGCCAGCAGGGAAAACTGCTCGGCCACCTTGTAAGCACTGTAGTGCGGCAGCATGATGCCGCCCGAGCCGATGCGAATACTGCGCGTGGCGGCTCCAATTGCTGCCAGCAATACTTCCGGTGCACTCCCGGCAACCGACGGAAATGCATGATGCTCAGACACCCAGAATCGCTCGTAGCCCAGGGCTTCGCACCAACGCGCCATCTCCAGGGTTTCCTGCAGCGCATCCTGTGCCTGTTCGCTGGTTCTAGCCAGGGATTGGTCCAGTACCGAGAGTTTCATATACTGCCTGTTGCCCACTGTCCGCCACCACACGGCGTTGCCAGTGCCACTTCCTGGAGGTAAGGTCGCAGTTTACACTTTGCGAGTAAGCTCTGTCTTCACAGTGCCGCTGGCGAGAAGCACTCGCTGTAACGTTGCGCAACGATCGAATAGCCGGCTTTATTAAAGTGCTTCCAGTCCCGTGGGCCATGCACGGCTAAACCTTGGCGACTGTAGTCCAGTATGGCCTGGGTGGTATCACAGAATCGCCAGCCAAGCTCCTGCGCGTAGCCTTGTGCCGCGGCACGAATGTGCAGGCTTCGACGCTCATTTTCAGCACCAGTGCCCAAATGAAACGGCTTCCCGCGATAGCTCTGCACCGGCAATGGTCCAGAAAACTCGTAAGCGCTGGCAATGGAAGGCAGGTACAGAAACTGAAGCTCGCTCTCGGGGTGCCGGTTTTTGAGGGTCGCCATGGATTCGCGCAATACACTCAGGGAAGCGGCCAGCTCGGCGTCCGTAAGCTCCAGCGCCGCCGCTTGAGGGTATAGGGGAATAGCCACCCCATTATTCGCGGTTGGGAAATCAGGCAAAGCCTCAGTTGGATGTGCGGCAACCAGGTTGCTATGGGAAGCATAGCCCTGCTCCTTGTCCGCTGCCAACCACTCTCTAAACTTCAGATAAGCGTAGTCGGCAAAAGGCAGCAAAAACTTACGTGTGTACCTGAACGATGAGCTTTGTCGGTTCATCTCTGCCAGGTGATCGTCAAGATCATTGCCCTCGTAGAATACCAGGGACACGCTGTCCACGCGATTGCTGTCGAAATCCAGTGCCGTAAACTTCCGCAATAGGCGTCCGCAACGTTCGCCCTCAACCGCGGTACCGTGGCTGCCATACCCTGAGCGGGCGAATATTATGGCAACTCTATTACTGCCGTAATCAAGCTTTCGGAAGATGCCATAGTCCGCATCACCGTTCAGGAACTCGTCGCCGACGCCTTCGGAAAAGCTGTCACCATAGACCAGCTCAAAACGAGTTTGCTCATTAACGCCCGATAAATTACTGTGATACAGGGTTCGGTAACAGGGCGAAATACCACGTATAAAATCTTCCGGAAGATTGGGCACCAGGGAAGGAGAGAAGTAAACAAACAGCAGATTGACGCCAACAAACATGACCACTACAGCAGATTGACGCCAACAAACATGACCACTGTCATAAGCGCCATAATCAGCAAGTCTTTGAGCACAGACATCGGGCGAAACTTCTTAGTCCAGCTCGTAACGCTGTTCATAGTTCTCTTTCAGCGCCGGATCCTGCTCTTCCTTGATCAAAAGGTAGTTTTCCACAACCAGCACATCCAGTTCGGTACCCATAAAACACCGGAAGGCGTCCTCCGGGGTACACACAATCGGCTCGCCGCGAACATTGAACGATGTATTCACCACGAGCGGGCACCCGGTCAGTTCATTGAATCGCGAAATAAGCGCGTGATACCTTGGGTTGGTGTCCGCATGAACTGTTTGGATGCGGGCAGAGTAGTCGACGTGCGTAATCGCCGGTACGGATGAGCGCGGTACGTTCAGCTTGTCGATACCGAACAGTGCATCCTCCTCAGCCGTCATGGCTCGACGTTTCTCTTCCTTAACGTCCGCCACCAGCAACATGTACGGGCTATCACCTTCGTGCTCAAACCAATCCGCTACGTGCTCGCTGAGCACACTGGGCGCGAACGGACGAAAGCTCTCGCGATACTTTACTTTGAGGTTGAGTTGTTTTTGCATCGACGGCGAGCGCGGGTCGGCAATGATGCTGCGCCCCCCTAACGCCCTCGGGCCGAATTCCATACGGCCCTGCATCCAACCCACGGCTTTCTCATCGGCCAGCGCGCCGGCAACCGACTCAATCAATTCATCGTTACCGAGCGTGTGAAAGCGGGCACCACAATCGGTCAAGGCCTTTTCGATTTCCGCTCCGGTAAAACTGGGGCCCAGATAAGCTCCGTGCATTTGGTCGCGATGCTCAGACCGCAGCGGCTCATTGCCTAAATGAATATGATAAGCCGCCAAGGCAGCACCCAAGGCACCACCGGCATCACCGGCCGCCGGTTGGACCCAGATGTTATCGAATACCTTCTCGCGCAGCAGAATTCCATTGGCCACGCAATTCAGTGCTACACCACCGGCCAGACAAAGGTTTTTCTCTCCAGTGTCTTTGGCAATCCCCTTTGCCAGCTTAAGCACTATTTCTTCGGTGACCTGTTGAACAGATGCGGCCAGGTCCATTTCACGCTGGGTTAACTCCGATTCCGACTGCCGGGGAGGGCCACCAAACAGGTCAGCAAATTTGCCGTTGGTCATGGTCAGACCTGTGCAATAGTCGAAGTAGCTCATATCCAGATGAAAGCTGCCATCCTCGCTGATAGAAACCAGCTTATCCTTGATCAGGCCAGCGTACTTGGGCTCGCCATAGGGCGCCAGGCCCATCACCTTGTATTCTCCTGAATTGACCTTGAAGCCGGTGTAATAGGTGAATGCCGAGTACAGCAGGCCAAGTGAGTGCGGGAAGTGAATTTCCTTGATCACAGTTAAATCCCTACCGCTGCCAACCGCGAGCGATGTAGTGGTCCATTCGCCAACCCCATCCAGCGTAAGTACCGCCGCACTGTCAAACGGCGACGGGTAAAAAGCACTGGCCGCATGCGACAAATGGTGCTCAGAGAACAGCATTTTCTCTTCCCAGTTCACTTCAGTGCTCAAGGCTTCAGACAACTCGTTTATTAAGGTTGTCTTCTGAAAAAGCTTGTCCTTCACCCACAGAGGCATGGCCGAACAGAAACTTCGAAAACCGCGCGGCGCAAAGGCCAGGTAGGTCTCCAACAAGCGCTCAAATTTCAGAAAAGGTTTTTCATAGAAGACCACATGATCGACCGCTGCTGCATCAATGCCTGCGGCACTAATACAATACTGAACAGCATTCGCTGGAAAGCTACTGTCATGTTTCTTGCGGGTGAAGCGTTCCTCCTGAGCAGCTGCAACAATCACGCCGTCTTTGATCAGGCAAGCGGCACTGTCGTGATAAAACGCTGAAATTCCCAGAATGTACATACTGCCTCACTGGCTCTAGAACAAGGTGTAAATAAACGGTGCCACTACTGAGCCCTGGGCCAGCACAAGCAGGCCGCCTATCGCGAGCATGACCAACACGATCGGCGCCAGCCAAAGTTTTTTACGGGCTCGCAAAAAAGCGAACAGTTCTTTGAGTAGCTTCATCTATGCCCCCTGGTTAAAACTGGTTCCTGAAGGATTCCGGCGCAAGGTCTGCTTTGTCCCTGGGCTTCCAGTAACTATCCGCATTACGAAACTTGAGCCTCAACTCGTCTCTTCGAAACGCGCGCATCAACAAGCCAACCGGCGTGAAAATCAGAAAAAACAGCAGCCCCAACACAATGGGGCTGATGATCAAGCCAAGTAGTAAACCGAAGCGCATCCACAGCTTATTGAGAGGCAGAAGCAGGTTTGCGTGCAGCATGGCGATCAATGCCAACAATACTGCGACACCGGCAAAGGCCCAGCTCAGCGAATACGCACCCACATAAAGGCAATACCCGGCGAGCAACGAAAATACTGCCGCAAAGAAAAAGCCGAACTTTCGATTCGACGGTAACTCAATGTCCGGTAAGTTCATCTTTTGCCAACCTTTCATTTGTTAGTCTTTCAGTGTAGCCAGCGTGAGCCAGATAGAGCGACAGATGGACAGCGTGCTGATCATTTTATAACCAGTCAGCTCAAGGCATGCTATACCTCCTATCTAATTGATTTATTTTAAGATTATTAAGCGTGGGTGGTGTCGCTACCGAGGAAGTGTCAAGCAGGCCGACACTACGGAATTTTCGAACTAACCCTTCGAGCAGGTCTAAGGCTGATCACAGTGATTCATTATCGCGGTGCAATGAACCGCACAGCTCCACAGGCTTTTGGTAAGGTAGACCTGAAGAGACTGATGCGGCGAACCGATGGTACTCAACAGTAAACCGACGCACACCGGTGTGGGCCTGGAAATACTTGGGCTGGAACCCGAGCGGGGCATTTCTTCAGAGCAGGCAGATTGCCTTCGTAAGTTATGGCTTGATGCGGGCGTGCTGGTGCTGCGGGGAGTCGGTACGTCACCGGAGGTTCTGCTCGCTGTGTCACGCTGCTTTGGGGAGCTGGAACCTCATCCAATTGAGCAGTTTCGCCTTGCCGGTTACCCAGAACTGATACTGCTTAGCAATGAACACGGACTCACCGGCCCGGTGTACGAGTTTGAGGGAGTTGCGACCTATGGCCGAATCCCCTGGCATACTGACTTAGCTTTTGCCACAACAC
This sequence comes from Gammaproteobacteria bacterium, assembly GCA_030431775.1. Taxonomy (GTDB): domain Bacteria; phylum Pseudomonadota; class Gammaproteobacteria; order Pseudomonadales; family JAUIET01; genus JAUIET01. Next base: position 7,863 of record JAUIHW010000070.1, read on the forward strand.
CAAATGCTGGTGCGGTTCTACGAATGGTGAGCCGCAGCGAGCACGGCGGACAAACCGCCTGGATCGACACGGCCATGGCTTGGGAGGCTCTGGACACAGAGCTAAAAAGGCGGATTGATGGTTTGGAGGCGAAGTATATTTTCTCGCCTGATCTTGAGGGCATGCGTTTTAACAAGCCCGAAGGCCGCCTACTTAGCGGCATGCAGCATCAGCTGCCTGACTACCCGCCGGTTGCTCACCCCCTGGTCTGGGTGCATCCGGAAACCGGACGACACGTTTTGAACCTAAGCACTTTGAACATTCAGTCGATTCTTGGCCTGGAGGAAGATGACAGCGATGCCCTAATACAAACACTGATTGACCACACGCTGCAACCGCGTTTTCAGTACACTCATGAATGGCAGAATAACGATATTATCGTGTGGGACAACTATCGTACTATGCACATGGCCTGGGGACATCCGGCGAATGAAACACGAATTGTGCAACGCAGCACAATTCGGGGCACAACGAAAATGGGGCGGGAGTTAACAGCCCCCGGCGGGAGAGCACCTGATGAGCCTTTATGACCTGGTCGTTCGTGGCGGCACCCTGGCGGATGGCTCCGGCGGCCAGTTATACGTGGCTGATGTGGCCATTTCGAACGGCCAGATAGCGGCGGTCGGCACTGCGCTGGGGCGAGGGAAAGCAGAAATTGATGCCAGCGGGTACCTGGTTACGCCAGGGTTTGTTGACGTACACACGCATTACGATGGTCACGTAACCTGGGAAAACCGGTTGCGCCCATCATCGTGTCATGGTGTCACAACCGTTGTGATGGGCAACTGCGGCGTGGGATTCGCGCCGTGCAAACCGCAAGATCGCGACTCACTGATCCGGCTGATGGACGGCGTGGAGGACCTGCCTTTTCCGGTACTCGCCGAAGGCCTCCCCTGGACCTGGGAAAGCTTTCCGGAATATCTGGCTGTACTGGCCGGTCGCCAGTACGATATGGATGTGGCGGCTTACCTGCCCCATGCCGCGCTGCGCGTTTATGTAATGGGGGAGCGTGGCGCCAATCGTGAGGTCGCAACTGCGGAAGATATTGAACAAATGTGCGAGCTGCTGGGGGAAGCGCTGGATGCCGGCGCCATCGGCGTCGCTACGTCACGCACGCTTTTTCATCGCTCCAGCGACGGCCGCCCTATTCCGACACTGGACGCCAGTGATGAAGAGCTGACTGCACTGGCCGGTGTTCTCAAACAGAAAAACAAGGGTGTTTTTCAAATTGTCGAGGACCTGCATGAACCCGGCAGGGATCTGCATGCTCTGGTCGACATCGCCCGTGCTGCTGGCCGGCCGCTGACCTTCTCTATTGGAAGCGGCAACATTGGCCCCTACCACTGGCCAAACCTGCTGGAAGAGTTGAGCCGCGCCAATGCTGATGGAGTTGTACTGAAAGCTCAGGTCATGCCACGCGCGATCGGCATGCTACTCAGCCACGAGCTGACCTTGAACCCTTTTTATACCACGGAAAGCTACCAACAGCTGCAGGACCTGCCGCTGGAAGCCAGGCTGCAGCGTCTGCGCGACCCGGCTGTACGTGCCACCATACTGGCGGAGCCGCCGGACCCGGACCCGGCACTGGTATTGGGCCGCATGGTCCGCGACTTTGACCACATGTTTGAACTCGGTGACCCACCAGATTACGAACAGAGCTGGGAACACAGTATTGCCGGGCGAGCACAGGCCTTGGGCCTATCGCCGGAGCAGCTGGCCTACGATTTGCTCCTGGAGGGTGAGCGTGGCAGTTACCTGTACCTGGCGATGGCTAATTACGCTGATGGAGCGCTGAATGCTGTCGGCACCATGCTAAGCCACCCCCATGTACTGCCGGGCCTGGGTGATGGTGGCGCCCATGCGGCAACCATTTGTGACGGCAGCTATTCTACCTTTGCGCTTACCCACTGGACCCGCGACCGCGCTTCGGGAAAGCTGCCAGTAGAAGACATGGTCCATCGCCTTTCCCTTGGTACAGCAAATCTGATGGGGCTTCATGACCGCGGCCTGTTGGCTCCGGGAAAACGTGCAGACCTCAACATCATTGATTACGATCAATTGCAATTGCATGCCCCGGAGATCAGCTATGACCTGCCGGCAAATGGCAAACGACTGTTGCAGCGTGCCACCGGTTATGTGGCCACCATTGTTGGTGGTATTCCCGTTTATCAACATGGCGAGGCAACCGGAGCCCTGCCTGGCCGGCTGATCCGGGCCTGACCGCTAAACGGGCTATCGTACGATATCCGACGATCGCTTATCTGCATGTTAAGGAGTTTTGTATGGAATTTTGGCTGGCCTGGTTTCATGAAACCAACCGCGGTTCTGAAGTTCGCGCCATTGCGCGCGCCGCCGAGAAGCTGGGTTACACCGGGGTAGCACTCAGCGACCACGTCGCGTTGCCAAAAGTGCAACGCAGCCGGCACCCGCTTCGAGGCATTCCCTACGACCCGGAAATTCCCAATATTGAGCCGATTACAAGCGCGGCCAGTATGGCGGCGGTAACAGATAAACTGCAGTTCATGACATATGCTTACGTAATGGGAATGCGCGAGCCGTTCACCGTTGCCAAACAAACCGCTGCCCTGGCGGACCTATCAGATGGGCGATTCAAGCTGGGTATTACACCGGGCTGGAACGAAGATGAAATGAGCTTACTGGGGCACAACCCAAAAACCCGCGGTAAACGCTTTGTTGAATCTCTGGAAGTCATTAAGGGGCTTTGGAATAACGAGCTCTTCACTTTTCATGGCGCACACTACCACTTTGACCAGGTTGGCATCAGCCCAAGACCTGAGATTCCACCACCGATTTTTGTTGGCGGAAATTCGCCACTGGCCATCAAACGGGCTGCCAGTAATGCTGGTTGGATTGCCATGAATCACCCTCTGGAGGAACTGCGTCCACTGCTGAAGGAGCTCAGGGAATTGTCCAATGCTAGCGCGGCGGCTTATGTCATTGCCGACCAACAGCTTTCTGACCAGTACGTTATGGCGCTTGCTGAGATGGGGGTTGTCGGTATCATTCTGATGCCCTGGGACATGACTGTCCCCAACTCGCAGCCATTGGCCAGCAAGCTCACGGCAATGGAACAAATGGCCAGCTACTGGCGGCCTTAAACACCGGTTTCTACAACCGGCGCCAGATACAAAAAAGCCGCACCATTACTGGCGCGGCTTTAGTGTACGAGCGCTCAATTAGAACTCGTAAGCGACCGACAGCGCCCAGGTTCGCGGCGCGTTATAGCCGGCCGTCTGGAACAGGGTTAAATTGAAGGTGTTGGTAATTACCCGCTTGTCTTCCAGGTTTTTACCTTCCAGCGCCACACGCCAGCGCTCATCGGCACTGGTGAATGCAGCCAGCGCATTCCAGATTGCATGTTCCTCCTGCACCTGCGCCGCAGCGGCCTGGCTGGTCAGGTCAATCGGTGATGACGTGAACGAACGGGTACGGTAATTGACGTCCGTGCCAATCAGCATGCTACCCCAGTCTGCAAGCGCAAACTCGTAAGCCAGGCGACTTTGCACCGACCACTGTGGAGAAAAACCAATGGCTGTGGTCTCCGAGCGGTCACCCTCGGCTGATGTGAATTTGTTGACATCCACATCGAGGTAGCCAACATTCAGCCCGATGCTCAAACCTTCCACCGGTGGCAGCCACTGCATTTCGAGCTCAAAGCCACTGGTTTCCAGTTCACCCACATTGTCCACAAACTGTTCAAGATTACCCTGCACCAGGCCAATCGTGGCGAGCTGCTTATCCTGGTAGTCATTCAGGAACCACTCACCATTCAAGCGCAGGCTGCCGCCTAAGAACGTGCTCTTGATGCCCAGGGTGTAGGCATCCACGATTTCCGGGGAATACGGCGAGGAATTGTTGGTGCTGGTGTTAAAGCCACCGGATTTGAAGCCAGAGGAGAAACCGGCGTACAGCATAACGTCATCGTCGGGCGACCAGCTCAGGCGCGCACTGGGCGAAAACTCGGTCCATTCGTCTTCAGGGTCCAGTGGTTCCGGAAACGTGATGGTCAGCGCTTCAGTAAAGGGTGTCGCCCAGGCAATAAAGTTCGGGCTGGCCGCCGCTGTCGCCTCCTGTCCCGGAGCGATGGCAAACGGCACCACACCAAACGGGGTATTACCCAGCGCCAGTGCAAAAAGCTGCTGCGTGGTGTCAGCATTTACCGTGTTGTCTTTCTCATCCTTGGTGTAACGACCGCCAATGGAGAGCTGCCATTGATCGTTGATATCCCAGTCCACGTTGGCGTAAACCGATTGCGAAGTGATTTTACGGTTGTCCTGATAAGTGTCTTTGGACTGAAACCGGGTGGCCAACAGCCTTGGATACTGCAGGGTTGGCTCGGCACTGGGAATATCCGCTTCGCCGTCCAGGTAATACAGCCCCATCACGGCCTTGATGGCATCGCCTTCATAATTGAACTGCAGCTCCTGGCTGAAGTCCTCGAAGTCCCGATCATTGATGGTGTGAATAAAGCGTTGCTCGCTGCCATCGAAGTCGAAGGGCTGCACGTGGTCCAGATTGCGCTGAGCCGTGATCGATTTCATAGACCAACTGTCGCTGATGTCCCAGTCCACGGTCAGTGCCAGCGTGGTGCTCTCAATCTGATACCGCTTCAGCAGCTCGGTCTGCTCGGTGGACACCAAATCCACATCGGTGGGCAGGGACACATCGTTAGGCGTCTGCCGCACACCGGTGCCCGGCGCCAGGAAGAAGTTAGCACCGGTAATAAAGAAGTCGATACCGGCCATGGTGGCGGCATCCACACCGCTGCGGACCGGAACTCGTGGATTGGAATCGTCTTTAAAATAATCACCAGAGAGCTTAACACGCAGGCTGTCCGTCGCATCCCATACCAGGCTGCCGCGGAACGCCGAGATGTCCTGGTCCCAGAACTCCTCGCCGTCGAAGGTGTTTTCCTGCCAGCCATCACGCTGCCGGTACAGGGCGCCGAAGCTGCCCTTGAGGGAATCCGTCAGCGGGCCGGACACATTGCCCTTGATCTGTACCAGGCCGTCGCTGCCGGTTTTGAATTCCAGGTCACCGACCAGATCCTCGGAAGGCTCGCGGGAAACATACTTGATCGCCCCGCCAATGGTGTTGCGGCCGTACAGATTGCCCTGCGGCCCTTTCAGGATTTCGATACGCTCCACATCGTACACTTCCAGCAAGGCGCCCGTGGCACGGTTCATGTACACGTCGTCAACGTAAATGCCCACGCCCTGGTCAAACTGGGGGTCGTTACCTATACCGCGAATGAAAACCGCCACGGCACCCGATTGCAGGCCGCCGGTTTCTGTCAGGGTCAGATTGGGTGTCATACGCTCCAGGTCTTCCATACCGTTAACCATGGCATTCTGCAACTGGCGGGTATTGAACGCGGAAACCGCCATTGGCACATCCTGCAGGCTTTCGCTGCGCTTTCGTGCGGTCACTACCACCTCCTCAAGCACCATCGCTTGAGCGGCCGCGTAATCGGTTATTCCTAGGGCTGAGGCGACCGCCACGGCCATCATTGAGCTGCGGAAAGGCTTGCGTTGCATGTTTGTAACTCCCTGCATTAAGGTTATTGGTTCCCGGTCCTCGGTATCAGCGCTTACCGCTTATCTATCGAGGCACCGGACAATCCGGGCGGCGGAGGATAGCAAATCAGGCGTTCGGATTGAATCTCAATGCACATTTTCATTCACCCTGCCCGGAAATCTGAATTTAAATGTATACACCGCGATGAACGGCTACCCCGGATGAAAGGTAGAACCGGCCACTTGCCGACCAAGGGTGCTCTGCTAGGCTTAAATAAGAGGGTCGTTAGATACTCGACCGCCGCAGTGGCGGCTTTTAACATTATTAACGCAAAGCACTATCATGAAAATCAAACACTTTTTGATCACCCCATTGCTGCTGACACTGGCAGCTTGTGACAACGGCGACGATGGAATGAACGGCGCCGATGGTGCCAATGGCCTGAACAGCCTTATCTCACAAACCGAGTTACCAGTCATGGGAGAGGCCTGCCCTTTTGGCGGCGTACAATTTGATTCCGGCGTTGATCAAAACAGCGATGGCCAGCTGGAGCCGACGGAAATTGAGGAATCATCGGTGGTCTGCAACTCTGGCGAAGCCGAACAAGTCGACACCCAACTACAAAATGTTATAAGCCAGCAAGCGCTAAGCGGTAACGCAGCTGCCGGGCGCACTTTGCCGGACATTGATGACCCGCTTGCCCAATTGGGTATGAAGCTGTTTTTCAGCAAAGCGCTGGGCGGTGACCAGGACTCGGCCTGTGTGACCTGTCATCACCCGTTTCTGGGTGGTGGAGACGATTTGCCCCTGCCCATTGGGGTGGCCGCAGAATTTCATGACCTGCTTGGCCCGGGCCGGGCGCATATATCCGGCGCCGAAGGTTTTGACGGTGGCCCGACGGTACCGCGCAATGCACCCACCACTTTTAATATTGCCCTGTGGGACGAGGTTCTGTTTCACGATGGACGGATTGAAAGTCTGACCAAAATAGCCGGCACCAACGGCGCTGACGGCCAGATTAGAACACCGGATTCCGCGTTTGGAGTCGCTGATCCGCAAGCAACCGAAAACCTCGTTGCCGCCCAGGCACGCTTTCCGGTGACCTCCCCTGAAGAAATGCGCGGCTTCGTATTCGAAGCAGGCAACAGCAATGATGATGTGCGCAACCACCTGGAGCAGCGCTTGCAAGGCACGATTGTGCCCGCTGAATTGGGGACCAACAACTGGCTGGATGAATTCAGGGAAGCGTTTAGTAACCCAACCGGCACGGCGGCCGATCTGATCACCTTTGACAACATCACCAGCGCAATTGCCAGCTATGAGAGCTCACAAACTTTTGTAGACAATCCGTTCAGCCGCTACATTGCTGGAGACAGCAACGCCATTTCACCTGAGGCCAAATTAGGCGCACTGCTATTCTTCGGCGAGGCGGGTTGCGCCTCCTGTCACAGCGGGGATTTCTTTTCTGACGAGCAATTCCATGTGATCGCCATGCCTCAGATTGGCCGTGGCAAGGGCGATGGCCCCACTGGCGATGACGACTTTGGGCGCTTCCGGGAGACCGGTGTCGAAGCGGACCGTTACGCATTTCGCACCCCGAGCCTGCTCAATGTTGCGGTTACCGGGCCTTTTAGCCATGCCGGCGCTTACTCTCGCTTGAGAGACGTTGTGCAACACCACATTACAC
>JAUIHW010000071.1 GCA_030431775.1 Gammaproteobacteria bacterium
CAATCTCGGCATCGGTACGCATGGCTGTCTCGATCTCCAGCGCCGTGTCGTGCCACCGCGCGAAGTCGTCCTTTAACACCCGCAACCGGTCTTCGAGAGAAAGTGCTTCCGTTTCTGCACCCATGAGCTGCTTCTTGAACCTGGCAAGACGCTGCTCGTAGAAGTGATAGATCGCATGCGCGATCAACTCGTTCTTGGTTGGATAATGATGCAGAAGCGCACCACGCGATACACCCGCCTCCTCCACGATAGAGCTAATGGATGTGCCCGCGTAACCGTCTCGCGTCATGCAAGTAATAGTTGCGTCCAGCAACGTCGACTGCATTGCGTCGCTTCGCTCCCGCTGGGTTCGCCTTGCGCGTGGTTTTGTTCGTGTCATGACGCTAACTTTCTGGTTCTTTTTATAGGACATGCCACTGCCAGAGCGGCACTACCGGCCGATACTATAGCCTATCCGGTAAGAATGACGTGCCCAAGCCAGCAGAAGGCGTCGAATCAACTCGTCCGACTACCTGGTAAGCGTCTGCGCTGTTCGACCGCTGCAAACGTTGGCGCGAATGCCAGCGCAAGCGCGTCGAATTTACATACATCCTCTTTTTCAAAACCGCCTATTCTGTCAGTGACAATAGCGAGACTATCGTGCCCGGTCGACGGCGTCCGAAGCGGTAAGTGGATGTAGTCGGTGGCTCCTTGAGAGGCGAGGTTCTGCAGGTAGGAGGAGATTTCGTTCTTGGCCCGCTTTTCCAATCGTTGCCGGCAGCATTTTCGCGTACGGTCAACATGCGAAATGTGCGACGAAAGGTAGCTCCCGGGTCGGGTCAAGCTTGGTTCCGCCGTTCTGTTCTGGTGAATCGTCTTCCCGATGCTCCACACTGCCGACCAGCCAGGCTGGTTACGCTTTGCATCATAAATAGAGAGGCGCAGACTAACGATTGGCGCACGCTCGAGCAGCATTCTCATCGCCAGAGACCGTAGCAGTTCGTTCGAATCATCGAGCTCACAGCCATCGCCAGTCAGCCACTCAAGGATAGGCACGACTCGCCAACCGTGGTAACGATCGACAATCGCATTTTGGTAGCTACCCATCTCGACCACTCCGCCTTCAGTACAATGCGGGCTATCGCTCGCGCGCCCTAACTCAGCCGCGCGAGAATCTTCGCCAACTGAAAAGAGCACCAGCGGCTGGCAGCCCAAAGAGCAGCAGTAGTATCGGCATCTCTTCGGCGACCGTGTAACCTGCTTCGCTCACACCTATCCAGAAATTGTAAGCTGTCGCGGCCAACCACACAGGAATAAAAAGTAAAGCCGCGTTCGCAACCGCAATACGCTCACCTGGCCGAATAACCTTGGCGGCGGCCACAAATATAAGAAACAATACGAATCCAAGGATGAGGATAGTAAGTGTTCGCACGGCCGTACCTCCGTATTTGCTAGCCGTCAAAATGGCTAAGAGTTTCCTGCTACATCATGCCAGAAACATCGGTGGTCCCCACAAAGCGTATTTTGCCCAGGCTAAAACTCGCTACTTGGTGGTATAACCGCCGTTGACGAGAATTGTCTGGCCCGTCATCCACCAGCCGTCCGAAACCATAAACAGTATCCAGGGCGCAATGTCCTCGATGTCGGTCAGGCCGGTCTTGGAAAATGGCGACAGTGCGGCGGCCGTCTTGTGATAAGCCACAGCATCTTTGCCTTCAGCAGGATAAAAGAAAGGCGTATCCATCGGACCCGGCCCAATCGAATTTACCGAGATTCCACGATCGCCCAGTTCCTTCGATGCTGCTCGAGTAAAGTGCTCAACCGGTGCCTTGAGCCCTTCATAAGCCGCATAGAACGGCGTATAGGCTCCCAGCAATGACGAGACAATGGTACAGATCTTGCCATTGTCATTGACATGCGTACCCGCTTCTTTGAGAAAGAAGAATGCGGATTTGACGTTGACAGCGCAGGATTCATCGAACAGTTCTTCGGACACTTCTGCAATCGGCTTCTTTACTACCATGCCTACCGTGTTAATCGCGATATCGGGCCGCCCAACGGCTTTAACGGCGTCCGAAAAGAGCTTCTTCATGGCCGCCGCACTGGTCAGGTCGGCCTGAAACGCCACGGCCTTTGCACCGGCCTGCTGCACCGCCGCGACGGTCTCATCCGCTGCCGATTTTGTCGAATCGCTGTTGTAATGAATTACAACCGCTTTGGCACCTGCCCTGGCAAACTCCCGGGCCAGCAGGCCACCGAGGTTCTTCGCGCCGCCGGCGATGATGACAACTTTATCTTGCAATGAATGATTCATTTGAAGGCTCCAAGTACTTGATTTCTGGCTAGACCGATTCACGAGCCCGAACAGCATTGAGTAGAACTGCAGGCCTGTATGTGAGGGATATGGTAGAAAGTTAGACCGGAGTCCGCTTTCCCATTTGTCGCGCGCTTGCACATTAGTGACACTGGGTGATCGCGATCAGTCTGGAATCAATGATGTCAACGATAACAAGTGAGCAAACTGCCGCATGGGACGGCCTCGAACTCGTGGCGACACGCGAGGACATTAAGGGCGGCATAGAATGGTCGATCCATGATCATCGTCATGCGGTGATTGTGCATCTCAACGGCAGAATGACGGCGCTTGAGACAGAGCTTGATGGCCGCGCCATGTCGCTCGAACCTGCGAATGCGGCAGAGATCTGGATTGTACCGGCGGGCACTCGGTACGCAGGCCGAGCAGAGGGTGGCGAAATTGACTATGCCGTTGTTTATCTGGACTCTGATGCCATTGGCCGATTCCTACCGGGCGCGACCTATGAGTCAATTGCGCCCGTGCATGGGTTACGCGATGACTATTGCTATCAATCGGTATGCGAGCTCTTGCGTGTAATCCAGCATTCCGACGATCTATCGCAGCTACTGGCGGATTCGATTCGGCAAGCTCTTTGCCTACACCTTTTTCGATCCTACGGCGATGCTTCCGGTGTCGACTTAGATGCAATAAAAACAGGGTTCGATGATCGGACCATGCAGTTGCTGCGCTCGTACATACACGACAATCTGGCCGAGACAATTCGCATTCAAGACTTGTCAGCCGTCACCGGTCTTCGTCGGGAACGTCTACTCAGCGAGTTTCGAACGGCTTTTGGGCAAACACCGGGGCAGTATGTAATTGCCCAACGTATACGGCGGGCACAATGGTTGCTGGCCAACTCAAGCCACGCGATCACAGAGATCGCCTACGAGACCGGATTTTCGAGCCACGGGCATTTTTCCAGAACCTTCAGGAAACATGTCGGGGAAACGCCGCAGGGATTTCGGCGCAAGTGGAGTTGAAAAATACAGGCGCTCCGGACAACCGCTTCAATTAGATTTATTTCATGCCAAACCCAAACTCATCCGAGAGCTGGTGGTCGCACGGCCTGGCCGGTACAAAAGCGACCCGATATACTGTTAGGTATATCGGCACTACCGGCCGATACTATGGCCAATCCGGTAAGAATGACGTGCCCAAGCTAGCAGAGGGCGCCTAATCAACTCGTCCGATTGTTTAGTAAGTGCCTGCGCCGTTCGATTGCTATAAACGTTAGCGCCGACGGCAGTGCCAGCGGCAGACTGTCGTTATAGCGACTTTCTTAGAGGAGAAGGTCAACCATCAACGCACGTCGCCTCAAGCATTTTATGAATCTCAACCGGGTGCCATTTTCTTGCACGCATTCTTGCTCGCACCAGTTTGCGGTAACGCTTGGGGCCAAGCGGCGTTGGCCGGCGGTGGCGTAACTGATTACAAAACCAACAGGCAGCGACAAGGTTTTCGTAAGCATCGGAACCACCATCAACTCGCGCTTCTAAGTGTTCCGCTGTGCAACGGATACGCCTCTTTAGCTTGGGCGAAAGCCCTGCATAGTCACGACACTCATCAGCATTGTTCTCCCACATGGGTACACCACAGTAGAAGCATTTACCGTCTTGACACTTGAATGCGCGTACGCGCTTTTTGGCCAGGGAATTGGACATTCCAGACTCCTATTTGATTGATAAGAAGTCCGGTTGTCCCGATTGGGGAACACTACCGGTAACGCACAGCCATTAGCCAATACGCCCGAACACGGCCCTGCAATACAGAGACCGCAGTGGATTTATATCATAGCGATGCGTTTAGATCACCTCGGAAGCACGAGGACAATAGAAGCTCGCACATGCGGCGATTAGGAAATGGCGCCCACCCTAAAGGTAGAAGGCTAGCGGTTACTTCTGCCCATGGCGTTGGTGATCGCGTAGTCTTCAGTCTGCGCTTTGCGTCTTGGCCAGGTGCTGTCGATCGGCGCTTTGCCGAGGCGCACAGTTCTAGCCTTGTGCCGCTTTGTCGCGCACGTCTCGTGTAAGGGAATCGTCGGCCAGCCTGCGTCGAGGATCGGCCGTAGTGGCTCGAACTGCGGCTTGAGCGCCTTCAGCTTGTCGAGCGGGATCGGATTGGTTTTGCTGTAACTGGTCATCATCAGGTCCTTTCGTCCTGTGTTTCGATGACCAGTCCCCATGGTGCCTTGCGTTGACTACCGTCGGGTTTGCTGGTGTTTCTCCCTCAAATGTCGCGCTACTATATTTCTATGTTGGCTTGTTCAAGGCGAAGTCGACATGCGAGGGGCGTGTGCTTTTACTGGGTACTGCTTCCTTTGCTTCTCCTCTTGATGGCTACTATCACTCCATCATGCTTAGGGCCTCGGCGCATTTCTTTACTCTCCCATATTGGAGTGATGCCAACAATCAAGCCACAGCCCGCTTCGCAGCCTTGGCTTTCTGCTCGCGGTGCTTCGCTTTGAGCCAGCGATAGAGCTCACCCTTGGGTACAGGCATTTGCGGCCCACTTTGATGTACGGCGGCCCAACGCCTTCGCAGCGGTAGTTCGCCAGCGTCTTCAGGGACCAGCCCATCAGCTCGGAAACATCGACAGGCCGGTAGTATTTAAAGTCATCAGTCATTCGAATCGGCTCCTTTCGTGGATGAGCGAACAGTGTGACGCAACAAGGTTCGGTCGCAATCCCCTATTCGGACCGGTAGATTCCGGGCCATTCCGTTTCACAGGAAGCTCCCAAAGTGCACAAAAAGCAGAGAAACGAATTCCCGAGGCGCACAGATTCTCAGGGGTACTTCCCGAAGTGCACAAAACCCGCAGCCAGGCGCTCCCCAGACTCAGCAAGGGGAGAATGTCTGTAACTCGGGCGGAAATTCGAATAACATTCCAACGGAACGGGCGATATGATTGGTTCGACTCCGAATCCAATCCAACGACAAGGGCGAATAATGCTGTCATCACTAGAACTTTGCGCCGGCGCTGGCGGCCAGGCGCTAGGCCTCGAGCAGGCCGGTTTTTCGCACGAGGCGCTCGTCGAGATCGATGCGCACTGCTGCAACACGCTGCGCTTGAACCGCCCATCCTGGAACGTGCTTCACGAGGATATCCGAGAGTTCAAAGAAGACGCGTCCAGCTTCAAGGGTGTCGATCTGGTGGCTGGCGGACTGCCGTGCCCGCCGTTCTCGGTCGCCGGGAAACAGCTCGGGCGGCTTGACGAGCGCAACCTCTTCCCAGACGCGATCGATATCGTCGACGCAACCAGACCGAAGGCCGTAATGATCGAGAATGTGCGAGGTTTCCTTGGCGCGGTATTTGAAGACTACCGCGACGAGATCCGCCAGAAGCTAAAGAAGCTCGGATACGTCACCGACTGGCGGTTGCTCAACGCGTCGGACTACGGCGTGCCGCAGCTGCGGCCGCGTGTCGTTATTGTTGCAATCCGCACGGCCTACGCATCGGCGTTCGACTGGCCTACCCCGAATCCGTTCAATCCGCCGACCGTTGGCGAGACCCTGCACGACCTTATGGCTGCGGACGGATGGAAAGGCGCTAAGAAGTGGAAGGAACGTGCCGACGAGATCGCTCCAACAATCGTTGGAGGCTCATTAAAACACGGCGGCCCCGACCTCGGGCCAACGCGCGCTAAGAAGGCGTGGGCCGGACTAGGTGTAAACGGCATGACCATTGCCGAGGAGCCACCTGAAAAAAGCTTTGTAGGAATGCCGCGGCTCACGGTGCGCATGGTAGCTCGGCTGCAAGGATTCCCCGACGAATGGCAGTTCACCGGCCGGAAGACACCCGCCTATCGGCAGGTCGGCAACGCCTTCCCGCCGCCAGTCGCGCACGCAGTTGCAAGCAACGTCGTCGCCGCGATTACCATGAAAGCGCGCAAGTCCGCCTGACCTCCTAGCAAAGCGCGGGCGCATCGGGTGTAATGTCCCGATGCGTAGAATTCCTCCAAGCGCCGTTGAGCCTGGGCACGTCGACTTCGACGTACTCAGTCGTCTCGCGGAACTCATTACGCGCAGCGCAGGTGGCCAAGACCACCTGCGGGACACAGTTCCGATTCTAATTCGTCGCGCCATAGACGAAGTCATTGATACGCCTAGGACAGGTAGGTTATCGCTCGACGAGATCGAGAAGACCGAAAAGACCTACATCGGAACAAAGATCGAGATCCTAATTCGCGATTTCCTCGGTTTCCCCAAGGGGAGACTCGACCTGGAAATTGACGGCCAAGACGTCGACATCAAGTACACATCGACCGGCAGCTGGATGATCCCAGCAGAAGCGATCAACCAACCATGCATCCTGCTTCTCTCAGACGAGGCGACACGTCTCTGCTTCCTCGGCATTTTTGTAGCGCATGACGACTATCTAAACCCCGGCGCGAACCGGGACGGCAAGAAAGGTATCTCTGTAGCAGGTCTTGAGAATGTTATGTGGCTGCTGCGTGACCTGCATTATCCGGCGAATTTCTGGGCAGACGTCGCTCAGGAGGATGCAGAATATATAAATGACATGAAAAACACCGGTGGCACTGAGCGCTTGCGACGGCTTTTTCGTCGCGTGCAGGAAATCCCGGTTTCCCGTAGCGTTATCGAGGGCGTCGCTCGTCAAAGAGATTATATGAAGCGGCTCCGCAAGAACGGCGGCGCGAGAGACCCTCTCCTGAAAGAAGGCATCGCAATTCTATCCGGAAAATACAATCGAGATGCAATAGCCGAGCTAGGACTACCTGAATGTTCACCGGAGCAGTTCGTCTCAATTAGCATCAATAGCGATGAGCGGAGAGAGATTCTTAACCGCACTGGCTACTTTGACTATGGCTGACAAGATCTCGCCAGATCGTCGTAGCGAGAACATGCGCCGCATCCGCGCGAAGGACATGAAGCCCGAGATGATTGTACGGCGGCTCGTACATGGCATGGGATTCAGATACCGCCTCCACAGGAAGGACCTTCCTGGCAAGCCAGATCTAGTGTTCGGTCCGCGCCGCAAAGTTGTCTTTGTACACGGCTGCTTCTGGCATCAGCACAATAACCCAAACTGCCTTGACGGACGAATGCCAAAGTCCAGAGTCGAGTACTGGGAGCCTAAGTTGCGGCGCAACGTCGAGCGCGACACTGAAAACTGCAAGAGACTGAAGGACGAGGGCTGGCAAGTACTGACCGTGTGGGAGTGCGAATGTCGTGACGAACCCGCACTAATCGAGACGATTAAGAGATTCTTAGACTAGAGACGAATACTTCGTGCCACCTCTTGAAATTCAATCAGCCCGTCATACACGACCTTGTAATTCGAAATAGTACGTGACGGCGCGTCGATGCTTGGAGTGGTTCCTCGGATATGTGTGTGCGCCATTTTGTCGCGTGTGGCCTTCAAAGTGCCGAGCGTTGATTTGAGCCTATCAAGCTTAATCGTATCGACTTCCTTTTCGACTTTTCTCATGACTATCACACCAAGTAGCCCTTGTAACATTGAGCGGAAATGCTGTGAATAGCCGAATCCGTGGACCTTATCCACATATTTTTCTCGATAATCTTTGAAGTATTTGCTTGTACCAAGGTGACGTTTCGCACATCGCAGAACGATATCGTCCATTGATTCCTCAATCCAGCCGCAAAGCTCAAGTATCGCCAGTTTGGAGTACAACCAGGATTCTTTTTGTGAAGAAGCTGTTGCATATTTCTTATCTAGTGAATCAAGTGTCGCCTCAATATAGCTCCTTGCTATCATGGTTATGCATCGGACAAAATCTGAATTGCAGCATTGATTCTATCGATGACCCGCTTCTTCTTCGACAACCCTTCTTTCAAGGCAGCCTCTGAGAATTCATGATGGTCGAGCACTTCATTAAAAAGTTGGCGCGCTCGATGCGGCGTGCAATCTCTCAAAGGCTCGATATTCTTTGCGACTCCCACCATCATCGCCTCTAACACCGCGATAGGCATCTTTGATGTAGGCGATTTTCCGTTGAGGAGCTTGTCGTACATGAGCTCGATTGTGTCTTTGAAAACAGTTCTCTTGCTGTCTACGAACGCCTCGTCAGCGTTTCGATGTTTGTGCATGTATTCATTTAGAAATCTGGCAAGCTGTCCATTGTATTGTTTGTACGAATCGTTGAATGCGAAGAACCGTAACAATACCTCTTGATACTTAAATCGATAATGCCCCGTAGTCTTCGCTTTGTTGACTCTGCGCCACTCTGAAGTTTGATCCAATTCCTTGAGCAACTGGTTGAATGGTCCACCATAAATGCAATTTCGAATTTCTTGGTTGTTGAGTTTTGCACCACCTGCATTGAGGCGGTGAAATATCGTAAATAAATACTCCATGTGCGTCGTTTTCGAGAAGTCGCATCTAAGAACCGTAACCGGAATTGACAAATTCTCTACCCGTGAGTAGTAATTGTGCAGTTTCGTGGTCGACGTCTTAATTGCTGCGACAGATTGGCCCCGCAACTTCGGATCAATATCATCGAGCCGCGACAGCTTCCAGTCGCCACCTTCCAGAAAGCGGTTTATGGTCGCCATACGCTGCAACCCGTCGATCACAAGCCATTTTTGCTGCTTCGCGTCCATTGCGAAACACATGCTTGGGATAGGCAACTGCTTTATGAGCGAGTCGATAAAGCGCGTTTGATCGGTTCCTTTCCAAACAACGTCTCGCTGGAAGTCCGGTTGAATTTCCAGGATGCCTTGGTTGTACATTCTATGAAGATCGGCGCAGGAACGAAGCTCGTTGTAGGCGACGATATCCTCGGGCGGGACCTCAGGACTATCATCAGTCTCGAGAAGCTCCTCTTCAAGATCATCTAGGGAAAGATTTGACGATTCTAGGTCTTCAGTTGGCACTTTTGTTAGTCGGTGGCGTTGTCCGTTACGGCCATTATGCATTTGGTGGATATATTTTGCGATCATCGCCAAACTCGCGAATCTGATCGATTTCTCATGCCTTCACAAAGATTGGGCTAGCGGACCAAGTGCTAATGGCAGAATTCAAATCCGCGAAGGACGCAGCATCTGGGCTGCCGTGTATTTCAGCCCGATGGCGCGGCAGAATGAACCACGAAACGGTGCTATATCAGTGCCGGAGCAAGAAACGGTCAGCGACCAATCGGCCGCTGACACCCTAAGAGCATGTTTCTTAAGAGCTAAAATTGGTGCCGGCACCAAGAGTCGAACTCGGGACCTACTGATTACAAATGGTCATTTTTTAACCAGTTGCTGTTTTAAGAAATTTGAAGAACCTTGATAACTAACTGACCCTATTGATTTTTTCCACTACCTGCATTTAGGCTCTTTGAAACTGTTTTACGCAATGTGCCTACATAGGGTCTACAAACATGGCTAATCAGTGGGTCCGGATTTCCAAAACGACCGTCGAAAATGCACCGCTTCCCGAGAGTGGCCAGGTCTTTCTTCGCGATATTGATCTGAAGGGATTTGCGGTTCGAATCCTGCCCTCCGGCGTGCGCTCTTACGTCGTCGAAAAACGCATCAATGGTCGCATCCGTCGCATCACGCTCGGGCGTCACGGTGAACTGACGCCGGTGCAGGCTCGCAAGCTCGCCCAGGCAAAACTCGGACAGATTGCTATGGGCATCGACCCGGTGGCAGCACGCAAGAAACAACTGCTCCAGGCCACCACGCTCGATGCCTGTTTCAAGGATTTCAAGAAAGCCCGGAAGCACCTCAGTGCCAAAACCCTCTACGACTATGATCGGGTCCTGCGCGTTGCCCTGAATGACTGGAGGCGTCAGCCGATCAGTCGGATAACTCCCCACATGGTCGTGACGCGCTTTCAGCGTATCTCTGAAGATCGGGGCGAGGCATATGCCAATCTCACCTTCCGATGTCTCCGGGCACTCCTGAACTTCGGTCTGGCACAGTACGATGACGGCACAGGCTACCCCATCCTGCCAGCTAATCCTGTGACGGTCCTGACGCGCACTCGGTCCTGGCACAAAGCGTCGCGGCGTCAGACCGTGATAAAGCTCCACCAACTCAAGCCTTGGCACGAAGCTGTGGAAGCACTCCGATCTCCGGCAGAGGCTGCCTCGTTTGGTAACACCATGGCAGACTATCTACTGCTGCTGATCTCAACCGGCCTCCGGCGCGGCGAAGCTGCGCGCTTGAGGTGGCCGGATATCGACCTCGAGGATCGGACCCTGCACCTGACCAAAACCAAGAACGGCGAGTCCCTAACGCTGCCCTTGGCCACACAGGTCTGGGAGAGGCTCCGGGCGCGCAGCCAGGTTATCCAGTCAACGTATGTCTTTCCGGGTCGTGACGGTCGCGGCCCCCTGATCGAGCCAAAGAAGCAAGTCAATCGGGTTATCGAAGCCTCGGGAGTACAGTTTACGCTGCATGATCTGCGGCGTACGTTCATCACCATCGCGGAGGCCCTCGATATACCGCCCTATGCCATCAAACGCCTGGTCAATCACAAAATGTCCGATGACGTCACAGCAGGCTATATCGTTTCTGATGTAGAAAGATTGCGTCGACCCGCACAGTTGATTGGGGATTTTCTGGAAAGGGCCTTTGTGGGCAGCGCGCGAGACATTATCCCCTTTCCGGTTGCTGCTGGCGCGAAATCCGACTCACTTGGCAATGGAGGCGAATCATGGTCGAAAAAACGATCACGTTAAATTTTCCAAGAGCACCCGATGAGGACCCATTTTACGAGTTCTGGCTCGAGGTCATGGAAGAGAATGGTATGCGGGACCGTGCCGATGAACACCGCGCAATGAATGAAGGATATAAGACGGGTGTTTACTGTGACCCTAAGACGGGGGAAAGAATGCGGGTGATAACGCCGCACACGCCGGGAGGCAAAGAGGACCCGGACGCGCTCTGGATACGCGCGAAGTCGAAGGCGACCAATGGCACTGACAAATAGCGAACTCTCTGTCTGGGAATTGGCACACCGACTAGCCGGTGAGGACCCTGACAAATGGCACTGGCCCCGGCTACCTCTCGCTGTTCGGGACAACATGCGGCTACTGGTCCACGAAATCCTGAGTGCCCACCTGGATTCCATATTGATCATGGAAAAGCGTCGGCCGGACTCAGACAACCCTAAAGAATTCTATATTCGAGAGTACCTGGACGAGATCTACGCCTGTATTGCCGGTCAAGAATATCCGAAGAAACTCCTGAAGTTCATAACGGTTGATCGATGGGCCTTTGACCTGTGGTGCGAGCAAAGTGGCTACCCACGTCCGGATTTCTGGTTTTCGGTGGAATACAAATGGCCTGACGACGACGAGGAACCAGAAATTGCGCCTGAAGAAGACAAGCCACGGCGCAGCGCAAACCAAATTGCGATGGATCAGGCCCGAGAAATGGCCGTTGAAATTTGGTCCAATGACTCTGACCTGACAATCGCGGAGGTCGTACGCCAAATCCGCGAAGCAGGAATAGCGGCCCATTTCGTTGAAAAGACTGTAAGAAAGTGGGTTCGCCCCGTTGCGCCGCCAGCCGTTAGGAACCGTCCCGGCCGCCCCCGAAAAGGTTCTGCCTAGAAAATAGTATTTCCCGCCTACAGGGCATTTTTTCGCACTGCGCTTCACTAGATGCTGTTTCCGTCTTCTTAACCTGAAAACGGAGTAATCCAGTGTCAAACAACTTACTTACGACGCACGAAGCGGCGAAATATCTCAGTGTGAGCATAGCTTTCCTGGAACGTGATCGATGGGCTGGCGCGTCCATTCCGTTCATCAAGGTCGGTGCCAGAGCCGTACGCTACCGGCCTACCGATCTCGACGCATTCATTGACGCTCGCAGAACTGCATCGCGATCAAGCACCGCAGGTGCTGATGCGATGCAATCTGACGTCCGGCCTGATTCGTCATGAACGGGTCCGCACGCGATCCCGCCTTTGGGCTTGTCCATTCTGTATCAAGTGACACGCAGCCCATCCAAATAAGCCCGAATGAACAGCGCTGGAAGAAACTACGATGTGCAACGATAACGGGAGCAAGACTGCTCCAGGAACAACTCTCGAAGGGAGGTCAGCGCACCTACCCGGTGATGATCACCCTAACCTACAGTCCGAGGGTTTCGTGGAACTCGCGGCATGTCTCGGATTTCCTCAAGATTGCACGCGAATGGTTCAGGCGACGTGGCCGGAAGTTTTACTATGTATGGGTAGCCGAGTTGACGAAGAAAGGCGCGGTACACTTCCATGTGATTGTGTGGATGCCGAAGGGCTACCGCCTACCGAAACCCGACAAGCGTGGCTGGTGGCCTCACGGCCTAACAAGGATAGAAGCGGCCCGAAATGCTGTTGGGTATATCGCCAAGTACTGCAGCAAGGCGGGTCAACCGAGTTCGTTCCCCAAAGGATTGAGAACGCACGGCTGTGGTGGTCTCAATGCTTCCAGCAAAATCGAGCGGCGATGGTGGTCCGCCCCGCTGTGGGTTCGTCAATGGTGTACAAGCATCACCGACGTTCGGCGAGTGACAGGCGGTGGTTTCGTTTGCGTAGATTCCGGGGAGTGGCGACAATCACCCTGGATAGTTATATTCAATGGAGGGAGAGTCTATCTGTTGCACGCAACCAGAACAGCATGACTTTTGGCTAGATAGAGATTGGAGAAACAGATGGATTTTGGATTATGAGCACCGAAAGCCCGATTTATGAGAAGGGCCGTGATTCCGACGTTCCCGATCCCGACTCAACACCTATTCGCGACAGGAGGGTTTTTACCGAACCATACGACTTGGTAATTCAATCCTTGGTCGACCAAATCAAAGGGGGGACAATCTATCTTCGCCCTTTGTCTGACCGACCAAGCTTTCAGCGCGACTACGTGTGGCCAAGCAAGCTAGCATCACAATTGATCGAGTCAGTATTGCTTAATGTTCCGATCCCGCCGTGTTACTTGTCGCAGAACGATGACTATGAACTAGATGTAATTGATGGCCAACAAAGAATTTATTCTATTTATCGCTACTATGAAAACCAGTTCGCGTTGAGCGGGCTTGAAGTCCTTACTGAGTTAAATGGATTGCGGTTTCACCAGTTGGAAACAAAACTACAAAGAAAAATTAAAACACATACGATGCGGTGTGTGGCGATTACGAACGAATCACATCCGGAAATTAAGTTCGACGTATTTGAGAGACTAAATACGAACACCAAACCACTAAATGCACAAGAACTCAGGAATTGTGTATTTCGAGGACCGTTAAATACTCTTCTCAAAAAAGCAGTTTTATTTCCTCCATGGCTTGAGATTCTAGGTAAGAAAAAGCCTGATAAGCGGATGCGAGATGAGGAGCTTGTACTTCGATTCTTTGCTTTTGATCTACATGGGCTATCAAATTACAAAACCCCTCAGAAAACATGGCTCAACGATACCGCCCGAGAAGGGCGCACGTTTAACGATCGAAAAATTCTACGTCTTAATTCACGTTGGGAAAACGCCATCATTTGTTCGCTCATTTGGTTCAATTCTAACGAGTGCTACCGAAGGGTAGGATTCAAAGCAATCAATAGGGCGCTATTTGATTTGGTCGCATTTTCGGCAGCCCGAACTACGCCAAGTAAGGCGAAGTCCTGCCGAACAGAATTTCGTCGCCAATATAAGAAGCTACTAAACAACGACGAATTTCAAGACCTAATCAGCAGGGCCGTCGACCACAAAAGCCGAACCAATCGGCGCTTTGCGATGTGGAAAGAATCATTTCGTGAAATACTTCAGTAGTGGCCCGTTACACGCCCGTCTATTCAGATTATGTATCTCGCCTTGATGAGGTCGAAGTACTTCGCCGACTCGCCCTGGATAAGGAAAAACGCGATCCAATATCAGATAGAGGCCAGATTAATGCGCTCTGTAGGGGATCAATTGTATTGCTTTGCAGCCATCTGGAGGCTTTCGTCCGAGAACTCGGCCAATTGGCTCTCGATTCCTTTTTTGAAAAAAAAGTAGACCGAGCAAATATTTCGAATCGACTTTTTTATCACATTTCAAAGGAACGATTAGACGAAATTGAACGCACTACTGATCCAACACGAAAAAGCGACAAAGTATTTGATTTCCTCACTGAGGAACTACCCTTTTGGTCTAGGTCAGGACCATTTCCTAAGAACATAGACTCAGCAAAGTTCAGCAGAGGCTTTGCAAATCCAGGATTTACAAAAATTGTTAAGTACTTTGGGCGATTCGGATATAACGATTATCGCAATGACGTCACAAATGCACTGGCATCTCAATCCACCGTAACCATAAACATGGTGAATCACTTGGTTGATACTCGAAATAAGATTGCGCATGGTGACTTGGCAGCAACCAAGACGCCACGAGATATCGCCGATATGACAAGGCTAATCAAGAAGTTCACTGCCGCCACAGATGGCGTGTTCGCGAGTTGGTGCCGAAAAAATCATTGCTCCATTCGTTAATCAGAGAACGCTAATACCGCTAGCTCCCAGAGTCCATCAATTGGACATTGTTTTATCGCGTATTCGCTCAAAATCCGCCGGACAAAGAAACCAACGAAAGTGATTGTCATTCGCCGTATTACCAACGTCGAGCTGTCTACATACTGTCTACATACGAAAAAGCGCCTCACGATGGAGGCGCTAAGTCATTGATTTTATGGTGCCGGCACCAAGAGTCGAACTCGGGACCTACTGATTACAAATCAGTTGCTCTACCAACTGAGCTATGCCGGCATATTTGAGTGTCTGCGCCCGGGCAGGGCCCGGGGCTGC